>NZ_CP137157.1:1197500-1895000 GCF_040581405.1 Komagataeibacter sucrofermentans DSM 15973
GCCCGTGACTGCATGAACCATGCCCCGCTACCTGATTCCTACGGCCGTCTGCTGACCTACCTGCGCGTATCGGTCACCGACCGTTGCGACATGCGCTGCATCTATTGCATGGCCGAGGACATGACCTTCCTGCCCAAGGCGGAAATCCTGTCATTGCCCGAACTTGAGCGCCTGTGCGCCGCGTTCATCCGTCACGGCGTTCGCAGGTTGCGGGTGACCGGGGGCGAGCCGCTGGTGCGGCGTGATGTCATGTCCTTCTTCCACGAGATGGGCAGATGGCTGCATCGCGATACCGGCCAGCCTGGGCTCGATGAACTCACGCTCACCACCAATGCCAGCAGGCTGGCTGAATTTGCCGATGGCCTGCACGCAGCAGGTGTGCGCCGCGTCAATGTCAGCCTTGATTCGCTTGATCCCGCCCGTTTTGCCCGCATCACTCGGCGTGGCAACCTTGCCCGCACGCTTGATGGCATCCGTGCGGCAAGGGAGGCAGGGCTTGCGGTGCGTATCAACACCGTGGCCATGGCGGGCGTGAATGAGGATGAATTCGATACCCTGATTGCCTGGTGTGGCGAGATCGGCGCCGATCTGTGCCTGATCGAGACCATGCCCATGGGCGAGACGGGAGAGGATCGCACCGACCATTACCTGCCGCTCTCGATCGTGCGCCGCAGGCTTGAGCAGAACTGGACGCTGGAACCACTGGCCTATCGCACCGGCGGCCCGGCGCGGTATGCCCGCATTGGCCAGACAGGCCAGCGTATCGGCTTCATTACGCCCATGACCCATAATTTCTGTGAAAGCTGTAATCGCGTGCGCCTGTCATGCACAGGCAGGCTTTACACCTGCCTAGGCCATGAAGGCTCGACCGACCTGCGCGCGCCGCTGCGCGCGGGTGAGGATGATGCAGCGATGATGGACCATGTCCGCGCCGCCATCCTGCGCAAGCCGCAGGGGCATGATTTCCTGATCGGGCGCGATGCCGATGATCCCGCACGCGTGCGGCGGCACATGAGTGTTACGGGCGGCTGAATGTTACGGTGGCCCGCGCAGCGCCTCTTCCATGCTCACGCTGAACTGACCGGGCCGGAGGGGGAGGGGTTGCGTGGGGGCAGGGGCCCATCCGGTCATGACCGCCATGTGCAGCGACTGCGGCACGCAGCCATCGCCGTCACGCGGCAGGCGGTCAAGGGCCTCGGCCAGCAGGGCGGGCGATGTCAGGCCACGTGCGCGTTGGCACAGGGCATTGGTCTCGCCTGCGTGGCGCAGATCGGCCAGCAGGCCCATGGGGGTCGCGTAACTCAGTTCGATCACATCCGCATCGGCTACTGGCAGGGCAAACCCAGCGCGTTGCAGCAGGGCCGCGCAGTCGCGCAGGCCGGGAAAGGGCGAGATGCGTGGCGAAACGCCCCCGCGCTGCGCCATCTCGGCTTCCATCAGGGCCGTGCGCAACCCGCCCAGCGTGGGCAGGATGGGCATGCAGGCCAGGAACAGCCCGTCAGGCGCCAGCACGCGGCGCACCTGCGCCAGCAGTCCCGGCAGGTCATTGACCCAGTGCAGCGAAAGACACGCCACCACCAGATCAAAGCTGTGCGGCGCAAAGGGCAGCCATTCCCCATCCATCACCACGGCTGGCCCGGTATCAAGAAGGGCCATGCGCGGCGAGAGATCGGTGGCAAGGGTTTCGATGCCGCGCGCGCGCAGGAGCGGGGCCACGACGCCACGGCCGCCAATATCCAGCGCCGTGGTGAACGGGCGCGTGACATCATCAAGCCGGTCGAGCAGGCGGGTAGCGGCTTCTTCCACAATCGGGCGCACCGCCGCCACATTGCATGCGGCGCGGTCACGGTGCAGCCTGACGGCATGGCGGTCGAATATCTGCGGCACATCCGGGCTCATGCCCCTTGGTGTGAACCCATGCCCGCGCCCTGCCAAGCCCACGATCGTGTGAGCCCATGAACCGCGCCACGTGGTGGCGCAGGGCCGCAACCCCGGTGCTTGACCTGCTGTTTCCGCCCCGCTGTCTTGGCTGTGGGGCGGAGGTGATGGAGGCGGGGCATCTGTGCGGCGCATGCGTGGGGCGTCTGCACCTGATTACGCCGCCATTCTGCCGCCGCTGCGCCCTGCCATTCACCTCCCGCGCAGCCGCGGGGCCGGACATGACCTGCGCTACATGCCAGCAGAACCCGCCGCCGTGGCACGAAGCCCGTGCCGCCATGGTCTATGATGACACCGCGCGCAGCCTGATCCTGCCGCTGAAATATGCCGACTGCACGGAAAACGTATCGCTGCTGGCACGTTACATGATCATGGCGGCCAGCGACATCATGACCGGCGAAAGTCTTTTCCTGCCGGTTCCGCTGCATCGCCTGCGGCTGTTTGGCCGTCGCTACAACCAGGCCGCCCTTCTGGCCCGCGCGCTGGCAGGGCTGACGGGCGCTAAGGCCCTGTGTGACGGGCTCGAGCGCATCCGCGCCACCCGCCCGCTGGAGGGGCTGGGCCGCAGCCAGCGCCAGCGCCTCATGCACGGGGCGATTACGGTGCGCCCCGGGCGGATTCCCGTGCTGGCGGGGCGGCACGTCATTGTGGTGGATGACGTGATGACCACCGGCGCCACGCTGGCCGCCTGCGTTGTTCCCCTGCTTGCGGCAGGGGCAGGACGGGTTGATGTGCTTGCCGCCGCGCGTGCCTGTGGCCAGCCGGCGGCGCAATAGGATAGGATGGCCCGAAACAGACAGATGCATCCGCCCCGGACCATAAGGGGGCGGATCAACCCGCAAGCCAAGTGAAGGTTCAATGCCCGCGATCGATATCTACACCCAACCCGGCTGCCCCTACTGCATCCGCGCCGTGCGGCTGCTCGAGCAGAAGGGGGTTCCCTTCAACGAAATCAATGCCCCTTACGGCACGCCCGAGCGCGCGGAATCCATCCGCCGTTCAGGCGGGCGCAGCACGGTGCCGCAGATCTTCATCGACAACACGCCCATTGGTGGCTGCGATGACATGATGGCGCTGGAGCGCGCGGGCAGGCTCGATGGCCTGCTGGGCAAGGCCTGATACATCGGCATGATCCGGTATCAGTTACGCTGCGGCGCGGGGCATGAGTTTGAAGGGTGGTTTCCCGGTAGCGACGCATTCGAGCGGCAGGCCGCAGGCGGGCTTCTGTCCTGCCCGCATTGCGGATCGCCCGACGTGACGCGCGCCCTCATGGCGCCTGCCGTCCATACGGGCATGGCCGCCCGGCAGCCGGAAGAAACCGCAACGCCTGCCACGCCCACGCCACCCGGCCATGCGCCACAGGCCATGCCCGACACCATGGTCGCCCTGTTACAGAAAATACGCGATACGGTTGAGGCGCAGTGTGACGACGTGGGCGACCGCTTTGCCGAGGAAGCCCTGAGCATGCACCGTGGCGAGCGTGAAGCCAGGGGCATTTATGGTAGCATGACGGAACACGAGCATGCCGAACTTGATGAGGCGGGCGTGGAGGTTCACGCCATTCCATGGGTTCGGCGCGCTGACAGCTAAAGGGTAGAAGCATGCGCGCGCCGGGGCATCCACCGGAACGCGCGCCATGTCGGGGGAACGATAGAACATGCACGATACAAAACGGAACACGACCCTGCGCCAGGCGGGTGGCCGCATCATCGCAGCATTCGCCCTGCCAGCCATGGCCGCGTTATGTGCCATGACGGTCGGGCTGGCTTCCCCCGCCACCGCCCATGCCGGGGAGCCGGACATTATTGGCCGCTGGATGACCAAGGACCATGACGGCGTGTTCGAGATCAGCCAGTGCGGGCAGCAGGTGTGCGGCAGGCTGGCAGGGCTGCGCTACACCACCGACATGCCGCGCGACAAGCGGGGCGAGCCCGAATGCAACCTTCCCATGCTCAACGGGTTTACCCCCGACCCAGAAACGCAGGGGCACTGGAATGGCCATGTTACCGATCCGGACACCGGGCATGTGTACCATGCCAAGCTGTGGGTCTCGCAATCGGGCGACCTGAAACTGCGCGGCTTCGTGGCGGTGCCTTTATTTGGTGAAACTGAAACCTGGACCCGCTATACCGGGGATATCGGCCCTGCGTGCAAGCTGCCGTAGCAAGCAATAAAAACAGTTCCAACTGACCGGGATCGCCCTTTCTGTCATGAGCACAAATATCTCCCGCCGTACCTTCGCCGCCGCCCTGGCCGCCACCGTGCCTGCGCTGTCACGGCGCGCCGTGGCCCAGACCGCGCCGGGCAAGCCCCGCACCATCTGCTATATTGGCGGCTACACCCAGCACGCCCCACCGGGAGGCGCTGGCAACGGGCAGGGCATATCGGTGTTCGAGATGAACCCCGATACCAGCAGCCTTTCCCCGCTCATGACCTATGTGGATATCGCCAGTCCGTCCTTCATGGCCATGTCCAGCGATTTCAAGCATCTCTACGCCCTGAGCGAAATTGATGACTTCAACGCCAACAAGGAAGGCTGCGTCACCGCGTTCTCGGTCAACCGTTCGAGCGGGGAACTGACCAAGCTCAATGTCATGCGCTCGGGGGGTGCCGTGCCCGCGCATCTGAGCATCCATGCCTCGGGCAAATACGTGCTGGTGGCCAACTACATGGGCGGCACGGTGGGCGTGCTCCCCATCCATCCCGATGGCAGCCTCGGCGATCCGACCGATGTGGTGCACAACACCGGCCCGCGCATGCCCGACCGCGCGGCGGACAACCCGCCGGGCAACTTCGCCATCAGCGACCATTCCATGGCGCATGTGCACATGGTGGCCTCCGACCCCTCGGGCCGCTACGTGCTGGCCTGTGATGCCGGGCTGGACCGGGTCTATATCTGGACGCTCGACCTGCATACCGGCCGCCTCGTGCCCGCCAAGACACCCTTCATCGCCATGACGCCGGGCTCCGCGCCGCGCCATTTCTCATTCAACGGGAAGGGGACGATGATATACATCCTGGGCGAGCAGGATTCGAAAGTGGTCGCCGCCACCTTCAACCCGCAGACCGGCGAGATCGTGCCGCAGCAGACCGTGAGCACCGTCACGCCGCATTTCCGTGGCAGCACGCTGGCGGCTGGCATCCTGCTCTCGCCCAACGGCAAATACCTGTATGTGTCGAACCGGCTGGGCGATTCGCTGGCCAGCTTCCACGTGAACGATGACGGCACGCTCAACTTGGTGGAAGAAATCTGGATGCATGCCGATTATGGGCGCGCCATGATGTTCGACCCCAGCGGCACCTTCCTGTTCTGCGCCAACCAGCGCAGTGACTCGGTCACGTCGTTCAGGGCCAATGCCCAGACCGGGGTGCTCGACTTTACCTGGAACTTCACCCCCGTGGGCAGCCCGACCACGTTCGCGTTCATGAACACGATCTGAGTGGCCTGACGCCAACGGGTGCGCGGCCCTTATTAGTCGCGCACGAGGGCCGCAATGTAGTTGACCGCCATGTCGCGGCTTTCGCGCCAGCCACCTAGCCCGGGCACCATGCCTGCCACATCGGTCACGCGCAGGCCTGAGCGGGCGGCGTACTGGCCCAGCTCGGCGGGGGTGATGAACTTCTTCCAGTCATGCGTGCCTACGGGCAGCAGGCGCAGCACGTATTCCGCCCCGATCTTGGCCATGGCCATGGAGCGCCACGTGCGGTTCATGGTCGAGACCACCATCACCCCGCCCGGCCTGAGCAGGCTGCCCAGCATGCCCAGAAAGGCGGCCGGGTCGGTCACATGCTCGATCACCTCAAGGGCGGCAATCGCATCGAAGCGGGCGTGGTGGGCCACGAGTTCCTCCGCGCTGCCGCAGCGATAGGCCAAGGGGCCTGCGGACTGGGGCAGGGGGTGATGGCGCAGGTGCAGCCGCCCCGCCGTAATTGCCGCCTGCGATGCATCAAGCCCGGTCACGTCAAACCCCGCGCGGGCGAATGCCTCGCTGGCCAGCCCCGCGCCACAGCCGATATCAAGCAACGTGCGCCGGGTGCCATTCTCCGCCACGGGGGCGGGCAGGTGGCGCATGGCCCAGCCGGTGCGCAGGTCGTTCATGGCATGGAGCGGGCGCATGGGGCCTGTGGGATCCCACCACCGGGCAGCGAGATCGCTGAAATGGGCGATTTCATCCGGGGCGACGGAATCCGCCGACACAACGGTCGAATCGTGATGCTGCATGGGTGCACCGCCTTTCATTTGGCTTTCTCCCGCTGGACGCGGAAGCTGCGGAGATGTATGTGACGCGGCTTGCGCATAACGCAATGCCCCGGATTGGCCAACAGGCCCCCGTTCCGGATATGCTGAAGCCCGAGCCATAATGGAGCCACTATTCCGATGTCCCCTACCGTACCGCGGATCGTGATGAAATTCGGCGGCACTTCTGTCGCTGATCTTGACCGGATTCGGGCCGTGGCGGAAAAAGTCCGGAAACAGGTCGAGGCCGGGTGCGAGGTGGCCGTTGTGGTCTCCGCCATGTCTGGCGTGACCAACCGCCTTGTCGGTTACTGCCGCGATCTTTCCGCCACGCATGATGAACGTGAATACGATGCCGTCGTTTCCACGGGCGAGCAGGTGACCAGCGGCCTGCTGGCCATAGCGCTGCAGAAGCTGGGCATCAACGCCCGCTCCTGGCTGGGCTGGCAGATCCCCCTGCGCACCGATAACGCCCATGGCAAGGCCCGCATCGAATCAATCGACGGCACGGCCCTGATCGAGAGCATGCGCGCAGGCCAGGTGCCGGTCGTGGCGGGCTTTCAGGGCATTGGGGAAGACGGGCGCATCACCACGCTGGGCCGTGGCGGCTCCGACACCTCGGCCGTGGCGCTGGCCGCGGCACTGAAGGCGGATCGCTGCGACATCTACACGGATGTGGACGGAATCTATACAACCGATCCCCGTATTGTTACCAAGGCACGCAAGCTGGACCGCATCACCTACGAGGAAATGCTGGAGCTGGCATCGGTCGGCGCCAAGGTACTCCAGACCCGGAGCGTGGAACTGGCCATGAAGGAGCGCGTGCGCGTGCAGGTGCTTTCCAGTTTCAATGACGGGCCAGCACCATCGGAAGGGCATCTGCCCGGTTCATTAGTCGTGGATGAGGACGAAATCGTGGAACAGGAACAGGTCGCCGGAATTGCCTACTCCCGGGACGAGGCAAAGGTTTCCGTCCGCCAGCTTCCCGATCGGCCGGGCATTGCCGCCGCCGTGTTCGGCCCGCTGGCCGACGCCAACGTGAACGTGGACATGATCGTGCAGAGCACGGGTGATGACGGCATGACCAACATGACCTTCACCGTGGGCAAGACCGATCTCGCGCGTGCCATTTCAGTGCTGGAAAACACGCACGCCACCACCCAGTACGCCGAACTGCAGACCGATGACAGCGTGGTCAAGATCAGTGTCGTGGGCGTGGGCATGCGCTCGCATGCCGGTGTGGCCAGCACCATGTTCCGCACCCTGGCCGAACGCAACATCAACGTGCAGGTCATCTCGACGAGCGAGATCAAGGTCTCGGTGCTGATCGCCTCCGAATATACCGAGCTTGCCGTGCGCGCGCTCCACACCGCTTATGGACTGGATGCCGCGTGAGCACGACCATGCCCACCACCCCTAATGCCTCATCCGCCCTGACCGACCCCGCGCGCCGCAGGGAGGCCCGTGCCCGCCTTGACCACCTGTGTGGCCGTGGCACGCGGTTTCTGGGCAGCGAATACGCGCTGCTGGCCGGGGCGATGTCTTGGGTGAGCGAGCGCAACCTTGTCTCGGCCATTTCCAACGCCGGCGGCTTTGGCGTGCTGGCCTGCGGCGCAATGGAGCCTGAGCGTCTGGCCGAGGAAATTGCCGCCACGCAGGCGCTGACCAACAAGCCCTTTGGCGTGAACCTGATCACCATGCACCCCCGGCTTGATGATCTGGTGCAGGTCTGTATCAGCGCGGGCATTACCCATGTGGTGCTGGCAGGCGGCATTCCGTCCGGCCCGGTCATCCGCGCCATCAAGGACGGGGGGGCGAAGGTCATTGCCTTCGCGCCTGCCTTTGTTCTGGCCAAGCGGCTGGTGCGGCTGGGCGTCGATGCGCTGGTGATCGAGGGCTCGGAAGCGGGCGGGCATGTCGGTCCCGTGTCGCTGACGGTGCTGGCGCAGGAAATCCTGCCCCATATCCATGACGTGCCGGTGTTCGTGGCAGGCGGCCTGGGGCGGGGGGATGCGATCCTGTCCTATCTTGAGCAGGGTGCATCGGGCGCGCAGCTTGGCACGCGCTTTGCCGCCTCACGCGAGAGCATCGCGCATGAAAACTTCAAGAAGGCCTTCATCCGCGCCAACGCGCGCGATGCGGTGACATCGGTGCAGCTTGACGAGCGCTTTCCGGTCATTCCGGTGCGGGGGCTGAACAATGCGGGCACAAGGCGCTTCATGCAGCACCAGGCGGAAACGCTGCGCCGCTTCCAGGGCGGGGAACTGACCAAGGAAGCTGCCCAGCTCGACATCGAGCATTTCTGGGCAGGCGCCCTGCGCCGCGCCGTAATTGATGGCGATGTGGAGAATGGGTCGGTCATGGCCGGGCAGTCCGTGGGCATGATCACCGCCAAGCAGCCGGTCAGCGAAATTATCAATCAGCTGGTCGATCAGGCCATCGATGCCCTGATCCGTCAGGAAGAGAGGGCTCGCTACGGATGACCGACGGCAAGCGCATTTTTCGCGGCAAGGCAACGCCGGGCGCGCCCGCGCCAGCACCGGGCACCACTCCCATCGCCTCGGTGGGCGACATGCTGCGTGCGCGCCGCGAGGAACTGGGCTGGAACCTGCCTGATGTCGCGGCATGGCTGCGCATCCGCCTGCCGTACCTGCAGGCCCTTGAGGATGGACGCCCCGGCGAACTTCCCGGCTCGGCCTATGCCATCGGCTTCCTGCGCAGCTACGCCAATGCGCTGGGGCTGGAAGGCGAACAGCTTGTTGAACGTTTCAAGATAGAAAGCCGCGGGGCCTTTACCCGCAAGGCCGAACTGTCCTTTCCCGTGCCGCTGCCTGACCGGGGGCTGCCTACCGGCGTGCTCCTGCTGTGTGGGCTCGTAATTCTGGTGGGCGCCTATGCGGGGTGGTACAAGCTGACCGGCTCGCAGGGCATTCATGACCTGCCGGCCAAGCTGACCCTGCCGGGCCTGTCATCGGGCACGACCGCATCGCCGCAGGTGGCCTCGGTGCTGCCGCCGGCGGATGAACGGCCCACGCCGCAGCCCCTGCCACCGCAGGAGCGCGAGGCGCTGACCGGCACGCCTGCCGCATTGCCGCCACCCGCAGCGCTTCCACCCATGCCCGCACCGGCTGCCCCCCCGCAGCCGCTGGAAAAAATGGGCGAGGACCGTAACGTGCTGGCCCAGCAGGCTGCGGCTACCCCAGCACCCGTTGCGGCGGGCGATAGCGTGACCCTGAACGCATCGGCCACGACCTGGGTGCAGGTGCGCAAGCACGGTGGCCCGGTACTGTATGACCACGTGCTCCAGCCCGGCGAGACATGGCAGACACCGCAGGGCCAGTCCGATCTGGAACTGACCGTAGGCAATGCAGGCGGCCTGACGCTTGCCGCGGGCGGGGTCACGACCCAGCCGCTCGGTCGCAATGGCGAAGTGCGGCACAATATTCCGCTAAGCCCGGCGGCAGTGGCTGATGGCTCAGTCACGCGCGCCGCACCGGCGGCAAATATCCACCCGCCAATGCCATCATCCATGCAGTCAGGCGGCACAAGCGCCACAGGGAGCGGCAATAATCTCTATCCGCCCCTCCCGCAGCACATCAATCCAGAGTAAAAGGGTCTCCTACGGCATGGTCCACATTGTGGCCGCCATGCCGGGAACCGGCATGTAACAGACCATCGGGCCGTGCCAGGCCCCGCCACGGCGGGCCGGAGCACACACCGCCGCCTTATGTGGAGGGCACAGAAATGAGCAGCTATCGTCCCTATCAGCACATCGAACGCCGCAAGTCGCGGCAGATCCATGTCGGCAGCGTGCCGGTTGGTGGTGATGCCCCGGTTTCGGTGCAGACCATGACCAACACGCTGACCACCGATGCCGAGGCCACGATCGCGCAGATCCGCCGGGCCGAGCTTGCGGGCGTGGATATCGTGCGCGTGTCCTGCCCCGATGAGGAAAGCACGAAGGCGCTGGCCGAGATCGTGCGCGAAGTGAACGTGCCGATCGTGGCCGACATCCACTTCCACTACAAGCGCGCCATCGAGGCCGCCCAGGCCGGTGCCGCGTGCCTGCGCATCAACCCCGGCAACATCGGCAGCGCCGAGCGCGTGCGTGAGGTGGTGAAGGCGGCCAAGGACCACAACTGCTCGATCCGCATCGGCGTCAACGCCGGCTCGCTGGAAAAGCACCTTCTGGAAAAATACGGCGAGCCCAACCCCGAAGCCCTGGTGGAAAGCGCGCTCGAACACGCCAAGATCCTTGAAGATCATGACTTCCATGAGTTCAAGATCAGCGTGAAGGCGTCGGACGTGTTCATGGCTGTCGCGGCCTACCAGCAGCTGGCCGATGTATGCGATCACCCGCTGCATATCGGCATTACCGAGGCGGGCAGCAAGCGCGCGGGCACGGTCAAGTCCTCTATCGGGCTGGGCAACCTTTTGTGGGCGGGCGTGGGCGATACGATGCGCGTCTCGCTCTCGGCCGAGCCGGAAGAGGAAGTACTGGTCGGCTGGGATATCCTGAAGTCACTCGGCCTGCGCCATCGTGGCGTGAAGATCATTTCCTGCCCGTCCTGCGCGCGGCAGGGCTTCAACGTGATCGAGACCGTGCAGACACTGGAAGATCGCCTGGCCCATATCAAGACGCCCATGACGCTGTCGATCATCGGCTGCGTGGTCAATGGCCCCGGTGAGGCGCTGATGACCGATATCGGCGTGACCGGTGGCGGTTCGGGCCGCCACATGGTCTATTCCGCAGGCAAGCAGGACCACACCATGCCTGCAGGCGACATGATCGAGCACATCGTGGAGCTGGTTGAAAAGAAGGTGGCCGTGCTGGAAAAGGCGGATGCCAGCAATACGCCCGCTGAAGAAATGGCCCGCGAGGCCAGCATGTCCACCACGGACTGAATCAAATGCCGCGCGCCCGCTCAGGGCGCGCGGCCCGACCGGTGGCCTGCGTGCGGACCGTCGGTATGAAGACAGGAATATCGCGTAGTGAGCAGCTTACAGCCCGTTCGTGGCACCCATGACCTGATTGGTGAGGAACGCAGGCGGTTCAACCATGTAGTGGAAACCGCGCGCCGCATTGTCGGCCTGTACGGGTTTGATGAGTGGTCGACCCCCGTGTTCGAGGATACGCGGGTCTTTTCGCGCTCGCTGGGCGATACGTCCGATGTTGTCTCGAAAGAGATGTACACATTCGAGGATCGTGGCGGTGAATCCCTGACCCTGCGGCCCGAGGGCACGGCAGCCATCTGCCGCGCGCTGGTCACCAACGGGCTGACGCAGTCGCTGCCGCAGAAGGTGTTCTACGCAGGCCCCATGTTCCGCTACGAGCGCCCGCAGAAGGGGCGCTACCGCCAGTTTCACCAGATCGGCGCCGAACTGCTGGGATCAGCCGAGCCGCTGGCCGATGCCGAGGTCATCGCCATGGGCCGCGACGTGCTGCACGCGCTCGGCATTGGCGATGAAGTGGTGCTGGAACTCAACACATTGGGCGACAGCGCCAGCCGTGATGCCTGGCGCACGGCGCTGATCGCCTATTTCAGTGAACGGCGCGCCGAACTCTCCGCCGACAGCCAGGCCCGCCTCGAGCGCAACCCGCTTCGCATTCTTGACAGCAAGGCCCCGCAGGACCGCGCGCTAGTGGCGGATTCCCCCACCATTGCCCAGTTCCTTACCCCCGAGGCCCAGACCTTCTGGGATGGGCTGCGCAGCACGCTGGACACGATGGGCGTGCGCTTTCGGGAAAATCCGCGCATTGTCCGCGGCCTGGATTATTACGGGCATACTGCCTTCGAGTTTGTGACCGAGCGCCTTGGCGCGCAGGGCACCGTGCTGGCCGGTGGCCGGTATGACGGGCTTGTGGCCGAGATGGGTGGCCCCGCCACGCCGGCCATCGGCTGGGCTGGCGGCATCGAGCGCCTGTCCATGCTGCTTGAAGATGTTCCGGCCGAGCCGCGCCCGGTTGCCGTCGTGCCGATGGGCGCGGATGCGCAGGCCGCAGCCCTGATCGCGTTGCAGGGCCTGCGGGCTGCGGGTATCCGGGCCGAGACATCCTATCGCGGCAACATGAAGCGCCGCATGGAGCGCGCCAACCGCATGAATGCGTCGCATGTCGTGGTGATTGGCAGCGACGAGATTGCACGCGGCGTGGTCCAGCTCAAGAACCTCGATAGCGGACAGCAGACCGAGGTACCCCTCGATGGCGTGGCCGCCGCCCTGCAGGCCGGAACCGCCGCAGGGGGCTGAGCGTGTCAAAATTCGACGAACGCCTGGACCGGATCGTTGGCCGGTGCGAGGAATTGCAGGCCCTGCTGGCGCAAGGCCTGTCGGGCAGCGACTTCGCGCAGGCCTCGCGCGAGTATGCCGAGCTTGAGCCGATTGTCACGCGCGTGAATGCGCTGCGCGGGGCGGAAGAAGCCGAGCGCGACGCCAGCCAGATGCTCGCTGACCCTGAAATGCGCGAACTCGCCCAGGCCGAACTCGAGGAACTGCGCGCGCAGATCCCGACCCTGCGCCACGACATCCGCCTGGCCATGCTGCCGCGTGACGAGGCGGATGAGCGCAGCGCCATCCTTGAAATCCGCCCTGCCGCGGGCGGCGACGAGGCCGGGCTGTTTGCCGCCGAACTGTTTGGCGCCTACCAGCGCTATGCCGACCAGCGCGGCTGGCGTTTCGAGATTCTGGAATATGACCAGTCCGAACTCGGTGGCCTGCGCGAGGGAATCGCCAGCATTACCGGGCGCGGCGTGTTCGCCCGGCTGAAATATGAATCCGGCGTGCACCGCGTGCAGCGCGTGCCCGCAACCGAGAGCCAGGGCCGTATCCATACCTCTACCGTGACCGTGGCCGTGCTGCCCGAGGCGGAAGAGGTGGATGTCGAGGTCAATGATGGCGACCTGCGCATTGATGTCTACCGCGCATCCGGGGCCGGGGGGCAGCACGTCAACAAGACCGAAAGTGCCGTGCGCATTACCCATCTGCCCACCAATATCGTGGTGGCGATGCAGGAAGAGAAAAGCCAGCACAAGAACCGCGCCAAGGCCATGAAGATCCTGCGCGCGCGCCTGTATGAGCGCAACCGCGCCGCGGCCCACGAAAGCCGTGCGGCCGACCGCCGCGCCCAGGTGGGCACGGGCGACCGCTCCGAGCGCATCCGCACCTACAACTTTCCGCAAGGCCGCGTGACCGATCACCGCATCGGTCTTACGCTTTACAAGATCGACCGCGTGATGGCAGGTGAACTCGACGAATTTGTCGATGCCCTGACGCAGGAAGAACAGGCCGCCCTGCTTGCGGCGGATGAGGGCTGAGGAAATACCCGTTCAGGATGTGGGGGCGGCACACAGACTGCTATGACCACGGTGGCGCTCGACGCTTTCGGGCTCATTGTCATCGACAAGGTAGAACTCGGTGAAATTGCGTGAGGCGATGGCCTCGAGATGGTGGCCATCGGGATGATACAGCACGCCTTCGCCGCTGACCTGATGGATCTCGACCTTGCCACCGGGACGGCGGATGTAAATTTCCCCACACAGGGCGTAGCTGTGGTTGAGGCGCCCGATCGCGGTATCGACATGGATCGTCTGGCTGGTATGGTCCGCATCAAGGCGAAAAGTGCCGACAAGCTGCTCATCGACATAGAACCGCTCGGCTTCCGAAATCTCTCCCTCGCCATAATCGTCCCGCACGTCGAACGATCCGGCAAGGGCAGGGGACGCGCCAGCGCACAGCAT
Organism: Komagataeibacter sucrofermentans DSM 15973; assembly: GCF_040581405.1. NCBI lineage: Bacteria > Pseudomonadati > Pseudomonadota > Alphaproteobacteria > Acetobacterales > Acetobacteraceae > Komagataeibacter > Komagataeibacter sucrofermentans. Next base: position 1,211,412 of record NZ_CP137157.1, read on the forward strand.
GGCGGTCAGGAGCAGGCGCGCAAGGCGCGATGAAAGAAGGGCAGGCAGATACATAATGCCCCAGTATGACGGAAAGCAGCGGCGATGAAAGATGCCATGACACCAGCGCCCCTAAATTTGCGCCAGTTGTTGCGTAATGCGACGCAACAACTGCATGCAGTCGGCATTGAGGCCCCCCAGCGCGAGGCCCGCCTGCTCATGGCCCATGCGGCCCGGACCGACCTTGCCGGGCTGCTGCGCATCGATACGCTGAGCGAGGCGGCCCAGGCCCGGTTTGCCGAAATGCTGGCCCGTCGCCTGCGTTATGAGCCCATGGCCTATATTACCGGGCAGGCCGGGTTCTGGTCGCTTGACCTGGCGGTGTCACCGGCAACCCTCATTCCCCGTGCCGATACCGAAACCCTTGTTGAGGCCGTGCTCGACCATCTGCCTGATCGTAATATTCCGCTGCGCGTGCTCGATATTGGCACCGGCACGGGTTGCCTGCTTCTGGCCATTCTGGCGGAATACCCGCGCGCCTTTGGTATTGGCACGGATCTCAACCCGCAGGCCGCAGCACTTGCCAGCTTTAATGCCACGCATAACGGGTTGGCCGCGCGCAGCACTATGCTGTGCTGCAACTGGGCCGATGGGGTTGAGGGGCCGTTTGACCTCGTGCTGAGCAACCCGCCCTATATTCCGCATGCTGATCTGGCCACCCTCATGCCCGACGTGGTGGCCCATGAACCCGCGCGCGCGCTTGATGGCGGGCCGGACGGGCTGATCGCCTATCGCGCCCTGGCCCGCGTCATGCCGGACCTTCTGGCCCCTGGTGGCCTGGGCGTGCTGGAACTGGGTATTGGCCAGAACCACAGCGTGCCCGCACTCATGCGCGCGGCGGGGCTGGATATTGTGGAAATACGCCCCGATCTTGGCGGAATAGGGCGGGCGCTGGTGGTGAAAAAATAATTTGGCAGAAAGAAAGGCGCAGGTTATATTGCCAAGACGCAGGGAAAACGAAAAGCGGGTTGATTGCTGTTTCATTCCCCGCGGGCGATCCCGATTGCAAAACATAAATACAGGCGACCCGAACCCTCAATAGGTTCCGCCACGCGCAGGGATCCGTGTCCGGTGTCGTACCGGACAACCAACATGGCAACAGACGGGACGGGCAGAGACCGCCCCACGGTCCAGGGCAGCGCCAGCGACCGGCAACAGGAAAGTGCTGCGACAGCTTATGAACATGAAACGCATGCGGGGCCGTCACCATCGTTCGGGCGGCAGCAGTGGTGGAACCGTACGCCATAACAATGGCCAGATCCCGTTGAACCGCAACCATGTATTTGACAGCAATGGCCCGGACCTGCGCGTGCGGGGCACGGCACAGCAGCTGTTTGAGAAATACCTGCAGCTTGGCCGCGACGCCAGCAGCAGCGGCGACCGCGTCATGGCGGAAGCCTATTTTCAGCATGCCGAACATTATTTCCGCATTCTCAACGCCATGACGCAGGCTGCCCAGCAGAGCCAGCAGGAGCGCCAGGAGCGCATGTCCAACCGGCAGCCGCGCCCCGTCGAGAACCGTCAGCCCAGCGAGAGCGCTGGCGATGAACCCGCCGAGCCCGCAGCCGAGCAGCCCGCCGTGATCGAGCCTGCGGAAACAGCGCCCCAGCCCACGATCGACGCCGCCCCGGAAGCTGCACCGGCCCCTGCGCCACGCGCCCCCCGCGCGCCGCGCCGCAGCAGCCGCGCCAAGCCCGCCACGGGCAAGAAGGAAGAACTGGAATCTACCCCGTCCTGATAAACGGGCCGACCCCCGCCAGCCCTGCTGCGGGGGTTATTTCATTCAGGGGGCTGGCTTGACCAGCCGCCAGACCTTGCGCTTGCGGCCATCGCTGGCCCCCGGCGCGTCTTCCACCGTGACCAGCCCCTGATTGCGCAGCGCCTGCAGGGCCAGGCGGGCATGATAGGTGCCAAGTTCGGGAAACAGGTCGCCAATTTCCTTGACGGAACGCGCCTGACCATCCGACAGGATCTTCAGTACGATCTGCCGCTTGCTGTCATGATTTGTCATGCGCCAGGATCTATGCTGAAAAAAAGTCATATGCTTCCATACCAGATCAGTCCGTGATGGCCTAGCGCTGATCCGGCAGCAGGCCCCCCAGAACCGTGTGAATTGCAGCGCAAAGGCGGCTGAGCTCGGCTGGCGTGATGGTGAAAGCAGGCGTCAGGTAAACGATATTACGGAAGGGCCGCACCCATACCCCCTGCGCGATCAGGGCGGTCTTGAGCGCATTCATGTCACGTATGCGGTCAAGTTCCACCACGCCAATCGCCCCCATGACGCGCACGTCAACGACATGGGGCAGGTCGCGGCAGGGTTCGAGTTCAGCGCGCATCTGCGCTTCAATACGGGTTACCTGCTGCAGGCGGGGTTCGGTTTCAAACAGGTCGAGTGAGGCATTGGCGCAGGCGCAGGCCATGGCGTTAGCCATGAAGGTCGGCCCATGCATGAGCGCATGCAGCGGATCATCGGACAGGAAAGCCTCGAACACATGCCTGCGCGCCACTGTAGCCGCCAGCGCCATCGTGCCCCCGGTCAATGCCTTTGAAAGGGTAATGATGTCAGGCACGATCCCGGCCTGCTCGCAGGCGAACATCGTGCCGGTGCGCCCGAAACCGGTAAAGATTTCATCAAGAATCAGCAGCACGCCATGGCGGTCGGCCAGAGTGCGCAGGGTGCGCAGCACCTGCGGCGTATGGAACAGCATGCCACCTGCGCCCTGCACCAGCGGTTCGGTGATGATGGCGGCAATACTGCCAGCGTGTTGCGCCAGCAGGGCATCAAGTGCTGCGGTCGTGGCAGCATCGACCGGCAGATCGGCGATGAAATGCTTGGGCAGCGCGCCGTTATAGAGGCTATGCATCCCTTCCTCCGGGTCGCACACGGCCATGGTGGCGATCGTATCGCCATGATAACCGCCGCGGAAGGCCAGCAGCTTTGTCCGCCCGCTCTGGCCCTGGTTGAGCCAGTACTGGATGGCCATCTTCATCGCCACCTCGACCGCGACCGAGCCGGAATCCGTAAAGAACACCCGCTCCAGATCGCCGGGCAGCAGGCCAGCAAGGCGGCTTGCCAGCGTCAGGGCCGGTTCATTGACCAGGCCGCCAAACATGACATGCGGCATGCACTCAAGCTGCGCCGCTACCGCAGCGCGGATATGGGGGTGGTTGTAGCCATGGCAGGCGGTCCACCACGAGGCGATGCCATCAAGCAGTTCCGTGCCATCGGCCAGCGTGATGGTGCAGCCCTGCGTGCGCGTGGCGGGGAGCGGGGGCAGGGCGGTCTGCATTTGCGCGTAGGGCAGCCAGACATGCTGCATGCCTCGCTCCAGCCATTGAGGTCCACACATGCGCTGTCTCCGTGATATTGCATTGGCGGGATTGACCGGGGCGGCAGGCTCCGGCAGGAGAATGCGCTTCATGGCCTGTTTTGATACCCTTTTCCAGACTGCGCTCGACCACATGGCGCAGCGCCATATCCGCCGCGTGCTGCGCCCCGTGCGTCACAGCGGGCCGGTAACCGTTATCCGTGACGGACGCGAACTGGTCAATTTCTCATCCAATGATTATCTCGGCCTGTCACATCACCCGACTCTTGCCGCCCGCGCGGCGCAGTGGGTGCATGAGGATGGAACAGGCGCTGGCGCCTCGCGGCTGGTGACCGGCACCAGTGACAGGCATATGGCGGTGGAAGCACGCCTTGCTGCCTTCAAGGGCGCCGAGGCGGCGCTGCTGCTGGCCAGCGGGTGGCAGGCCAATGCCTCGGTGCTGGCGGCCATATTGCGGCTGGCGGCCGAGCAGGGCACCCCCCCGCTGGTGTTTGCCGACAGGCTGAACCATGCCAGCCTGCATCAGGGCTGCATGGCGGCAGGCGTGCGGCAGATCCGCTTTCGGCACAACGACCTCGATCATCTGGAAAGCCTGCTGATCCGCCATGCCGATGATCCGGGCCTGCGGATCATCGTGACGGAAAGCGTGTTCAGCATGGATGGCGACCGCACCGACATCGCCCGCCTCAGCGCGCTGGCGCGGCAGCACGGGGCCTTCACCTACGTGGATGAAGCCCATGCCACCGGCGTGCTTGGCCCGCAGGGGCGCGGCCTGTGTGCGGGGCATGAGATCGATCTGGTCATGGGCACGTTCAGCAAGGCGCTGGGCGGGTTTGGCGCGTTCGTAACCGGCTCGCGCGCATTGTGCGACTGGCTGGTCAATGCCTGTTCGGGCTTTGTGTTCACCACCGCGCCACCGCCCGCCATGCTCGGCGCGATGGATGCCGCCCTTGAATACGTGCCCCATCTGGATGAAGAGCGTGACCGCCTGGCCCGGAACGCTGCTCATATCCGTGATGTTGTGCGTAGCTGCGGCCTGTCGCCCGACCCATCAACCACGCAGATCGTGCCGATCATGCTTGGCGATGCCGCGCGCGCCCTGCGCTTTGCCGCGAGCCTTGAGGCGCAGGGCCTGCTTGCCGCTGCCATACGCCCGCCAACGGTGCCGCCCAATAGCAGCCGCATCCGCCTTGCGCTGAGTGCTGCCCATACCGATGGCATGATCGATCAGCTTGCCGCGGCCATTCCGCTGGCCCTGCAACAGAGCGCAGCATGAACGCCACCCTGCCGCTGGCCCTCGTGCATGGCTGGGCTTTCGATCCCACCTTCTGGGCTGCGACCCGCACGGCCCTGGGCACGGCACGGACGCGTTGCCTCGACTTTGGCTTCTTTGCCGCCCGCGCCCATATGGAATTGCCGCAAGAACCCTATATCGGAGTCGGGCATTCACTGGGCACGTTATGGCTTCTGCGCCACCATGGCCCGCTATGCCGGGGCCTGATCCTGATAAACGGATTCAGCCGGTTCGGGGCCGGGCCGGATTTTACAGCGGGGATCGGCCGGCGCATGATCGAACGCATGCGTCAGGGGCTGCTGCGTGCGCCGCAGGGATTGCTGCACAGCTTTCGTCTGCGCGCGGGCATTGATTCGCCGGTGCCTGAACCGATCGCGCGCGACCGGCTTGAAACAGGGCTCGAAGCCCTGATGGACATGGATTGCCGGACAGACCTGAACCGCACGACATGCCCGATTCATGTCATGGCGGGCACGCAGGATGCCATTGCGCCCCCCGCGCTGACCGAGGCCTGTTTTCCTTCCCGCCCGATTGAATGGGTGGATGGGGGGCACCTGCTTCCGCTCACGCATGCCACGGCCTGCGCTCATGCCATCTCCACCATGGCCAGACGGATGACACCATCATGACGCGCAAGGACAGCATTGCCGCCCGTTTCGATACGGCGCAGCATTATGAGCAGGCGGCCCGCATGCAGCGCATCGCCGCCACCGAACTGGCCCGGCGCATTGCTGCCAATGCGGCACCTCATGCCCCGCGCCGCATTCTGGAAATTGGCTGTGGCACCGGCTTTCTGACCCGTGAACTGCGCCGCCTGTTCCCTCAGGCCCATATCACCGCTACCGATATCGCCCCCGGCATGCTGCAACGCCTTGCCCAGCGCATGCCCGATGATGACCGGCTTGTGCTGCACTGCATGGATGGCGAAGCACCAGACCTGGCTGGCCCGTTTGACCTGATTTGTTCCAGCCTGGCCATGCAGTGGTTTGCCGACCGCAAGGAAGCGCTTGCCGCACTGGCCTGCCTGCTGGCGCCGGGGGGGCATATGGCGCTGGCAACCCTGTGCGCGGGCAGCTTTCGCCAATGGCGGGCTGCCTATCAGGCCGTGGGCAAGACATGTCCCATGGCCGATTATCCACCCTGCACGACGCTGCAGGCCGAGTGGCCGGGTTGTGGCGCGGGCCTGTGGCAGGATGCTGAAATTATCGATACGCCTGCTTCACCACTGGCCTTTGTGCGTGAACTCCGGGCTATTGGCGCAACTCATACGGATAGCCCCCGCACGGATGGATTGCGGCGCGTAATGGCGGCGGCAGGCGCGGGGAATGCGCCTTTTGCCATATCGTACCACGTGGCGTACGGGCAGTTCCATCGCGCGCCGTGGCCCGGCGTGTTCGTGACCGGCACGGACACGGATGTGGGCAAGACCGTTGCCTCCGCCGCGCTGGTGCGGGCCTGGAATGCAGCCTACTGGAAGCCACTGCAAAGCGGTACGGATGATGCGCCATCCGACAGCACGAGCCTGCGGAACCTGACCGGGCTTGATGCCACGCGGCTTTATCCGCCTGCGGCGAGTTTTGGGGCGTCCCTCTCACCCGAGGATGCGGCGCGGCAGGCCCATGTTCACATCGACCCGGCCTCCATCGCCCCGCCATCTCACGACCCCTCGGCAGGACCGATGGTGGTGGAAGGGGCAGGGGGCGTGTTTGTGCCGATCGCCCCCGATTACCTGATGATCGACCTGATGGCGCGGCTGGCGCTGCCGGTGGTGCTGGTTGCACGCAGCACGCTGGGCACGATCAACCACACGCTGCTCAGCCTTGCCGCCCTGCGGGCAAGGGGGTTGCGCGTAGCAGGCGTTATCCTGAACGGTCCGCCCGAACCGGTGGGGCGCGATGCCATCATACGGCACGGGCAGGTCCGTGTTCTGGCGCAGTTCCCGCCCGTAATGCCCATGGGGGCGGAAGCGGTGGCGCAGCTCGCGGCCCTGCTGCCGCCGTGGCGTGATATCGTGCAGTGATGGGAACGCCGCCTTTTTTGAAAGAAAGGCGGCGCCCGAAAACGTTGGGGCCGCCCCTTAATAGCGCCGGATCAGGCCCGCCAGCGTGCCCTGTATGTACACCCGCCCCGCCGGGAAAACCCGGGTATCATACGCGCTATTGGCCGGGATCAGCGCGATTTCGCTCCCCTGATGGCGGATGCGCTTGAGGGTCACCTCATCGCCATCAATCAGCGCCACCACGATCTCACCGTCGTTTGCGTGGTTCTGTTCCCGGATGATGACCATGTCACCATCAAGAATACCGGCTTCCTCCATCGAGTTGCCCGTTACTTCCAGCGCATAATGGCTGGCCTTGCCCAGCATGTCGGCGGGCACGGTGATACGGGTGGTCTCGGGTGTTATGGCCTCGATGGGATTGCCCGCGGCGATACGCCCCACGAAGGGCACGTCCATCACGGCGGCGATCTGTTCGGGGGCAGGCAGGTCCGGCGCGGGCTGGGGCGAATCGGCAGGACGGGGCGGCGGCGGATCGATATCGGGCAGGCGCAGGATCTCGAGCGCACGGGCCCGATGATGCCTGCGGTGCAGGAACCCACGCTCCTCCAGCGCTGAAATGAGGCGATGAATGCCAGACTTGGAGCGCAGGCCGAGTGCATCCTTCATTTCATCGAAGGAGGGGGAAAAACCCGTCCGACGCAGATGGCTATCGATAAACAGCAAAAGCTCATGTTGTTTTCTGGTGAGCATGCCACATGTCCTTTTGCCGTGAGCAGCGCCGCCGAGAGGGGAACGCCATGGAACAAATCAAAAACCTGTTCCGTGTTCTATATTGGTTCCCCCTTCCGCGTCAACCGGCATTCCGGCCTATGCAAAGACGTGATCGATACGGATCACCGCGCATTTGTCGCCCGCGCGGCCTGCTGGCGCATGGGGCGCGCGCAGCACCAGCGCCTGGCTTTGCGCCAGCACGTGCAGCATGGCCGAATCCTGCACGGGGAAGGGCGTTGCCACCAGGCGGCCCTGCGCATCATGCGCAAGCGTTGCGCGCAGGTGGTCCATGCGCCGGTCGTTTTCCGGCACGTCGCAGCCCAGAATGGCCCGGACCGGCGGTTCGATAGCCTGCGCCAGCCCGGCCATGCGCCGCAGGGCAGGCAGCACGAACACGATGGAACACACGAATGCCGCAACCGGGTTGCCCGGCAGGCCGATAAAGGGCAGGCGGCCCAGATGGCCCGACATCAGCGGGCGGCCCGGCCGCATGGCAATCTTCCAGAAATCGGTTTTCAGCCCCACCTGTTCCAGCCCGCGCCGCACCAGGTCGTGGCTGCCCACGCTCGCGCCGCCTGCGGTCAGCAGCATGTCCACGCCATCAACCATGCGCTCGAGCGTTGCCACGTCGGCCATGTCATCACGCAGCACAGGCAGCATAACCGGCTCTGCGCCTGCCGCGCGCAGCAGGGCGGCAAGCATGGGGGTATTGGCGTTGGCGATCTGGCCGGCACCAATGGGGCTGCCGGGCAGGAGCAGTTCATCGCCCGTGGCGGCAATGGCCACGCGCGGGCGGCGGGCAACCCGCACCCATGCATTGTTGGCCGCTGCCGCCAGCCCCACATCCCGTGCCGACAGCCGCTGGCCTGCGGGCACAAGCATCTGCCCCGCTGCAAAATCCTGCCCCTTGGGGCGCACATAGGTGCCGGGTGCGAGCGTGTGCGTGGTGTGCACGCCCGCGCCCTCGCGCTGCGCGTTTTCCTGTATCAGCACGGCGTCCGTGCCGGTGGGCATGACACTGCCGGTAAAGATCCGCACGCACTGCCCGGGGCCGGCTGTGCCGGTAAAGGGATGGCCTGCAGGGGCCTCGGCAATGCAGGCAAGCGTTACCCCGCCAGCCGAAAGATCCGCCGCGCGCACGGCATAGCCATCCATGGACGAAACATTGGCGGGCGGGTTGAACAGCCCCGCCATGATGGGGGCCGCGCTCACGCGCCCACAGGCCTCGGTCAGGGGCACGACCTCGGCAGGGAGGGGGAAAACCCCTTCCAGAATCCGCTCACGCGCTTGCGCTACACTCAACATCGGGCACGGCACTCCATTTTTTTTGCCATTATGGGACGATTCCAGCAGAAATATTGGTCAAGGTGCTTGACCTGAGCCTTGTGTATGCGCATTTTCCGCCAACTTGAACCACTGCTGCACCTGAGTGTTCCAGCAGCGGCGGAGCAGTGCTGAGGATATCATGGCCAAGAGCAACACCATTCAGATCAAACTCGTCTCCACGGCGGACACGGGCTACTTCTATGTGACCAAGAAGAATGCCCGCGCCCAGACTGGCAAGATGGAACTGCGGAAATACGACCCCGTCGCGCGCAAGCACGTGGCCTTCCGCGAAGCGAAGATCAAATAATCTCCCGATTTGCGGAGATGAAAAAAACCCCGGCAGGTTTTCCGCCGGGGTTTTTTTTGTCTCTGCCGCATGCCGTAGCACATCAGTACAGATGGTCATGCTCCGCGTAAGGCACGACAATCTCGTTCTGGCGCGCAAGGTTCTGCATGGAGCGGGCGCGTTCATCGAGCAGGTCGGTGTCGAGCGCGCCTTCCTTGAGGCCACGCACGCGCCGCAGCCATACTTCCTGCTCGGCCGTGGCATCCTGCTTGGCCGAACGGGCCTCATCAAGCAGGTGCAACTGCGTGGCGTAGCTGTGCAACCCATGCTCGCCGCGCATGACGTTCCAGCCAAAATAGGCCGTCAGCCCAAGGAAAAGGGCAGGGGGAATGGTCGCCCGTATTACACGTTTCGCGATCTTGACTACCTGCATCCCATTGCCCTTTTCCGTATCCTCAAGCCGGACGGGCTTAACCCGCCCGGCGCAGCGTGTCACCCGTTCTTGAGAATCGTGCGCCCGGCATAGCGCGCCGCCGTGGCCAGTTCGTTCTCGATACGGATCAGCTGGTTGTATTTTGCCGTGCGGTCGGAGCGCGACAGCGAGCCGGTCTTGATCTGCCCGCAATTTGTCGCCACGGCCAGATCGGCGATGGTGCTGTCTTCCGTCTCGCCCGAGCGGTGGCTCATCACGGCCGTATAGCCTGCATGCTGGGCCATCTGCACCGCTTCCAGCGTCTCGCTCAGCGTGCCGATCTGGTTGACCTTGACCAGCAGGGAGTTGGCAACACCTGCCTTGATGCCCCGGCGCAGGCGGTCAGGGTTGGTCACGAACAGGTCATCACCCACCAGTTGCAGCTTGTGGCCCAGATTGGCGGTCAGTTCACCCCAGCCTTCCCAGTCGTCTTCGGCAAGGCCATCCTCGATGGAGATGATGGGGTAGCGCGCGGAAAGGTCGGCCAGATAGGCGACCATGCCAGCAGCATCAAGGCTCTTGTCCTCGCCCGCCAGTTCGTAACGGCCATTTTTATAGAATTCGGTGGCCGCGCAATCGAGGGCGAAGGTCACGTCATCACCCGGCTTGTAGCCCGCCGCCTCGACCGCGCGCATCATGAAGCCAAGAGCTTCATCCGCTGATTTCAGCGCCGGGGCAAACCCGCCTTCATCGCCGACGTTGGTGTTGTAGCCAGCGCCTGACAGGCTCTTCTTGAGCTGGGCAAAGATTTCAGACCCCATGCGGATGGCATCCGTAACCGTGGGGGCGCCCACGGGCTGGATCATGAATTCCTGGATGTCGATCGGGTTATCGGCATGCTGGCCGCCATTGATAATGTTCATCATCGGCACGGGCAGGGTGCGGGCGTATACGCCGCCCACGTAGCGGTAGAGCGGGGTCTGGAGTTCCTCGGCCGAGGCCTTGGCCACCGCGAGCGATACGCCAAGGATGGCGTTGGCGCCCAGACGGGCCTTGTTGGGAGTGCCATCAAGGTCGATCATCGCCTCGTCAATGGCGACCTGATCGGTCGATTCCACGCCCTGCAGCGCTTCAAGGATTTCGCCTTCGACATTGGCCGCAGCCTTGAGCACGCCCTTGCCGCCGTAGCGCTTGGGGTCACCGTCACGCAGTTCCACGGCCTCATGCGCGCCGGTGGAAGCACCTGACGGCACGGCAGCGCGGCCCTTGGCGCCCGATGCCAGTTCAACATCCACCTCGATGGTGGGATTGCCCCGGCTGTCGAGAATTTCGCGGGCGATGATATCGATAATGGCGCTCATGGTATCTGTTTCCTCAGATTTGACATTATGGGGATAGCGCATGCCACCGGCACGCATATCCTTCCCCACGATAACAGATGCAACGCATCGCGCCAGAGTAGGCTATGCAACTCAGCACAAGATATTAGGAGACCCCCGCCGTGAAACGCCTGCCGCTGCTTGCCATCATCACTGCCCTGGCCAGCCTGCTGCCACTGATTGGCTGCACCTGCGCGATCCTGTTCCTTTCTCCCGACCACACCCCACGCCTGCTGACTGCTGCTGTAGGCTATGGCGCGGTGATGCTGTCCTTCCTCGGTGCGGTGCATTGGGGCATGGCGCTGGAGCAGCCTGACATCATGCCCGCTGGTGGCACGCAGCGCCTGACCAACCTGCGCCTTGCGGTGGGCGGCCTGCCAGCCTTCATCGGCTGGATCGGGCTGTGCGCCGCCACCGTGCAGGAACTCGCCGGACTCATGACGCTGATTGCGGGATTTGCGGCAACAATCGTGGTGGAACGCATGGCCTGGCGGCGCGGGGCCATGCCGCGGGGTTACATGACGGTGCAGTGGTTTGTCATCTGCCTGGCGGAACTGTGCTTCGTGGCCATTCTTGCTGCCTGCATGGGCATGCGCCCCGGTAGCTGAAGCATTGCGCCGCCTCTTGGCGCAGGCCATGAAAAAAGCCCGGCATGCAAGCGCATGCCGGGCTTTTTTTCATTGTATCCGGATGTAAGGGATCAGCTTCCCTGTAATCCGCGCAGCACATCGGCCGGGCGCACCGGCATATGGCGCAGGCGCACGCCCACGGCATTGAAGATGGCGTTGCCAATGGCAGGCCCCACCACCGTCGTGCCCGGCTCACCAAGGCCCATGGGCTTCTCGGTGCTGGGTAGGAACTCGATGTCCATCTCCGGCGTATCGGCAATACGCAGCGGGGTATAGGTGTTCAGGTTCCGGTCTACGGGCAGGCCGTTCACGATTTCCGTGTTCTCGAACAGGACCATGCTCAGGCCCCACAGCGCCGCGCCCTCGGTCTGGGCCTTGGCGCCATCGGGATCGACCACGGTGCCCGCATCGACCACGATGGTCAGCTTCTGGCATGTGACCACGCCGGTGCTGCGGTCAACATGAACCTGCGCCACGCAGCCGATCCAGGTCGGCATGCCGCGTTCCTGTCCTGCCGTGGTGGCAAGGCCGAGTGCGGTATCCTTGGGCAGGGTGGTCTTGCCCCAGTTCACCTTTTCCATCAGGCGGCGGACAACAGCGGCCTGACGCAGCGCGCCACCTACGGAATCCGGCGCTTCGCCCTTGTTGCGGCCCTGCGCGGTCAGCAGTTCAAGGCGGAACTGGGCGGGGTCCTTTTTCTGGCGGTGCGCAACCTCATCAAGGAAGCACTCGATCCCCCAGCTGGTCCAGCCGGGGCTGACCGAACGCAGCCAGCCGGGGCGGAAGGTCTTTTCCGCCAGGTCATTGCGTAGCGCGCGCACCCGGAAGGCACCGACCTCATACCAGTGATCGCCACCGGCGATGGCGAACTGGTCATAAGGCTTGCCGTCCACACCCTTTTCCATGAAGGCCTGCGCCATCACGCCCGTGGGCCAGCCCGCAGCGGCCTGGTAGTCCATGCTTGTGATCTTGTCGCTGCCATCAAACGCCATGCGCACGCGCTGGACGGAAGGCGAGCGGAAGGAATCGAACTGCATGTCGTCCGAGCGGGTCAGGATCAGCTTGACCGGCTTGCCGCCAAGCGCCTTGGAGGCGAGGGCCGCAGGGATCATGTAGTCACCGTTGAGGCGGCGGCCAAAGCCCCCACCAAGCAGGTAGCTGCGCAGGATCACCTTGCTCTCGGGCACCTGCAGCGCCTTGGCCAGTGTGGGCAGGATCAGGCTCTGCCACTGGTTGCCGGCATGGATCTCGTACACGCCGTCCTTCTCGAAGGCGACGGCATTGGTCGGCTCAAGCTGGTAGTGCAGCACGGATGCGCAGGTATATTCCTGCTCCATGACCGTATGCGCGCCACTGAAGGCCTGGTCCACGCCATCATCATTGAAGATGTAGACGCCACCATCCTTGTTCTTGATCAGCTCGCGGCCACGGTCCTGAATGTCCGCCTCGGATGTGTGGATGGTCTCGCCCGGCGTCCACTCAACCTTCAGCGCATCTGCCGCGCGGATGGCGGCGCTGTAGGTCTTGGCCAGCACCACGACCCAGCCCTGCACCACCTCGGACGGATCCTCGATGATCAGGTAGCGCTCATAGCCCTTGATCTTCTTGGCGTCCGTATCATCAACGGAGCGCACCTTCGAGCCATAGCGGGTGGGCGGCATCTTGGGGCGGGCATAGACCATGCCTTCCACGTTGACGTCGATACCGTAGATGGCGGTGCCGTTGGTCTTGGCCGGAATGTCCAGCGCCTTGATCTCGGCATTGCCGATCAGGCGGCGTTCGCTCGCGGGCTTAAGCGGCAGCTTGGCCATTTCCTCAGGCGTGAAGGAATGCGACGGATGGCCCTTGGCCACGATGTCGCCAAAGCTGATCTGCTTGGCGCCAGCCGTCACGATGCCATTGGCCACCGTGCATTTGTCAGGCGTCGTGCCGAGCAGGCGGGCAGCTTCCTCGACCAGCGCGGTGCGGGTCGCGGCGCCAGCCTGGCGGAACACATCCCATGTCATCCACACCGACCAGCTGCCGCCGGTCACCATCAGGCCCCATTTGGGGTCGGTGTCCACGTAGTTGATGCGGACCTTGCTCCAGTCGGCTTCCATCTCGTCCGCGATGATGCGGGCGAGCGCGGTGCCGATATGCTGGCCCATTTCCGCGCGGATGATGTTGACCGTAATCTCGCCATCGGGCGCAATCGAGCACCAGATGGTCGGCTCGAACGCGCCATCGCCTGGCAGGGCCTTGTCGAGCGGAAAAATCTGGCTGGCCGAAGCAGGCCGTGCGAAGCCGAACATGACCCCGGCGCCAAGCGAGGTGACAAGAAAGCCGCGACGCGACAGCGTGTTCTGTTCGCGGCGTCCGTCCTTGCCCAGGCGGAAGCGGTTTAATCTACCCATTTGATGCATCTCCGCGTGCGTTGGCCGCGGCCTTCTTGATGGCCTCACGAATGCGAATGTAGGTCATGCACCGGCATAGGCTGCCTGCCATGACGGCATCGATTTCCTCATCCGTGGGAGAGGGGTAATCCTTCAGCAGGCTCACGGCCTGCATGATCTGCCCGGACTGGCAGTAGCCGCATTGCGGCACCTGGATCTCGCGCCAGGCCTGCTGCACGGGGTGGTTACCCTCGGGGTCGATGCCTTCGATCGTGGTGATATCAGCACCTTCTGCCGCGCTGACTGGCGTCACGCACGAGCGGGTGGCCCGGCCACCGATATGAATGGTGCACGCACCACACATGCCGATGCCACAACCGAATTTCGTTCCGGTCAGGCCAACTTCGTCACGGATGACCCACAGCAGGGGGGTATCATCCGGCACGTCAACGGTTACGTCTCGTCCATTGAGGCGAAAGGTCGTCATGTTCTAGCTCCGTCTTTCAGCTCAATGGGACGACGCGACAGGCGGCGCGGGCAGGGTCTTGCGCACTTCGGCGGCCTTCTTTTCCAGATCGGTCCACGGCGGCAGGGTCGTGCGTGTCGCACGCAGGTAGGTTGCCAGTCGGGCCAGGTCCGCATCCGAGAAGGAATGGTAGAAACTGGGCATCGACACCGTGGAGATGCCTTCCGTCGTGCCAATGCCGCGCAGGATGACCTGGAACAGGTTGGTCGGCTCATCCAGCCACAGCGCGTTGTTCAGCGCGAGGTCGGGGCGGCCTTCAATCGGCTGCGGGCCAGCATTGGCGTGGCACGCGGCGCAGGCGCCGGCATAGAGCTTGGCGTTCGGGTTGACCTGCGGGCCGACCAGATCCTTCATCGAGGCCTTCATGGCCCATTCGATGGCCTTGGGGTCATTGCTGACGCGGGTGGAGGCGTGATCGATCTCGGCCAGGTAGTGCGCGATGGCGTGCACGTCCGATTCCGGCATCTCGCTCAGGCCGCCATGCACCACCGGCGACATCGGGCCTGCCGCGCTGCCATGCAGCGGCGCGGAACCAAAGCGAAGGTATTTGAAATACTCGTCCTCGGTCCATACGACCGGGGTCGGGTTGTGCTCGTTGAGCGGGGGGGCGATCCAGTTATCGACCGGGGCGCCATCATAAGGCGCGCTGGCCTTTTCGGCCCCCATCAGGTTGCGCGGCGTATGACAGGCCGAGCAGTGGCTCAGGCCTTCGGCCAGATACGCGCCACGGTTCCACTCGGCATCCTGGTTCGGATTGTTCTTGAGCGGCCCTTCATGCAGGAACAGGAGTTTCCAGCCCGCCTGCTCGAGGCGGATGTTGAAGGGGAAGCCCACCGTGTTCTCACGCTTGACCGAATGCACCGGCGCACGGGTCATGAGGAAGGCATAGACAGCGTCGATGTCCTCATCCGTCATGTGCGTGAAGTGATCGAACGGGAAGGCGGGGAAGAGCTGCGTGCCGTCCCGTGAGATGCCCTTGCGCATGGCGCGCTTGAAGGCGGCCTCCGACCAGTGGCCGATGCCCGTTTCGGGGTCGGGCGTGATGTTGGAGGAGAAGATGGCGCCAAAGGGCGTGTCCATCTTGTAGTCACCTGCAAGCTCGACGCCGCGCACGCCATCGGTGCGGGTATGGCACTCCGCGCAGTAGCCGCCAGCGGCCAGCACGCGCCCGCGCTCGATCTGGGCGGCGGTGAAGGTGGAGGGAGGAGGCGGTGCAACCGGCGCAATGGCCGGATACCATGCATAGGCCAGGAACCCGACGCCACCGGCGACACCGATCCCCACAATCGCTGCTGCAATACGTTTAATCACGATGTTCTCGCGGTTGTGAAAGTCATCATATCACCCCGTATCATCCGCCCGGTTCCAGTGCCGTCATGGCGCGAAACACAGGAGGCGGCGCAACATTGCACCCCCTCCGAAGCACCGGAACTGCCGGATGTGCGGGAACATCGGCGCCACGGCGGAAACTTTAGTATTACCATTTCCTAATCAAGCCGTTCGGGCGCACGTAAGATCAAAGCTATGATAAGACTTATTTGATTTTCTGCTTAATGCACGAAAACCCTGCAAACCCGTGGATAATGGTTTGCAAGGTGGCCTGTCTTGGGTAGTATCTATATACATAAGAATATAGATATGACGGGCAATGTCAAGCCGGGGAAGGAAACACTCCTTCCCCGGCGCGGGGCCTCAGTTCCCGTCAGGCAGGCTGTAGGCGACGATGTAGTCACCAAGCTTGGTGCCGAATGACCCGTGGCCGCCATCGGCGGTGACGATGTACTGCTTGCCATCAACCGCATAGGTCATGGGCGTGGACTGGCCACCGGCGGGCAGGCGGTCCTGCCACAGCACGCGGCCATCGGTCACGTCATAGGCGCGGATGTAGTAATCGAGCGTCGAGGTCAGGAACGCCACGCCACCAGCCGTGGTGAGCGGACCGCCAAGGCTGGGCACGCCCATCTTGATGGGCAGGGGCAGCGGCGCACTGTCACGGATCGTGCCGTTGCGGTGCTTCCACACGATCTTGTTGGTGCGCAGGTCGATGCCCGACATGTAGCCCCAGGCGGGCTGCTTGCACGGCAGGCCAAACGGCGAGAGGAACGGATGCAGGTCCACGCCATAAGGCACGCCAAACTGCGGCTGCACGCCACTCTCCGAGCCAGAGGGCAGGGACTTGTCAGGCGTTGCCGGGTTGTTCGGCCCACGCGGGATCAGTTTGGATACGAACGGAATGGCGATGGGGTTGGCAATCGCGATCTGGCGCACGGGATCAACCGCAAGGCCGCCCCATTCGAACATGCCGAGATTGCCGGGGAAGACCAGCGTGCCCTGCAGCGAAGGCGGCGTGAACGTGCCATCATAGCGCAGGCGGTGGAACATGATGCGGCAGACCAGCTGGTCATACATCGTGCCGCCCCACATGTCGGCATCGGTCAGGAGCTTGCTGGGGCGGAAGGTCAGTTGCGAGAAGGGCTGCGTGGGCGAGAGATGGTCGCCCGGCGCGGCCCCCTGCGGCACGGGGCGCTCGGGGGCGGGCACCACGGGCTGGCCGTTGCGCCGGTCAAGCACGAAGATGTTGCCGGTCTTGGCCGGAGCATACAGGGTGGGGATGACCTCGCCCTGTTCGTTGCGGATATCGACCAGGCTGGGCTGGGCGGGGATGTCCATGTCCCACAGGTCATGGTGCACGGTCTGGTAGGACCAGACCAGCTTGCCGGTGGAGGCGTTCAGCGCCACGATCGAGCTTGCATAGCGCTCGGCATCGGCACCGCGGTTGCCGCCCCATATATCGGGCGTCTGCACGCCCATGGGGATGTAGATCAGGTCGAGCTTGGCGTCATAGGATGACGTGATCCACGAATTGGGGGAGTTGGGCACGAAGGTATGGTGCTCGGACGGCATCTCGTTCGGGTCGGGATTGCCGGGGTCGAACGCCCATTTCAGCGCGCCGGTATGCACGTCGAAGCCACGTGTCACCCCCGAGGGCTCGTGCGTGGAATAGTTGTCGGTCACGGCGCCGGACACGATCACGGTGGTATCGGTCACGACCGGGGGGGAGGTGGGTTCATAAAAGCCCAGCGTCTTGACCGGCATGCCGTCCTGCAGGTTCACCACGCCATTATTGCCAAAGCTGGCGCAGCGCGCGCCGGTTGCGGCATCGAGCGCGAAAAGCTGGCCATCATTGGTGGGCAGGAAGATGCGGCGTGCGCACTCGACCGGGCTTGCCGCCCCATCTGCTGCCTGCGCGTCATCCGCCTTGTCCTCGTGATAGGACACGCCACGGCAGGTCAGGTGCTGGAAAGTGGGGTTGTACGCCAGCTTGGGGTCGAACTTCCAACGTGGCTTGCCCGTTTTCGCATCAAGCGCGAACAGGATCTGGTGGGGCGTGCACAGATAGAGCGTATCACGGATCTTGATGGGCGTGACCTCATCGGTGATTTCACCGGGGTCATTGGGGCCGCGCAGGTCGCCGGTGCGGAATGTCCAGGCCACCTTCAGCTTGCTGACATTGCTGGCATTGACCTGCCTGAGCGGGGAGAAGCGATCACCAAACTGGGTGCGGCCATAAGCCTGCCAATCCTCATCGGGCATCTGGTGGGCATCGCCCGGCTCGGGGGCATTCTGCGCTACTGCTGGCAGGTTGCCTGCAATATCCTGCGGGTCCTGTGTCAGGGCAGCACCCACCACCACCACGGCGGCGGCAATCGCGCCAAACAGGGGCAGGCGGGTGGCGGGGCCTGCGGGGTGCAGGTGGCGCGTTACCCACGGAAGGGCAAGCACGATGCCGATGGGCACCAGAATATCGCCACGCGGCGCGAGCGCCCAGAAATCAAACCCGGCTTCCTGCACGGCCCATACCATCGTGCCAAGCAGGAGCACGGCATAGACCGTAAGCGCCATGGCCTGCCGCCGTAACAGCAGCACGGCCGTGGCCAGCAGCAGGGCGCCGGCGACGACATAATAAAAGGAGCCGCCGATGAGACACAGCCATAGCCCGCCTCCCAGCAGGTAGAGACCCGTCAGGGCGCAGACGGCAATGGCCGCAGCGAGAAGGGGAGCCGAGCGTATGAGGCTATTCATAAGTTTTCCTGATTACCGTGATACAGTCCGAACATTTTCAATAAGAAAACGTAGGACACGCCATCAGGTCAAGCCCAACTTTATGAACAAAACGTGTGTCTTAATATGTCAGGGGGTTAGATTTCCCCCTGAATATCTATTCCCCGGTAGATATAACCTCACGCAACGTAACCTGGGTTCCTCGGTCGCGAACTGACTGGCGCAGCGCCAGGTAGCGCTGCACGAAAACCGTGCTTTCCTGCAGATCCCAGCCTGCAAAGGCGGTCATGTCCAGCGCATCTTCAAGGTGTGTCGAGGCTGCCTTGACCCGGTCTTCATCGGTCAAATGGGGCTCGACCACATCATAGACCGTGCCTTTATCATCACGCCCGCGTAAATATTCCGCATAGCAGGCCACAACGAAGGCGATGCGCTCGACCGGGCGGCCATGGGCGATCACGCCCATGGCGGTGCTCTTGATGAACATGGACAGCTTGGAGGTGCTGTCAAAGGCAATGCGCAGCAGCTGGTCGCTGATCGCCTTGTTGCGGAAACGGTGCAGCAGCCGCCTGCCATAATCCCTCAGCGCCATGCCCGGGGGCGCGTGCAGCAGGGGCTCGGCATCGAAGGCCAGATACTGCTCAACCAGCGCGACCTCGTTCAGGTCGAGCATGATCTCGCTGACAAAGCGGTAGCCCGACAGTACGCCCGAAAGCCCGAGCAGCGAGTGCGAGGCATTGAGCATGTGCAGCTTCACCGCCTCATAGGGCTCGACATTATCGGTAAACTGCACGCCCACGGCATCGAGTTCCGGGCGCCCTGCGCAGAATTTGTCCTCGATGACCCACTGGATGAAATCCTCGCAGAAAACCGGAATACGGTCATCAAGCCCGCTTTCGGCATCAAGGCGCTTCACGTCCTCCGGGTGCACGGCAGGGGTGATGCGGTCCACCATGGTGCAGGGGAAGGTGACATTCTCCTCCATCCACTGCGCCAGCCCCGCATCACGCGCCCGCGCCCAGCCAAGGAAGGCCGCGCGCGCCACGTGGCCGTTCTGGGGCAGGTTGTCACACGACAGGATGGTGAACGGACCCGCGCCACTCTCGCGCCGCTGGCGCAGGGCCTCGGTCAGCAGGCCGAACACGGTGTGCGGCACGTCGCGCTTCAGGTCTTCGGCAATGACCGGGTGATCGAGGGGGAAGGCGCCATTTTCATCAACGTAATAACCGCCCTCGGTCACGGTCAGGCTGACAATGCGGATGGCAGGGTCGGCGAGGCGGGCGATGGTGGCGGCCCGGTTGGCGGGGGCGTACATATATTCCGTAATGGAGCCGATCACGTGCACCACGTTTGGCGCATCGGGCGCGCATTCGGTCAGGGAATACAGGCAGTCCTGCGCCGCCATGTCCTGTGCCTTGAGCGCCTCATGCGGGTTTTCCATCAGGCCGATGCCCAGCAGGCCCCAGTCCTGCTGGCCCGGGCGCGCCAGCACGCGGTCGATATAGACGGCCTGATGGGCACGATGAAAGTTGCCAACGCTGATATGCGCGATGCCGGGCGTTACCTTGCTGCGGTCATAGGCAGGCACCACGATCTCGGGCGGCAGGTGGGGCAGGGATGTATTGCTAAGTGGGGTCATGACCATATTCCACGGAAAAGATTTTTCGACGCCTAATCAGAAAAGACCCATGCGGCAACCCGCCCGCATGCGCGTGTGGCGCCTGCCTGCCTGCGGGGCATGGTCAAAAATCGCGCTACCCCGCCCATTGGCCCAAGGCCGGGTGGAAAACATGTTTTTTATTATGCCACGCAGGAGAGGGCAGCCTGCTGGCGCGGCCATGCATAATCATCTCTTCCGGCGCGGCCCCCTGATCGGATAGAAGGAAGGGGTGAATACCATCCAGAATCCTCCCTCCGCTGAGTCCCGCCAGCCGGACTCGCTGCTTGGCGCGCTGCTGACCAACAACAAGGCTTATGATCGCGTTTCCGACTTCCTGACCGGCGCCCATTTTGCCGATGAGATCAACGGGAAGATCTATGATGCGATTTCGCAGCATATCGAGGATGGCAAGCTGGCCGATCCGGTCACGCTGCGCATCTATTTCCAGAATACCGGCGTGCTCGATCCCGTAGGCGGCACGGCCTATCTCGCCAAGCTGCTGACATCGATGGTCGGCATCATCAACGCCGCTGACTATGGGCGCGTGATCCATGATGCCTGGATCCGCCGCCAGTTGATCGATATCGGGCAGGACGTGGTGAACAACGCCTTTGGCGCGCGCCCCGACCTTGATGGCCCCGACCAGATCGCCGCCAGCGAGGAGGCGCTGTTTCGCCTGGCCACCGAGAAAGGGCAGGATGGCGGCTTCCTGTCCTTTGACCGCGCTCTGGCCGATGCGGTCAAGATTGCCCAGCATGCCTTTGACCGCGATGGCGACGTGGTGGGCCTGACCACCGGCCTGCGTGATCTCGACAAGAAAACCGGCGGTCTGCATCCATCCGATCTGCTGATCCTGGCCGGGCGCCCCGCCATGGGCAAGACGGCGCTGGCCACCAAGATCGCGTTCTCCGCCGCGCGCTCGCTCATGCAGGCCGCGCGCGAGGCCGAGGATGACGCCAAGCCCAAGGGCTCGGTGGCCATCTTCTCGCTGGAAATGTCGGCCGAGCAGCTCGCCACCCGTATCCTGTCCGAGCAATCCAGCGTATCGGGCGAGAAAATCCGCCGTGGCGAACTGGTGCAGAAGGAATTCGACCGCTTTGTGCAGGTCAGCCGTGAACTGTCGCAACTGCCGCTGCATATTGACGATACGCCCGCCATTACGCTCTCGGCCATGCGCACGCGCTGCCGCAGGCTGGCGCGCACCAAGGGGCTGAGCCTTGTGGTGGTCGATTACCTGCAGCTTATGCGCCCCTCGGTCGGCACCAAGGCTGATAACCGCGTGCTCGAGATCTCCATGATCACGCAGGGGCTCAAGGCGCTGGCCAAGGAACTGTCGGTGCCGGTCATTGCGCTGTCACAGCTGTCGCGCCAGGTGGAGAGCAGGGAAGACAAGCGGCCGATGCTGTCGGACCTGCGTGAATCCGGTTCGATCGAGCAGGATGCCGATGCGGTGATGTTCGTCTATCGCGATCAGTACTACCTGCAGCAGCGCCAGCCCAAGGAAACCTCCTACGATTCCGTGGACAAGTACCAGACCGCGATGGAGGAGTGGCAGCGCAAGATGGACCTGGCCCATAACCGCGCCGAGCTGATTCTGGAAAAGCAGCGTCATGGCCCGACAGGGACGGTGAACCTGTTCTTCGAAGGTGAGTTCACGCGCTTTGGCGATCTGGACATGTTCCACGACGCTTAAGGGAAGGGTGAAAGTGATGCGCCGTGCCCGGGCGGCGCATCATCGTGGCACATCGGCCACATGCAGCACGGCATGGCTGGCTGGGACAGCAGCGTGCACAAAACCGCACAGCCAGAATGGGATGATGAAGGCAGACAGGTCAGGCACAGGCCCCCTCTTCCCCACGCATCTAAAAGTTTTATAAGAAATATTATGCCAACAAATTCGATGTGAAAGAAGGCCGGGCGCATGATCTGGCCAGTTTCGCCATGTTCCATAATGGTCAAGTTGCCCGCAATCCGGCATCATCCACACATGACTGATACGGCGCTCGCATCGATCTGCGGTTTTGCATTTTCCGGCATCGAGGCCGTTCCTGTCAAAGTCGAGGTCCAGCTTTCTGTTGGCCTGCCATCTTTCCTGATCGTGGGCCTGCCAGACAAGGCGATCAATGAATCGCGTGAGCGCGTGCGCGCGGCCCTGTCGGCCATGGGGCTTGCGCTGCCGGCCAAGCGCATCGTGGTCAACATGGTGCCTGCCAGCCTGATGAAGGAAGGATCGCATTTCGACCTGCCCATCGCTCTTGCCCTGCTTGTCGTCATGGGGTTGCTTTCGGGTGATATGGCGCAGCGTTATGCAGCCTTGGGCGAACTGTCGCTCGATGGTGGCGTCAACCCGGTCTGTGGCGTGTTGCCCGCCGCCATGACGGCGGCCAGCCTGTCGCTCGGGCTCATCTGCCCCGCAGCCCAGGGCGTCGAGGCCCGCTGGGCCAGTGAGGAGATGGATATCCTTGCTATCCGCTCCCTGCCCGAGCTGCTCAACCATTTCCGTGGCCAGCAGGTGATCGAGCCGGTCGAACTGCCCCCCATTGCGCCAGAAGACCTGGGCACCCTGCCCGACCTTGCTGATATCCGTGGCATGGAAACCGCCCGTCGCGCGCTGGAAATCGCCGCCGCAGGCCGCCATTCGCTGCTTATGGTCGGGCCGCCGGGTGCGGGCAAATCCATGCTGGCCGCCCGCCTGCCCGGCATCATGCCCGACCTGACTGCTGTTGAAATGCTGGAAATCAGCCGCATCCACAGTATTGGCGGCCTGCTGAAGGATGGCCAGCCCGTGCGCCGGCCGCCGTTCCGTGATCCGCATCATTCCTCCAGCCCCGCCGCCCTGAGCGGTGGCGGTGCGCGGGCGCGGCCTGGCGAGGTCAGCCTGGCGCATCGTGGCGTGCTGTTTTTGGATGAAATGCCCGAATTCGGTCGTTCGGCGCTCGAAGTACTGCGCCAGCCGATGGAAACCGGCAGCATTTCCATCGCCCGGGCTGCGGCCCATGTCACCTACCCTGCCCGCTTCCAGCTTATTGCCGCCATGAACCCGTGCAAATGCGGCTATCTGGGTGATGCGGCGCAGGAATGCCGTAAGGCGCCCCGCTGTGGCGAGGACTATCAGGGCCGCCTGTCCGGCCCGCTGCTCGATCGGCTGGATATGACCGTGCATGTCGAACCGATGCCCCTGAGCCGCATTGCCGAACTCAAGGGTGGCGAGGCCAGCGCCATCGTGGCGGCCCGCGTGCGCGAGGCTGTGGCCCGGCAGCAGGCCCGCCAGGGCGAAGCCCGTAATGCCGAGGCCTCGACCGATGATTTCCGCATAACCGCGCAGGCGCGTGATTTTGCCGTGCAGGCTGCTGAAAAGATGCGTCTTTCCGCCCGTGGCTTCACCCGCCTGCTCCGCGTGGGCCGCACCATAGCTGATCTGGGCGCGCAGCCCGATGTGGAACGCGGCCATATTGCCGAGGCCCTGGCCTACCGCTTCCGCCGTGCGGGTGGAAAATGACCCGAAAGCGATTTTTCCCTCTTGCGCCCCCCGCCTGGCTGGACTAAATAAGCCCCACCGAAGCGGATGGGTGCGTAGCTCAGCGGTAGAGCATCGCCTTCACACGGCGGGGGTCACAGGTTCAATCCCTGTCGCACCCACCATCCGGCCTAATCCCTTACAATATAAGCGTAAAAACTGCATTGCAGCAGCCCATCACAATGGGTCTGACGCATGCGGCGCATTGCTGTGCGGTCGGTTGGCCGTTCATGCCAGCCTCTGGCGGCCTCCCCCGAAAATAAAAGCTTTCAAAAACAGAGCGTCCTACGGCACGTCGCCCAACGCATCCCGGCATTTGACGTAGGACAGTTTGTCCTGAAACAGGAACAGCACGTAGTAATCCAGCGTGCGACGGCGCTTGCGGGTGGGATTGGTGTAGAACGGAAAGACATCAAACGGCCCGTCATACCCTTCCGGCACGGGCTCGCGTTCGGTTATGCAGCGCACCCTGAACAGCGGCGCATAGACAGTAGCGTCCGCTTCCGTGCGCCGGACATGAAACAGGTTGCGGCGGAACTTGCGCAGCCGCTCGGGCAGGACAAAGATCATGTTCTGCTCAAGAAAATTCTGCGGCGGGTTACGGTCGCGCAGATATTTCATGTCCTGTGGCATGTCACAGAAGAAATTGGTGTCCTGTACGATCATGGTGCGGTCGGTCTTCCTCCATGCCGGTCATGGCCGGTTCATTGCATACGGGCCGGTCAGGCAGGCATAAGCCTCACACCTGCCCGTCGTCACCCGGCATGACGGCCTGCTCAGAACCCGAACATATGGTCGATTGAAAACCGTCCGTCTCCGGTCCTGCGGCCATGATAGCCAAACAGGCGGCAGGTTGTGTCACGGATGATGACATAAGCCCCCTCACCCGCAATTTCCAGCGCGGGCCGCCCGAATACCTCATGCGGAGAGATTTCGCACGAACCGGATTGGGGAATGGCGAGGTGTTCCTGAGCCATGACCGCGCCATGTGCCGCATGGAGCGAAAGCTGCGTATCGGATACCGCATGCCACGGCCCGGATGCCGGATAGATCAGCGTGCAGAAACTGTAGGGTTCATGCACCGCCGCTGTCAGGAACAGCCGTGTGGACAGCCCCGGCGGTGGCCCGGCATAGGATTGTGGTTCCCCGCGATAGGTCATGGCGGTGTTGAAGATATGCGCGCCAAAGCTGGTCTCGGCCACATGGCCGCTCAGGCGGTCCTCGTAGCGGATCAGGGCATGCAGCCAGCCATCAGCCCGGCCGCCTTCGCGAAAGTCATAGACGAGTTCGGCATGCCCTGCCCCGCCTGCAAGCGCGCCCGCATCAAGCACGCTGGCATGGTCGCGCCCCAGATTGCCCATGAACTGCGTGGCCCCGGCCTGTCCGTGTTGGTCGAAGCAATCCACGCGCACGGGTAGGCTTGTCAGGCTTTCGGCCATGGGCGCGGGCACGACCAGCGTGCGGTAACGCTCGGGGTCGGGCACGGGGAAAGGTAGCAGATACCCCCGCCCGAAAAAACGCGGGTCCAGTTCTGCAATGCCGGGATCGGGCTGGAGGTCGGCGCGCTGCACGTTGAGGTGCGCGATACGGGTGCGCGCCCCCCGCGTCACCTCATAGCGCGGGCGCACCACATAGCCACCCGCGCGGAATTCAACCTGCGCGGGCCAGGCCAGATCGGGCAGCATGTCGCGCATATGCACCGCCAGCGTCTGGTACGGGGCCAGCGTCTGGTCAATGGCGACCTGTTCATCGCATCCCATGCGGTTCAGCGTCATGGCGCCAGCGGGAATGGTCAGGTCGTGGCTGTTCTGTACCCACAGCACCACGTCCTCGCCCGGTGTGGGAGCTGGCAGGTTGGCGTAGCGGTTGGCGGGCCAGGCATTGGCGTCGTGCGTGACCGACAGGCTGGCATTCGCCCCCTTGCCCCGTGTTTCCAGCGCATATTTCACCACGTCATGGCCCGCGATGCCGATGGCGTGGATAAACAGCTGGCCGGTAAACTCTGGCAGGTCGAAGCGCTGGCGGATCTCGGCGCTATCGAGAATGATGGCCTGCTCCCCCTTCGACACGGAGTGTTGCCATGTGTGCAGCACGGCACCGTTTTCATCGAACAGCCGCAGCCACAGCCTGACCTCGCGCGCACCATAGCGGGCCCAGTAATTGGCGGTGACCAGACGGGTGGAGAATTCCTCCGTTTCGCGGAAGAAAGCGAAATTGGTGCCGAAGTTGAGCCGGTCAAGATAGTGATGCCCCACCGAGAGCATATCCTGCGGCAGGCGTATCGACGCCAGCGTGTGCAGCGTGCCGCCGGGGGGCATGAGGGCCGCCAGACGGTTTTCCATGATGCCGGAGGCAAAATCCAGCGCCCACACGGTCGTGGCCGTGCTTGCGGGCAGATCGGCCAGCGCGCGCAGCGCCTGCCCGCGACAGTGCTGCCCCACTTTGAGCGAATCATGGGTGTACAGCCCCGCAATCCGCAGGGGTATGGGCAGCAGGGGCAGAATGGTTTCGACCATGCCGTGCGGGTCATAGATCGCGACAGGACCGGATTCGGCCAGTTCGCGGTTCAGAATGGCCAGTTTTTCAGCGGCGAGCGGATGGGTCAGGGCCCGGTAGGCCATGTTGCCGCCAGTGCGCGGGTCAAAGGTGCGAATGCCAAGCATGGGTGCCGTCTTGTTCCACTTCGGTGCGGGCGGGAGGGTCATCAGGCTACGGGCGGCAGGCCACAGTAATGCCGCACGGCCTGCGCCGCCAGTTCGGTATCATCAAGGGGCATGACCTCCCATGTTTCCAGCCGCCCGGCAAAGGGGCGGATGCGGCCAGCCTGTTCCAGTTCACGTAAAAAATGCCCGATGCGCCGTGACCGGCCCGGCAACGCCGCCACCATGACCGGTACGGACGTCGCCACCGCCTCTGATACCATGGAAACGCTATCCATCGTCACCACGATCGCATCGGCGCAGGCCAGCAGGCCAAGATAGGGGTTGGGCCCGGTCTGGTCCCACACCCATGCATCGGGGCCTGCAAGGGCGCGTTGCAGTTCATGGCACACGGCAGGGTCGGTGCGGCGCGAGGGCGTGAGCGCAATGCCCACGCGGTCACGCCGCATCATGGCCGCCAGTTCGCCTGCCAAAGCTGCGCCTTCTGCCGGGCCAAGGCGGAAGCGCCCGTTGCCGCCTCCTACCAGCACCGACACCAGCGGGCGTGGCAGATGTGCCAGACGGGGTAGCCATTCCTCCCGCGCCTGCGCCAGCAGCGCCGGGGTGACACCATGCAGCGCGGTGCGCGTAAGCACGACATTGGGGCCACGCAGCCGGTCATGGTGGTTGGCAATGACCAGATCGAACCGCGCGGGTGAAAGGCGCGGATTCTGCACCTGTATCACGCAGGCCCCTTCCCGCTTCAGCGCCGCTCCCACCGCGCCGCCGCTGCCGCCTATGCTGATGACCGGGTGGTCGCGATACGTATCGGGCAGGCCAAGCGGGCTGATGGCGCGCAGGGGCGCGGGCCACCAGGCGGCGGGCATGTGCCGCCACAGGCCGCGTGGCGCCAGGGCGTGCAGTTCGGGCGCAAGACCCGCGCGCCGGGCCAGACCAAAGGTTTGCGAACGCATGCCCGCAAGGTCTGGCGCGATAACGGTTGCGGGGCGTAAGGGGGCTTGCATGCCTCCATCTGGCGGGACATGGGGCAGGCCGTCAATGCCCTGCCCCTTTTGTCGCGGGCTTACCCGCGCTATGGGGCAGCAATGAGCGAGACAGAACCGACATTTTCCGGCATGGGGCTTGATGGCCGCGTGGTGGCAGCACTGACCCGCATGGGCCTGCACCAACCTTCCGCGATCCAGAACGCGGTCATCCCCCCCATCATGGCGGGCCGGGACGTGGAGGCCCTTGCCAGCACCGGCAGCGGCAAGACCATCGCCTTCGCCGCCCCGCTCCTGTCCGCGCTGATGCAGGGCGATGGCGCGGAGGACAGCGCCGATAACAGCCGCGTGCGCTGCCTGATCCTTTCGCCCACGCGCGAACTGGCGGGCCAGACGGCGGGCGTGCTGCGTGGCCTTGCCCGTGGCAGCGGCCTGCGTGCGCTGCAGGCTACCGGCGGCACGGCGCGCGTGGCGCAGGCCAGGACGCTGGCCGAGGGAATCGCCATCGTGGTCGGCACGCCGGGGCGGGTGATCGATCTTGCGCGTGGGGGCGAACTGGACCTGTCCACCATCACGCAGTTCGTGCTTGATGAGGCCGACCGCATGCTCGACCCCAATTTTGCCGAGGACATGCTGGCCCTTGCCTCAGCCCTGCCGCCACGCCACCAGACGCTGCTCTTCTCGGCCACCATGCCGCCCGCCATGGCCGAACTGGCCGCCCGCCTGCTGCACAAGCCCGTGCGCGTGAGCATGGAGGCCGAACAGGCTCCTGCGCCCCGCATCGCGCAATATGCCATTTTCGTGCCGATGCGCCACAAGGCGGAGGCAACACTGGCCTGCCTGCGGCAGTATGGCATGCAGCGCGTGATGATTTTCGTACGCACGCGACAGGAGGCGGATGCCATTGCCCGCGCGGTCTCGGCGCTTACGCCCGCCGTTGCCATCCATGGCGATCATTCACAGGCCCGGCGCGAGCGCATGCTGCGTGATTTCCGCCAGGGCCGCGTGGGCGTGCTGGTGGCGACCGACGTCATGGCGCGTGGAATCGATATTGACGACATCGCCCTTGTCATCAACCACGATATTCCCACCCCTGCCGAAGCCTATGTGCACCGCATCGGCCGCACGGCGCGCGCGGGCCGGCGCGGCATGGCCGTGGCCCTGTGCGCGCCAGAGGAACGGCAGGCGCTGAAGGACATTGAACGCCTGACCGGACAGCGTATCCGTATCGCAACACTGCCCGAGTAAGCCTGCATGCCGTCATGCATTTGTCATGCCCGGGGTGTTGTGGTGGCCTTGCCGTGGCAGGCGGGCGGGATAAACTGCTGGCATGATGAACTACGATGTCATGCATGTTTCTGGCCTGCGCCGTGATGGGGCCAGCCCGCGCCACGGCGGGCTGCACGGCGCATGACATGCGGGCCGGATGAAACGCCGCTGCCGGTGCGCGTAACGCGCCCCACACCGTTTCTTGACCGCCTGCCCCCACCCGTCCAGCCCCTGCCCCGATGGCGTGTTGACCTCTCGCCACCTGACATCACGCCATGGCGGAAAGGCAATTGCGGCATACCCGGCGTCATGCATTACGAGGGGCGCAGGCCGGGGCCGCATATCGTGTGCGTCAGCCTGATCCACGGCAATGAGTTCTCGGGCGCCATCGTGCTCGACCGCCTGCTGCGCGCGCGCATCCGCCCACGCTCGGGCCGCCTGTCCTTCATATTCGCCAACCCCGAGGCGATGGATCTTTTCGACCCGCGTGACCCCGTAAGGGCACGCTGCGTGGATGAGGACATGAACCGCGTCTGGTCGCCCGCCACGCTGGCAGGTTGCCGCGCGGCGCATGAACTCGACCGCGCGCGGATGCTTCTGCCCGTTATCCTGACGGCGGACAGGCTGCTCGACCTGCATTCCATGTTGTGGCCGGGCGATCCGCTGGTGCTGTCCGGGCTGTCGGCACAGGGGCGGCAGATGGCGCGACGGGTTGACGGCGTGGGAACGACAGTTGCCGATCAGGGGCACCGGAGCGGCTGCAGGCTGATCGACCATCCCCGCTTCAGCGATGACGGCCCTGCTGCCGCCTGCCTGCTCGAAGCCGGGCAGCACTGGCATGAAAGCACGGTTGCCCGCGCCATGCAGGCTGTCATGTCCCTGATCGGGCCGTGCTGCGGCCTGTCGGTGCCCGCGACGGGCACGCCTGAACTGCAACACGATATGGTGGTGACAGATGTGGTGACGGCGCGCACGGGCGCGTTCCGTTTCGTGGCCCCGTTCCGCGGCGGGCATGTCCTGCCCACGCGGGGCACGCTTGTCGCGCATGACGGGCGTGACGAAATCCGCACGCCCTATGACCGGTGCATGCTGGTCATGCCCAATCTGCGCCCCGCGCGCGGGCATACGGCGGTGCGCTTCGCCCGGGCCGCCAGCGGCGCGGCGTAAGGCCCGCCCCGGCAAGGTTGCCAGGGCGGGCGTGCCTCATTGCTCAGGCGTAGATGGGGAAGCGGGCACACAGCGCCTTGACGCGCGCATGCACGGCCTGCTCCGTCTTCTCGCAGCCTTCCTCGCCCGGTGTCCTGGCAAGGGCGGTCAGCACTTCATCGATCATCAGGCCGATTTCATGGAACTCGGCCGCGCCAAAGCCACGCGCGGTAGCCGCCGGGCTGCCCAGGCGGATGCCCGAGGTGATGGCGGGCTTCTCGGGGTCGAAGGGAATGGCGTTCTTGTTGGCGGTAATGCCCGCGCGCTCGAGCGCACGCTCGGCGGCACGGCCCGTAACTCCCTTGGGGCGCAGGTCAACAAGGATCAGGTGGCAGTCGGTGCCGCCGGTCACGATGTCAAAGCCAGCCTTGACCAGTGTCTCGGCCAGAACGCGGGCATTGCTGGCCACGGCCTGCTGATAGGTCTTGAAGTCGGGGCGCAGCGCCTCGCCAAACGCCACTGCCTTGCCCGCGATGACATGCATGAGCGGACCGCCCTGCAGGCCGGGGAACACGGCGGAGTTGATCTTCTTGGCCAGGTCGGCGTCGTTGGTCAGGATCAGGCCGCCACGCGGGCCGCGCAGGGTCTTGTGCGTGGTCGAGGTCACGACATGCGCATGCGGCACCGGCGAGGGATACAGGCCAGCGGCCACAAGGCCCGCGAAATGCGCCATGTCCACCATCAGGTAGGCCCCCACCTCATCGGCAATGGCGCGGAAGCGGGCGAAGTCGATGGTGCGCGGATAGGCGGAGCCGCCGGCCACGATCAGCTTCGGCTTCTCGGCGCGGGCCAGGCGCTCCATTTCCTCGTAGTCAAGCAGGCCGTCCTGCTTGCGCACGCCATACTGCACGGCGTTGAACCACTTGCCCGAGTAGTTGGGGGCCGCGCCATGCGTCAGGTGGCCACCGGCGGCAAGGCTCATGCCCATCACGGTATCGCCCGGCTTGACCATGGCCATGAACGCCGCCTGGTTGGCGTTGGCGCCGGAATGGGGCTGCACGTTGGCGAATTCGGCGCCGAACATCTTCTTCACGCGTTCGATGGCCAGGGTCTCGACCTTGTCCACTTCCACGCAGCCGCCATAATAGCGGCGACCGGGATAACCCTCGGCATACTTGTTGGTCAGGACGCTGCCCTGGGCGGCCATGACGGCGGCCGAGACCATGTTCTCGCTGGCGATCAGTTCGATCCCGTCGCGCTGACGCACCAGTTCCGCATCGATCATGGCGGCGACATCGGGGTCGGCTTCGGTCAGGGGGGCGCGGAAAAACTGCTTGAGGTCACTCTGGCTGATAGGGTCCGACACCGGTATGGTTCTCCATCAAATTATCGTCTGTCATTTCCGGCTGGGCAAACGGACATGACACCTATGGGGACAGGCCTGCTATGTGCGCCATATCATAGCGTTTAGACAACGCCAAAATGACCGGGAGAGGCTGATTTGACCGTTGTTCGACCCCATGCACCCACCTGCGGCACGACAGGCGTGGCCCCATGAGCACAGACATCAGGCGCGCCCTGCTGCGCAGGCTGCCCGTAGGCGCCCCATTGCCCGACGCGGGGCTGAAACGTGTTCTGGGCGTTGGCAGCCTGCTTACTTTAGGTGTGGGGGGCACCATCGGGGCGGGCCTGTTCTCGCTGACCGGCATCGCTGCGGGCGATAATGCCGGACCTGCGGTGATCGTGTCATTCGCGGTGGCGGCCATCGCCTGCGCCTTCGCCGGGCTGTGCTACGGCGAGCTTGCGGGCATGATCCCCTCGGCGGGGAGTGCCTATGTCTATGCCTATGCCGCGCTGGGTGAACTGGCGGGGTGGATCATCGGCTGGGATCTGGTGCTGGAATATACGGTTGGCGCTTCTGCCGTATCGGTCAGCTGGGCGCGGTACATGCGCTCGCTGCTGGAGGGATGGGGCATTCATATCGATCCCCGCTTCATGGCCTCGCCATTCGAGGTGGTGGGCATGGTGGATGGCCAGCCCGTGCATGGTCTGGCCAACCTGCCTGCCGTGTTCATTATTTTCGCGCTCTCCGCCCTGCTCATGCGCGGCATTTCCGAATCCGCGCGGCTGAACGGCGTGATCGTGGTGGTCAAGCTGGTCATCATCGCCGCCGTAATCGGCTTTGGCCTGCCCTATATCAATACCGCGAATTACACGCCCTTCATTCCCCCCAACACGGGTGAATTCGGGCATTACGGGGTGTCGGGCATCATGCGCGCGGCAGGGCTGGTCTTCTTTGCCTATCTGGGGTTTGACGCGATCTCTACCGTAGCGCAGGAAACCCGCAATCCCGGCCGCGCCATGCCCATCGGGCTGATGGGCACGCTGGCCATCTGCACGCTGGTCTATATCAGCTTCTCGTTCGTGCTGACGGGGCTGGTCAATTACCGCGACCTTGCAGGTGACGCCGCCCCCGTGGCCACTGCCATCGACCAGACCCCCTTTGTCTGGCTCAAGGCTGCCGTCAAGGTGGGGGTGATATGCGGGTTCCTGTCGGTCATGCTGCTCATGCTGCTGGGGCAGAGCCGGGTGTTCTTCGCCATGGCGCGCGACGGGCTGCTGCCGCCCATGTTTGGCCGCACCCATAAACGCTGGGGCACGCCAGTTGCCTGCCACCTGTTCTTCATGGTGGTGACCGGAATCATGGCTGCCTTCCTGCCCATTACGCAACTGGCCAACATGACCTCGATCGGCACGCTGCTGGCCTTTGTCATCGTGTGCGTGGGCGTGATGGTGCTGCGTGTGCGTGAAGCTGACCGCCCGCGCGTGTTTCGCGTGCCCGGCGGCATGGTCGTGCCCATTGCAGGCATTATCAGTTGCCTGGTGGTCATGGTCTCGCTCGATGGACTGACCTGGCTGCGGCTGGTGGTGTGGCTGGCCATCGGGCTGGTGATCTACGGGTTGTATGGCATGCGGCACAGCAGGCTGGGCCGGGACATGCCTGCCATGCATGACCGGGCGTAAGTGTTACCGCATCATCATTTGGCACAGCGTGCCGGGCGGATCATAGTCAGGCTCTCTTTACCTCACTGGAGTTGGATTGGATGAGCATCGGTCAGTTTCCCCATGTAAGGCTGCGGCGTAACCGGCATGACCGGTTTACCCGCAGGCTGGTTAGTGAAAACACGCTCTCGACCGATAACCTGATCTGGCCGATTTTTGTGACCGAGGGCGCCAATTCCGTCACTGACGTGGCCTCCATGCCCGGCGTACAGCGTGTCAGCCTTGACAGGCTGGCAGCCCATGTTGAGCCTGCGGCAAAGCTCGACATCCCTGCCCTTGCCCTGTTTCCCATCACGCCCACCACCCTGCGTGACGAGGCCGGGACCGAGGCCACCAACCCCGACAACCTGATGTGCCGGGCCGCCCGCCTGCTGAAAAAGGAATTCCCTGAAATCGGCCTGATCGGCGATGTGGCGCTCGACCCCTATACCAGCCACGGCCATGACGGGCTGATCGAGGATGGCTATGTGGTCAACGACCCCTCGGTGGAAATCCTTGCTACGCAGGCGGTCAACCAGGCTGCGGCGGGCATCGATATCATCGCTCCGTCCGACATGATGGACGGGCGCATCGGCTCCATCCGCACCGCGCTTGACGGCAGCGGGCTGGTCAATACCCGCATCATGTCCTACGCCGCCAAGTATGCCAGCGCCTTTTACGGCCCCTTCCGCGATGCGCTGGGCTCGGGCGGCTTGCTGACGGGTGACAAGAAAACCTACCAGATGGACCCCGCCAATAGCGATGAAGCCCTGCGCGAAGTGGCGCAGGACCTGCGCGAAGGGGCCGACATGGTGATGGTCAAGCCCGGCATGCCGTATCTGGACGTGATCGAGCGCGTGCGGCGGGAATTCGCGGTGCCGACCTTCGCCTATCAGGTCTCGGGTGAATACGCGATGCTGATGGCCGCTATACAGAACGGCTGGCTCGACCGTGACCGCGTGATACTGGAAAGCCTGATGTCCTTCCGCCGCGCGGGCGCCAATGGCGTGCTGACCTATTTCGCGCTTGATGCCGCCCGCCTGCTGCGTGCCTGATCGGGCCTGAAAACGCCCTTTTGGCCACCGCCGGATAGTTGATGCCTGCAACCGGGAAGATATGATAACCGTATAAGCATACGGGCAGTCTTTCTTTCCGGTTTGCAGGGCTGCCTTTTTCCGTTTTCCGGCTGGTGAAGAGCGCATGACCTACACATCGCCACGGCATCCACAGCTGTTCTATACCACCGCCCCCATGCCCTGCCCCTACCTGCCGGGGCGCATGGAGCGCAAGGTCGTGACCGAAATCGGCGGCCCCGAGGCCGTTCCGTTCCATAACCGGCTGTCACGCGCGGGGTTCAGGCGCAGCCACACCATTGCCTATGCCCCCGTATGCGCCAACTGCACCGCCTGCACGCCCATCCGTGTGCCGGTAGCCCGCTTTACGCCCAGCCGTACGCAGCGCCGCGTGCTCGGGCGCAATGGTGGGCTGTGCAGCGCGCGTGTGCCACCCCATGCCACGCCCGAGCAGTTCAACCTGTTCAGCGCCTATCAGGCCACCCGGCATGATGGAGGCGACATGGCCTCCATGACCTTCCCCGATTATCGCGCCATGATCGAGGACACGACGGTCGAGACCTTCATGATCGAGTTCCGTGATGCGGCGGGCCGTCTGGTCTGCGTGGCGCTCGTCGACCAGCTGGATGATGGGCTGTCCGCCGTTTACGATTTTTTTGATCCCGACCTGCCTTCGCATTCGCTAGGCACGTTCGCGGTGCTGCACCTGATCGAATATACCCGCACGCTTGGCCTGCCCTATCTGTATCTGGGCTACTGGATCAGCGAGAGCCACAAGATGGCCTACAAGGCCCGCTTCCGCCCCGCCCAGATCATGACGCGCGGCGTATGGCACGACCTTGACCTGAGCCAGCCTGATGCCGGGCAGCAGCAGCGCGACAGCGCCTTCCTGCCCGATGACCTGTTCCATCCGCCGCAACCAGATCTTGATAAAGAGTAAAAGTTTCTGAACGCCGCCTGTTTTCACAAAGGCGGCGTTCGCTGAAGCTTTTTGAAAAAAGCTTCACCAAAAACTTCTCTTTTTTTCAGTTCTTTGGCTTGCGGGTGGCCCAGACGGGGGCCTGTTTGCCAGTATCGGCACGCTTGCCAACATATTCCTTTACATCAGCAAAGGAGCGGGTGCGGTTGGGGTCTGGCCAGGGCAGGCCTGTAGCGGCTGTAAACACCACCGCATCGCGCAGGCCGCCTTCCTTGTATTTTTGCAAGATCACGCCAAGGCCACGCGTCATTTCCGGCAACTGCTCTAGCGGGAAGACCAGCATGCGCTTGTTCTGCCCCAGCACCAGCACATGATTGCCGCCTGCGGGTGCGCAGACCAGTGCGCTTTCGTTTTCCTTCAGGTTCAGGATCTGCTTGCCGGTGCGCTTTTCCGCCGTCATGGCCGATTCCGCCACGACAAGGCCGCGCCCGGCACTTGAGGCCAGCAGGCGCTTGCGGCTGTCATCAACCGGGAACATCGTGATGATGTCTTCATCATTCGACAGGTCGATCAGCAGGCGCAGCGGCTGGCCATCGCCGCGGCCACGCGGCAGGTCGGCCACGCGCAGCGTAAAGGCGCGGCCATCGGTGGCGAATACGCACAGCCGGTCATTGCTGTGGCATTCCACCGCCATGCCCGGCCCGTCGCCTTCCTTGAACTTGAGGGCCTGCGGGTCCTGCCCGTGGCCGCGCACGGTGCGGATCCAGCCCTTCTGCGACAGGATGACCGTCAGCGGATCACGCTCGACCGGCAGGGCCGCTTCCACATCGATCTCGGGCGGCGGTTCGGCCAGCGTGCTGCGCCGGGCGCCGAGCGCGCCACTGCCAAAGTTCTTCTGGATATCCTTGATTTCAGCTGCAATGCGCTTCCACCGCAGTCCTTCCTGCGCCAGCAGGTCCTGCAGGGATTGCTTTTCCGCGCTCAGCTTGGCGTGCTCGGCGCGGATTTCCATTTCCTCAAGCCGGCGGAGGCTGCGCAGGCGCATGTTGAGCACGGAGTCAGCCTGCAGTTCGGTCAGGCTGAAGGTGGCCATGAGCGCCGCCTTCGCATCATCCTCCTCGCGCACGATGCGGATGACTTCATCAAGGTTGAGATAGACCGCAAGGAAGCCATCAAGAATTTCAAGCCGCCGGTTGACCGCCTGCAGCCGATTGGTGCTGCGGCGCAGCAGCACGTCGTGGCGGTGGTCGAGCCAAGCCTGCAGCACCTCTTTCAGGCTGCGCACGCCGGGCACCTGATCGGCGCCGAGCACATTCATGTTCAGGCCAAAGCGGCTTTCGAGCTGGGTGGCGCGGAACAGTGTTTCCATCAGCACGGCTGGTTCGATGCCGCGTGACTTTGGCTCGAGCACCAGGCGGATGTCGGTCGTGCTTTCATCACGGATATCGGCCAGAAGCGGGAGCTTTTTGAGCTCCATCAAATCGGCCACCTGCTCGATCAGGCGTGATTTCTGCACCTGATACGGGATCTCGGTCACCACGATCTGCCACGTGCCGAACCGGCCCTGCTCCACCTCCCATTTCGAGCGGATGCGGAAGGAACCGCGCCCCGTCTCGTACGCGCGGGCGATGGCGTCACGATCCTCGACAATGGCCCCGCCGGTGGGAAAGTCTGGTCCCGGCATATGTTCGAGCAGGTCGCGCGTGGTGGTGGAGGGCTTGCGGATCAGCGCAAGGGCTGCTGAACAGATCTCGCCCACATTATGCGGCGGGATGGAGGTTGCCATGCCCACGGCAATGCCTGCCGCGCCATTGGCCAGCAGGTTGGGGAAAGCGGCAGGCAGCACGACCGGCTCCTGCTCCTCGCCATCATAGGTGGGGCGGAAATCGACGCTGTCCTCGTCAATGCCTTCAAGCAGGGCCTTGGCCACGGCGGTCAGGCGGGATTCGGTGTATCGCATGGCGGCGGCGTTATCGCCGTCGATCGAGCCGAAATTGCCCTGCCCTTCCACCAGCGGGTAGCGCACGGCAAAATCCTGCGCCAGCCGCACCAGCGCCTCATAAACCGAGGCATCGCCATGCGGATGGTATTTACCGATCACGTCACCCACCACGCGGGCGCATTTCTTGAACCCTGCCGTGGGGTCAAGCTTGAGCTGCTGCATGGCGTAAATCATGCGTCGGTGCACGGGCTTCAGCCCGTCACGCACATCGGGCAGCGAGCGCGACATGATGGTCGACATGGCATAGGCAAGGTAGCGCTGGCTTAGCGCATCGGCCAGCTTGGTATCTTCAATATGGCCGACTGTTGGGTCCACAGGCATGCAATCTTCCTCCCGCAGGTGAACAGATAGCGAAACTTTACGGTTTGTCCAATGGTGTATCAGCCCGGCGGGGCCAGTGTTTCATCCGCGGCTGTATCTGGCGGCGCTATATCGGCCGCGCGCGCGATCAGGTCGAGCAGCCTGAAGCGTGCTTCGGGCACCGGGCGATGGCGCTGGCCAAACGCATCGCGTTGCAGGAAATGCCCGGTCAGGCGCAGGCCATCGTACCAGTCCTGCGGGGTGCCGATTTCATCACGATGCAGCACGAAACCCGGCAGCGGCAGCAGGCGCTGGCGCCATTCCCCTGCCCGTGCGTCTGATACCGCGCGCCCCGTGCGGGGCGAGACCCAGCGCAGGTCATCAGCAGGGCCACCAAGGGCGCAGTGGCCCAGATCAAGGCCAAAGCCAAGATCAGAAAGCAGCATCAGTTCCCAGCGCACGATTTCGGGCATGGCCCCGGCCACCGCCCATTGCGGGTCGAGGCTGATCCGGGCCAGCAGGCTGGCCAGTCCCTGAAAAATGGCGGGGTGCGGCTCGCGCTCGGGCAGGCACCCATCGGCCAGTGCGCACAACGAGGCCAGCATGGCCAGCGGCAGTGGCTCATCGAGGATGCGCGCGGCCGAGGCATGCACCACCTCGGCCGATATGTTGCCCAGCTGCTCGGACAGGCGCGCCACCCAGCGCGCGCACACCAGGTTGCCGGTCTGCCAGACCGCGCGCCCCCGGCTTGATGAACCGCCACGCGCCAGGCCGTGATAGAGACCATGCTCACTGGTGAGCACATGCACGATGGCGCTGCCCTCGCCATAGGGTGCGGCAGAAAGCACAAGGGCGGGTGCCTCCCATTCCATCAGGAAGCCCCCGCCCTTGTTAAAAGAAAACCGGAAACCGGCAACGTGATCAGTTGCCGGCAGCCTTCGCCACTTCAGCGGCAAAGTCGTTGTCTTCTTTCTCGATGCCTTCGCCGAGCTGGAAGCGTTCGAAGCCTGTCAGCTTGGCGCCAGCCTTCTCAACGATCTTGCGCACGCGGCTTTCGCCATCATGCACCCAGACCTGCTCCAGCAGCACCACTTCTTCGTAGAACTTGCGGATGCGGCCTTCGACCATCTTCTCGATGATGGCATCGGGCTTGCCCGAAGCCTTGGCCTGCTCGATCAGCACCGCGCGCTCACGCTCGAGCGACTGCGGGTCAACGCTGTCAACATCCAGCGCTGCCGGGCGGGTGGCGGCGACATGCATGCCGATGCGACGGCCCAGGTCTTCGAGCGCTTCGCTAGCGGAAGGCGCTTCAACAGCGGCCAGAACGCCAATCTTGCCCAGGCCGGGGTTGACCGCGCCATGCACGTAGGTGGCGACCACGCCCGAGGGCACGCTCAGCACGCGCGCGCGGCGGATGGACATGTTCTCGCCAATGGTGGCGATCAGGTGCGTCAGTTCATCGGCCACGGTGCGGCCGCTTTTCAGCACGGCGCCCTTGAGCTTTTCCAGATCATCGCCCACGCTCAGGGCGGCATGCGCCACTTCGGACACGAAGTTCTGGAAATGCTCGTTGCGGGCAACGAAGTCGGTCTCGGCGTTGATCTCGACCATGGCGGCCTTCAGATCGGTCTGCGCCACGCCAACCAGGCCCTCAGCCGTAACGCGGCCGGACTTCTTGGCAGCAGCCGAAAGGCCCTTCTTGCGCAGCCAGTCGATCGCGCCCTCGATGTCGCCTTCGGCTTCGTTGAGGGCCTTCTTGCAGTCCATCATGCCCGCGCCGGTCTTCTCGCGAAGTTCCTTGACGAGCGCTGCGGTAATTTGCGCCATTATGCTGATACTCCATCACGACAGGCGCACGCCCCGCAAGCCGGCGGGGCGTGTCCTTGCTGTGTCAGTTGCGCCAGCGGGGCAAAGCCCCGCCAGCGCCCGTTTTCATTCCGCGCTAGCGGCGGCTTCCGTCACGGCCGTTTCCACGGCGGGGTCAACCGGCAGTTCCTCGGACGCGCCGAAGTCTTCGCCCGATGCGCCCAGCTCGGCGGAGATGCCATCGAGCACGGCGGACGAAACCAGCTCGCAATACAGCGCGATGGCGCGGATGGCGTCGTCATTGCCCGGGATCGGGAAGGTCACGCCACGCGGGTCGGAGTTGCTGTCCAGAACGGCCACAACCGGGATACCCAGCTTGTTGGCTTCTTCAACCGCCAGCTTTTCCTTGTTTGTGTCGATCACGAACAGGATGTCCGGCAGGCCGCCCATTTCCTTGATGCCGCCGAGCGAACGCTCAAGCTTCTCACGGTCGCGGGTGATGTCCAGGACTTCCTTCTTGGTCAGGCCCTGGGTGCCGTTTTCCAGCATCTCGTCAATGCCGCGCAGGCGCTTGATCGAACCGGTGATGGTTTTCCAGTTCGTCAGCATGCCGCCGAGCCAGCGGTGGTTGACGTAATACTGGCCGCAACGCTTGGCGGCTTCGGCCACCTGGTCGGCAGCGGCGCGCTTGGTGCCCACGAACAGCACGCGGCCACCACCGGCCACGGTGTCACGGATCGCCTTGAGCGCACGGTCCAGCATGGGAACGGTCTGCTGCAGGTCGATGATGTGGACCTGGTTGCGCACGCCGAACAGGTACGGCGCCATGCGCGGGTTCCAGCGGCGGGTGTGGTGACCGAAGTGCACGCCAGCTTCGAGCAGCTGGCGCATGGTGAATTCAGGCATCGCCATGTCGGCTAAATCCTTGTGTCTGGTTTATCCTCCGTGAAGCACGCCCTGTATTGCAAGGACACCAGAGGTCTCGGCTTCACGTGCGAATTGGCCCCAACGTGGGACCGTGGCGGGATATGGCCGTTTTGGGCGCATATTGCAAGACCCAACAGGCAGCGAATGCATCGTGATGCAACTTTGGGATCACGGGCCGGTTGCCCAATGCGAGGGATAACCGTCACCCCCGGGTGCCGGATGCGCCCGTACCGCAACTGCATAAAGGACTGAACCGCAATGGCGATTACCAAATTTGCGACGGCTCACTGGTCAGGCGGCCTGAAGGACGGCAAGGGCGAAATCTCGACCCAGAGCGGCGTGCTCAAAAACCAGCCCTACGGCTTCAACACCCGCTTTGAGGACAAGCCCGGCACCAACCCCGAGGAACTGCTTGGCGCTGCCCACGCGGCATGCTTCGCCATGGCGCTTTCGGGCATTCTGGGTAGCGTGGGGCTTACGGCGAAGTCGCTCGATGCAAAATCCGAGATCGTGCTCGACAAGCAGGGCGAAGGCTTTGCCATCACCCATGCGAAACTGACGCTGGAAGCCGAGATTCCGGGCGCTGACGAAGCCCGGTTCAAGGAGCTGGCCGAGAAGGCAAAGGCAGGCTGCCCGGTTTCCAAGCTTTTCAACGCGACCATCACACTGGACGCGAAGCTGAAAAGTTGAACCAGGTGGGAAGTCTAGCTTCCCACCTGCCCCCGGTGGCGCAGCAGGTGATCGGCCAGCACGCAGGCCATCATCGCCTCGCCTACCGGCACGGCGCGAATGCCAACACAGGGGTCATGCCGCCCCTTTGTCATTACGTCCACATTCTCCCCTTCCCGCGTAACCGAGGGAACGGGTGTCAGAATCGAACTGGTGGGCTTGACCGCAAACCGGGCCACCAGCGGCTGCCCGGTTGAAATACCGCCGAGCACTCCGCCTGCATGGTTGGATGCAAAACGGAGATGGCCGCCTTCCATGCGCATGGGGTCGGCATTTTCCTCGCCCGTCAGGCTGGCTGCGGCAAAGCCTTCGCCAATTTCCACGCCCTTGACCGCATTGATGCTCATCAGCGCCATGGCAAGGTCCGAATCAAGCTTGCCATAGATCGGCGCGCCCAACCCCGCGGGCACGCCCTCGGCCACCACCTCGATCACCGCGCCGATGGATGAGCCTTTCTTGCGGATATCGGCCAGATATTCTTCCCATACCGGCAGCGCCTGCGCATCGGGGCAGAAGAGCGGGTTGGTGTTCACCAGATCCCAGTCCAGCCGTGCGCGGTCGATGGCGTGCGGGCCGACCTGCACCATGGCGCCACGAATATGCACGGCTGCGCCAAGCACCTTGCGCGCCACGGCGCCCGCAGCAACGCGCATGGCCGTCTCGCGCGCGGAGGAACGGCCGCCGCCACGATAGTCGCGGATGCCGTATTTGGTGTCATACGCCACATCAGCATGGCCGGGGCGGTAGCGGGTGGCGATATCGCCATAATCACGCGAGCGCTGATCGGTATTGCGGATCAGCAGCGAGATGGGGGTGCCGGTTGTCTGCCCCTCGAACACGCCGGACAGGATCTCGACCTGATCGGCCTCCTGGCGCTGGGTGGTGAATTTTGACTGCCCCGGCCTGCGCCGGTCCAGCCAGGGCTGGATATCGCCTACATCCAGCGGGATGCGCGGTGGGCAGCCATCAATCACGCAGCCAATGGCGGGGCCATGGCTTTCACCCCACGTGGTGACACGAAACATATGGCCGAAAGTGTTGTACGACATGAGGGCAGACTTCCCGCGATCAGTTACCCGCGACCGTAATATCCGGCGCGGTGGGGTTCTTCATGCCGACAATATGGTAGCCGGAATCAACATGATGGATCTCGCCCGTCACGCCGCCCGACAGGTCGGAGAGCATGTACAGCCCTGCCCCGCCCACTTCCTCAAGCGACACGTTGCGCTCGAGCGGGGAGTTGTACTGGTTCCACTTCAGGATATAGCGGAAATCGCCAATGCCATTGGCGGCCAGCGTCATGACCGGGCCGGCCGAGATGCCGTTGACGCGGATGCCGTCGCTGCCCAGATCAACTGCCATGTAGCGCACCGAGGCTTCGAGCGCCGCCTTGGCAACACCCATCACGTTGTAATGCGGCATTACGCGCTCGGCGCCCAGATAGGTGAGCGTGAGCAGCGAGCCATTCGGGTTCATGATGGCGGCGGCCCTGCGGGCGACAGCGGTGAAGGAATAGCACGAGATGTCCATCGCCTTGAGGAAGGCATCACGCGGGGTATCGACATAACGCCCGCGCAGGAACTGCTTGTCCGCCCAGCCAATGGCGTGAACGAGGAAGTCGATCTTGCCCCATTCCTTCTCGATGGCGGCAAAGGTTTCGTCCATTGCCGCATCATCGGTCACGTCGCAGGGCAGCACCAGCGTCGAGCCCACGGTCTCGGCCAGCGGGCGCACGCGCTTGCCCAGCGCCTCGCCCTGATAGGTGAAGGCCAGTTCGCCCCCCTGCTCGGCCACGGCGCGCGCGATGCCCCAGGCAATGGAGCGGTCATTCGCAACACCCATGACAAGGCCCCGCTTGCCTTTCATCAATGAACCCTTGATGGCGATTTTGGGCGCGCCGTCTGACATGCTGCTATCCTTAAACTGGTAAATGACGGATGAAATTTTCGGCCTCGTGGTTGCACAAGCTGCCGTTTCGGACAAGATGCCGAATGCTGTAATTGTAGCTAATATTTGTCACACGGTAACTTACCTTATGTTTCCATATGTTTCGCATCCCGCCGCCCAGCCGGGCGGCGGGCGCGAAATACCCAGTGGACGGAGCCCATGACCTCTCCCCTGATCGACCTTGCCGCCGACCCGTTCGACCTGTTCACGGCCTGGATGGCGGATGCCACGGCCCATGAACCCAACGACCCCAACGCCATGGCGCTGGCCACCGCCACGGCGGAAGGGCGGCCCTCGGTGCGGATGATCCTGCTCAAGGGCGCCGACCGGCGCGGCTTTGTGTTCTATACCAACCTCAACAGCCGCAAGGCCGCCGAACTGAAGGCCAACCCGCACGCCGCCCTGCTGTTTCACTGGAAGAGCATCCGCCGCCAGATCCGCATCGAGGGGCCGGTCGAGCCTGTCACCCCGGCTGAGGCCGATGCCTATTTCGCCAGCCGCAGCCGCATCTCGCGGCTTGGCGCGATTGCCTCGAACCAGTCGCATCCTCTCACCGACCGCGCCGTGTTTGAAAAAGCGGTGGCAGACCTCGAGGCCCGCTACCCCGGCCCCGATGCCGTCATTCCCCGCCCCGCCAATTGGAGCGGCTTTCGCCTCGTGCCCCAGCATTTTGAATTCTGGCAGGACCGCCCCTACCGCCTGCATGACCGCGCCGTGTGGGACCGCACGCCAGACGGGTGGCAGACCGAACGTCTTTATCCCTGATGGCAGAACTTAACGCCGCCTGATCCGTTTCACCCAGCAACGGGTGCCTGCAATGTCACCCATGCGGATAACCCAGAAACGGATCAGGAGGCCCATCAGATGTGTGTGCGCAGGATATTGCTGCCCCTTGGTGGCGCAAGCCACGCGCAGAGTGCGCTGCATGTAGGCGGCGCGATCGCGCGCATGTTCGATGCGCACCTAGCCGTGCTGCATGTCGGCACCGACATGCAGGAAGTCGGGCCGCTGGTGGGCGAAGGCATGTCCGGCGTGATGGTGCAGGACATGATCTCCACCGCCATGAAGGAAAGCGCCGAACGCCTGCATGAGGTGCGCGGCCTGTTCGATGCCTTCACGCGCCGCGAGCGCATTCCTGTCGTGGCGGTGGATTCTCCCCTTTCGCCGGGCAACATGCACGCGCTTTCGGCCAGTTTCATTGCCCATAGCGGGCATACGCGCAGCGTGGTGTCGTTTCAGGCGCGGCTGTCCGATATCGTGGTGCTGCGCCAGCCCAACCCGGAGGGGGATGTCTCCTCATCCGAGACCCTGCACGCCATTCTGTTTGAAAGCGGGCGCGGCGTCATTATCGCACCACCTGTAGCGCCCCCCACCATAGGCAGGCGCATCTGCATTGGCTGGAATGGCACGTCGGAGGCGGCATCGGCCATCCATCACGCCCTGCCCCTGCTGCGCCAGGCCGAGGCGGTGTGCATCCTGTACAGCCCCGCCTACCAGCGACCAGGGCCGGAGGCACGGCATGTGCGCTCTTTCCTCTCGCTGCACGGCATTGAGGCCAATATTCACGAATTCGGGAGTGATACACGCCCCGTAGGCGAGGACATGCTTGCCGCGGCGCATGATTTCAATGCCGACATGCTGGTCATGGGGGCATACTCCCACTCCCGCCTGCGGCAGATGATCCTAGGTGGCGTGACACGTCATATGCTTGAAAACAGCGATATCGTGGTGCTCATGAGCCGTTAGGCGCGCTACGGCTTTCTCCCCCTTGCCGCCATGCCGGGGGCATATATGAAATACGCACCAGAATATGTGTAAATTATGCCTTTCCCTTGATTTTACACTCCACCGAGAGTAGGTGTGGCGTGAAAAGAACGCTAT
Organism: Komagataeibacter sucrofermentans DSM 15973; assembly: GCF_040581405.1. Taxonomy (NCBI): domain Bacteria; kingdom Pseudomonadati; phylum Pseudomonadota; class Alphaproteobacteria; order Acetobacterales; family Acetobacteraceae; genus Komagataeibacter; species Komagataeibacter sucrofermentans. The sequence goes on from NZ_CP137157.1 coordinate 1,255,697, forward strand.
GACCTAGTGTAAATCGGGTGCGGGGAACATTATGCGTATCGATGCGGATGTTGTGGCTGAACTGAAGCAGGCGGGTGAAAACGCATCCGACGTGCTGCGTGTCGCCCTGACGCGGCTGCGCGGCCGGATCGCGCTGGTGTCGTCCTTCGGGGCGGAATCTGCTGTCATGCTGGCCCTTGCGGCGGAAATCGATCCTGCCGTGCCGGTCCTGTTCCTTGAAACGGGGCAGCACTTCCCCGAGACGCTGGCCTACCGCGAGGAACTCGCCCGCGTGCTGGGCCTGCGTGATGTGCGCGACCTGCACCCCAACCCCGCACAGCTTGAAAAGCGCGACCCCACAGCCGAGCTGTGGGCCTTTGACCCCGATGCCTGCTGCGCCCTGCGCAAGGTCGAGCCGCTTGATGAGGCCATGATCCCGTTCGATGCGTGGATTACGGGCCGCAAGCGCACGCAGGCGGCCACCCGGCAGGGCCTGCCCGTGGTTGAGGATGCGCCGGGCGGCAAGATCAAGCTCAACCCCCTCATTGCCTGGACGCCGCGCGAGCTTGATGCCGAGATTACGCGGCGCAATCTGCCGCGCCACCCGCTCACGCTGCGTGGCTATCCTTCAATCGGGTGCGCGCCCTGCACGCGCCCCGTGGGCGAAGGCGCTGACCCGCGCGAAGGCCGCTGGGCTGGAAAAGCCAAGACCGAATGCGGCATACACATGCGCAAGCCAGCGACGCAGGGCACATGATTCCCTTTTCCGCTTCCCCCGCGCCGGGGCTGCCGGTTTCTCCCGTTTTCTTTCCTGTTACGGAAGGTCTGTAATTCCATGGACGATCTCGACCAACTCGAGGCCCAGAGCATCTTCATTCTGCGTGAAGCCTATCGCAAGCTGAAGCCACTGGCGATGCTGTGGTCGCTGGGCAAGGATTCAAACGTCATGCTCTGGCTGGCGCGCAAGGCCTTCCTCGGGCGCGTGCCGTTTCCGGTCATGCATGTCGATACCGGCAAGAAATTCCCGGAAATGTACAAATTCCGCGATGAATACACCAAGAAGTGGAACCTCGAGCTGCTGCTCGGTGACTGCCCGCCGGTCGAGGAAATCGACCCCACCCTGCCGCCTGCCGCCCGTTCCGCCGCGCGCAAGACTGCGGGGCTTGCCGCGATGATCGACAAATACAAGCTGGCAGGCGTGATCGCGGGCATCCGGCGCGATGAACAGGCCACCCGTGCGAAGGAGCGCGTGTTCAGCCCGCGCGGTTCCGGCCACAAATGGGATGTGCGCAACCAGCCCCCCGAATTCTGGGACCAGTACGCCACCCCGCACGAGGCGGGTGTGCATGTGCGTGTTCACCCCCTGCTGTCATGGCGCGAGATCGACATCTGGCGCTATATCGAGCGCGAGGGCATTCCGCTGGTTGACCTGTATTTCTCGAAAGAGGGCAAGCGCTACCGCTCGCTGGGCGATCAGGACATTACCAGCCCGATCGAGAGCAATGCTTCCACCGTGGCCGAGGTGATTGCCGAACTCGAAACCTCGCGCACGTCCGAGCGCGCAGGCCGCGCCATGGACCATGAATCCGAGGATGCCTTCGAGCGCCTGCGCGTGGCCGGCTACCTCTGAGCGGACAGGACGGAGTTACAGACAATGAATACAATCCCGACCCCTGCCCCGCAGGATGCCGCAACACCCATCGTGATCGTGGGCCATGTCGATCACGGCAAGTCCACGCTGATCGGTCGCCTGCTGTATGATACCGACAGCCTGCCCGAAGGGCGCGTGGCGCAGATCATCGAGTCCAGCAAGAAGCGCGGGCTGACGGTTGAATGGAGCTTCCTGCTCGACAGCCTGCAGATCGAGCGTGACCAGGGCGTGACAGTTGATTCAACCCGCATTCCCTTCAAGCTGGGCAGCCGCCAGTTCGTAATCGTCGATGCGCCGGGCCACCGCCAGTTCCTGCGCAACATGATTACGGGTGCCGCCGATGCCGAGGCCGCCGTGCTGGTGGTTGACGCCAATGAGGGCGCTCAGGAGCAGACCCGCCGCCACGCCATGCTGCTGCGCCTGATTGGCATTCGGCATGTGATCGTGTTTATGAACAAGGTCGATATCTTCAACTACGACCAGAAGAAGATCGAGGCCGCCGAGCGCGACATCACGGCACTTCTGCTTCAGCTTGAAATCGAGCCGACCGTGTTCGTGCCTGCATCCGCGCGCGAAGGCGACAACATGGCTTCGCGCTCGGACAAGATGCCGTGGTACAAGGGCCCGACCCTGACCGAGGCACTGGCGGCTGTCCCCGCCCCGTCCTCGCGCGCCGACCTGCCGCTGCGCCTGCCGGTGCAGGATGTCTACCGTTTTGACACCAAGCGCATTGTGGTGGGCCGCATCGAGCGCGGGCGCATCCGCGTGGGTGATGAGGTGGTGATTGGCGTGCATGGTGCCAAGGCCCGCATCGCCACCATCGAAAGCTGGCACACCGCCCCGCAGGTCGCCGCCGTTGCAGGCCAGTCCGTGGCCGTAACGCTTGAGCCGGACGTGATCCCCGACCGGGGTGACTTCCTGTTCCCTGCCGACCACGCACCGCTGCGGGCAGCGCGCATCCGCACGCGCCTGTTCTGGCTGCGTCAGGAGCCGCTGCGCGTGGGCGAGAGCTTCAGGCTGCGTCTTGCCACGGCCGAGCATCAGGTCACGGTTGCTGCCATTGATTCGGTTGTGCGGCTCGAAGACCTGACCGAGCACCCCGCCGAGGAAGTGCCGCCTGAAGGCTTTGCCGAGATTACGCTGGCCGTGTCGGAAACCATGCTGTTCGACCCGTTCGTGCCGGGCACGGCCGATGGGCGTGGCGTGCTGGTCGATCGCAACCAGCAGATCGTGGGCGGCGCGCCGCTGATCGGGGTGGCCGAGAGCGTTGCAGGGCGCAATGCCATTCACCCCACCGGCAGCGCCGTATCGCTGTGGGACCGCGCGCAGGCCAAGGGCCACCGTGGCGGCGTGTTCTGGATGACCGGCCTGCCCGGTGCTGGCAAGAGCACGCTGGCGCGTGAGGCGGAAAACCGCCTGTTTGGCCGTGGTATTGATGTGTCGGTGCTCGATGGCGACACGCTGCGTGCCGGGCTGTGCGCGGATCTTGGCTTCTCGGACGCTGACCGGCGTGAAAACGTGCGCCGTGCCGCAGCCGTTGCCCGCATCCTGGCCGAGAGCGGGCAGGTTGTGATCGTGGCCCTGATCTCGCCCACCGTGGCGGATCGTGAAATGGCGCGCCAGATCGTTGGTGAAGGTTTCCATGAGATCTTCATCGACACGCCGCAGGCCACCTGCGAGCAGCGCGACCCCAAGGGACTGTATGCTGCTGCCCGCGCAGGCAAGATCGAAGGCTTTACCGGCGTGGATGCGCCTTACGAAGCTCCGGCGAAGCCCGACCTGCGGGTTGAGACCACCGATGCATCACGTGATGAGACCGCCGCCCGTCTGGCGACCTACATCACGGATGCTACCCGTCTTGATGCGGCAGCACAGCGCCAGACATCCTGAATGCTGCAACCGGCATGCCCTGTTGCAGGCATGCCGGTATTGCATTACCGGATTGAAAAAAATGGGTGCGCGGGCATGGACTGCGCACCCATTTACAGCAGTTTAAGGCAGTTACATGCCCGTTGCCTGAAAGGGATCGGTTCAGAAGTGGATGTCAGGAACAACCGCCGGGACATGACCGGCGCCAGCGTCATTACCGCCAACCGGCTGCTTGATGGCCGTATCGTGTGGCTTGCGCCGCAGGGCTGGTCGGAGGCGATCAGCCAGGCCCGCGTGTTTGATAATGCAGCGGTGGAAGATGCGATCAGGCAGGCCAGGGCAGCAGATGCAAACACCGTGGTGGGCATCTATGGCGTGCAGCTTGACCCTGACGCCACGCATATTACGCCCCTGACCGTGCGCGAGCGCATCCGTGCCTTTGGCCCGAGCGTGCACCCTGATTTCGCCCCCGTGGAGACGTCTCATGTCCACTGACACCGCAACCCTGCCGGTTGGCCGGTATGCCTATGACCAGGTGGACCGCACCTTCCTGTCGCAGCGCGTGGCCCAGTTCCGCGAGCAGGTGGGCCGCCGCGTGGCGGGTGACCTGAGCGAGGATGAATTCAAGCCCCTGCGCCTGATGAACGGCCTGTACCTGCAGCTTCACGCCTACATGCTGCGTGTGGCCGTGCCCTATGGCATGATGGGTGCGGACCAGATGCGTGAACTCGCCCATATCGCGCGCACGTATGACCGCGATTACGGCCATTTCACCACGCGCCAGAACATCCAGTTCAACTGGATCCGGCTTGAGGACACGCCCGATATCCTTGAGCGGCTGGCGGGCGTGAACATGCATGCCATCCAGACCAGCGGCAACTGCATCCGCAACGTGACCTGCGACGAGTTTGCCGGCGCCGCTGCCGATGAACTACTCGACCCACGCATCCATGCCGAGATTTTGCGCCAGTGGTCCACGCTGCACCCGGAATTCTCGTTCCTGCCACGCAAGTTCAAGATCGCCATCAGCGGCAGCCCGCATGATCGCGTGGCCGCGCGCTTCCATGATATCGGCCTCGTCGCCCATCCCGGCCCGGACGGGCGGCCCGTGTTCGATGTGTTCGTAGGCGGCGGGCTTGGCCGCACGCCCATCATTGGCGTGCACCTGCGCGATAACCTGCCTGAGGAAGACCTGCTGGCCTACCTTGAGGCGGTGGTGCGCGTGTACAACGCCTATGGGCGACGCGACAACATGTACAAGGCGCGGATCAAGATCCTGGTGCAGGCGTTGGGCGTGGAACAGTTCCGCGAGAAAGTGGATGCCGAATTCGCCCAGATGAACCGCGCGGATTACCGTCTTGAGCCTGCCATTGTAGAGGGTATTCGTGCCCGCTTCGGCATTCCTGATCTGGATGCGCCTGCTGATGCGGCCCGGAAGCTTGAAGCTGACCGTAAAGCCGATGCCCGCTTTGACCGTTGGGTGCGCACCAACACCCATACTCACCGGCATGAAGGCTTCATCAGCGCGGTGGTGTCCATCAAGCCCGATGGCGGCATTCCGGGTGACGTCACCGCCGACCAGATGGACCTGATCGCGGACCTGGCCGATGAATTCTCGTTTGGCGAGATCCGCGTCACGCATATGCAGAACGTGGTGCTGGGCCATGTGCGCAAGGACCGCCTGCGTGACCTGTGGCGCAGGCTTGAAGGTGCCGGGCTGGGCACGCCCAATATCGGGCTGGTGGGCGACATCATCGCCTGCCCCGGTCTGGATTACTGCGCGCTGGCCAATGCGCGCTCCATCCCCATTGCCCAGAAGCTGAGCGCGCGCTTCGCCAACCCCGAACTGCAGGAAAACATCGGCACCCTGCGGATCAACATCTCGGGCTGCATCAATGCCTGCGGCCACCATCATGCAGGCCATATCGGCATTCTGGGCGTGGACAAGCGTGGCGAGGAGTTCTTCCAGCTCACCCTTGGTGGCTCGGCCGAGAATGATGTGGCGATTGGCCAGATCATCGGCCCGGCCCTGCCGGAGGATGAAACGGTCGATGCCATTGCCCGGCTGATCGACACCTATCTGGTGCTTCGCAATGAAGGCGAGGCGTTTATCGATACCTACCGGCGCCTCGGCGCCGCCAGCTTCAAGGATGCCGTCTATGCCCCTGCTTGAAAATGGTCATGTGACCGAAGACCGCTGGGCGCAGGCCATCGCAGGTGAAGCCCTGCCCGCAGGGGCCGTGATCGTGCCGCTGGAACGGCTTGAGGAAGGGCTGGCCCGTCCGAAGGATGCGCCGCTTGGCGTGGCCATCGGGCCGGATGTGGACGTGGCGGTGCTACGCCCTGCCCTGCCCCGGCTGGGGCTGGTGGCGGTAAACTTTCCCACCTTTCGCGATGGACGGGCATTTACGCAGGCCCGTGCCTTGCGTGAGCATCTGTCCTTTACCGGCGAGATCCGCGCCACCGGCACGCCGCTGCCCGACCAGTATGAGTTTCTGCTGCGCTGTGGCGTGACCACCGTGCAGACCGACCGGACGGAAGACGTGGCGGTGTGGCAGCAGGCGCATGAAATCATTTCCATCGCCTACCAGCCTTCCGTGCTGCATGAGCGCCCGCAGGGGCTGGGGCTGCGTCGCTTTCTGGTAACAGACTGAAAATACAGGATCAGTGTCGGATCTTTACGACCCAAACCCGCATCGACGCCTCTAGTGCGGGGGGAGCGTGCCGGAAAAATCGGGTGCGCGCAGTCCTGAGGCTTCGAGTTGCGCCGTGATCGCGGCTTTCAGCCGGTCCAGCGCCTCAGCACTCTTCCCTTCTGCCCGGGCGACAAGAACCGCCTGGGTGTTGGAGGCGCGCAGCAGCCACCAGCCATCGGGCGTTGTCACGCGCACGCCATCAATGGTGGAAACACGTGCCCCACTGCATTCCAGTCGCGCAGCCACTTCGGCAATAACCGTGAATTTGCGGGTATCATCGCAGGCAAAACGCAGTTCTGGCGTGGAAACGGCAGTAGGCAGGCTCAACCGCACATCCGAGAGCGGACCCTTGAGGCGCGAGACAATGCCCAGCAGGCGGAGTGCTGCGTATAGCCCGTCATCAAAGCCGTACCAGCGATCGGCAAAAAAGAAATGACCTGACATCTCGCCGGCCAGCGGCGCGCCGGTCTCGGCCATTTTCATCTTGATGGGGGAATGTCCGCTCTTCCACATCAGTGGCGTACCGCCCGCTCGGTCAATCTCTTCAAACAGCACCTGGCTGGCCTTGACATCGGCAATGACCGTAGCACCCGCATGGTCGCGCAAAATATCACGCGCCAGCACAACCAGAAGCTGGTCCGCCCACAGCACGGTGCCGGTATTGTCCACCACGCCAAGCCGGTCGGCATCGCCATCAAAGGCCAGGCCCAGATCGGCCCCCTCTTCCCTTACTGCGGCAATAAGCTGCTCAAGGTTGGCCAGAACGGTCGGGTCAGGGTGATGGGCGGGAAAAGTGCCGTCAATTTCAGCGTTGAGAAGGCGGTGCCTGCCTGGCAGTTTTTTCACCAGTAGCGACAGGATTTCGCCCGCGGCGCCATTGCCGCTGTCCCATACGACATCAAGGGGGCGGTCCGTGCCATCCCAGTCGCGCAGCAGGCGGTCTACATAGGCGGGGATCACGTTTACATCGCGCAGGGTGCCGGTGGCGTGAGCCACGACATCGCCACTTGCGGCCAGTTGGCCCAGTTCACGGATCTGTTCGCTAAAAAATGGCTTGTTGCCGAGCACCATCTTGAAGCCGTTATGGTCGGGCGGGTTATGGCTGCCTGTCACCATAATCGCGCTGTCGGCCTTTAGCGTGGTCGCGGCAAAATAGAGCATCGGCGTGGGGCCACGCCCAATGCGCAGCACGGCCATGCCAGACGCCATGGCCCCTGCCCCGAGCGCCTGCTCAAGGGCGGGGGATGACAGGCGTCCGTCATAACCGATAGCGACGGTCGAGCCGCCAGCCCGTGCCACCATGGAACCGAAGGTGCGGCCGATGGCATAGGCGTCGTCCTGCGTCAGGCTCTCGCCCACAACCCCGCGGATATCGTATTCCCGCAGGCTTGTGGGGTCGAAACGGTGCCTGAAGCTCATTTATACTTTTTGAGGAATTCCCGCACGTCGCCCGCCAGGTCCTCGCGTGCGAGGGCGAAGGCAATCTGCGCCTCAAGGAAGCCCGGCTTGCTGCCGCAGTCGAAGCGCTTGCCTTCGTAGCGGTAACCGTGGAACGGCACGTGACCGATGGTCTTGGCCATGGCGTCGGTCAGCTGCACTTCGCCGCCTGCACCCTTTTCCAGCTTGGCAAGGTGCTTGAGCACGTCTGCCGTCAGCACGTAACGACCAATGACCGACAGGGTCGAGGGCGCGTCCTTGGGGTCAGGCTTTTCAACCAGGCCCTTCACTTCAACCGTCTTGCCGTCATCCGCGCCGACATCAAGGATGCCGTAGCTGCCGGTCTGCTCGCGCGGCACTTCGGTTACGGCCAGCACGTTGCCGCCGGTCTTGTTGTAAACTTCAACCAGCTGGCCAATGCAGGACTTTTCGCTCTGCACCACATCATCGGGCAGCAGGATGGCGAACGGGTCGTTGCCAATGAACTCACGCGCACACCAGATGGCGTGGCCAAGGCCGAGCGGCTCCTGCTGGCGCACGGACAGCATGGACCCCGGGGTCACGCGCGTGGCTTCGAGCGCCTTCAGCGCGGAGGCCTTCTTGCGGGCCTTCAGCGTGTCTTCGAGTTCATAGGAAATGTCGAAATAGTCGATCAGGGAATCCTTGCCCCGGCTGGACACGAGGCAGAATTCCTCGATCCCGGCTTCACGCGCTTCATCGATGGCGTACTGGATCAGCGGACGATCGACAACGGTGAGCATTTCCTTGGGCACGCACTTGGTTGCGGGCAGGAAACGGGTGCCAAGGCCGGCAACAGGCAATACGGCTTTTTTAAGGGGCTTGATCACTAATATTTACCTCAAGATGCATGACAGAAGCAGACAATCCCGGCTGACCCCCCATTTTATAATGATGACAGGGATCAGGGTGTTGCCAGATGAACAAGGATATAGCGTGCTTCATCAGGACCAAACATGATTTAACAGCCTGTCGGGTTGGGGTACCCTGTGAAGGGGGGCGATTGTAAGGTGGTGTGATGAGCAGCTTCATCCCGTTTGACCGGTCTCAGCCGTATCTTCTGCCGCCTGATCTGAAGTCGTGGCTTCCTGCTGATGATATGGCGCATTTCATTGTAGCCGCCGTTGAGCGGGTTCCGATGAGTGCGTTCTGCGTGCCAGTGCGCACGGGAGGCAAGGCGCAGTATCATCCGCGCCTGATGCTGGCCCTTCTGATCTTCAGCTATGCGAACGGGTTGTTTTCCTCACGCCGGATCGAGCGGGCGACATATCGCGACATCGGGGTGCGATTCGTGGCGGCGAACCTGCATCCGGATCATGATACGATTGCGACCTTCCGCCGGACGAACCGGACAGCCATTGAAGCTGCATTTGCGCAGGTCCTGCTTCTGGCGCGCGAGACGGGTCTGCTGCGTCTGGGCGTGGTGTCGATCGACGGCACGAAAATCGATGCTGACGCATCGAAATACCGTTCGGTGCGCTACGACCGGATCAGGGCGCTGCGCGAACAGCTGGCTGTGGATATCGCGAAACTGATGGACCAGGCGGAGCATGCGGACGTCACAGACAGAGATCCGCAGGCATTGCCGGAAGAGCTTGCCCGGCGGGAAACGCTGAAAGCGAAGCTGGACGAAGCCTGCGCCCGGCTGGAAGCTGATGCGAAGGCGCAGGCTGAAACGGCGCGACCGGCCTACGAGAAGAAGAAAGCCGCTTATGATGCGAAAACAGGGCGTCGCGGCCGGGCGCCCAAACCGCCCGATGATGAACCACCACCCGACCGACAGATCAGTCTGACCGATCCCGACAGCCGCCTCATGCGGCGTTCGGACGCCCACGAGTTCCGGCAGGCTTACAATGCCCAGGCCGTGGTGTGCGCCGAAGGCAGCCAGTTGATCGTGACAACCGACGTTGTCGCCACATCAGCGGATGCGCCGTCCTTTGCCGACACGGTGCTGTCGATGGAAGACACAATCGGTCTCCCAAAGACAGTGCTCGCCGATACCGGTTACGCCAGCGGGCAGGCGGTCCGGAAACTGCGGGAAAAGGGCATTGATCCGCTGGTCGCCATTGGACGGCCCTGTGCCCGCAGACCTTACGACTTCCGACCCCGGCCCGCAGAAAGGGAGCCACGCCGGATAACCGAACCCTGGCGGCTTGCCATGAAGGACAGGCTGGAAACTACAGAAGCCGGAGATCTTTACAGACGACGAAAACAGACCGTGGAGCCGGTCTTTGGAATTATCAAAAGCATCATGGGCTTCAGAAAATTCAGCCTGCGTGGCCTTGCAAAAGTCACGACCGAATGGACACTCGTTGCTCTCGCATACAACTGTAAAAGAATGGCGCGGCTTCAGGCAGCATAAGCCAGGTCAGCCTTGGCGTTATCAGCCGCAAAATGCCCAACCCGACAGGCTGTTAAATCACTATTTCCATGCCTCATCGCAAATGATGGCGAAATCGACACCATTTGTAACGTACGGGCCAGCCTGAAGTGCTGTCTGCGGGATGCATCATCCTGCGGTAGATAGAGGCATTCAATGAGGAATAATTGTGACTTTTTTATGACCTGCACCCTAAACGCCCTTCCCGGTGGAAGGTTGCGGGGCGTGTGCGATTCAAATCCGGCCCTGACTGCGCATGTGTAAAAACACACCTGCCCCGGAGGGGTGATGTGTTTTATCTTGCATCAGTTTTCAGAAAAAAAGTGGTGCGGCCAAGAAGACTCGAACTTCCACGGGGTTGCCCCCACAAGCACCTCAAGCTTGCGCGTCTACCATTCCGCCATGGCCGCAACGTGACAACGAGCATCGAGTGAGCGATACCGTCATGACGATGAATGGGCGTATAACCGATGAAAGACGAACGGGCAATGACCGAAAACAACTTTTTATGGGATAAAGCGCCAGAACAGGTGCCCTACCCCACCGCATTGGCGGAAATGGAGGCCCAGGCCCGTGGAATTCGGGCGGGCACGCACCCCGAGCGCGTGTGGCTGCTCGAGCATCCCCCCACATACACCGCCGGAACCTCGGCAAAGGATTCGGACCTGTTCAACCCGCGTGGCTACCCCACCTATCCTGCCGGGCGTGGCGGGCAGTGGACCTATCATGGCCCCGGGCAGCGCGTGGCCTATGCCATGCTAGACCTGACCCGCCCGCGCGCCATGGTGCCGCCGCGTGACCTGCGGGCCTATGTCCATGCGCTGGAGGAGTGGATCATCCGCACCCTCGCCCGCTTTGGCGTAACGGGAGAGCGGCGCGCGGAGCGTATTGGCGTGTGGGTGGTCGATCCCGCTACCGGGCGGGAGGAAAAGATCGCGGCGATTGGCGTGCGTGTCTCACGCTGGGTGAGCTGGCACGGAATCGCGATCAATGTTGACCCCGATCTGAGCGATTTTGGGGGAATCGTGCCTTGTGGCATCAGCGAATACGGCGTGACCAGCCTGGCGAAGCTGGGCAGGCGGGTGCGCATGGAGGACGTGGATGCGGCACTGGCCGAGACATGGGAATCCTGTCTCGGCCCGATTCGCGGCACGCAGGCGTAAAGCCGCGCGCCGCCCTGCGATCAATTGCTGGGGCTGAGGGTAAACATTGTGTCAGGCCAGGCCTGACCGCTGACGGTGGTATCGGTCAGGTCAAGGCGGATGTGCTGGCGCTCCACATCCGTCATTTCAATGACCAGCAGCGACAGCTTGCCCCCGATATCCGCGAATCCGAGGGTCAGGATGCCCTGCGATTCGCTATCGCGCCGCCCCAGCGAGACCTGCAGGCTGTTCTGCCCGTGCTGAACCGCCGTGACTGAAATCTGGCCAGACAGGTGCACCGGCTGGTCAAGCAGCAGGCCGAGCGGCTGGCGGCCAAGCGACATGCGGGTGACCGATTCGCGCCGGTGATCGACAAACAGCAGGCGCCCGTTTGCCGCCACCAGCTTCATTGAGCCCGGGGTGGCATAATCCAGCCGCAGGCGGCCGGGATCATAATGCATGACCCCCTGCCCCTTGCCGCCATCGGGCCATGTCTGCACGAAATTGGCCTGCAGCCCGCGTGAGGTGTTGAGGTAGGTCTCGACGCGCGCGATGTCATCGGCCTGGTTGGGCGATGTGGTGGCGGGCGTGCCCGCGCAGGCGGCGAGCAGCGTGAGCAGGCCGCCCATCATCAGCCGCCGCGTGGCGAAGGGAAAGGCGGGCATCATGCCGTGGCCATCCGCGCCTGCTCTTCTGGCGTGCGCAGCACGAGCGAGAGCGCGTGCATGCCACCTGCGAATTCATCCGCCAGCAGGTTATGCACCAGGCGCGAGCGCTGCACGCGGCCCACGCCCTCGAAGGCGGGGCTGACGATCAGCACGTTATAGTGACTCTCCCCCGCCTGCACGCCGTTGTCGCGCACATGCACGTGGTGGGCGTGGCGGGCGCTGTCATCGTGGATGGCGAGTTCCACCGGGGCGAGGTGTTCGCGTATGATGCGGTCGATCCGTCCGGCCCGGCCGGTTGCGTGCTGTTCCATTGGCGGCTCCATGATAGCGGGATCATTCATTGCACAGCTTCGCTCTTGCACGAAGCATGGACAGGCGCACATAACGGGAATGATGAAGAGAAGGAACACCCGGCACCGCGCCTTTGACCCCGATCCCGATGCGCCGGACCGCTGCTGCGACATGCATGGCTGCGACCAGCCCGCAGGCTACCGGGCTCCGCGCTCGCGTGATGCGCTGAACAAGTATTTCTGGTTCTGCCTTGAACATGTGCGTGAATACAATTCACGGTGGGACTATTATCGCGGCATGTCACCCGGCCAGATCGAGGCGCATATCCGCGCCGATGCCTCATGGGACCGTCCTTCATGGAAGCTGGGCCAGGGCAGCGCTGCCCGCGCGTTCAGCGAGGATGACGTGATCGACCCGCTCGACCTGCTCAAGGGGGCCGCCAAGGCGCGCGCGCGCACCCGCACCCGCCGCCAGCAAGACGAGGACCGCCGGGCCGACGCTCCGCCTGCGCTGCGCTATCCGCTTGGCGTGCTCGACCTGGGCTGGCCCGTGTCGATGGAGGAACTCAAGACCCGCTACAAGCTGCTCGCCCGCCAGCATCACCCCGATGCGAATGGCGGCGACCGCAAGGCCGAAGAGCGCTTCAAGGGCATCAATATCGCCTATACCACGGTGCGCGCCCATCTGGTGGCCACCGCCGGGCACGAGGGCGTGGCCCGACGCGCCTGAAACGGGCCGCGCCATCATATGGCCGATCTGTTACAGATATGTTTATACTCAAAGCCCGATATGCCGCCCTGCGCTGTCATGGTGGGCCCTAACAGACGAAGTGACGGACGAGATAAAGCAGATGAACGAACCAGCAGACCTGACAACTGCCGCCGTGGATGCCAACGGCACGCCACTTCCCGCCATTTCGGCCGTCAATGCGCCCGATCTGCAGGTGAGCGCGCGCGATGTGTTCGGCATCGACAGCGACATGAAGGTGCCCGCCTTCTCGGTACGCACGGATCATGTGCCTGATATCGACCCGTCGTACAAATTCGATCACGATACGACGCTGGCCATCCTGGCGGGGTTCGCCTTCAACCGCCGCGTCATGGTGCAGGGCTATCATGGCACCGGCAAGTCATCGCATATCGAGCAGGTCGCCGCCCGGCTCAACTGGCCGAGCGTGCGCATCAACCTTGATAGCCACATCTCGCGCATCGACCTGATCGGCAAGGATGCGATCGTGCTGAAGGACGGCCAGCAGATCACCGAATTCCGCGAGGGGCTGCCGCCGTGGGGCCTGCAGCACCCCTGCGCGCTGGTGTTTGATGAATATGATGCCGGCCGGCCCGACGTGATGTTCGTAATCCAGCGCGTGCTTGAGGTGGAAGGCCACCTGACGCTGCTTGACCAGAACCGCGTGATCCGCCCGCACCCCTTCTTCCGCCTGTTCGCCACGGCCAACACGGTGGGCCTGGGCGATACGACGGGCCTGTATCATGGCACGCAGCAGATCAACCAGGGCCAGATGGACCGCTGGAACATCGTGACCACGCTCAACTACCTGCCCCACGCGCAGGAAACCGCCATTGTGCTGGCCAAGATGGGCATCGACCCCAAAAAGGACGAAGCGGGCCGCAAGCGGGTGGAAAGCATGGTGGCGCTGGCCGACCTCACGCGTTCGGGCTTCATCGCGGGTGACATTTCCACGGTCATGTCGCCGCGCACGGTCATCAGCTGGGCAGAAAACTTCCGTATTTTCAACGATCTTGCTTTCGCCTTCCGCGTTACCTTCCTCAACAAGTGCGATGAGGCGGAGCGCCCCACGGTGGCGGAGTATTACCAGCGCTGCTTTAACGCCAGCCCGCTGGCGCCACGGGGCTGATGACAGGGCAGGCACGCATGCGCGAGAACCGGAACAAGACCCCCAACCCGCAGGCCGAGGATGAAGCCCGCACCGCCGAGTGCTTCAAGCGCGCCACGGTTGGCGCCGTGCGGGCCGTGGGCGGTCAGGCCCAGACCGAGGTCTCGTTCCTCAATGGTCCCGTGCCGTCCGGCGTGTCGGTCACCGGTACGCATGTGCGCCTGCCCCACCCCTCGCGTCGCATGACCGAGGCGGAAATGACCCGCATGCGCGGCGCTGCCGATGCCGCCGCCCTGCGCCTGCGCCATCATAACGCGCCGCTGCATGAAAGCGCCCGCCCCCCTGCGGGTGAAGCGCGCGAAGTATATGACATGCTCGAGCAGGCCCGGGTGGAAAGCCTTGGCGCGCGCCACATGGCCGGTGTGGCCGCCAACCTTGATGCCCGCCTGGCGCAGGAATGCGCTGATATGGGCCTTGACCGCCTGCCCAGTCACACCAAGCTGCCCACCCCCTTCGCCTTGGGGCTGCTGGCGCGGGAGCGCATGTCGGGCCATCCGGTGCCGCAATCCATGCATGACCTCATGGCGCGCTGGGTCGATGACCTGCCGCCTGCTGCCCGCCGCGCCCTTGACGAGATGGCGGCACGGCAGGACAGCCAGCAGGAATTCGCCCAGGCCGCGCGCAGGCTGCTCATGGCGTGCGACCTGCTCCAGCAGGAAACCACGCCCGAGGAAGGGGCGGATGACGGTACGAACGATGCCGAGGCCGCCAGCAGCGATGATGAGGAACCCGCTGAAGACACCACCCCCGATGCCCAGGAAGATGGCCCGGAGGAGGACGACGGCAACCAGCCCATGCAGATGTCGCAGGGCACGGGTGCCAGCGATGACGAACCCGATGATGGCGAACAGGGTGGCTCGGCCAGCGGGTCGGAAGAGGCCGGTGGCCCTGCCGAGGGTGAAGCGGAGGAGGCTGAACCGCAGCGCGGCTACCATGCCTTCACCACCGTTTATGACGAGGAAATAGCCGCCGAGGATCTGTGCGATGCGGAGGAACTGTTCCGCCTGCGCCAGACGCTCGACCAGCAGCTTGTCAGCATGCAGGGCGTGGTTTCCAAGCTGGCCAATCGCCTGCAGCGCAAGCTCATGGCACAGCAGACCCGCGCGTGGGAGTTCGACCTTGAGGAAGGCATGCTCGATGCCGGGCGGCTTTCGCGCATCGTGGTCAATCCCATGCTCTCGCTGTCCTACAAGCGCGAGCGTGATATGGATTTCCGCGATACGGTGGTCACGCTCCTGATCGATAACTCGGGTTCCATGCGCGGTCGCCCCATCTCGGTGGCGGCCATGTGCGGTGATATTCTGGCCCGCACGCTCGAGCGTTGCGCGGTGAAGGTTGAAGTGCTCGGCTTCACCACCCGTGCGTGGAAAGGTGGCCGCAGCCGCGAGGCATGGGTTCAGGCGCACAAGCCTGAAAATCCGGGGCGGCTGAATGACCTGCGCCATATCATCTACAAGGCGGCCGATATGCCGTGGCGGCGCGCGCGGCGCAACCTTGGCCTGATGCTGCGCGAGGGGCTGCTCAAGGAAAACATCGACGGTGAAGCCCTGCTCTGGGCCCAGCGCCGCCTTGCCAGCCGCCCGGAAGGCAGGCGCATCCTGATGGTGATTTCCGATGGTGCGCCGGTGGATGACAGCACGCTGTCCGCCAATCCCGGCTCCTACCTCGAGAACCACCTGCGCGAGGTCATTGCCCATATTGAGACGCGCACCAGCACCGAATTGCTGGCCATCGGCATTGGCCATGACGTGACGCGCTATTACCGTCGCGCCGTAACCATTACCGACCCCGAGGAACTTGGCGGCACGATGATGAAGAAGCTGTCCGAACTGTTTGGTGAGGAAACAGCACGGGGTGCGCGCCGGAGAAGCTGAAGGTTTCCGGCTCCCCTGCCCCGCGCCATGTAACCGGCGCGGGGCTTTTTTTTCAGCCTGCGACCAGCCTGCGGTCGGCCAGTTCGAGCAGGGCGTCGAGCATGCGGTCAACATCTGCATTGGTGGTGCGGTGGTTGACGATGGCTGCCCGCACGGCCTTGTGCCCGTTGATGATGGTGGTCGAGGGGGCCGCGATCCCGCTTTCATGCAGGTCTTTCACCACCTCGGCATTGAAGTGGTCCAGGTCCTCCACGGGCGCGATGATGCGGAAGCACACGATGTTCAGGGTCACGGGGGCCAGCAGTTCCAGCCGGGGGTTGGCCTCCACGCGGGCGGCAAGGTGGCGGGCAATGGCGCAGCAGTTGGCAATCATGTCGCCCATGCCATCCGCGCCATAGGTGCCTAGCGTCATCCACACTTTCAGCGCCCGGAACCCGCGTGACAGGTCGGGGCCAAGGTCGCAGTACCACGGGCCGTTGGTGGCAAGGCCCCGGTCCTCGCGCGCAAGATAGGCGCGGGACTGGGCAAAGGCATCGACCTGCGCGCCAGGGCGGCGGACAAGGATACAGCCTGCATCGTACTGTACCTGCGCCCATTTATGGAAATCAAACGCCACGCTATCGGCCCGTTCCAGCCCGCGCAGCCCGGGGCGCAGCGTGTCGGACAGCATGGCGAGCGCGCCAAAGGCACCATCGACATGGAACCAGATGTTCTCACGCGCGGCGATGTCGGCCAGCGTGTTCAGATCATCAATCGCACCGGTATCTACCGTGCCAGCCGTGCCGATCACGATAAACGGTTCAAGCCCTGCCGCCCGGTCGCGCGCGATGGCCTGCTCGAGTGCAGGCAGCACCATGCGGTTGTGTTCATCAACCGGGATCACGCGCAGGCTGTCCGTGCCCAGCCCGGTCAGGTCAAATGCGCGCGCAATGCAGCCATGCGCGGTGGCGGCGGCATAGCCCACCAGTTTGCGGCTGCCCACGCCCGCGGCCCGCATCTTCAGCCCATCGGGCACGGCGCGGCTGGCGGTGATGACAGCAATCATGTTGGCCATGGAGGAGCCGGTCACCAGCAGCCCTGTTGTCTCGGCCGGGAAGCCGCACATCTCGGCAGCCCAGCGGATCACCTCGCGCTCGACCTCGATGGGCGCATGGTCGCGGCCGCCGCAATTGGCGTTCAGCCCGCCCACCAGCAGTTCCGACAGCATGCCCACCGCCGTGCCGCCGCCATGCACCCAGCCCATGAAGCCGGGGTGCACGTTGCCGGTGGAATAGGGTTCGACCAGTTCGCGAAAGCGGGCGTACAGCTCTTCCGGCGGGGTGGGCGCGTGCGGCAGGCCGGTGCGCAACTGCTCGCGCAGGGCGGTTGGCATGGGCTGCCACACCGGGCGCTCGCGCAGGGTGGACAGGCGGTCCATCATGTCATCGACCATCTGGTGGCCCAAGGCCCGCAGCGCATCCCAGTTATCCGGGTCCAGTCCTGTCATCTCTCTCCACCATTTCGTGCGGTTGTCATGCCCGGCGGGCATTATTGGCCTGCCTACATACCGGGCCATGCCGCCATGCGCGAGGGGGAAGATGGGGTCAATCCGCCTTCTCCGCGCCAAAGCGCCGCGCCAGTGCGGCGCAGGCAAAAAGCTGGATCTGGTGGTAGATCATGAGCGGCAGCACGATCAGCCCCACATCGGTGGGTGCAAACAGCACGCTGGCAATCGGCACGCCCGAGGCCAGCGACTTCTTGGAGCCACAGAACACGATGGCAATCCGGTCCGCCCGCGCAAAGCCGCCCATGCGCCCCACAAGCAGTGTCAGCCCCAGCACAAGCGCCAGCAGCCCCGCATCGGCCAATGCCACGCGGCCAAGCTGGGTTGCTGGCAGGCGGTGCCACAGCCCCTGCGTCACGGCTTCGCTGAAGGCGGTATAGACCACCACGAGGATCGACCCCCGATCGGAGAAGGAAAGCAGTTTCTTGTGCCGGTGCGCCCAGCCCCCGATCCACGGCTGAAGGACCTGGCCCGCAATGAACGGCACAAGCAGTTGCCCCACGATGGGCATGATCCCGCCGCCGCCCCCGCTGGCATGGCGGCTGAACACGATGCCCACCAGCACGGGCGTTATGAAAATGCCCAGTATGTTGGACAGTGTTGCCGAGCAGATGGCCGCCGCCACGTTGCCGCGCGCAATCGAGGTGAACGCGATGGAGGACTGCACGGTAGAGGGCAGGCAGCACAGGAACAGCATGCCGGTCCACATCGGGGCATCAAGCAGGCGCGGAAAGGCTGCATGCAGGCCCACGCCCAGCAGCGGGAACATGACGAACGTGCAGAGCAGGATGGCAAGATGGATGCGCCACCCGGTCACCCCCTCTACTACCGCGCGGCGAGACAGGCGCGCGCCCTGAAGGAAAAACATGTTCGCGATCATGATGATGGCGAGGATATTGAACACCCGCACCCCTTCCCCCCGGCAGGGAAGCACGCTGGCCATGGCAACGGTGGCCAGCAGGCATATCAGAAACGAATCAAGTCTGCGGAGCATGGTGAAGGGGAGAGCCTGATGCTATGGAAATGATGCGGAGATTATACCGGATTGCATCCGCAGCCCATTCACGCCACCTTGTACTGCAAATGAAGAAAATATTCATCACCACGGTTTTCGCCGCCCTGTCGTGCATGGGCTCGGCGCAGGCTACCGCCCTGCCCGATACCTGCGCCAGCGCACAGCTTGCCAGTAGCCAGCCGCATGGCGACAATGCGCTTGCGGGCCATAACTACAACCTGGCCCTGGCGGGGAATGTGCACCAGACCTTTCACGCGGGCGATATCGCCGCCAGCGGCACGGGGCTGGGGCCGCTGGCCTTGCGGGATATGGAGGACGTGGCCTCGCTCGTGCTGCTGGCCACGCTTACCGGCCACCACTCGCAGGGGTGCGCGGAGGGGTATTTCATGTCCGCCGCAACCCCCATCATGGACGGTCTGCGCGCGGGCCGCAGCTATGACCTGATCTGGCAGGACGGGCTGCTGAGCAGCGGGGAGACGAAGCTCTCCTTCCACCGCGCGCATCTGCACCTTGTCGGCGCCAAAGGCGACACCGCCCCCGCCACCCTTACGCTTGATACGCAGGGCCTCGGCATAGCCGGTTCGCACAACACGCTTCTGGTCAACGCCCTGCCCCAGCAGGCCACAGCCAATGCCTCGGTGCCCAGCGCGTCGCTCGTGCCGCTCGCCGCAGCCATTGCCGGCCACCCGACAGAGGCTGTGATGGTGCCGCTGCATGTCTCATCGCTCACCGCCCAGCGCGGCGCCATGCAGATTACCGGCAATGGTGATGCCAGCCTGACGGGCAATACCGATGCGTCATCCGCCAATGGCCATATTCAGGTGCAGAATCTGGATGCCGTGATCGAGACCATGCGTAACGCGGGCCAGACCCGTGCAAGTGCTGCTTTGGTGCTGGCCAAGCTGTTCGGGCACAAATCGGCCACGGGCGGCACGGGGTGGGATGTCAACTGGGAGGGAGGTGTCATGACCGTAAACCACATCCCGCTGCCCATTCGCTGACGGGCTTCATGGTGTGATTTATATTCATAAATACCAGCAATAATCCCAACCCGCTTAAAAATGGATCAGGAACCTGGCAGGCTGCATTGGCCTGTCAGGTTTTTTTGTGAAGGGACGCCACCAGCACTGATTGAAAGAAGCTTCCGGGGGCCACCCTGCCTTAAAGGCGGCCCGGACGCTTTCTGTGCGTGTGTTGGTTCTATACCCGCGCTCAGGCCGAAAAGGCCGTCTCCTCATGCACCATCTTGACCAGCGCGCCGAGCACCTTGCGGGCCTGCGTGATGCGCTGTGCGTTGGTCATCTCGCGTATGATGGCCAGCTTGTGGTCGGGGCGCAGGCGCACATTGGCGTCCTTCTGCCTGGCAATCCATGCCACCAGCCCCGCCGGGTTGGCGAAGGTATTGCCCCGGAACTGGATGACCATGCCCTTGGGGCCTGCTTCAAGCCGTTCCACCCCGGCCTCGCGGCACAGGCGCTTGAGTGTCACCACTTCAAGCAGGTTGCGCACCTCATCGGGCAGGGTGCCAAAGCGGTCGACCAGTTCGGCTTCCATCGCCTCGACTTCGGCATCATTGGCCAGTGCCGCGATGCGGCGGTACAGGCCAAGGCGCACCGGCAGGTCGGTCACGTAGCTGTCAGGTATGAGCACCGGCAGGCCAAGGATGATGTTGGGTGTCCAGTCACGGTCCTGCAGCTTGCGCCGCCCCTTTTCGGTGCGCAGGTCGGCCACGGCATCTTCGAGCATCTGCTGGTACAGCTCGATGCCCACTTCGCGGATATGACCCGACTGCTCATCACCGAGCAGGTTGCCCGCCCCGCGCAGGTCAAGATCGTGCGACGCCAGCGTGAAGCCCGCGCCCAGCGTATCGAGTGTCTGCATGACTTCCAGCCGCTTCTGCGCTGCGGCCGAGAGCACATGTGTCTGTGGCCAGGTCAGGTAGGCATAGCCACGCTGCTTGCCACGACCCACGCGCCCGCGCAGCTGGTAGAGCTGGCCAAGACCAAACATGTCGGCGCGGTGGATGATGAGCGTGTTGACCGCAGGCATGTCCAGCCCGCTTTCCACGATGTTGGTGGAGAGCAGGATGTCATATTTGCCATCGCTGAACTCGGTCATCACCCGTTCCAGCTCGGTTGGCGTCAGGCGGCCATGGGCCTGCACCAGCCTGGCGTCGGGCACGATCTCGTGCAGGCGGGCGGCCATGCGGTCGAGATCCTCGATGCGGGGCACAACGCAGAACACCTGCCCGCCCCGGAAGCGCTCGCGCTGGATCGCCTCGCGGATCACCACGCTGTCGAACGGCATGATGAAGGTGCGCACCGCCAGCCGGTCGGTGGGTGGCGTTGCGATAAGGCTCATCTCGCGCACGCCGGTCAGGGCCAGTTGCAGCGTGCGTGGCAGCGGCGTGGCCGAGAGCGTGAGCACATGCACGTCCTCGCGCAGGGCCTTGAGCTTTTCCTTGTGGGCCACGCCAAAATGCTGCTCTTCATCCACGATCAGCAGGCCGAGGTCAGCGAACTTTACGGTCTTGGCCAGCAGCGCATGGGTGCCGATCACGATATTGACCGTGCCATCGGTCAGGCCCTTGCGCACGGCAGTGGCTTCCTTGCCCGTGACCATGCGCGAAAGCTGCGCCACATTGACCGGCAGCCCGGCAAAGCGGGCCGAGAATGTGCGGTAATGCTGGCGGGCCAGCAGCGTGGTCGGCACCACCACCGCCACCTGCGCGCCCGACATGGCGGCGACAAAGGCGGCACGCAGGGCCACCTCGGTCTTGCCAAAGCCCACGTCGCCACATACCAGCCGGTCCATCGGCTTGCCTGAGGCCATGTCGTCGAGCACATCGGCGATGGCGCGGGACTGGTCCTCGGTCTCGATGAAGGGGAAGCGGGCGCAGAATTCATCCCACAGCCCTTCTTCGGGCGTGAGTGCCGGCGCTTCACGCAGGGCGCGCGCGGCAGCGGTGCGGATGAGTTCGCCCGCCATGTCGCGGATGCGCTGCTTCATCTTCGCCTTGCGCGACTGCCACGACACGCCACCAAGCTTGTCGAGCGCCACATGCGCCTGATCGGAGCCGAAGCGGCTGAGCAGTTCGATGTTCTCGACCGGCAGGAACAGCTTTTCGTTGCCATCATAGATCAGGCGCAGGCAGTCATGCGGCGCGGTGCCGACCCCGATGGTCTCAAGCCCGTCGTAACGCCCGATGCCGTAATCCTGATGCACGATCAGGTCGCCTTCCGCGATCTCGGAGGCTTCGGAGATGAACTGGTCCGCCTTCTTGCGCCGCCGGGGCGGGCGCGAGATCCGCTCGCCGAGCAGATCCTGCTCGGAGATGAAGGCGAAATTGTCGGCAACAAACCCGCGCTCCAGCCCCAGCGTGAGCAGCCCCACCGTGCCCGGCTTGAGCTTCTGCGCCTCTTTCCATGTGGCAAAGGTCTGCACCGGCAGGCGGTATTCGCGCAGCAGCACGCCAATGCGCTCGCACGAGCCGCGCGTCCAGGCCGTGACATAGGCGCGCCTGCTGGTCTGCGCCCATTCCTCAACGCGTGCATGCAGCATGGGGAAGACGTTCTCGCGCCCTTCGGTCACGGTTTTGGCGAACATCTGGCCCGGCCTGCCGCCCGCATCCATGCCCGGCGCGCCATCGGGCTGGGCGAAGGGCATGAACACCACGGCCTTCCTGCCTGCAATCATTGCATCCCAGCCCTTGCGGTCGAGATACATCAGGTGCGGTGGTAGCGGGCGGTATGGCACCTCGCCTTCCCGCGTGGGCTGTTTGCGGGCGTCGTAATGATCGGCGATCATTTCCAGCCTTGTGGCCAGCACCTCCTCGGCCTGGTTGGCGAGCGAGATGGTGACACCGGGCAGGTAGTCCACCAGCGTTTCCATATGTTCATGGAACAGGGGCAGCCAGTGCTCCATGCCCGCGTGCCGCCTGCCATCCGATATGTGCTGGTAGAGCGGGTCATTGGCGGCAGCGGGGCCAAACAGGTCGCGCCAGCCGGTGCGAAAGCGCGAGATGGAGGCAGGATCAAGGCTGAAATCGGCCACCGGGCGCATGGTCAGGCTATCGATCTTTGCCGTCGAGCGCTGGGTGCCGGGGTCGAAGCGGCGGATGTTCTCCACCTCATCGCCAAACAGGTCAAGCCGCACGGGTTCGGCATCGCCTGCGGGGAAAATATCAAAAATGCCGCCACGCGTGGCGAATTCGCCCTGCTCCATCACCGTGTCGGTGCGGTTGTAGCCGTGGGCGATGAGCAGTTCCATCAGGAATGGCGCATCAAGGCTTTCGCCGGTTCTGATGGTGATCGACTGCCCCGCAAAGGCTGCGCGCGGGGCCACGCGCTGGATGGCGCCCATCACCGTGGTCAGCACGATGCGCGGCGCGGCGGCTTTTTCCAGCAGGCGGGTCAGGGTTGCGACCCGCTCCGCAATGATGGCGGGGTTTGGGGAGACACGGTCATACGGCAGGCAGTCCCAGCCCGGAAAGCGGAGTATTTCCGCTTTGGGCGCGACAAAGGCCAACTGGTCTGCAATGCGCGCCATGGAGGCATCATCACGGCACACATGCAGCACGGGGCCTTCGTTCTCGCCCAGACGGCGAGCGAGCAGAAAGGCGTCATACCCATCCGGCACGCCCCATACGGGAACGGGGGCGCCGGGTGCGAGCGAGAAACCTGCCGTATCGTTCATTTTCCGCCCCGGATCGCGGCAAGACGGGCGGGATCGGTGGCATCAGCCATGATTTCGCGCATCATGGGCGTATTGAGTTCGGGCGGCACCGGGCGGCGGCCGCTCAGCCAGTCGGCCAGATCGGCATCGGGCAGGTCCATCACGGCTTCGAGCGCGTCAAGCTCGGCTTCGGTCATGCCCTCGAGGCGGGGGGCGACGAACCCACCGATCAGCACGTCGGTTTCATGCGTGCCGCGATGCGTGGCGCGGTAATAGATCTTGCGCCGCCGCGTATCGAGGCGGGAGAGATCAGGCGTTCTGGCTTCCATTGCGTTCCACCCCTGTATGGTTGTGTTTTGTTCCGTAACGCAGGTGTCCTATAGCCCTCATGCGGGCATATGTCAGCCCGCATGACAAGCATGCCACCCCGCAGGATGAACCGCCGCGTGTCCGATACCCCTACCCCGCCCGCCAATTCCCTTCTTGCCCCGCTGCTTGCGGGGATTGAAAGCCTGAAGGGCATGAAACCGGCAACCGCAAAGCTGCTGGCGCGGGTGGCTGGGGGCGGGCGAGTGATCGACCTGCTGTTCCACCTGCCGGAATCGGTGGTGGACCGGCGTTACCGCCCTGCCCTGCGCGAGGCGGAAACCGGGCGGGTGTGCACGCTGCTGGTCACGATTGTGCGCGTGGTGCCGCCCGCCCCCGGCGGCGGGCGCGGCAGGCGGCCGTGGCGCGTGGTGGTGAGCGACGGCACGGCAGAGGCGGAACTGGTGTTCTTCTCTCCCCATCAAGTGCGCAGGCTTGAGGCCGGGCAGGACATCGCCGTATCGGGCACGCTGGAGCGTTTTGGGGAGCGGCTGAGCATGGCGCACCCCGATTATCTGGTGCCGCAGGCGCGGCTGGCTGAAATTCCGCTGCTTGACCCGGTCTGGCCGCTTACGGCGGGGCTGTTTCCCAGCCAGGTGCGCAGCGCCATCCGGGCCGCGTTTGATGTGTTTCCCGCCCTGCCGGAATGGCAGGATGCCAGCGTGCTGGCGCAACGCAGATGGCCCGGCTTCGAGCAGGCGCTGCGCACGCTCCACCGCCCATCTGACTTTCCTGACCTGATGGAGGGCGAGGCGCTGATCGGGGCATCCGAACGCGCCCGGGCACGGCTTGCGTGCGATGACCTGCTGGCCCAGCAGGTTGCCATGGCGCAGGCGCGCAGGCTCAACCGCCTGCGGCCGGGGCGTAGCATTGTGGGTGATGGCAGCCTGCGCACGGTGGCGCTGTCGCGCTTTGGCCATGAACCCACCACGGCCCAGACCCGCACGCTGTCGGAAATTGATGCCGACCTTGCCGCCCCCCGCCAGATGACGCGCCTGCTGCAGGGTGATGTGGGGGCGGGCAAGACGCTCGTGGCGCTGCTGGCCATGCTGGGCGCGGTTGAGGCAGGCCACCAGGCAGCCCTTATGGCGCCGACCGAGATTCTGGCCCGCCAGCATCTGGCCACATTCCAAAAACTCTCGCCCGTGCCGGTGGCGTTTCTCAGCGGCAGCGTAAAGGGCAAGGCCCGGCGCGAGGCGCTGGCCAGCATTGCCGATGGCACGGCCCGGCTGGTGATCGGCACGCATGCCCTGTTTCAGGAAAGCGTGGTGTTTCAGGATCTTGCGCTGGCCGTTATTGACGAGCAGCACCGTTTTGGCGTGGAGCAGCGCGCCATGCTGGGCGAGAAAGGCCACCAGACCGATGTACTGGTCATGACCGCCACCCCCATTCCCCGCTCCCTGCTGCTGACCCAGTGGGGCGACATGCTGGTCAGTCGGCTGGATGTAAAACCCGCAGGCCGCAAGCCGGTGCGCACCTCCCTGCATGCGCTCTCGGCCATGGAAGACCTGCTGGCGGGTCTTGAACGCGCCCTTGCGCGGGGCGCGCGGATCTTCTGGGTCTGCCCGCTGGTGAGCGAGAGCGAAACCGTTGACATTGCCGCAGCCGAGGCCCGGCACCATGCCCTTGCCGCCCATTTTGGCATTGATGCCGTGGGGCTGGCGCACGGGCAGCAGGATATTGCGCTACGCGAGCAGGCCATTGCCGATTTCGCCGCCGGGCGTACGCGCATCCTTGTCGCCACCACCGTGATCGAGGTGGGCGTGGATATTCCCGATGCGACTGTGATGGTGATCGAACATGCCGAGCGGTTTGGCCTGGCGCAACTGCACCAGCTGCGCGGGCGCGTAGGGCGTGGGCAGGCGGAATCCTACTGTCTTCTGCTGCATGACAGCGCGCTCGGCCAGACCGCGCGGCGCAGGCTGGCGCTACTGCGCGAAACGGAAGACGGATTTCTGATCGCTGATGAGGATTTTCGCCTGCGTGGCGGTGGCGACCTGACCGGCAGGCGCCAGTCCGGCCTGCCCGACCTGCGGCTGGCCAGCCCGCTTCATGTTGACATGCTGCTCAGGCTTGCCGCGCAGGACGCCCGCAGGCTGGTCGATACCCCCCCCGACAGGGTACCCCCCGCCCTGCGCGGGCGCAGGCAGGCGGTCAGTTTGCTGCTTGAGCTGTTTGCGCGGGCGCAGGCTGTGCGGGCGATACGCGCGGGGTAGCGGGCGGCTGGCATGCAGGTGGCTTGACCCCCAGCGCTGTTGCCGCCTGCGCCATGTAGAACGTGGTGAACAGGTCCAGCGGCTCGGGCGCATGCTCCATGCGTGAGCGCAGCACCGCCCCTTCCCACCCGATCCAGAAATAGCGCGCGAGCTGCATGCAGGTACGCTTCTGCCCGGTGGTGGCCCGCGTGCCGAAGCTTGCGAGCAGGCAGGCATTCACGCGCTTTTCCCACCCGGTCATGATCGTGAGCAGGAGTCCGTGAAACGAATCGGGCAGCATGTCGATTTCCTGCCCGAGGTTGCCGATCAGGCAGCCCCGGCGGAAACCATGATGCTGCATGCTGGCGCGCGCATCATGCACGAAATTGAGCAGGCGCTGCAGCGCGGGCGTATCTGGCTCCTGCAGCCACAGGTCCAGCCTGGCGTTGAAAGACCGGGCATAGTCCTCGATCAGGACCTGACCGAAATCTTCCTTGCTGCTGAAGCAGTAATAGAACGACCCCTTCGAGATGCCGGTAGCGTGCAGGACATCATCCACGCAGGTCGCCGAAAAGCCTTTTTCTGTCAATAAATCAACGCCTGCGCGGACCAGCATGGCGCGTGTGCCCTCGGGTGCGCGGGCGGTCTTGGGCGGTCGGCCCCGACCGCGCCGGGGGGGTGGTGTATCGGGCATGGCGTTTTTTCTTATCTCGGCAAGGGGGCAAATGCATCATTGATCCACCTCGATAATGTGCGACTGCGTCTAGAAATCAAGTGGAATTGTGCATTTAATTTATATCTTTGCGTTCCCCTCTTTTTGCATTCCTGTCCCTCACAAACAGGTCAGGATGAAAATTCGTGTGGCAACCAAAGGCGGGAATATGCTTTGGTGTTGTTGATGCCGATGCGATTTATGCTAGGGTCACCGTAGGATGGAAAAAGTTTTCCTGAGCCGCACGCCGCCTAAACCCCGGCCCAAGGTCAGACAGGCCAGCCTCCATCCTGCAAACGTGCTTTCATTCGGTGGTGTTCCACAACGGAACATCCGCCACCTAGACCTCGGGATTACGACCGTTGAGAAGTAACAGGACCGACCGCAGCTCCCGCTCCCCGCGCCGCGGCGGGTTTGACGATGATTTCATGTCGTCGCCTTCATTTGGTGATCGCGGCGCCCCGCCGCCGCGCCGCTCCTTTGGTGGTGGAGGTGGTGGTCCCCAGATCGTCGCATCCGGGCCGGAGATCAGCGCCACTGTAAAGTGGTTCAATAGCGAAAAGGGCTTCGGCTTCGTTGAGCTGTCCGATGGTTCGGGTGACGTGTTCCTGCACGCCAATGCCCTGAACCCCACCGGGCATGCCACGGTTTCGCCGGGCACCACGCTGGTTGTGCAGATCGGTCAGGGCCCCAAGGGCCGCCAGGTCGCCGGCGTCCTTTCCGTTGATGAAAGCACGGCACAGCCCGAGCGCCCCCGCAGCGCAGGCTTCGGCGCGGCTCCGGGCGCGCGCGCAGGCTTCTCGCGCTCGGGTCGCCCCGCCCCTGACCTGTCGCACGCGCAGGACATGCGCGGCACGGTCAAGTGGTACAACGCCACCAAGGGCTTCGGCTTCATCACGCCCGAGAACGGCGGCAAGGACATCTTTGTCCACGCTTCCGCCCTTGAGCGTTCAGGCCTGTCCGGCCTGACGGAAGGCCAGACGGCAAACGTGCAGGTTGTTGAAGGCCAGAAAGGCCCCGAAGCAGCCGCCCTGTCGGTCGACTGAATATGTTCCCCTGCCCCACGTCAGCTTCTGGCTGGCGTGGTTGGGTGAATTGATAAAAAAACAGGGCCATTCCTTACGGGATGGCCCTGTTTTTTGTTGGGCGTCATATGAGGTATGTTTAATCCTCGCGACGGGAATTGGCTGCAAATGGGGGCTACTTTGCCCCCTCACCCTGCGTAGAATCTAAACAGCCTCACCAAAAAATTCTGAGTTTCCATCAATCCGTTTTTTAGTCTTCACGTCCCTTGTTGCGCAGCAGGCGGGCCTTGTCGCGGGCCCAGTCGCGATCGGCTATGGCGTGGCGCTTGTCTTCTTTCTTTCGGCCCTCGCCCACACCCAGCGTCAGCTTGGCAAGGCCACGGCTGTTGAAGTGAATATCCAGCGGCACCAGGGTCACGCCGTTACGAGCGGTCTCGCCAAGCAGCTTGTCCACCTGCTTCTTGTGCAGGAGCAGCTTGCGCGGGGCACGCGGCTCGAAGCGTGACAGCACGCCACCCTGATATTCGGGGATGTAGCTGTTGATCAGCCACAACTCCCCATTGCGCTCACCGGCATAAGCCTCGTTGATGGTAGCGCGCCCCATGCGCAGGCTTTTGACTTCCGGCCCCTTGAGCACCAGCCCCGCTTCCACCGTTTCAAGGATGGAGTAGTTGAAGCGGCCCTTGCGGTTCTGCGCGGCGATCCCGGTCGAGATCATGCCGCTGCCTTTGTTTTTGGGTGCCATGGTTCAGTCCAGCAGCCCGACGGCGTCGAGCGCAGCCTTCACCTTTGCCCGGCTGGCATCGGCCAGCGGGGCCAGAGGCAGGCGGCAGGTCTCGCCCATCAGCCCCAATACGCTTGCGGCGAACTTGACCGGCACGGGATTGCTTTCACAGAACAGGGAATCATGCAGCGGCAGCAGCCGGTCCTGCAGTTCCATCGCATCCATCACGTTGCCATCATTCCAGCTCTGCTGCACCTGCGCGCACAGCGCGGGGGCGACATTGGCAGTCACGCTGATGCAGCCATCGCCACCAGCAGCGAGGAACGAGACCGCGGTGCCGTCCTCGCCCGAGATCTGGTTGAACGGCTTTTTCACCGCGCGGCGCACGAGCAGAGGGCGCAGCAGGTCGCCCGTGGAATCCTTGACCCCGATGATGTTGGGATGCAGGGCCAGTCGGGCCATGGTCTCGACCGAGATGTCGATGATCGAACGGCCCGGAATATTGTACAGGATGACGGGAATGCTGATCGCATCGGCCACGGCCATGAAGTGGCGGTACACCCCTTCCTGCGTGGGCTTGTTGTAATAGGGCGTGACCACCAGCACCGCCGAGGCTCCGGCCTTTTGCGCCTGCTGGGCCATGCCCACTGCCTCTGCCGTGCTGTTTGAGCCGGCTCCGGCAATGACCGGCACGCGGCCGCCAGCGGATTTTATGGTGAATTCAACGACTTTGGCATGTTCATCATGCGTGAGTGTCGGGCTTTCGCCCGTGGTGCCGACCGGTATCAGTGCGGATGTGCCCTGCTGGATCTGCCAGTCGATGAAGCGGCCCATGGAAGGCAGGTCAAGCGACCCATCCGTATTCATGGGGGTAATAAGGGCGGTCATGGAACCCTTGAACATGGTTGTTTCCACCTGGATCCTGTGTCTTGGCTATGCGTGCGCCGGTAGGCCCGGCACCATCGTTTTCATGTGCTCTGCCCCGGCGCGGGCAGGCATGGTATCATACAGGCAATGCGGCACGGGGGGCAAAATATGCCCGCCTGCCCTGCCCCTTACGCCCCCCGCCGGAAGGGAGATGCAGGATAGACGCCCAGAATTTCCTGGCGTTCCGAAAAGAATGAAAGCTCGCGCAGCGCCTCGAGCAGCGGGGGCGCTTCGGGGTGGCCCTCCACATCCATCAGGAACTGCGTGGCCGAGAACGAGCCTTCCAGCATGTAGCTTTCCAGCCGGGTCAGGTTCACACCCGTCGTGGCCAGGCCGCCGAGCGCCTTGTACAGCGCGCCGGGCTGGTTATTGACCCTGAACAGCAGCGTGGTCATGAAATCGGGGCCCGGTGGCGGCAACGTGGCTGGCTTGCGCGATGCGATGTAGAAGCGCGTGGTGTTGTGGGTAGCGTCCTCCACGTTGCGGCGCAGGATTTCAAGCCCGTTGAGTTCGGCTGCCAGTTCGGATGCCACGGCCACGTCTTCCCTGCGGCCCCATGCGCGCACCATCTCGGCGGCGCCGGCGGTATCGAATTCCACCACCGGCTCCAGCCCCAGTTCGGTTATCACGCCGCGCACCTGCGCCATGGCAACCGGGTGGGTGTGCAGGCGCTTTACATCGCCCAGTTTGGTGCCGGGAATGCCCAGCAGGCAATGCTCCACGCGCTGGAAATGCTCGCCCACGATGAACAGCCCCGCCTGTGGCAGCAGGGCATGAATATCGGGCACGCGGCCCGCAAGGCTGTTCTCGCAGGCCAGCATGGCCAGTTCGGCCTGCCCGTCATGCACGACGGCAATGGTCTGGGCAAAGGTCTGGCACGGCAGCGTGGTCCAGCCCGGCCGTGCCATGCGGCAGGCAAGGTCGGAATAGGCGCCGGGCCGACCCTGGAAGGCGATGATGTGTTCCCCGCTCATGCAACTGCTCCTAGCATCTGGCGCGCGCGTTCAAGATCGGCGGGGGTATCGACCCCGAAGGGTGCCGTGGAGATGCGGGTGCAGCCAATGGTCATGCCAGCCTCAAGCGCGCGGAGTTGTTCAAGTTTTTCACGCTGTTCCAGCCCGCTCTCGGGCAGGCTGACAAAACGGGCGAGCGCCGCGCGGCGATAGGCGTACAGTCCGACATGGTGCCATAGCGGACCGTATCCCCACGGTATGGGCATACGCGAAAAATACAGCGCGCGCGTCACGGCCTGAGGCGCATCGCTGCCAAAGGCACAGGCCACCTTCACCACCGAGGCCGCTTTCGCCTCCGTCTCGTCGCACACGGGCGCAACAAGGGTTGCAATATCCACCGCGCTATCGGCCAGCGGGCGCAGCACCGCGCGCAGGCAGTCAGGGTCGATGCCCGGCAGGTCGCCCTGCAGGTTGATGATGGTGTCATGCCTGCCGGTCGGGTCAAGCGAGCCGAGTGCCTGCCAGATGCGATCCGAGCCGGAGGGCAGATCCGGATTTGTCAGGATGGCGGTGCCACCCGCGTGGGCCACTACATCGGCAATGGCGCGGTCGGCGGTGGCAACGGCAACCGGGCCGATGCCTGCTGCCTGCGCGCGCTCGAGCACATGCACGATCATGGGGCGGCCCGCGATATCGGCAAGCGGTTTGCCCGGCAGACGGGTCGAGGCCATCCGGGCCGGAATCAGGACAATAGGGTTCATGGGGTCTGGGTCTGGGCCATCCGTAATCTGTCGCGGCGGCACGGGCCGCCTGCCGCCGGTGCATGCTTCACACCGGGCGCGCGGCAGTCTAGGTAAGGAGCGGTTTACATGCAACCGTGGGAAGGACGCCCGACTTCATGGACAGTACACGCCTTAACCAGATCGGGGTTGCCTGCCTCATTGCCGTGGGGGTGGTAGGCGCAAGCTGGGGTATTGCCCATACGGCCGTGCCCGAACCCCTGCCCGCGAAGGCTGGCGTGGCCATACCGCATCCGGCAGCCCCCGCGCCGGGCGCCTCCATTGATGATCTGGTGGCGAAGGCCAGCGTGGAAAAGGGCCATGCCCTGGCCGACAGGCAGTGCGCCATGTGCCACAGCATGGCGCCAGATGGCCCCTCCATCATCGGGCCTGACCTGTTTGGCGTGTTCGGCACGCATGTGGGTGATATTCCCGGCTATGACTTCTCGGATGCGCTCAAGGCGCACAAGGACGAGACCTGGACCAACGCCACCCTTTCAACCTGGCTCAAGGGCCCTGCCGATTACGCATCGGGCACCAAGATGTCCTTTCCCGGCATTGCCTCGGAAACCGACCGCGCGGACGTGATCGCCTATCTGCGCTCGCTCAGGCCGGAGACCCCATGATGAGCGCCCTGCCCGCCGGTTTCCCGCGTGATGCGGTGCTTGAAGCCGCCCTTGCCGCCGCCGATGTGGCCCGCAGCGTGGTGCTGCCCTTCTTCCGCCGTGGGGTCATGGCGCATGACAAGGCCGATGCCAGCCCCGTCACCATCGCCGACCGCACGGCGGAGCGCGCGATTCGGGCGGTCCTGTCCGAGCGCCTGCCCGGTTTTGGCATCATGGGCGAGGAATTCGGCCTTGAAGGGGGGGAAAGTCCCTATCGCTGGGTCATCGACCCGATTGATGGCACCCGCGCCTTCCT
Organism: Komagataeibacter sucrofermentans DSM 15973; assembly: GCF_040581405.1. Lineage (NCBI taxonomy): Bacteria > Pseudomonadati > Pseudomonadota > Alphaproteobacteria > Acetobacterales > Acetobacteraceae > Komagataeibacter > Komagataeibacter sucrofermentans. The sequence continues at coordinate 1,287,451 of NZ_CP137157.1, forward strand.
GACCGGTCGGCCCACTTTTGGCACGCTCATCGCGCTGCTGCACAATGATGTGCCGCTGCTTGGCATCATCGACCAGCCGGTCACGGGCGAGCGCTGGATCGGCCTGCGGGGCGAGGCGACGCGCTTCGTCTCCGCCCTGCCCGGCGCACCGCGCACGCGGGCCTGCGCTGACGTGGGGCAGGCCGAACTCTCCTGCACGGCGCCTGAAATCCTTGATGCCCCGCACCGTCCCGGCTTTGACGCGCTGGCGGCAGCGGCCCTGCGCACAAGCTGGGGTGGCGACTGCTACGCTTACGGCCTGCTGGCGCTGGGGCAGATCGACATCATTGCCGAATGCACCATGAAGATATGGGACTGGGCCGCCCTCGTGCCGGTGGTGGAAGGCGCTGGCGGCCGTATGACCGACTGGGCAGGCCAGCCCCTGCGCGCCAATGGCGATGGCACGGTGCTTGCACTCGGTGACGCTGGCCTCCTGCCGCACGTGCGCGATCTGCTCGTGCCGTGCGCGGGCTGAGGGCACGAATTCATCTTTCCCCCTAGCGATGGCGCGGCCAATCGGATAGGGACGACCTACCTTCTTGACCGTATTCAGAGCGGGAGCACGCGACATGACCAGCCCATCCACCGGCCACCTTTCCCTTCCCAAGGACAAGATCCGCATCCTGCTGCTTGAAGGCATTCATGACAGTGCCGTCAACCTGCTGAAGGAAAACGGATACGAGAATGTTACCCGCCTCAAGACAGCGCTGGAAGGCGAAGCCCTGCAGAAGGCGCTGGAAGGCGTGCATATCGTGGGCATCCGCTCGCGCACGCAGCTCACGCGCGAGGTGATCGAGAAGGCCGACCGCCTGATCGCCATCGGCTGCTTCTGCATCGGCACCAACCAGGTCGATCTCAATGCCGCGCGTGAGGCTGGTATTCCCGTATTCAACGCGCCCTACAGCAACACCCGCTCGGTGGCCGAACTGGTCATGGGCGAGATCGTGATGCTGATGCGCCGCATCTTCCCCAAGTCGCAGGAATGCAATGCGGGCATCTGGAAAAAATCCGCCACCAACAGCTGGGAAGTGCGCGGCAAGACGCTGGGCATCGTGGGCTATGGTTCCATCGGCTCGCAGCTTTCCGTGCTGGCCGAAGCCTTTGGCATGCGCGTGTTCTACTATGACGTGATCGACAAGCTGGTGCATGGCAATGCAACGCCGGTCGATACGCTCGAGACCCTGCTGGCCCAGAGCGACGTGGTCAGCCTGCACGTGCCCCAGACCCCCGAGACCGCCGGCATGATTGGCGAGGCCCAGATCCGCGCGATGAAGAAGGGCTCCTTCCTCATCAACAACGCGCGCGGCAACGTGGTGGACCTCGATGCGCTGGCTGCCGCCCTGAAGGATGGCCATCTGCTCGGTGCGGCCATCGATGTGTTCCCCAAGGAGCCCAAGCAGGCGGGCGAGCCGCTGGAAACCCCGTTGCGCGGGCTGGATAACGTGATCCTGACGCCGCATATCGGTGGCTCCACGGCGGAAGCGCAGGAGCGCATCGGCGTGGAAGTGGCGCGCAAGCTGGTGGAATACTCCGATATCGGTTCCACGCTGGGTGCGGTGAACTTCCCCACCGTGCAGTTGCCCGAAAACCCGCACGGCACGCGCTTCATGCATGTGCACCGCAACGTGCCGGGCATCATGCTGCAGATCAACGAGATCTTCTCCCGTGAATCCTGCAACGTCACCGCGCAGTACCTGCAGACGGCGGGTGAACTGGGTTACGTGGTGGTTGAGGCCGATACCGGCCGCGATGTGGAAAAGGACAACCGCATCCTTGACCGCCTGCGCGAACTCAAGGGCACGCTGCGCGCGCGCCTGCTGTACAAGCAGCAGTAAAAGCGCGTTCCGGATATTTTTCCGGGCAGCTTTGACGAAAAAAGGGGAGCACGCCAATCGGCTTGCTCCCTTTTTTCATGAGGGTGGCAGAAGATCAGGGAAGCTGGACGATGCGGCTTTCGGTTTCCCGATCGCCGGACCTGATTTCAACACTGCCCTTTGCGCATAGTGGGTAAGCCTTCACTACGGGCTCGATCAGGCGGAAGATGGCTTCGGCATCAGGTCCGTACAGAAAGATCTGCGCGGCTTCGGGCCCAAATTCATGCCCGTCCAGAACGCCTGCATCGCCGAGCACGTCTTCTATTTCATCTTCAAGGGTGCTGAGGTCATATTCTTCATAGACCTCCGGCGGCAGGTCATTATTGCCTAGCGTAATGATGACGGCCTGCGTGTTGGAAGACATCGTATTATCCTGCCATGTGTTCAGATGAATATATACAGTATTGAACAATATGGCGGCGGACAAGGACGGTCCCCCTCTCCTCAATGACTTATGGCACGCTCAGGAACGTGGCCGGTTCGCTTCGGCGCAGGCGCGCATGGCGGCGGGTATCGGTCTCGAGCAGGCAGGCCATGAGCAACGCGATTACCCATCCAATCCCAGTCATGCCCAGGGTGCAGTTCACCACCGCTACCACCGCCGCATGATGCACCTTGCGGCGGCACGCGATGAAGGTCGGCAGCAGGAACAGCACCATGCTGCATGCCAGCACAAGCACGGCGCCGACAAGCAGGGTCGTGCCGATCTCCAGCCCGGTGCCCTGTACGGACTGCCAGCCACGGTAGATCTCATAGGTGGAGGGAACATGGATATTCATCACGCTTCATGCTAACCCTAAAGGTAGGCGTGCCGCCACATCGCATGGTACGTTGGGAACTGGCATGCAGCCCTTGCATGCCGGACGGCTTTGTATTTGTCGGGGTTCGCTACAGTGCACGGTTATGTGGACCCTCAGGGGGCAACCTGTGATCTGGGGTGATTTCCAAGCGGTAATCCAGCTATCGGCCGGGCTGAATGTGGCCATTCTCAGCTTTGTCGATATCAGCCTGCCCGCCATAAAGGAACGCAGGCGCGTCTTTGCCAAGGCCCGGCAGGAACTCGAACTGCACCGTAGCGGCACCGACCACCAGCATCCCGATGATGCCGAGGACTATGCCGCCGCCGTGCAGGAAATGGACCGCAAGCTTTTCATGTTATGGCAGGAATCCTCCACCTTCATCCGCGAGGAGGAATCCCTCATCCGCTCCACCGGCGTGCTGGGCGTGTTTGGCGCCGTGCTGAGCCTGGGGTTGCTGTGGTATTCGGCCGTGCATTACAGCGGGGTGATCTCGCTCATGGGGCGGGTGCTGATCATCCTGTCCTTCTGTTCGCTGCTCGGTGCCTTCCTGATCAATTTCATGACCGCATCGCAGGCGGGCGTGTTTACCAAGAAATGCAATTCCATCCGTGAGGAAATGCACAAGCGCCTGTAAAAGCCTGTTTGAAAAACTGGAATTAAAAGAGGTTTGTGGTGAAGCTTTTTTCAAAAAGCTTCAAAAACGTAGCATCCAGAACTGTTATTCTGTTTTCCCAGTGATTTATTTTCCAGGCGGAATGGCGAGGCCAGGCAGCGCTTTTCCTACCCTTTTCGCTCTGCCCGCTTCATGCGCCACAGGATGCGGGTGCCATGGAGCACGAATACCGTCACAAGCCCGATGCCAATGCCATACCACAGCCCCTGCACGCCCATGCCCTGTTCAAAGGCAAGGAATATGCCGGCGGGAAAGCCAAGCCCCCAGTAGCCGATAATGGCCAGCACCATAGGGACGGTGGTATCGCCCTGCCCGCGCAGGATGCCCGTGGCGATGGCCTGGAGGGCGTCCGGCACCTGAAAGGCCGCGCCAATCAGCAGCAGCGTGAGCGCCAGATGCACCGCCTGCGCGTTTTCCGGCAGGGCCGCATCGAGATAGAAGCCAATGATACCCTGCCGCCCCAGCGCCAGGATGAGGGTGGTCACGCAGGCTACCCCCAGGCCCAGCAACATGCCCGCGCCCGCAGAGCGGCGCACCATGGCCGGGTCGTTGCGCCCCGTCCAGTAACCCACGCGTATGTTGCTCGCCTGCGCCATGGCCAGATACAGCACGAAGCACTGCATGCCGATGCCCAGCATGATCTGGAACGCCGCCAGCCCGGCATTGCCCAGCTTGGCGGCCTCGAAGCTGTTGGCCTGGAACAGCGTGACCTCCGCCATCGCGGCTGCCAGCATGGGCAGGCCGGTGCGCAGCAGGGCGCGCGTATGCTCCCAGTCATGCGCGCGCGGGCGCAGTGTCGTACGCAGTTCGGGCCTGCGCGCCATGAAGGCCAGCAGGATGAGGGGCATGCACCACAGGGTGATGACGGTCGCCACCGCCGAGCCGTGCAGCCCCAGCGCGGGCAGGCCAAACCAGCCATGGATGAGCGTTGCGTTCAACACCCCGTTCACCACCGTAATGCACGGCATCACCCGCATGAGAATGCCTTGTGCCCCCATGACCGGCAGCGCCGTGGTCAGCACGCCCTGGCCGAGCAGCGCTGGAGGCACCGCCCACATCAGGATATGCACGAAAGCGGTCACCGGCGCGCGGATGGCCTCGGGCTCGTGCAGCCATGCCAGAAGCCGGTCGATATGGTACAGGCAGAACAGTTCCGGCCCGCACAGCATGATGGCAACCACAAGCATGGAGGTGATTGTGGTGCCAAGGCTTGCATGGTCCTGCCGCCCGCGTGCCTGCGAGAGCAGGATGCCACCGGCTTCGATCATGGCGGCAAGGATGGCGTTGAGCGTGAAAAACGTGCCCGTGGCCAGGCCGCCAATGGCCAGCGCTGCGGCGCCAAGGCTGCCGAGCAGTACGTCATCGGTCAGCCCCATCAGCATCTGGGCGAACTGTGACAGGCCCATCGGTCCGGCAATGGCAAGGATGGAACGGAATTCCGCCCCGAAGGATGTGGTTGGACGCGTCATGAACCCCCTGCTTCACCCATGGCCCCGCCGGGGCACGATCATGTGCGGCACGCGGTATGGTGCTTGGGGTGGGGTTTATACGACCCTATGGCGCACGGCCAGCAGCCATGCGGCGCAAATGCCTGTCATGGTATATTTTTTTATATGGCGGCCCGGCCGGGGCCAACAGTAAGGAGGGGGCATGAAGTGCGATGACAGCCCGCCCCCGTCATGGCCCGTGGTGCCGCTGGGCGCCCTTGTTGAATGCCTCGATGCCGGGCGCGTGCCCCTTAACCGCGCGCAGCGGGCGCTGCGGCCGGGAGTGGTGCCCTATCATGGAGCCAGTGGCGTGACCGGTCATGTCGATCAGGCGCTGTTTGATGGCACGCTCGTGCTGCTTGGCGAGGACGGCGCGCCTTTTTCTGACCCCACGCGTGATGTCGCGTTCTTTCATGAAGGACCGTTATGGGCAGGCAACCATGTGCATGTGCTGCGCCCGCGCGCAGGCGTGGATGGCCGCTTTGTGGCGCATGCCCTCAATACCCTGCCCTATGGCCCGTATGTGGAGGGGGCCACCCGCGCCAAGCTGACGCGTGCGCGCATGAACAGCCTGCCTGTTCCCTGCCCTTCCCTTGCCTGCCAGCGCCTCGTGGCCGACCGGCTGGACGTGAGCCTGCAACGCATTGACGGGCAGTTGCGCGCGCTGGATGAGCTTGATGATCTGGCACGCGAGCAGGTTCAGGCCATCATCGCGCAGGCCATGGGGGCGGCATACGGCACGCGACGGCTGCTGGGGCATGTGTTTGACATTACCGGCGGTGGCACACCCGCCACGACCCGGGCCGCCTACTGGGGCGATGACGTAACATGGCTGACACCGGCGGACCTGCCGCCTGGCCCACCCGGCTGGGTAACGCGGGGGCAGCGCAGCCTTTCGGCGGCGGGGCTGGCGGCGTGCCGGGCCATAATGGTGCCCGCGGGTGCGCTGGTGGTATCAACCCGTGCCCCCGTGGGCCGGGTGGGGCTGGGGCGCGGCCCGCTTGCGGTCAGCCAGGGATGCAAGGCGCTGGTGCCGCGCGGATGTGGGGTGGACCTGCGCTACGCGGCGCTGACGTTATGGGCGGCAGGGCCGGAACTGCGCCGCCGCGCGGGGGGGAGCGTGTTTCCTGAGATGGATACGGTCACGCTGGCTTCGCTGGAACTGACCCTGCCACCGCTACCATGCCAGCGCAGGGTGGCGCAGGCGGTCTGGACACAGCTGGAGCAGGTTGCGGCACAGGCTGCTGAACGGGTGCGACTGGAGGGGCTGCTGCATGAATATCGCGTTGCTGTCCGGCGGGCAGCGATGGGCGCGGGGCCTGAGGCATGATGCAGCCGGGGCATGTGGCCTCAGGCGGGGCGTGCGGGCGGAGCCAGGGCGCTGATGGTTTCAGCGATGTCATTGAATTCCGCGGGCCGGTAATCCCACACATCTACCCCCACATCACAGGACAGGCTGGTGGGTGTGAACCTGTCATGAACATGACCATAAAAATGCAGGCTGTCGTGCCAGAAGCCATTCCATTCCGCGATGGGATAATGAAACAGCACCACCCTGCGGCCATCGAGCTTGAGTTCCGCATAGGCCTGCGATGACGCCCGGCCCGGCCAGGTCCGCACGGCCTCGCTACCGTGCTTGCCCCAGATCAGGTGCTTGCGGCCATTCAGCCGGGGCAGGATCGCTTCGGCCCGCTGCGTGCCGTGCGCCACGTCGCCAAGGTGCCACACGTCATCATCAGGGCCGACGGTGGCGTTCCAGTTGCTGACCAGGGTTGCATCCATCTCCGCCACCGTTTCAAAGGGGCGCTTTGTGTAGCGGATGATATTGGCATGGCCGAAATGGGTATCGGCGGTAAAAAAGGTCTTTGGGCGGCGGGGCATGTCGCGTCAGGGCCATTAGGGAGAATGGGCGGGGAATGGACCAGCTTGCGCCTGCGGGAGCAAGATGGATGATGTCTTTTTGTAAACCGGACCTTTACCCTGTGCTGACATGACAACAACGATGCAGGCCATCTGCCAGAACGTAAGGCCTGCCTGTCATGGCATGATATGACAACCTTTCACGAACCCCAGCAGGATAGAACACACCATATGGACGAAAACCGGAACCGGACCCAGTATATCGGCACCTTCATATTTGTATGCGCGGTCCTGCTGTTTTCCGCATGGATCGAGCAGTCATTCCTGTTTGCCTTCGTGTGGGGGGGTATTCTTACCATCACCACCTTTCCGCTCTATACCCGGCTGGTCGGGCGCGGCATGGGCCGTGGGGCGGCGGCAGGGCTGATCGCGGCAGGCATCTTCGCGCTGCTGGCGGTGCCCATGATCGCCATGGCCGTGCGGGCGGGGCTGGAAATTCCCTCGCTCATGGCGTGGGGGCGCGCCGCGTTGCATGATGGCATTCCCGTCTCGCCGCAGATTGATGAAATTCCGCGCATTGGCCCGAGGTTGGCCGGGCTGTGGCAGCGCTACCTGTCCGACCCCGATGAACTGCGGCACTGGACCAGCGTGGTATCGCACATGGTGGCCACCGGCGATGGCCGCGAGCTGCCGCACCGCCTTATGGAAATGACCGAAACCTTCGTCATCGCCACGCTGTCGGTCTATTTCTATCTCCATGCCTCGCAAACGCTCATTGCCGATATCCGCGCGGTCGGGCAGCGTTTTCTGGGTGAGCGCGCGCGTGATGTGATCCGCAACACCGTGGGCGCCGTGCGCGGCACGGTCGCGGGGCTGGTGCTGGTGGGGCTGGGCCAGGGCGTGCTGGTGGGCATTGGCTACTTCATTGCAGGCACCCCGCACCCTGCCCTGCTCACGCTGCTTACGGCGGTGGTCAGTGTCATCCCCTTCTGCGGGCCGATCCTGCTCTGTGTGACCACGCTCATGACCTTTGCGGCCAATGGCGTGATGCAGGCGGTGATCGTGGGCGTGATCGGCACCATTGCCTATGGCGCGGGCGACCATTTCGTGCGGCCCAAGCTGATCAGTGGCAGCACCAGCATCCCCTTCCTTGCGGTGCTGACGGCCATTCTGGGTGGCCTGCATGTGTTTGGCCTGCTCGGGCTCTTCATCGGGCCTGCGGTCATTGCCGTCGCCCTGTCGCTGTGGCGCACGGCGGCAGCGGAAGAACGCGCCCGTTAACCGCCCATGACCGCGCCCCTGCTGTCAGCCGCGGCCATATGGCGCATTGCAGGCCAGTTGCGCCGCGTGCTGCAACCGGTTGAATATGGGCCAGCCATACTGGCCTTTACCGTGTTGCGGCGGTTTGAGCAGGCGCGGCTGCCCGCGCATGGTGGGCTTGCCGCCCTTGCTGGCGCAGCCGATCCGCTCAAGGTCCTGTCGGGGCTGATCGCGCGCCTGCCCTCCGCCATGCGCGATATCATGATGCAGCTTGAGGTTGACCGGCTTGCGCGGCGGCTGGCGGCAGTTGATATGCTGGCGCCGCTGGCCACGCATTTCGCCGCCCTTGATCTCTCCCCCGCCCTGTATGGCAGCGAAGCCATGGCGCGGCTGTTCGAGGAACTGGTCAGCCACTTCACCACCACGCAGGGCACCGGCACGCATTACACGCCGCCGGAGGTCGCGGACCTGATGGTCGATCTTGTCTGCGCTGCGGATACGCCGGGGACCCGTCCTGCGCTCTATGACCCCGCCGCCGGCACTGGCGCGCTGCTCGGTCGTGCGGCTGACCGCCTGTGCGCGCGCGGCGTAATGGCGGATCTGTACGGGCAGGAACTCAATGGGCAGTCCTGTGCCCTGGCGCGTGCCGACCTGCTGCTGCGCGGACAGAAACCCCGGCAGATGGTGCAGGGTGATACGCTGCTGGCTGATGGTCATGCCCGGCAACGTTTTGGCCGCATGCTGGCCAACCCGCCTTTCGGACTGGACTGGCGTGCCATCCGCGCGGCCATACAGGCGGAACACGCGCAGGGCGCGCAGGGGCGCTTCGGGCCGGGTCTGCCGCGCGTGTCGGATGGATCGATGCTGTTCATGCTGCATCTGCTGGCCAAGATGCGCACGCCCCGCCATGGCGGCAGCCGGATTGGCGTGGTGACGCATGGAGCCGCGCTGAACGGTGGCGGGGTGGAAAGCGGTGAGTCCGCCATCCGCCGCTATCTCGTCGAGCATGACCTGATTGATACGATTATTGCCCTGCCGCAGGACATGTTCATCAATACCGGCATCGGCACCTATGTGTGGGTGCTGGATAATGACAAGCCCGCTGGCCGCAGGGGCATGGTCAGCCTGATCAATGCCGCGCCGCTGTGGCGGCGGTGCAGCCGCAGCCATGGCGAGAAACGGCGCGAGATGACGCAGGCCCATGTAGCCGCTGTGGTGCAGGCCGCGCGCGATGGCACGGTAATGGACCTCGAAGTGCGGGAAGGACCGGATGGCGCACCGGCTTCATGGTGCCTTGTGCCGCCTGGCGTGGCGGTGCCGCAGGGACAGCGAACCGGCTTTTCACGCCAGGTACCGGCACGGGCGTTTTTATATCGCAGCCTGAGCGTGACCTGTGCGGATCAGGCAGGCGCCCCCTCGCGCACGGTGTTCACCACCAGCATGGAAACCGACCCGCAGGACTGGTTCACCCACCTTATCGCCCCCCATGACCCCACGGCCCGGCTGGACACGGAGCGGGCGGGCATTGGATGCGCCATTTCGTTCGCCCGGTATTTCGATACATCCGAACCCGGTCGCGCCCTGCCAGAAATCGAGGCCGATCTGCGCGCCTCCATGGCCCGGCTGGCCGCCCTCATGCCCGGTGGTATGTCCTGATTTATATGCCCTTCCTCTCATTCTCGCCCAGGCATGACAGGAAATCCGCGATCGTGCGCATGTCCGCCAGGTGGTCGAGCACGTAATAGGCGAAGGCCAGCGCACCTGCACGGCAGGTGGCGCGTAGGCGGGGATCGGTGATGGTGTCGAAATCCGCCGTATGGGCATAGCCGATAAGGCGGCGGATGATCTCGATGGCGGCAAAGCCTATGGTGTCGGCCATCACCTCATCCATGAAGGCCTGCTGCACTACATGGGCTGCCGGGCCGTAGGCCAGCGGGCGCAGGGTGCCTGGGGGCGGTGCGTCATTGGCGTTCCATAGCGCCATGAACTGCTCATGAAAGCTGTGCCAGAAGCTGGCAATATCACGCAGCACCGCCTGGCGCGCCGCAAGGTCGGGTGTTGCAAAGAAATGCAGCACGAGGTTGCCCACGAACATGCCGCAGTCAAACCCGATCGGCCCATAAAGCGCGAACTCGCCATCGATTACGCGCGTGTCATCCGCCGTGCTCATGATCGAGCCGGTATGCAGGTCGCCATGCAGTAGCGCCTGCGGTTGCGACAGGAAGCGCCGCCGCAGGTTTTCAACGGCCAGCAGCGCTGCGGCGCTGGTGCGGATGTCCTGCACGATGGGGCTCAGGGCCGGATCATGCCAGTGGTTGCGCGGATGGTCGCGGTACGGGTCATCAAACACCAGGTCAAGCGTGATGCGGGTCAGGGCCTGATTGGCGGCAAAAATCCGGCGAGCGTCAAACACATCCTCGAACGGACGGGCGAGCAGCGAGGTGCCAAAACAGGCCCGGGCCACGAACGTGCCAATGCGCGGCGCCACCTCCGGCCAGTCCGCCCCCTGCATCAGCGCCGTGCGCAGTACGGTGTGGCCGGACAGGCTCTCGACCACCAGCACATAGAGTTCGGGGTCAAAATGCAGGTATTCGGTGGTCAGCTCCCCCACCAGCGGGCCAATGGCGGCAAGCCATGCGGCCTCGAAATACGTACGGTCGAGCGGCATTTTCCAGCTCGGGTCCACGCGCACATGGGGCAGTGACTGCTTGAGGCACACCTCACCCGCAGGCCCGGTGACAAGAAACACGTTGTTGAGGTTGCCATCACTGACTTCATGCACCTGCCACTGTTCCGGCACGCCGCCGAGGCGGGTGGCGATGGCGGGCAGACCGGCGAGGAATTCGCGGATGCCGCCTGCATCAAGTGTGCGGTAGCTGGTCTGGTCCATGTGGCTTCCCTCCCTGCCCTGCCTGGGGGCCGTGCCCTGTGTGTGGCCCGGCCGAGGGTCGCGCGCAGGGCGTGGTTATGCAACGCTTTTTTGTAATTGCGTTGCAGCCTGTCTGGCAGTAACCCGTGAGGGGTATAATATATTTCGCAGGACAGGAAAACGGACATGCCCATCAAGGACCCCAAGGTTATCGAGCACCTGAACACCCAGCTCACCAACGAGCTGACGGCGATCAACCAGTATTACCTGCACGCCCGCACGCTGCGCCACTGGGGCGTGACCCTGCTGGGCAAGAAGGAATACGAGGAATCCATCGAGGAGATGAAGCACGCCGACTGGCTGATCGAGCGTATTCTCTACCTCGGCGGCCTGCCCAACGTGCAGCGCTACAACACGATTCTTGTGGGGCAGGACGTTGAGGAAATCCTCAAATGCGACCTGAAGCTGGAAGAAAAGGCGATTGGCGACCTGCGTGAAGGCATCGCCTATTGCGAGAGCGTGCGTGACTACGTATCGCGCGACCTGCTGCTGCGCATTCTGGTGAACGAAGAAGAGCACGAGGACTTCCTCGACCGTCAGTTCGATCTCATCAAGCAGCTGGGCCTGCCGCAGTACATCAAGCTCAACTCGGCCGCTGCCCCCGATCAGGAATAATCCCGCGACCATGCGGGTCCACCGGTCGTTCATGGCCGGTGGCGGGCGGCGCGCCTTCCTGCCAGGCAAGGATGTCGAGCAGGTCGAGGAAAGCATTTTCCATGAACCGGCGCGCCTGCCGGATCGATACGATGGGTGGCATTCCTGTCATCCCGCCATGTTGGGGCCGCACGTAATGGTGCGGCCCCTTTGGTGTTTTTACAGGCCACCCGTCTGCACGGCAGCCGTCGGGCCGGGCCACATGACCTGCGCGCGGCCCATGTCGGCTTGATGCCAGCGCATGGCCGCAAGGCACCCCGCGCCTACGGGCTGGGCCTGCTGCGCATGGGGCTCGGGCGTGGGATGCGCCGTAGCCGCGCTTACCTGGCGCGGACGCACTACGGGCATCCGGCTGGAGGCTGCCAGCATGTTGCCCCGCCGCGGTAGCCAGTACCCCGCGCCTGCAAGGCACGCGCCAAGTTGCGTAATGGCGGCGGCAAAGGGCGAGAGCACATGGTGGTGAACGAAAATGGGCCGGAGCATGCGCCGCACTTCCCCTTCGTGCCCCTCCTGTGCGGCAGTGGCGGCAAGCAGAAAGCGGTTTTCCGTGCCGGTCAGGTGTGTGGCCGAGCAGATCGCTACATCGACCGGGGTGCGCTGGTAGGCCCGCAGGCGGTTCATGGCCATGTGGAACGCCTCGATCACAGCAGCAAAATCAGCCCTGAAACACGGCAGCGCCAGTCCCGGCGTGCCGCGCGTGCCGTCGCCCTGCCCGCTCAGGCGGCGCACGCACCAGACCAGCAAGCGTTCGCTGGATGAAAGATCATTCATGAAAACTGTGGTGTCGGTCATCATCCGCTCGGGCCGTGGGTGCAGCCCGCTCCCTGAATGTGTTGGTGAGATCTTATTAATGAGAAAGATTATCATTTGCAACTAAAATCGACGGCCCGAACTGCTTATCCCTACTGGACCGGGGCGGTCTGAGTGCATTATGCTCCGGGGTGATGAAAGAGCCGACTTTTCCCGATTCTCCTCTGGCCGATCTGTGCCGTGAACGCGGCCTGAAACTGACGGGCCAGCGCAGGACGATTGCCTTTGTCCTGTCGGACAGTGATGACCACCCGGATGTGGAGGAACTGTACCGCCGCGCGGTGGAAGTCGACCCGCGCATTTCCATCGCCACGGTGTACCGTACCGTGCGTCTGTTCGAGGAAAACGGCATTCTCCAGCGCCGTGATTTTGGCGGCGGTCGTGCGCGTTATGAAGTGGCCGATGGCGATCATGGCGATCATTACCACCTGATCGACGCCGATAGTGGCAAGGTGATCGAATTCGAAAACCCCGAACTCGACGCCCTGCTGGAAAATATCGTGCGCGAGATGGGGTATGATCTTGTCACCACCCGCCTCTCCGTTGTGGGCCGCAGGAAGGCGAAGTCGCGCGGTAATGGCTGAGCGGGTTTTCGCCTGCTTTGCTCCCTTCCCTGATCTCATGGCGTGATGCGCGTGCCAGACACCTCCGATAACGCCCGTGAACCGCTGCCTGCCACGACGCCACTTATGCTGGTTGTGGGGCTGGGCCTGCCTTATGGGCTGGTTATTGGTGGCTTCGTGCTGTTCGAGCATGTTGATGGCGTGGTCTTTGGCTTTCCCCCGGCGGTAGCGTGGCTGTTTGCCTGCATGCTGCTGGTGCCCTGCTGCATGGCGGCGGCGTGGTGGCTGGGCCACGCACGGGCGGATTAATGGAATTCCTCAGTTTTGGCGCGGTCATTGCCGCCTCTGTTGCCCTGGCGGTGTATGCGCGGGTGCGGCGCGGTAGTGACAATGCGCGTGATTTCTTTGTCGCGTCCGGGCAACTGGGGGGACTGCTGGTCTTTTTCCTGACCATTGGCGAGACCTATAGCATCGGCAGCGTGTTGGGCTTTTCCACCGGTGTCTACCTGCATGGCGCGGCGTTTGCCGGGTGGTTCATGGGGTATATCCTGCTGTCCTATCCTGTGGGGTTCGTGCTTGCGCCCCTGTTGTGGCAGTTGGGGCGCAGGACGGGCAGCATGACGCTGGCCGATATTTTTCGCGCGCATTTTGGCAGCCGATTGCTGGAAATGGTGGTGGCGGCCAATGCCGTGGCCTTCCTGCTGCCGTTGGGGCAGACGCAGTTTACCGGCCTGATTTCGGTCATGCGGAGCCTGCACTGGCAGGTTACGCCCGCCGTGCTGGCAGGCGCTGGCGCGGGCATGACCTTTGGCTGGGTGGCGCTGGCGGGCGTGCGTGCGCCGGCCTATGTATCGGTGCTGAAGGATGTGCTGCTGGTGCTGGCCATCGTGGCCGGAGGGAGTGCTGCGCTGCTGGCCACGGGCCTGCCTGTTGCATACCAGTCCACGCCCGCCACTGCCGTGCCTGCGCGGCAGGACATGTTCGTGGTTTCCACCATCTTGCTCCAGTCACTCGGGCTGTGCATTACGCCGCAGGCGGTGGCCTTCGTGTTTACCGCGCGCTCGGCGCGGATGGTGCGCCGCAACCAGATCCTCATGCCGCTTTACATGCTCATGTTCCCTTTTCTGTACATGATCGCGCAATTCGTGCACAGGCGCGGACTGGCCGTTTCATCCGCCAATGACGTGTTCATGCTGGGCATCACCACCACCCTGCCGCCGTGGATGCAGGGTATCGTTGCGGGCGGGTGCGCGGTCTCGGCGCTGGTCATCCTGGCGGGCGTGTGCCTTGCCATCGGGCCGCTGGTCTCACGCAACATGCTTCATGGCCTGTCGGACCGGGGGCAGCGCGTGGGCGCGCAGGTCGTGATCGGGATCTATCTGCTGCTCTCCGCCGCCGGGGCTGCGGGGTTGGGCAGCATCATGGTCACGCTCAATAACCTGTATTATCTCGGCATGATCCAGATAGCGCCCGGCTTGCTGGTGGCCCTGTGTGGATGGCGCGTTCCGGCTCTGGCCATTGCGGCGGGGCTTATGGCGGGTGACGGGCTGGCGGTGGAGCTGTACTGGGCGGGCCTCATGCCTGCCGGGGTCAATCCCGGCCTGATCGGGCTTGCGGCCAATGCCCTGATCGTTGCGGCTGCGGGCATGCGGCGGCTGTCCTGCGCACGCTGAACCCCGCTTTCTGCTTAGCTTTTCTGAGGCGAGGCGGGGGCCAGCCAGTTCGGGTGGCGGCGTTCGATCCATTCCAGCATGCGCGCGCTCATCCTGCGCAGGAAAGGTACATCCTCCGCCAGCAGGATAATACCTAGCGGAAGCATCCATAACCCCAGCACCGGCAGGAAGCCGAGCACGCCCCCCGCTATCAGCAGTCCCCCCATGATGCTGCGGAATACGACCCTGCCGGGTTGCAGCAGCCAGCGCATGGCCTGTTCGCCACGCGCAGGCAGGCGCCGGAGCAGGCGCTCCAGTCGGTCGCGGCGCAGATGCTCGGCGTTATCAGGGGATGATGATGTGTTCATGCTTTGAAAATGGGTACGCCCCCTGCCCCATGCAACATGCCCACGCGCGAACGTGATGGGCAGGCAAGGAAACGAAAAAGGTCCGGATTTTGATATAGTTCAATGTCATTCCCCCAAAGCGCGCGCCAGTGTCATGGCATGATGCGTTTCCTTGCCTCCCCGCGTTCATTTTCCTGCCTTGCATGGCTGGACGCCTGCCGGGGCGGGCTGTAAGGAAATTTGTTGGAATATGCGCTTTTTCATAATGTATTTCGGGAGCAGTCAATGCCCAGCGTAAGCCCTTTTGCCGGCAAGCCGGTCGATCCGGATCGTCTTGTCAATATCGATGCCCTGCTTGATGCCTATTATACCCGCAAGCCTGATCCCTCCATTGCCACGCAGCGGGTGGCGTTTGGCACCTCGGGGCACCGTGGCTCATCGCTGCATACGAGCTTCAACGAAAACCATATCCTCTCGATCAGCCAGGCCATTGTCGACTACCGCAAGAATGCGGGCATTACCGGGCCGCTGTTCATCGGCATCGACACGCATGCGCTCTCGCGCCCGGCGCTGAAATCAGCACTCGAAGTCTTTGCCGCCAATGGCATTGAAGTGCGCATTGATGACAAGGATGGCTACACACCCACCCCCGTCATCTCGCATGCCATCCTGACGTGTAACCGTGGCCGCAACAGCGACCTTGCCGATGGCGTGGTGATTACGCCCTCGCACAACCCGCCCGAGGATGGTGGCTTCAAATACAACCCGCCCCATGGCGGCCCGGCCGATACCGACATCACCAAGGTGATCGAGAACGCGGCGAACGACTACATGGCCAAGGGCATGAAGGGCGTGACGCGCGTGCCGTTCGAGCAGGCGCTCAAGGCCCCCACCACAAAGCGGCATGACTACATCAACCCGTATGTGGCTGACCTTGCCGCTGTGGTGGACATGGACATCATCCGTGAATCCGGCATTTCCATCGGCATCGACCCGCTTGGCGGGGCAGCGGTGGATTACTGGCAGCCGATCATTGACAAATACGGCATCAACGCCACCATCGTAAGCAAGGAAGTCGATCCCACCTTCCGCTTCATGACCGCCGACTGGGATGGGCAGATCCGCATGGACTGTTCCTCCCCCTACGCCATGGCGCGTCTGGTGCAGATGAAGGATCGCTTTGACATCGCCTTCGCCAATGATACCGATGCCGACCGCCATGGCATCGTTTCGGGCAAGTACGGGCTGATGAACCCCAACCACTATCTTGCCACCGCCATCGAGTTCCTGTTCAACAACCGCGCGAACTGGAACCCCGCAGCCGGCGTGGGCAAGACGGTGGTCAGCAGCAGCATGATCGACCGCGTGGCCAAGGAAATTGGCCGCAAGCTGGTGGAAGTGCCGGTTGGCTTCAAGTGGTTTGTCGATGGCCTGTATAATGGCACGCTCGGCTTTGGTGGTGAGGAAAGCGCTGGTGCTTCCTTCCTGCGCCGCGATGGCACGGTGTGGAGCACGGACAAGGATGGCATCATTCTTGGCCTGCTTGCCGCCGAGATTACGGCCCGCACCAAACAGACCCCCGGTGCTGCGTACGAGGCCATGACCAAGCGCCTTGGCACGCCGTACTATGCCCGGATCGACGCGCCTGCCGACCCGGCGCAGAAAGCCATCCTCAAGACCCTCTCGCCCGAGCAGATCGGCATGAGCGAACTTGCAGGCGAGCCGATTGTCAGCACGCTGACCAACGCGCCGGGCAATGGCGCGGCCATTGGCGGGCTGAAGGTTTCAGCCAGGGATGGCTGGTTTGCCGCCCGCCCCTCCGGCACGGAAAATGTCTATAAAATCTATGCCGAAAGCTTCAAGAGCGAGGCCCACCTGAAGGCCATCCAGACCGAGGCGCAGGATGCGATTTCCGCCCTGTTTGCCAAGGCGGCGCAGAAGTAAGATCAGGTAAACGTTTTTGGGCGCTGCCTTTTTTTTAAGGCGGCGTTTCCAGCCTTGGTGCCGTCTGCTCCTTATGGAGCGGGCGGCTTTTTTTATGGGGCGGCGTGCTGTTCCACGCTCCCGCCGCGATCATGCCGTGGGTGGCACGACAGGCAGCGGCCGCCCGTGCCCTGCCGCGCGTTTGCGGGCTTTGACTACGGCGGTATCGAGGGCTGAAAGAAACGTGGAGCGGTCAGCACGGGTAAAGCCGCGATTGCTCTGGGTCACGACACCGGTATCACGCAGGTCGGTCATGAGATTGCGTACGGCCAGCGCCATGCCGATGGCGTTATCATCAAGAATGCGGCCCTTGGGGTCGAGCACGCAGGCCCCGCGCGCGACACAACGCGCAGCCAGCGGAATATCGGCTGATATGACAATGTCATGCGCGGCGGCATGCTCGGCAATCCAGTCATCAGCCACGTCCATGCCCTGGGTCACCACCACGCGCTCGATCAGCGGCGAGGCTGGCACGGCCAGCAGGCTGTTCGACACGACAAAGGTATGCAGCCCGTAGCGTTGCGCCACGCGATAGGTCTCATCACGCACGGGGCAGGCATCGGCATCAATGAAAATGCGGGTCATGGCATGCTCCCTTCTCCCTGGCGGGCGGGAGAGTGCATGGAACGGGCGGGGCTGTACGGCAGGAAGCATGGCATGGCCTTTTTCCTATGCCGTACTGCATGGCGCTGGCAAGGGAAGGTCAGGCGGCCCGGCCCCAGCCGTGTGTGTGCTGTCGGACAGGGATGCAGCTTTTTACAAAAAATGCGCAACAATGGCCTTACCCGTGCGATGGGTCTGATATCGTGAAGAGCATGGCATGCGTTTTTACTTCCGCTGGCGTGGATGATGCGTCAGTATGAAGCTGACAAGCCAAATGGAGGAGACCGTTATGCGTTACCTCGTTGACCATACACGCGAAGGCTTTGGCGTCGCGCTGTTGCTTGGCATGCTGGCTGTCGAGCGTTTTTTCCGCAAGCAGGCTGTCCGCTAGGGCCGCCCCAAACAGACGGACAGGCACCGGATGGAACATCCTTCCTTCCAGCATCGCCATCGTTGCTGCATGCGCATGCGCGAGATGTGCGCCGCAGGCCTGCTGGCGCAGCGCTGCCCCGTTTTCATACGCAACCGTGGCGCGGTCCGGCGGTTTACCCCTCTTGAAAGCCAGAACAGCTGGAGAGGAGAAAACCAGTGCGAAACCTTGCGCGGATGATGATGGCTGCTGCCGTCCTGACCTGTCTTGCCGGGTGCGACAAGCCCAAGCCCGCCGGTGGCGGCTCGGATGATGGCGGCGGTCCCGGTGTCAGCACCCATGGCGGCACGGCGCCCCAGCAGTAAGGGCGTGTTCCCTGCCCTTGTGGAACTGGCTGCAGCCAGAAAATCACCTCTGCATGATCCATATCCTTTCTGTCCGTGCTTGCGTGCTTTATGGGCATAGGCCCGGACAGTAAGGATTATTATGGAAAACGACCTCAAATGCCCCGAATGTGGGTGCGAACATGTCTACCCTGACGGCAGTCTGTGGACCTGCCCTGAATGCGGGTGTGAATGGAACCCGAAGGACAATGCGGCGGGCGCTGCGGATGGCCCCGGCGAGATCCGCGATGCCAATGGCAATGTGCTCGCCGATGGCGATACCGTTACGGTAACCAAGGACCTCAAGATCAAGGGAGCCTCCTCCGTGATCAAGGGTGGCACCAAGGTCAAGGGCATCCGGCTGGTTGATGGCACGGACGGGCATAATATTGCCTGCAAGATTGCAGGTATTGGTGCAATCAACCTGAAATCTGAATTCGTCAGAAAAGCCTGATTACTGACCGGGGTGGCCGTGCAACAGCATGTGCTGCCCCACCCGCACCTGACAGATTGCCGTTTTTTAAATGAGACTGTCAGGTGCTGCCTTTAAAAGGCAGCACCCTACTATAGCTGAACGTTTATCAAACCACCTTCAGCGTTGCTTTTCAGCCAGCCGCCAGTCCTTCAAGCAGGCGGGCCACGGCCTCGGCGCCGGGGTCAGGCACGTTGCGCACGTGCTCGCTGGGCACGTAGGCGGCGCGGCCTGCGCGGGCGCTGTCCATGGTGGTTGTGGCATCGGCCCCCTTGCGCGCGGCCTGTGCTGCCTGTTGCAGGCCACCTCCTGCGGCAAGCGCTTCAAGTGCGGGGTGGAGCGCATCGATCATGGTGCGGTCGCCCGGTTTCGCGCCGCCGCATTCCATCATATGGGCCAGCCCTTCACGCAGGGCCTGCTGCCAGGGCTGGCTGCTGCGTCCTGCCGCCGAGAACATGATGGCGAACAGCACCCCGCTTGAGCCGCCCGCATGCTGGGTCAGGATATTGCCGATGGTCGCCATGAGCTGGTGCGGGTCATTCATGGGCAGGCGGTCGCGCACGGCGGTAATGTCACGCGCGGCGCTGGCGAAGGTGGACCCCGCATCGCCATCGCCGATCTTGCCATCGAGTTCGTTCAGCGCGGCCTCGTTGGCCACCAGCACTTCAGCACCCCGCGCCAGCAGGCTGGCTACAGCCGCATCATGGCCGGGCGTGAAGGGAAAGGCATCGGGCATGGCGGGCATGGGGGCCACGCTGGGGCTGCCAAAGGTGGCGATGCCGGGCCATGCACGCGGCTGGGCGGGCGCCTGCAGGGCGGTGGCGATGGCCTCGTCCAGCTCGATCAGGGTGAGCGAGAAGCCGTTCATGTCCAGCGCCGTCATGAGCGGTGCCGGGCCGATCACGTGCGAGATGCGGCGGGCCAGCGGCGTGCGGCTGAAGGCTTCGAGCAGCAGCGCCATTTCCACTTCAGGCACGGTGCCCAGGTTGTTGAGCACAAGGGCGAAGCGGGTATTGCGCACGGTGGTGGGCAGGCTGTCCTCCAGCGTGCGGGCGGCGAGCGCCATCAGGTCATTCGCACCGGCAACGGCAATGCGCTGCGCGCCCGGCTCGCCATGAATGCCAAGGCCAAGCTCGGCCTGGTCAGCGGCCAGGCGGCTGGCGCGGGCGGACTCATAAGGGTTGCAGTCCTCGAGCGCGAGGCCAATGGTGCGCATGCGCTTCGTGCCGTCGCGCACGAATTCGGTCACATGCTCCAGCGACCAGCCCTGCGCTGCGCCATAGCCTGCCAGCTTGTGCGCCAGCACCGTGCCCGCAACACCGCGCGGCGTGGCGGAACCCGGCAGGGCGATATCATCGCCCACGGTCACCATTTCCACCTTCTTGCCCAGCGCGCGGGCGCGCTCGGCGGCAAGACCGAAGTTCAGGCGGTCGCCGGTATAGTTCTTGACCACCAGCAGGCAGCCTGCCTCGCCTGTCGTGGCAAGGATCGCGGCCAGGATCGCATCGACGCAGGGAGAGGCGAACAGCGCGCCACACACTGCCGCAGTCAACATGCCATGCCCCACGAAGCCCGCATGCGCAGGCTCATGCCCCGATCCGCCACCCGAAATGACCGAAACCTCGTGGCGGTCGATCTCGCGGCGCATGATCACGCAGGTATCGGGGTAGCCATCCAGGCGGCACAGGTGGTGGCCCGCGCTTGAGCGCAGGAACCCGTCCAGTGCTTCGGTCACAACGGTTTCGCGCGTATTGAAAAAACGCTTCATTCTTATGCACTCTCCCTCGGCAGCCCATGGCATGCATGGCGGCGCGGCACTATGGCCGTTAATTCCCCCGCAGCAAAATAACGGAATATGTCACGTGTGGGTTGCGCCTTGCGCGGGCCTGGCTGTTCAGGCGGCTCCGGCGCCAGGGGGCACATGGTCGGGGTCATCGGGGTGGTTGAGCTTGCGGTGCGGGTCATCAAGCCCCGGCACGCGGCCATGGTGGCCAAAATTGACCAGACGCGCCTCAAGCAGGTGCAGCTTGCCCAGCAGGTTCATGCGAATGGCCATGACCGCAAGCGATGCCCCGGCAAAGGGCCCCACAATATAAACCCACAGCCCCGACCATTGCCCGGCAAACAGTGCCGGGGCCAGCGTGCGTGCAAAATTGACGCTATTGCCCGAAAGCCATGCCGTAATCGGGTTGAGCACGAGAAAGAACAGCCCGCCCGACCATGGCGTGATGAACTTCCATCGCGGGTGGGCTGCCAGCCAGTACAGCATGGCGATCAGTGCCGCGGTCACGAACATTTCCGACCACATGGCCCACCAGATCGAAATATGGCCATAGGGCACGGTCGCGCCATAATGCACCGCCACGGCCATATTGCCCCACCAGGCGATCAGCCTGCCTGCTTCATACACCACCGCCGTGCCTATAAACGCGCCGATAACCTGCGCGATCATGTAGTTCAGCGCATCCACCCCGCCGATGCGCCTGGCCAGCGAGAACGCCAGGGTGACGGAAGGATTGATATGCGCGCCGCTGACCTTGCCGAACGGCGTCATGGCCGCCGCCGTGCCTGACAGGCCAAAGCAGAGCCCGCACAGCGCGGTCTGGATATAGGGATGATGCATGAGCACCGCGCCAAGCGGGCTGGCGGGCGCGCTGAGCAGGATGACAGCACTCAGGCCAAGGATCATGAGGATGGCGGTGGCGATCGCCTCGCAGAAATACAGCTTCCAGTGAAACAGGTTGTGCGGGTGCGGGTCGCCTGCCAGCGGGCGGTCATGCACATGGATATGAAGGTACGGCAGGTGTGGCAGGCGCATGGCCGGGCATCCTTGTTTATGCAACATGGGTCCGGCGAAAGAAGCGTGTGGGAGGGGTCACGTCCCGGTGCGCGCCGGTGGTGGAGGCCAGCATAGCAGCCCCCGCACCGCCGGGGTCCGGTTTTGGCACAATCCAGTCATGCCATCACGAATTCGAAAGCCCCCTACCCTTGCGGGATCGATGCATCAAGGGCGGCCTGCAATATGTAAGCCGCCGCCATCTGGTCCACCACCTCGCCCCGGCGCTGGCGCGTCATGTCGGCTTCCGCGATCAGGAAGCGGTTTACCGCGGAGGAAGAAAGCCGTTCGTCCCACATGGCCGCAGGCAGTCCGGTCATGTCAGACAGGTTCAGCGTCCAGTCCCGCGCCGCCTGGGCGGCGGGGCCAAAGCTGCCATCAAGCGATAGCGGCAGGCCCACCACCAGGCCGCCGACATCCTGCGCGCGGGCAATCCTGCTGATTTCGGCCGCATTGACCGACAGTTTACCGCGTTTGAGCCCCATGTGCGGGGAGGCGAGCATCAGGCCGACATCGGACAGGGCGATGCCGATCGTTTTTTTGCCGGGGTCAAGGCCAAGCAGGCGCTGGTCGCGGCGCAGGCCTGCGCGGAGATCGGATATGTTGAACAGGGGCATGGTCGGGGGTATGTTCCTCAGCGGTCCTGCGCCGCAGGATATTCTGCCCCTGTTCTGATGGAAAGTTATTGCTTCATGTCGCTTGATCCCGCGACCGTCCGCCGCATTGCCAGACTGGCACGGATTGGTATTGACGAGTCTGATGTTCCTGCCCTGCAAGGGGAGCTTAACGGGATCCTCGGCTGGGTCGAGCAGTTGAACGAGGTCGATGTCGAGGGGGTGACCCCCATGGTCGGCACGGGCCATGCCGCCCTGCGCACGCGCCCGGACGTGGTGACCGATGGCAACTGCCGTGATGCCGTGCTGTCCAACGCGCCCGATGGCGTTGGCCCCTTCTATACCGTGCCCAAGGTTGTTGAATAAGATGAGCCTGACCGAACTGACAATTGCCGATGCCGCAAGCGGCCTGCGTGCACGCAAATTCAGCGCCGTGGAGCTGGTGCGCGCGCATACCGATGCCATCGATGCCCTGAACCCGCGCCTGAACGCCTACATCACCCCCACCCGTGAGGCAGCGCTCAAGGCGGCGCAGCAGGCAGATGAGGCGCTGGTAAAGGGCGAGGCCCGTAGCCTGACCGGCATCCCGCTGGGCATCAAGGACCTGTTCTGCACCAATGGCGTGCGGACCACGGCGGCGAGCAATATCCTCAAGAATTTCGTGCCCCCCTATGAAAGCACGGTCACGGCCAACCTGCTGCGTGATGGCGCGGTGTTCGTGGGCAAGACCAACCTTGATGAATTCGCCATGGGGTCGGCCAACATCACCTCCGCTTTCGGCCCGGTTGAAAACCCGTGGAAGCGTAACGGCGATGACGCGGCGCTGGTGCCCGGCGGCTCGTCTGGCGGGTCGGCTGCCGCCGTGGCCGCCGGGCTGGCCATGGGGGCGACCGGCACCGATACCGGCGGCTCCATCCGCCAGCCCGCCGCCTATTGCGGCATTGTCGGGCTCAAGCCGACCTATGGCCGGTGCAGCCGGTTTGGCACCATTGCCTATGCCTCGTCGCTCGATCAGGCAGGCCCGATGGCGCGCAGCGTGCGCGACTGCGCCATCATGCTCCAGTCCATGGCCGGTTTTGACGAGCGTGACAGCACCAGTGTCAACTGCGACGTGCCGGATTATTCCGCCGCCGTGGGCCGTAGCCTGAAGGGGCTGAAGGTAGGCATCCCCGCAGAATACCGCGCCGAGGGCCTTTCTGCCGAGATTGCGGCGGCATGGCAGCAGGGCATTGAATGGCTCAAAGCGGCAGGCTGCGAGATTGTGGATGTGTCCCTGCCCCACACGAAATATGGTCTTGCCACGTACTATATCGTGGCGCCTGCCGAGTGTTCCTCCAACCTCGCCCGCTACGATGGCCTGCGCTTTGGCGAGCGCGTGCCGGGCGACACGCTTGATGCCATGTATGAAGCCACCCGCCGCGCGGGCTTTGGCCCGGAGGTGCGCCGCCGCATCATGATGGGCACCTATGTGCTCTCGGCTGGCTATTACGATGCCTATTACCTGAAGGCCCAGAAGGTTCGTACTCTCATCCGCCGCGACTTTACCGAGGCTTTCCAGAAGGTGGATGTCTTGCTCACCCCCACCGCGCCCACCCCTGCTTTCGCGCAGGGTGAACAGAGTGATGATCCGGTCCAGATGTACCTGAACGATATTTTCACCGTGCCTGCCTCCATGGCTGGCATGCCCGCCATGTCCGTGCCCGTGGGGCTGGGCGCTACCGGCCTGCCGCTGGGCCTGCAGCTTATTGGCCGCCCGTTTGACGAGGAAACCCTGCTGGCCACCGGCAGCGCGCTGGAACAGGCCGCAGGCTTTACCCACCGTCCTGCCATCCGTGCGGAGGCCACGAAATGACCTACACGATCGAAGGCAAGACCGGCGCGTGGGAAATCGTGGTGGGCCTTGAGGTTCATGCGCAGGTCATCAGTCATTCCAAGCTGTTTTCCGGGGCATCGGCCTCTTATGGCGGTGAGCCGAACACGCATGTGAGCCTGGTCGATGCGGGCTTTCCGGGCATGCTGCCGGTGCTGAACCAGGAATGCGTGGCCCAGGCCATCCGCACGGGCCTCGGCCTGCGTGCGCGCATCAATCTGGAAAGCCGGTTTGACCGCAAGAACTACTTCTATGCCGATCTGCCCACGGGCTACCAGATCAGCCAGTTCACCCACCCGATCGTGGGTGAAGGCACGGTCGAGATCGAACTGAGCGACGGCACCGTGCGCCATATCGGCATCACGCGCCTGCACATGGAGCAGGATGCGGGCAAGTCCATGCATGACCAGGACCCTGCCCGCTCCTTCATCGATCTCAACCGTGCCGGCGTGGCGCTGATGGAGATCGTGAGCGAGCCGGACATTCGCTGCCCGGAGGAAGCCGGCGCCTACCTGCGCAAGCTGCGCCAGATCCTGCGTTACCTGGGCACGTGCGATGGCAACATGGAGGAAGGCTCCATGCGTGCCGACGTGAACGTGTCGGTGCGCAAGGCGGGCGAGCCGTTCCGCACGCGTTGCGAGATCAAGAACGTCAACTCGATCCGCTATGTCATGCACGCCATCGAGGTCGAGGCTACGCGCCAGATCGAGGTGTGGGAAGATGGTGTCGAGGTGGATCAGGAAACCCGCCTGTTCGACCCGGCCCGCAACGAGACCCGCTCGCTGCGCAGCAAGGAAGATGCCCACGATTACCGCTACTTCCCCGACCCTGACCTGCTGCCTCTGGTCGTGGAGCAGGCCTGGGTGGACGAACTCGAGCGTGGTCTGCCCGAACTGCCGGATGACAAGCGTGATCGCTTCGTCAAGGAATATGGCATCCCCCGCTACGACGCCAGCGTGCTGGTGGCCGAGCAGGCCATTGCCGATTATTATGAGGAAGTGGCCAAAGGCCGCGATGCCCGCCTTGCCGCCAACTGGGTGACGGGTGACCTGTTTGGCGCGCTCAACCGCACCGGTCGCACCATTACCGATAGCCCGATCTCGGCTGCGGCACTGGGCGGCATGCTGGATCTGGTGTCGGACAAGACCATCAATGGCAAGATCGCCAAGGAAGTGTTCGAGGACATGCTCGAGACTGGCGACAGTGCTGCTGACATCGTGGAGCGCAAGGGCCTGAAGCAGGTGACGGACACCGGCGCGATTGATGCCGCTGTAGCCGATGTAATGGCCCGTAATGCCGACAAGGTGGAAGAATACCGTGGCGGCAAGGACCGGCTGTTCGGCTTTTTTGTTGGCCAGGTGATGAAAGCCATGGCGGGCAAGGCCAATCCGGCCATGGTGAACGAAGCCCTGAAAAAAGTTTTGTAAAAACGGGCTTTAACGCATTTTAGGGCTATGCAGGGTTGCCGCAACACGCTAGAAGCAGCCCTGCAAACGCCGTGTTACTTATAATGCGCGCTCTTCGGCGGAGGGGTGGCCGAGTGGCTGAAGGCGGCGGTTTGCTAAACCGTTATACGATGTCAAGTCGTATCGAGAGTTCGAATCTCTTCCCCTCCGCCAGAACTTATTGAAAAATAAGCAGAAATTACCAAGCGCCCTACGGGGCGCTTTGGTCGTTTTGGGATGGTTTTTCAGGCCATTGTGGGGGATTTTGTGGGGACCCCTTCAAAAATCTGCTCAGCCTGGAACTGGACACGCTCCTGTTCCTCCACGGTCAGGAAGCCCAGATAGTTCTGTTCGGTCACCTTCACGGAACTGTGTCCGAGATGCCGTGACAGACGATAGATATTCCCCCCTTCTTTCAGCCAGCGCACCGCAAAGGCATGCCGCAGGCCATGCACCCCGAAGCGCCGGAATAGCGGGTTGTCGCGCAGGATGCGCCTCATGACCTGGGCATGGTTTGATGAGAAATTGGCGAACGGCTTGCCCGTGGTGCCGCTCGTGTAGAGAAAGCCCGTGGCCGCTCCCTGCCCCAGCGCCTGGGTGGCATTGCCGCCGGGCGTGTGCCAGCTGATGGTGCGCGGCCTGCTGGTCTTTGTTTTGGTCAGCAGGATCTGGCGCTTGGGATTGTCCACCTGCCAGCGCTCCAGCATCACGGCCTCGTTCATCCGCATGCCAGTCTCGGCCAGTAGGGTCAGGATGCCCGCGATGCCGGGCGGGGCTGCATCGATGGCGGTCTGGATTTCCCGGCGCGTGGGTGGCCGCCTGGGCTCACGACGCTCACGGATGATCGTGCGATCGAATGCCTGGACCGGGTTGTCGGTGCGCCAGCCGATTGAGCAGCAGAAGCTCAGCAGGCGCGAGAGTGCGGTCAGGTCGCGCTGGATGGAGGCGTTGGAAATCTGTTTCCCCTCCCCGTGCGGCCTGACCGAGCCGATGCGCTTGCGGTCGCTGATCCAGTCGGCAATGTCGCGTGTTGTGATGGAGGCTACCAGCAGGGAGCCGAAACGCTCGTCAAACCGGCGGATGCTGGACAGGTAGCGTGTGCGGACTGAGTCCTTCACCCCGTCCAGCCCCTCGGTCGACCAGCGCACGACCGCGGCTTTCCAAGATTCCTCGCCGGGTACGTCCAGGGCGGTTCTTTCCAGCCGCAGGCGCAGGGCCTTTATCCGTTTTTCCGCTTCCCGCGCATCAGTTGTGCATAGGCTGTGTCGGTATCGTTCGCCTCGAATGACGATTTCCGCCCACCATGTATCGCCGCGAAGGAAGCAGTTCTTCGGTTTTTTGGTCGGCTGTCTACGCGGTGGCTTTGGCAATTAAGGGCCTCCTGTTCAATGATCCATGCTTCAATGCGGGCGGGGCTGAACGTCCAGCGGCGGCCGATCTTGGCGGCCGGGATCTCGCCGCGCTGGGCGAGTGCGAGGATGGTGCGGTGGGGCACGCCAGTGCGTTCGGCAATGGTGTGCGCGTCAACGCGCTTTTCCATCATGTGGGCTGGGGCTGCGGTCATCGGTCTTCCCTGCCCTCCTTCGGCCACGCCATCGTGCCGCGCGCGCGGATGAGCCTGCGGCCGCCCTCGGTCACCAGCGGGCCACGGAACACGATGCGGCATGGGCCATCATCCTCGCGCACGATGCCCACGTACTCGCCCCGGCCATTGCCGTGGATCTCGATGCTGTAGATCTCACGCCCAAAGTCGAGGCCTTGCAGGATCGGGTGGTTGGCAAGGTCACTCATGCCTCGTCCTTTCCTGCTTTTTTGATTGCGGCGTGTGCTTCCGCCCAAAGAATGTCCGCGGCTTTCTCAAAAGTGCCGTGCTGCAGAACGCCTTTGAGTAATTTGAAGATCACGAAGGCCTGCTCTGCCTCAGCCTTTGTTGGAATGGCGGCGCCAGCTTTACGGAATGCATGAGCGTATGGAGCCGCCCGGAAGCAGATAGTCCCCAATGCGCGCTCAATGTCCGGCGTCATGTGATTGGGCAAGGTGAACGTCTCCAGATGCCTAATTTGCGCATCCTTCTCCGCCGTTACCTTCGCAACCTGCGCTTCCATGTCGGCACGGCGGACAAGCTCAATGTCCGTCCCGTTTGCGGATCGGAGAGAAACAGGGAACACCTGCGCCAGATCAAAATCTTCGAGATTGTCGTATAGTGTCGGGGAGGAGACGCACACGGTCTCCACATCCGCGCATGGCTGAATGGGGCTGGCAATGGCCGTCATGTAAGCATGGAAAACCGGCCAGAGGATTTCGCGGCCATACATATCAAACACAACATTCGCAGCCCGGTGTTCCACCTCTGGTGTCACCTTCCCTGGCACAAGATACATTGGTGTTTCTGTCTTCATCTCGTTGGTCATGACTGCTCCTCTGCCAGCAGGCACAGCTGCTGCGACACGGGCGTGCGGTCAGCATGCTGTTGCTGGGCAAAGCGGAAGGTGTTCGTGAGGCCGGTGCGGGGGGCTTCCTCCAGGCACCAGCGTTCGTGGATGCGGGCCGCACTGGCGGCCGTCATCAGGATCAGGCGGCAGGGCTCGGGCCAGATGAGGTCGGGCGGCACGTCGTGGGATACGATGCTGCCGTTGGCACGCAACTGGTCACCGCACCCGTCCTCGCGCAGCTGCTCCACCACCACACGGGTCCAGGTTGGGGAGACGCTGATGCGGACATCCTCTGCCGGAACGTGGGCGACCAGGCGCTCCCATGCCTTCGGGCGACGGGGCAGCAGGTCGAGCGGGTTTAGCTGCGGCGCCGCTGCGGGCGGCGCGGAGATGCCGGCAAGGTAGTCAACAAGATCGAGCTGGCGGACTTCCATCATGGCAGCGCCTCCAGCACGATCAGGACAAGGCCGCCCCACACCACGCAGCACAGCAGCGTGCAGGCCATGACTTCCGACATGGTGGGCAGATGATCGCGGATGCGGTCGACCTGGTGAGCGGGGATCTGAATCATGACACCCTCGCTCCGCAGAAAGGCTCTGTCTTTTCGTAATGAAAGGGCCTTCTTACGCCCGCACTAAACCGCTCAGCACGCAGCAAGGCGAAGCTCAGGGCCTGTTCGGGCGTCTTGCTTTCGTCATCTATTAGGACGGACAACGCACCAAGTGCATACGGTGCGCTACAGCCAACCGCATCGAACGGATAGAGACTTTCACCTACCTGAAAGTCGGACTCGATCTGGAACAGGCGACCCTTGAAGCCAACAAGAAAGCAGCCTCCCCGTTCCTCATTACTCTCGATGCGGGCGTAGCCACCGCTTTTCAGGCAGTCTCGAACTGCCGGTATGAATGCAGTAACCATATAGGTAAACAGGTCCACATCCGAATGATGCTCCGGTACGGACAGATTATATTGCAGAAGCTGCCCCATGCGGAACACCTTATTGTCCTTGCGTAAGGACAAGTCCCATCCCGCGACACCAGCGCTGTCGCCCATCATGTGCACGACGCCGCCAGTGGCGATCGCTGCGATGCATGTCACGACTGCACCCTCCCCGCCTGCGCCCTGCGGTACAGGTCGGCCTCGATCTCGGGGCCTTCGGCCATAAACGGGGTCATGACGATGCGCTCCAGGTCCTCCAGTCGCGCATCGGCAATGCGGGCGGCAAAGCGGGCCGCGTGCAGGCTGCCCTGCTGGCGATAGGCCTCGGCCGCCATGAAGTTGGTGCGGAACTGCTGATGCATGTTGATGGCGGCATCCTGATCCTTACTGACCAGCAGACCGACCAGATGACCAGGCGGGAGGGGCGTGAAATCCTGCGTCATGCCACACCTCGCCCGGCGCAGGGGAGATGGCGGGCAACATGCCGACGGGCGATGCGGTTGAGTTCCGCTTCCTCGGCATCCATCTGCCGGTTGAGTTCGGCCGTGGCGGCACGCAGGGCGCGGCGTTCGGACATGAGCAGGGCAATGCCTGCGCCCTGGCGCGGCAGGGCGTTCAGTATGGCGCTTTCGGCCATCTGGCGGCGGACGATTATGTCCTGCAGGGCATCAGGGACGCTCGGCGGCGGGCCTCTCCTGATGGGAATGATCGTGATTTTTGACATGGAAACTCTCCATTACTGGACGCGCGTCAACAGGCCCGGCAATGCCGGGGGAGCGCGAAAAGCTTGAAAATTGGAATGTAGGGTCTCAAATGCGGGAACGGCTGTTGTCAGCCATTCCCGCACTCTCCATCATCAGGGTTGTTCAGACTCGATGAGGAAACTGATGGCAAAAGAAGACGCACCGCCTCCTCCACCACCGCCGCCTCCACCCCCTCCCCCGCCGCCAAGTCGGCATGATAAAGGGAGCGGAAACCCGCTAAAGGCTACTTGATCCAGAACACCAGCGCAGCGAACAGGCCCAGCCAGGTCAACCCCATTACCGGAATAAGCAGGAACCATATCCATGCCTTGCGCACGATGGAGAAAGTCCGTTTCAGGGTCTGTTCGTTGCGCTTCACTTCGCCAATATAGCGATTGGCAATACCTTCCAGTGTGGTACGCTCCGTGGGTTGCGGCCAGTCCTGCATCAGCCATTCTGGATGAATACCCGTGACCGACCACTTCTTGGGCTGGAATACCTGATACAGGTAATAGCCTGAAACCACGCTTGGGCAGACAACCCCCAGAGATCCAGCAGCCCAAAGCCATGTAGGGTGCGACCCCAGCATACCGGCAACCGCCAGCAGGTCCGCGCAGACCCAGCCTATCAGCGACGTGGCGCGCCCTTCGTGATACGCCATTGTTGCGGCCTGCGATGCCAGCAGCTTTTCTGCCTGGGCCACAGCTTCCCGCGCGCCACAGGGCATAATCCTCGCCCCGTGCGCCGTAAGGCGCGGGCTGATCGGCTTGCTCGGACATGCGGCCCTCCCTGTCTGGATGCAATCATAGCAATGTTGGGGTGGTTCGGCATTGGTCTATGCCTCGGTCCTCGCCAGTTCAGTAGCGAGGATCAAGGACTGGATATCGAGCCACAGAGCGTTGACCTCTTTTATATCCGTAGCCCTGATTTGCGCATCCATGAATGAGCGGGACAGTGTGCGGATCAGTCTGGTCACGGCGGCACGACGGTTGAGGTCCAGTAATAGGATAACCTGCCCTTCAAGGACGGTTGTCTCGTTACGCACGTCTGCCAGATGGGATTCTGCACGCGCTTCGATGCAATCGGAAAAGTCGATGCCCGCTTCGGCAAAATCGCGCATGTGGATGGTCGCGACGCCAATGGTGCGCCGCGGCGGATCAATGCGCGTGATGCGCGAAACCTCGGTAGGTGTAGTGAGCATGAAAAACCTCCATCACGTGGTGTGATGGAGGCAATGTTGCTCAAACCAACATAAACGTCAATTAGAAATGTTGTTCCTGCGAACCTGATAGAGGCAATTGTATCCTCCGTTTATACAGGATTGTGGGTGGGAACCCGGGAAGAACGATGGCCACGTCAGGGCCATCTATCAATGATGCATCGTCACCATAAGTCTTTGCTGCTAAGGGGTAATCTTGGATTCCTCCAAGGACCTGTATCGAAAAATCGTAGATTCCGGCTGGTAACGGCTTTCCGTCTCTGGTCAGTTCTGGGAAAACTATCTCACCATGAGAAGTAATGCCTTCCGAAGATGCCACAAATCCGTATTGAGATGATCCAGCATCCAATTCGAATTTTATTCCATCCACAAGGTTACTTTTCATAACCACTTTCGGCCGACTTCCGGGCTCTATAGTGACTTCTATATGCTCATGATGCATATCGTCTTCAGCGAGAGCTATTGTAGGAATAGATAAAAAAATAGCCGCTAATGCGGCTGGAATAAATTTCATGAATCTTTTCCTGTTTCAGTATGTGCGACTATTAACTTCAGGTGTAATTCTGCTTCATTTTCGGGAAGCCTTCTAAAGGCTTTAATCAAAAGAAGCTCTTTAGCTGTTAAGGTTTCGTTAATTTCTCTCGGTCCGTCGCCTGTAGCTAACCAATCGACAGATACACCGAAAAATTTCGCGAATGCCATAAGCAGGTCCCTTCCTGGTTTTGACCTGCCTCGCTCAATATTAGTGAGATGGGTGCGAGCGGTCCCTACGGCTTCTGCCAGCACTGCCTGATCCAGCTTCGCTTGGGTCCGTAAATTTTTTATCCGCTCGCCGATGGAATGTTGTTCGCTCATAAGCGCATCTTGTGCTTAGGGCGCCTAAGCATGGGATGTTTTTTTCAACATGCGCGTTGACGTTCAATGTTCGTATATGCAACATGAGCTGCATGAACACCCGCGAGATCATCCGCCGAGCTGGCGGCCCCCTGAAGGTTGGTAAGGCGGTTAATCGCCACCACGCCACTGTCATAGGCTGGAAACAGGTCCCGGCCGTGCATGCGCGTACGGTGGCCGAGATGGCCGGTCTTACTCCGCATGATCTTCGCCCTGATGTTTTTGGCCCCGATGAAATGTGTGAGCGAGGTGCGGCATGAGCCTAAAAATCTGCCAAATCAGGAATGGCTGCGTCTCCCCACTTAACGCGCTGGGTCTCGGCGTCTCGTTTGGCGTGCCGAATACGTCGTGCTCCAAGCAATGCTTTAGCCATATTAGGAATCTCTTCGCCGGTTTCGGCATTCGCTATGGAACGTATGCGGCTTCGGGAGACCCAAAATTCAGTTTGAGTACCTTCTGGACGTATTTTCAGAAATACAATTTCTGGGACATATTCTTTTGTAAAAATAAATGTTCCTTCCGTAATAAATACAGATTTTTCTGTGTAATCTCCAGTTTTATCTATGTAATCAATATGGATTTTTACATTATTAATAATGAAGCCATAACGCTGGCGAGGAAAGTCTACACCCGCACGAGGCATATAATCATTTGTTTGTTTAATTGTCTCAATCATTGGCAGGTCCATAAAAAAGATGGGTCTTTTTCTTTTCAACTCGAAACAACGCAAGAGCTAGGTGCGGCATGATTCGCTTCCTGCTGGTCAAGCTCGGGCGCGCCATGGAGCGTGCGGGATATGAGTTCGCCCGTACGCCGGATATGCCGCCGCCCATCACGGTCAAAGAGTTTCTGTTGCGCGAGCGCATCCGAAATCTGTCTATCAGCCTCGCGACACCCGATCTCTCGCCCGAGCGTAATCGTCAGGCAAAAAACCAACTAGATCACTTACAGCGCAGTCTTTCAGCTCTGGAAAGGCAGCGGCTGTCCGCTGCAGGGCTTCAGGAGTGAGCATGTTTTCAATATGCAGCCTCAGATCAAAATCGGCCTGCGCAGCCAGTGCGGCGACTACCTGTTCCAGCACGCGCTGGCGGAATTCCAGTCGGGCAAAGCGGAAGTTTATTACTTCTTCTGGTGTTCTGTTCATGAGTTTTTCCTTTTGTGAGCGAGGTGCGGCATGAACGCGACCCGCGTCATTGATGTGCAGGCTGTCTGGTTTACCGAGGCGGCTACCGGGGGCAATGCCCTCAATCTGCGCTGCCCGACCGAGGGTACGCCGCAGGCGTTCTGGGCTGACATCGCGCTCGACCGCCCGCGCCGCATGCGGTTTGAGCAGGTGGTATGGCTGGATGGTTGCAGCATCTATCGGGCCACGGAAAGTCGGCCGGATGTGTGCTGGATTGCCGCCCAGGATGAGCCGCTGGTCAAACTGAGGATGATGCCTGCGCGAGATGGTGGCAGCCATGAAGATCCCCTTTCGTCAGATCGGGATGCAGTGCGGCGCCAGATCGAAACGGGAACCGTCGTGTTTCCCGGTAATCAGGGAGAGGCAACCGGCGGTTCCCCTGTTTCTGCCGATTATATCAATCGAATGCAGGACGAAATCATGCAGATGATTTCGGGTGATTGTGCATCACGCCATCGGCAATCCGTTCCAGAACGCGTGCGCTTCCGGGCAATGCATGTTTGGGCAGTTTGTCTGCTGTTGCCTGCAGGTGCTGCGCTACTGCTGCATGCGAAGGGCCGCCATTCTTCGCGTAAAAGTCGATGAGACTTGTAATGGCGAGTTCCAATCCGACCAGCGTTCCGGCCAGTGCCGTTGCATCCGGCGTTGCGGCTGTTTTCGCATCGGAAGTCATTCTCGAATCCTCCATGTTTGTGTGTGGTAACCGCATGGTGGTCCGCGCGGGTCGGCCTGACAATGGGCTGACCCGTAAGGGCGGATATTTCCAGTCTGCCGGTAACGGCAGGTATTCATCGGTGAATACCTGATGGCCGCGAAGGTTGATTGGGATGCGGCGCGGGCCGAACTGGTGCCGCTGCTGGTCGAAGGCCTGCCTTATGCCGAGATCGCGCACAGGCTGGGGCTGACCTATTCGGCCGTCAATTTCCGCGTGGGGTTTCTGGGCCTGACGCATCTGCGTCAATGCGGGCGTAAAGGGCGTGCGCCGAACCATGTGGCCTCGAACCTGATGACCGAGGCCCTTGGCACGGAATATGAGCCGAAGGTGAAGAAAGAGCGCATCAAACGCTCCTGCTGCCGGTGCCGGAAGGCGTTTGTGGCCGAAAGCCGCTTCCTGTTCCGCTGCGAGCCGTGCCGCAGGGTGCCTGACTGATGTCTGTGCTTTGTCATGTCCATTCAGGGCGGGCAGGCTGCCAGCTTTCCATGCGTGTCCAGCGCGCTGGCGGCCTGCCCTTTCCTGCCTTGCTCGATACCCGAGGGAAACACCCCTCTGACATCCATGAAGATGTCAGGGAGGGCGTCCGAGGTGTCGGGTATTTTGCCGTTTTTGTCCGAGCGCGCGGGTATTTTGGCCGATTTGTCCGAGCGCTCGGACGTTTTGCCCATTTCACCCGCGCGCGCGGGTGCATCCAGCCCGGATCGGGAGGCCAGATCTAAGATGTGCGCCGATGCGCTGCGCGATGAGTTCCAGAACCTTGTCAGCGCCGAGGTCAGCGCGCGCCGCGACCGGCTCGGGCTGGCTGGCGCCTTTGCGGAAGTGGCCCGCGCGCTCGGCTTTACCGTGCGCCGCGTACGCGCGTGCTGGCACCACGAGGTGCGTGCGGTCACGCTGGCCGAATGGCAGGCCGTGCGCGAGCTCGGCGCAGCCCGCCTGGCACAGGAGGAAAGCCGCCTGCGGCATGAAGATGCGCTGATCCGCCAGCGGCTTGAGAACATCCGGCAGCGGCAGGCCGCACTGCGTGACCTGCTGTGACGCACACCTTTTACATCTGGATCAGCGCGTCGGTTTTCGGCGTGCCCGTGTGCCTGGTGCTGGTCATGCGCCGCGGGCGCGCGTGGATCGTACTGAAGTTTTTCCGCCTGCTCGTTGGCACGCTCGATGCCTGGGCCTTGCGGGAGTCCGCCATTCTTGAGCGCAGGACCGAACGGCTGGAGCGCATTGCGCGCCTCAAGATTCGGCTGCGCCGGAACCTGTTTCACTGATGGGCCGAGGGCGCTGCCTGCGCCCGGCCTGTGCCAGGAGAATATGATGCCAGCCATATCGATTGACTGGGAAAGGCTCGACCCCATGCTGCGCCAGCTGGCGGGCATGGGTGTTTCGGTTTCCACCATGGCGCGGAAGATGGGCGTCTCGCCCCGCGCGGTGCGTTCGCGCATGCAGGCGCTGGGCGTGAACAATCAGGTGAGCGTGTCCATCACGTCCTCTGGCCGCACCTATCTCGGCCGCGCGCGCGTGACGTATTCCTTCCGTAGCGGGAGGCGTTCGTCATGAGCGGCCCCATGCTGACGGCGGCCGAGATGTACACCGTGCTGAACGCGCGGGTGCGCGAGGCAGGTGGCGTGCAGAAACTGGCCACCAGAACTGGCCTGAACATGCATACGCTGGCCAATGCGGTGAACGGACACAAAGGGCTGGGCAAATCCGTGCCGCTGGCGCTGGGTTTCCGGCCAGTGATGGTCACCATGTACCAGCCAATCGACCCGGTTCCTGTTGAGACGGATGAGCAGCCATGAACGGCCCTGCCCCGCTTTTTGGCTCGGCCATGCGCGAGCGCCCCACCAATGTCCCGGCCGAGCAGGCGCTGCTGGGCGCGATCCTGACCAATAACAAGGCGTTCGGGCGCGTGGAGGAAATCCTCCAGCCCGAGCATTTCTATGTGCCGCTGCACGGCGCCATCTTCGCTGCCATGCGTACGCTGATCTGGGCGGGCAACGTGGCCGATCCGGTTACGCTGCGCCCCCGGTTTGAAAATGACCCGCTGCTGCCCATCGACATGACGGCCGCCAAGGTGTTCGCCACGCTGCTGGGCTGCATGGTGGGCATTACCAATGCCGCCGATTACGCCCATGCCATCCGCAGCGCATGGTTCCGGCGCAACCTGTTTGATGTGTGTGCCGAAACCGCCGATCTGTGCTGCATGCCGGGCGACCGGCCCGACAGCGCCCTGATGGAAATGCTGGAAAGCCGCATCACGCGCATCGCGTCGGGCAGCGTGGAGATCCAGCCCACGGTGCAGATCGGTGATGCCATCGGGCAGGCCATCGCCAACGCACGCGCCGCTGCCGAGCGTGGTGATGGGCTGGCAGGCATCACATGGGGTTATGCGGCGCTCGACCGCATGACCGGCGGCCTGCACGCTGGTGACCTGACCCTGCTTGGCGCACGGCCTGCCATGGGCAAGACGGCGCTGGGCCTTGGCATTGCCGTGCGCTCGGCGGCGGCGGGCAATTCGGTGCTGTTCTGGTCGGGCGAGATGCGCGCGGCCCAGCTGGGCGCGCGTGCCGGTGCGGCATGGGCCGGGCTTTCCACGCTGTCTGTCTTTACCGGCCGACGGTACGACATTCCGCCGCACGCCGATACCTCCCAGCGCGAGCCGCTGGCGGAATACCAGTGGCGCGAACTGGAGGAAGGCGAGCACGCTGCCGCCAGCCTGCCGCTGCGCATCGATCACCGCTCGGGCATTACGGTGGCGGAGCTGCGCACGCAGGCCCGCGCCATGAAGCGCTCGAAACAGGGGCT
This sequence comes from Komagataeibacter sucrofermentans DSM 15973, assembly GCF_040581405.1. Lineage (NCBI taxonomy): Bacteria > Pseudomonadati > Pseudomonadota > Alphaproteobacteria > Acetobacterales > Acetobacteraceae > Komagataeibacter > Komagataeibacter sucrofermentans. The sequence goes on from NZ_CP137157.1 coordinate 1,323,902, forward strand.
GAACCTGATCGTGGTCGATTATGTCGGGCTGCTCAGCGCCTCGACTGATTCGCGGTCGTTCAACCTCACCCACAAGATGACGGAAATCAGCAAGGACCTGAAAAACCTTGCCGGTGAGCTGGAAATTCCGGTGCTTGCCCTGGCGCAGCTCTCGCGCGAGAGTGCAAAGCGCGAGGACAAGCGGCCGGAACTGACCGATCTGCGCGATAGTGGCTCGCTGGAACAGGATGCGGCCACGGTGCTGTTCCTGCACCGCGACCATTACTACCTGAACAAGCAACTGGGTGACGGCAACATCCCCCGCAATGACCGCGAGACGGATGAGGCCTACAGCGCCCGCTGCGCCAGCCTGATCCAGCGCACGCGCGACAGCAAGGGCAAGGCCAGCGTGTTCATTGCCAAGAACCGGCATGGCGCCACCGGCGGCTGCGCGCTTCAGTTCCAGGACATGACCACATGGTTCCGCGATGTGGATGAGAGTGAAAACGGTCCGGCCTGGACCATTACGGCACCGGAGTTCTGATGATGCGGTATCGCGCACTGGCATCGATTGCCGACTGTGGCCGTGCAGCCCTGCTGGGCACCGTCTGCGGACTTGCCGGATGTGAGGTGACGGGCAGAAGGCCCGCCGCGCTCATGATGATGTTCGGTTTCCTGCTGGGATATGGGCTGCTGTCAGTCCTTGTCCGGTGGGGCCGATGGAAAGGACAGCCCTGAAATGAAATCGCCGCGTCAACGCCCCGGAAAACATGCCCGCGTGCTGATGACAGATCGCCGCTGGCGGCTGCTCGGCCTGTCGGCCCGCGCCATGTGGCTGGAGCTGACCGACGCGGCCGATCTCATGCCGGAACTGCGCGCGCCCGTGCGCACGGCACCTGACAAAGACCAGTTCACCCGGCTTGTGGCGGCTGACGCCGCCGAGGTCGGCACCGCAATCGAGCAACTGGTGCAACTCGACATTCTGGAGCCCTTCCGGAATGGCTACCGCCTGAAAGCGTACTGACATGGCCCGCGTGACAACCGAACAGAAAATGCTCCAGATGGCGACGCACAACATCCGCCTGCGCGCGCTGGGCCATGCCGCCATCGGGATATGGGTGCAGCTCATTTCCTACATCATCGAATACGGAACCGACGGCGTGCTGGTGCCCGGCAGGGACGGCGCGCCGACGCTGGCCGAGATCGCCGAGGTCGGGTTGCGCATGGATGTAACCGAACTGGTAACCCATCTGGAAACCTACGTCGAAACCCAACTGATAACCCACGACCGGGCCATCGGCACAATTGGCCTGCCCGGCGCGCTCATGCCCTCACGCAAGGCGCTGGCTGCGCGGGAGAACGGCAAAAAGGGCGGAAGGCCGCCAACAAAAACCAATCCGAAACCGCAGGACGATCCGCGCCAGCGCACCGCCATCATGGGCATTGCAGGAGGAAAAGACATGACCGCCGAAACCCGACGCGAAACCCACGACCCTAAGCTTGGCTTAGAGGTTAATAATAACCTTAAAGCCAAGCCTGCGGCACAGGACGTGGATGCGGTGTTCAGGGTTTTGGGGCGCAAGGCATGGGATGCAGCCGGTTTCGATCCGGTGCGTGACAAGGGAAACTGGGGTCAGGTGCGCCAGTGGGTAGCCGATGCGCTGGCCGAGGGGCTGAGCGCTGCCGAGACCGAGCGGCTGGTGATGGACGTGGTGGCCAAGGTGACCGACCGCCAGCGGCAGAAAGGCCAGACAATCAAGCACATGGGCTACTTCAACGCTGCGATCGGGCAGGCCATCAAGGCCCGCGACATCCCCGCCCTGGTCTGCACCACGGAAGCCGAGTTCGCGGCGGAAGCAGCTTACACGGAAGCGCACCGCCAGTGGGTGCTGGCCGCAGCCAGTGGCAGCGATGCACCCCAGCCGCGCCGCGAGGATTTCATCGCCAGTGCAAGGGCAGCGGCATGAAGTCTTCCCTCACAATCCCCGAAGGTCTGGCCGTGGCCGATGTGGTCGGCCAGCGACTGTTTGAGGCCGGATGTACGCTGGCAGCCCTGCCCGCCCATGGCCTGAAACCCGGCGGCGTACGGGTAGCATGGCCCGAGATGCTGGAGGAAGCGGATCTCGACTGGATCAATGCCTGTCCAGATGATGACATGCGACCACTCCGCCCCGGCTCGGCTGCAATCACGCGCATGGACGAAGCCCTGTCATGGATCGGCCTGATCGGCGATGACCGGCTGAACTGGCGCAGGGTGGTCTGCCTGCGCCTGATTGTGCATCCCATCTCGCATCGATACCGCTGGACATGGCGGAAAATCGCCAATCGGTTGCACACCAATCACCACACGGCCAAGTCGTGGCACCAGTTGGCCATAGCGGACATCGCCAGAAAAATCGCACAGCCTGCATTTTTCACTTCCCAAACTTCCCATTTTGCCGCATAGCGATTGTTATGTTGAGGCGGCGTGCATCCTTCGGGGTCCACGCCGTTTTTCGTTGCGGGACAGGTCGCCTCTCTCTGCCGGTTTCAGGCCGCCGATCCATGCGTATGGCGCATGGCCTGACCCGCGACTACATGCCCTGACGCATATCTCGTGGGTCCCTCCTGGGAGGGTAGCCCGCCGGGGGTAATTCGCACCCTGGTGTGTCTCTGTATTTGATAAAATTAAAAAAGGCTTTGTGTTGTTGTTGTTGCTGTCGGGGGAAGACTGATGGATCAGCCTGATGGCAGTGGAGATACCCCTCCCGTCAACAAACGCGAGCTTGCCAAGCGGTTGCGTGTTTCGCTTCCGACCCTGACCAACTGGATCGATCGCTGGGAGGATTTCCCCGTCGTCTCGCGTGGCGGGAATGGTGTCAGCTGGGCATTCTCCCTCGAGGAGGTCTTCGCCTTTCTGGCGGATCGACGCGAGGAAGAAGCTCAGTCCAAGGCAGGCCGTGACCAGCAACTGCTTGACCTGCAGCTCTCTTTCGATGCGCTCCTGCCGCCAGATCCCCAACCGGCACCGGGCAGCCGCATGTCGGTCAAGGAACAGATCGACGCATGGAAGCTGCGCGACCTCAAGCGCAAGGAAGCCGAGCGCTGCGGCACGCTTGTCATCGCAGCAGACGTGCAGGAGATGTTCACCTCTGCCGTAGCCCGGCTTTCCCGCGATATTGCTGTCTACATCCGCCAGACCGGCCGCGAACAGGGCTGGCCTGATGCCATGATCCGGCAGGCCGAAGCCAAGCTGGCCGATATGCAGCGCAAATCCGTAACTGACGCGCTCCGCGCGCTGGAGACTGACGAACCTCATGCCGATGATCGACAGCTACACCTCGCCTGATGAGGTCCTGTTTGCCGATCCCCGTGCCATCATTGCGGCTGCCCTGCGGGCCTTCCTCCCGCCCGAGCAGATCAACGTGGCGGATTACGCCGCCAGCAACCGCTACCTCGACAACCGGGGCGGCGGCTATGTCGGCAGATGGAACCATGATGAGGCCCCCTATCTCGTCGGCCCCATGTGTTCCCTCACCGACCGCAACCGCCTGACCACCGCTGTGGTGGGGCCTGCCCGATCCGGCAAGACGGCGCTGGGGCAGAACTGGATGCTCCAGTCGGTCGGTGTCGATCCGGCGGACATGCTGGTCTATGCCCAGACCGAGGGCTTCATAGAGGAATACGTCAAGGCCGAGATCGAGCCCATGATCGAGGCTCACCCCATCCTGCGCGACCGCCTTGGCCGCAGGCCGAAAGACCGGTCCATGGGGTTCAAGAAGTTTCAGGGCATGTGGGTCCAGTTCCTTGGGGGCACCTACAAGAACCTGATCGGCAAATCCGCCCCGCGCATCGTCATGATGGAGCTGGACGCATTCGACACGGCCAAGGGCGACCCGTTTGAGTTGGCCGATATCCGCCGCCAGACCTTCGGCTATGAGTCCATGCTGCTGGCCGAGAGCCACCCTGACAGCGCGGGTGGTGCGGACCCGTCCGACTGGAACGCAGGCATCATGAAGCTCTATGCCGATAGCGACCGGCATGTGTGGTACTGGCCCTGCCCGCACTGCAACGCTTTCTCGGCCCCGCTCAACCCGACCGCCTCACGCGTCATGACGATCGACTGGCCGCAGGATGCCCCGCTCGATGAGATCGAGCAGGCTGCGCGCCTGGTCTGCCCGTCCTGCGGCGGCCTGATAGAAGACCGCTGGCGCCGCGCCATGAACCGCGACGGCCTGTGGGTCGGTGCCGGTCAGGAAATCAGTGAGGATGGCGAGGTCACCGGCCAGCTCATCTCGAGCAAGGTGGCGGGCTATTGGATCACCGGGGCCATGTCGCCCTTCGTCATTGGCGGCATCGGCGCCCTGGCACGCGTCATGGCCAAGGCCCGGCGCGCGGCCGAGGCCGGTGAGGAAGGCGCGGTCCAGCAGCTCAAGGACGTAACCGTCAAGCGCTGGGGCCTGCCATTCCAGCCGCCCAAGGCGGTTGGCAGCCTTGATGCGAAGGCGCTTGCTGACCGCGCCGAGCCCGGCCTGCGCCTCGGCTACGTGCCCGAGGGCGCGCGCTTCATCACGGCTGCGGTCGACATTCAGGGCAACCGCTTTGAAATCCTCGTCCGCGCCTGGGGCGTAGGCGGCGAAAGCTGGATCATCGACTATCGCAAGGTGACCGCTGATCCCGCAACCAGCCCCGGCGACTGGGATGACATGCTCAAGAGCCTGGAGGATGCGCTCTACCCTCTGACCGACAGTTCAGGCCGCGCCATGAAGATCATGGCCATCGGCTTCGACAGTGGCGGGCAGGAAGGTGTGACCCTGCAGGCCTATGACGCCTGGCGCCGTGCCCGCAAGCGCCGCACGGCCCGCAAATACGGCAGCATCGACGGGCGTCACGCCTGGTCCATCCTGCCGCTCAAGGGCAATGGCAGCGTCAACGCCCCGCTCCTGAACCTGACCTACCCCGAAAGCAAACGCCGTGACCGCACGGCAGGCGCGCGTGGCGAGGTGCCGGTCGGCCTGTTTAACCCGAACGCCTTCAAGGATGCCGCCTCGACCCAGATGCAGGTGGCGGAGCCGGGACCGTGGTGCGTGCACTTTCCGGCCGCGCTGCGCGCAGCCGAGCCCCCTCACCCGTTCTTCGACCAGCTGGTGGCCGAGCAGCGTTCCAGCGACGGGCGCTGGGCCAAGGTATCGCCCAACGCTCGCAACGAAGCGCTTGACCTCATGACCATGACCAACGTCATGGCCTTCCTGTTCGGCCTCCCCCGCATGCCGTGGGAAAGCCCGCCCGGATGGGCCGCATCCTGGGATGTCAACACCATGGTGGTTTCCATGGAGGAAGAGGCTGCGGCACGAAACATCACTGCCCTGGCGGCCAGCATGAAGGCCGCGACGCAGGCTGTAACCACGCCAGCGCCATCCGCCACATCACGCGAGGAACGCCGCAAGAGGCTGGCCGCACGGTTGGCCCGTTAATACAGGAGGGAGCCGTGCCGCTCGATCTCAAAGTGTCAGTTGATAGCTCGGCCCTGTTCCAGGCCTTCGCCCAGCTCACGAAGGATGAGCTACCCGGTGCCATAGCCCATGGTCTGAACCGCGTGGCAGGCGTTGCCAAGCGCGCGGTCCAGTCCCGCATGGAAGAAGTGTTCAACAACCCCAAGCCCTGGACGAAAAACGCCTTTTTCGTGCGCACGGCAACGCCGCAGGACCAGACGGCATGGGTCGCTACCCGCGACTTCGCTCCCGGCGGCACCGCAGCCTATGACTACCTGCGCCCTGAAATCTTCGGCGGCCCACGCCCCATGAAGAAATCGGAAAAGGCGCTCCGCCCCATCGTGGGCGATCAGTACTGGGTGCCCGGTCGCGGCGCGCCGCTCGATGCGTACGGCAACATCGAGCGCGGCGAAATCGTGCGCATCCTCAGCCGCTTCGGCCTGATGCAGGACCCGCTGCAGAACATGACCGATCGCACGGCAAAGCGGCTGGCCCGCAGGGGCCAGAACGCTCGCGGCCAGCGCTCGGAATACTTCATCGCCCGCGAGAAAGGAAACGGCCGGGCCAAAGGCATCTACAAGCTCATCGGTCCCGGCAACGTGGTGCCCATCCTCATCTTTGTCCGCCAGCCCACCTACCGCGCCGTGCTGCCGGTCGAGCAGATCGTGCAGGACGCAGCCGACCAGAACACCGAAGCCATGATCGGCAAGGCCGTTCGCTACGCCATACGAAAGCGCCTCGAATGACATTCACAGCCTACCCGCCCATCAGGCCGCAGCAGACCATCCTGTCCGGCCTCACGCGCGAGCAGTTGCAGGCCAACCTCGCGGCGGCCCAGCAGGCCATGCACGACCTCATGATCGGCGGAAAGCCGGTCTCGGTGTCCTTCTCGCAGGTCAACGGGTCGCGCTCTGTCACCTACACTTCGGCCAACCGGGCCGACCTCACCGCCTATATCCAGCTCCTCCAGACCGCCCTGGGGACCAACCGGCGCAGGCCTGTCAGGTTCATGTACCGATGACACAACCCACGGTCAGGATACTGGGGCCGGATGGCAGGCCGCTGCCGCCTGTCCAGCGCCCCCGCCCGCGCCGGGCTGCCGCGCTGAATGGTGGTTTCGGGCAGACACCCTATGACGCGGCAGACATCACCAGTCCGCACATGGCGGCATGGAACCCGCTGCTCTGGTCACCTGATGTCGAACTGAACGTCTACCGCGACCGCATCGTGTCTCGCATCCGCGACCTGGTGCGGAACGATGGCTGGGCATCGGGCGCCATCACCCGCGTGCTGGACAACGCCATCGGTGGCACGTTTCGCCCCATCACAAAGCCGGACTACCGCAGCCTGCGCGTCCGCACCGGATACAGTTTCGATGCGATGTGGGCCGAAGAATGGGCGCGTGAGGTCGATGCGCACTGGCGCTGCTGGGCCGAAGATGAAGATCGGTTCTGTGATGCCGGGCGCCGCCTGACCTTCACCCAGATGATGTGGGTCGCCTTCCGCCATCACCTCGTCGATGGCGACTGTCTGGCGCAGGTCTGCTGGATTCCCGAGCGTGTTCGTGCCGGTGGCGCGGAATATGCCACAGCCTTCCACCTGATCGACCCTGACCGCCTCTCCAACCCCCAGTATAACTGGGACCTCAAGCATATCCGGGGCGGTGTCGAGATTGACGATTATGGTGCCCCTGTCGGCTACCATATCTGTCGCGCGCACCAGGGCGACTGGATGCAGGCAGCCGATACCGTGATCTGGGATTATATCCCGCGCGAGACCGACTGGGGCCGCGCCAACATCGTTCACTATTTCCAGTCGGAGCGCGCGGACCAGCATCGCGGCGGCGCAGGTATCCTGACCCCCGTTGTCCAGCGCCTGAAAATGCTGATCAAGTATGACGGCACGGAACTGGATGCCGCCATCATCAACGCCATTTTCGGCGCGTTCGTGGAATCACCCTATGACCCCGCCCTTGTGGAAGACGCGCTGGGCGGCGATGAGGTGGTCAGCGGCTATCAGGCCCTGCGCACCGACTTCCATGGCGGCAATTCGGTCATGCTGGGCAATGCGCGCATGCCGATCCTCGCTCCGGGTGAGAAAATCGGCACCGTGTCCGCCGCCCGGCCGGATTCCAATTTCGAGCAGTTCGAGAACGCCATGCTTCGCAACGTCGCATCCGGCACCGGCATGGCAACCATGCAGATCAGTAACAACTGGTCGGATGTGAATTACAGCTCGGCACGCGGCGCGCTGGGCGAGGCGTGGAAAACCCTGTTCAGGAGGCGTGAGAACGTCGCAAAGGGATTCGCTTCCGGCATCCGTGCCGCCTGGCTGGAAGAATGCGTAAGCCTGAATGATCTGCCCTTGCCGCGCGGTTGCCCGCCAGATTTCCTCTCGCGCTATTTCCCTGCCATCAAGACCGCACTGGCCCGCTGCCGGTGGCTCGGTCCGGGCCGTGGCTGGCTCGATCCCGTGGCCGAGCGGCAGGGCTCGATCCTCGGCATGGATGCAGGCCTGTCCACGCTCGAGAATGAGGTCGCGGAAAACGCCGGTGGCGACTGGGAGGAATATGTCGACCAGCGTGCCGTCGAGGTCCGCAAGTTCCAGGAATGCGGGCTCACCCCGCCCGACTGGTCCGGCGGCCAGAGCCAGACCGCCACCCAGACCGCAACACCACCACAGAAACCGGATGCGAGCTGATGCACCCTTCCACCCTGCTGCTCAACCAGCCGCTGGCGCTCTCGGCCAGCCGGACGGCCATCATGGCCCGGCTGTTCCGTGATGGCGCATCGGCTGAATCCTTCTTCGGTGACAAGGTGAATGACGATACCCCTTACGAGATCCACAAGGGCATCGCCGTCATCCCCGTCTCCGGCGTGCTGCTGCCCGGTCGTGGCTGGTCATGGTCGGGTGTCACCTATTACAGCGCCATCCGCTCATCCCTGGCCGATGCGCTGGACAACCCCGACGTGTCCAAGATCGCCCTGCTGATCAACAGCCCCGGCGGCACGGTGTCGGAATGCGCCGATACGGCGGATGTCATCTACGCGGCGCGCGGCAAAAAGCCGATCTGGGCCGTGCTGGATGACACCGCCTATTCCGCCGCCTACGCGCTGGCATCATCGGCTGATTTCATCACGGTGCCCCGCGTTGGCGGGGTTGGCTCCATCGGGTGCGTCGGCATGCATGTCGACATCACCCAGGCGCTGGAAAAGGCGGGCATCCTTGTCACCACGTTCCAGTATGGCGCCCAGAAGACCGATGGCGCCCCCACAACCCCGCTCACCGATGGCTCGCGCAAGCGCATGCAGGCCATGATCGATGAGATGGGGGAACTGTTCGTCTCCCAGGTCGCCCGCAACCGCGACCTCGACCTGGGCACCGTCCGCGACACGCAGGCCGGGACCTTCCTCGGCGGTCGCGGCATCGATCTCGGGCTGGCGGACCAGATCGCCACGCCCGAGGAGGCCATCGCGGCCTTCATGAAGCTCTGACCGCTCCCGGTCACCCACACCATGCAGGCCCCTGACGGGGCCTTTTTTTATGGAGCACATGCCCATGTCCCTGCGCAAGAAATCCCGGTTTGCCCACCTGTTCGGCACGCCCCGCGCCGCCACGGATGATGAGGACGAAGACCAGAACGCCCGCCGCGCCGAAGGCGAAGACCCCGAGGACGGTGAAGACGAAGGCGGTAAGGATGAACCGCCGCCCCGCAAAAGCCGCAAGTCCAGGAAGGCGAAGAAAGCCGGTAAGGCAAAAAAGGCCGAGGACGATGGCGATGACGCAGGCGACGACGATGCTGGCGATGATGACGCCGATGCGGAAGATGAGGACGATGAAGAAAAGGCCAGCGCCCGCGCCCGCGAGCGTGGCCGCTGCGCCGCCATCTTCAGCGATCCCGCCGCAGCCCTGAACCCGGTTGCCGCCGCCGAGCTGGCCTTCAACACCAACATGCCCCGCTCGGCCGCCATCAACCTGCTGCGGGTCACCGCCAGCGCTATGCCGCAGGCGCCCGTGCAGGCCAGCGCACCCTCGGCGCTCAACCGGCTTGATGAGCGCATGGCCAGCAGCCGGGTGCAGCCCGTGCCCACGCGGCGGGAATCAAGCCGTCAGAACGGCGGTGGCGACGACGCCACGGCTCTCGCCAACCGCATGATGCAGCGGCACAAATCCCTCACCGGCAAGTAAGGACCCCAGATCATGAGTGGTTCCACCACAGTAAACGGCATCTGGCCGCAGACCCCTGCCGCCTTTGATGCCACCTATCAGCCCGACCAGCTGATCGCGGGCGTCTACCCGCGCGTGACCGAAAACGTCACCCTCGCCGGCGCCCAGGGCGTGCTCATGCGCGGCACGGTGCTCGGCGTGGTTACGGCTACCGGCAAATATGTCGTGTCCACTTCCGCCGCGACCGATGGCAGCCAGACGCCCATCGCAGTGCTTGCCGATACCTATGACACCACGGCAGGCGATGTGGCCGGTGCTGGCTGCTACTTTAGTGGCGAGTTCAACCAGAACGCCGTCACCATGGGCACGGGCTGGACGGCAGCCACGCTGGCCGCTGCCCTGCGGCCTGCCAACATCTACCTCAAGAATGCCGTAACCGCGGCAGACCCGACCTGACGGAGCAAGTGCGGTGAGCTTTCCCACAATTTATGACACCAACGTGCTCGTGCAGGTCGTCAGTAACCTCAAACTGGCCCAGACCTTCCTGCTCGACACGTTCTTCCCCAACATCGTCGAGAGCGACACGCAGTATGTCTCGATCGACGTGGATGTCGGCAAGCGGCGCATGGCGCCTTTCGTCAGCCCCATGGTCGAGGGCAAGCTGGTCGAGCAGCGTCGTATCGCCACCTCCACCTTCGAGCCGCCTTACGTCAAGGACAAGCGTGCCCCCGACCTGCTGCGCCCCGTGCGCCGCATGCTTGGCGAGCGCATCGCTGGCGGCGAGATGATCAATGGCGGCGGCCGCATGACACCCCAGGAACGCATGGAGGCCAATCTGGTCTTCGAGCTGGCCGATCAGGTCGACATGCTCAAGCGGCGGCAGGAATGGATGGCCGCCCAGGCGCTTGTCACCGGCAAGCTGACCGTCTCGGGCGAGGGCTTCCCCACCAGCGTCATCGATTACGGGCGCGATGCCAGCCTGACCGTGGTCAAGACCGGCACAGGCCTGTGGGATGCCGCAGCCACGGTGGCCAACCCCACCGATGACGTGCGCCTGTGGCAGACCATGGTGCTCAAGATCAGCGGCGCGCGCGTGACCGACCTCGTGTTCACGAACACGCCCTACAATACCCTGATCAAGGATGACGAAGTCAAGAACGCCATCCTGAACACCTCCATCCGCGCCAATGACGAGGCCAGGCTGATCCTCGGCCCGCTGGCCGATATGGGCGCGGTGCTGATGGGCTACTGGGGCACCTACCGCGTGTGGCTGTATAACGATTGGTACGTTGATGACGACAACGTCGAGCAGCCCATGATCCCCGACGGCACCGTGCTCGCCATCTCCACCGAGATGAACGGCACCCGTGCCTATGGCGCGATCAAGGATCCTGCCTTCGCTTATGGTGCCATGGCCTACGCGCCCAAGTCGTGGCTGCAGGAAGACCCGGCCCAGCGGTTCCTCATGCTCCAGTCAGCACCCATCGTCATCCCCAGCCGGGTCAATGCGTGCCTGGTGGCCACTGTTACATCATCGGCGGACTGATCATGCCCGGAGCTACAAAAAAAGTCGTCAAGCTGCCCGGCCGCATCCTGTTTAACGGCAGGAAAAAGGTTCCGGTCGGCGTGCCCTTCGACCTGCCCGCAGATGAGGCGGATCACCTGATCCGCCTCGGCCACGTACGCCTGTATGAACCTGATCTGCCACCACTACAGGTGGATCCGCCACCCACGCCCGAACCCGGTGCATGAGCATTGATTTCGATGCTCTCGCCCTTGGTCCCTGCATGGGCACCTTTGGCGAGGACATCGTCTATCAGCCAGCCGCAGGCGGCTCATACACCATCACCGGCATACCCGATGTGCCCTACAAACCGGCCTTCGCTGACCAGATCGATGGCCTGACCCCCACCAATATCATCAGCGATGATGCGGTCGTGAGCATCCAGCTTTCGCAGCTTGCCTTCACGCCCGCGCAGGGTGACCTGCTGACCATGCGGGGCACCCTCTACCGCGTGCGTGAAACCCGGCCCGATGGCCGGGGCGGCATGCTGCTGACCCTCAACAACGCGGACCATGAAAATGACCCCATACCGGGTAATCCTTCGTGAGGCGGCGGCTGCGGTCCTGCTGAACGCGAGCACCGTGGCCGGGCAGAAAATCTATACCGCCCGCAGCCTGCCTTCCACGATCGCGGTTCTGCCAAACGTTTACCTGCAGGTGCCCATCGATCAGGGCACCAGCCTCGGGCGGTCCCAGCCGGGTTTCCGCCGCGTGGCCTATCTCCAGATCGAGGGGCGCGTGACCGGCGGCACTCCGGCCAAGGTCGAGGACACGCTCGACCTGCTGGCCGCCCAGATCGAATACGCCCTGATGCAGGATGCCAGCTTTCAGGCCCAGATCCAGCAGGTCACGGAAATCGATACCCGTATCTCGATCGACAGCAGCGGCTCGCGCCATCTGGGCGCGGTCACCATCCGCATGGGGCTGGAGTTCGACGAATACTATCTGGCCAACGGTCCCGCCCTGACCGAGATCACCGGCACCATGACCGCGAACGGCAACACGGATTTCGCCGGTATGCAGGTCCCCACCACCTAAAACCGAGGCCCTTCCCCATGTTTGTAAAACCCGCCCCGGGCCGCGCAGTGCGGTGGCCCGGCACGATGCGCCTGCTCAGGGCGCAGGGCGAGACCGTGCCCGAAACCGGCTTCTGGCTCCTGCTCCTGCGCAATGGCGATGTGGTGCAGGCCACGCCGCCCGCCGCATCCACCGCTGCGGCCATCCCCGCCCCCTCGCCTGCGCCCGCCAGTGGCGGCGCGGCAGTCACCCCTGACCCTGCCGAGGCCCACGCATGAGCGGCTCCATCACGGTGCCGGGCTACCCGACCAACAACCGGGTGCCCGGCTTTTATTTTGCCCTGGACAATTCCAGGGCGAATACCGCCTCCTACGGCCGCCGCGTCCTGATCGTGGCCCAGACCACCACGGGCGCAGCCCTTGCGGGCACGGCGCGCCTGTCCGCTGGCGTCACCGATGCGCAGGGCCTGTACGGCACAGGCTCGCAGGCCGCGATCATGGTGCAGAACTATTTCAGCGTCGATCCGCTGGGCGAGGTCTGGGTGCTGCCGCTGGCTGATGATGCCGCATCCGTTGCCGCCAGGGGCACGGTCACCATCACTGGCCCCGCTTCCGCATCCGGCACGCTGTGCCTGTATGTGGGCGACCAGCTCATCCCCACGCTGGTCACGGCAGGCGACACGGCGGCCACCATTGCTGAAAACGTGGTCACAGCCGCCCAGGCGGTCACCGGCCTGCCGGTCACGCTTGCGGTCGACGCCACCACAGCAGGCCAGATCAACGTCACGGCGCTGAACAAGGGGCTGTGCGGCAATGACATCCTGCTGGGCGTCAACCTGCTGGGCACCGCTGGCGGGCAGTCCCTGCCCACGGGCGTTGCCGTAACGCTGGGCCAGATGACCGGCGGCACGCAGAACCCCACCACGCTGGCCACAGCGCTGGCCGGGCTGGGTGACCGGGTCTATGACCTGTTCCTCCATCCCTACACCGACACGGCCACCCTCGATGTCTTCAAGCAGGTGTTCAACAACACCGACGGTCGATGGGCTCCGATGGAGCAGCTCTACGGCCACGGCATCACCGCCTACAGGGGCACGTATGGCGAGGCCACGGCCTTCGGCCTGACCCAGAACGACCCGCACACCACCATCATGGCGATCTCTGACAGCCCATCCTCCCCCATGGTCTGGGCTGCCCAGATCGGCGCGCAGGTGGCGGCCAGCATCCGCATCAACCCGGCCCTGCCGGTCACGGGCGTTGCCCTGACGGTCATGCCCCCCACCGATGCCGGGCGCTTCACCCTGCCCCAGCGCAACAGCCTGCTGTGGGATGGCATGAGCACGTTTACGGTGGACGATAGCGGCACGGTCAATATCGAGCGCCTGCTCACCACCTATCAGGAAAACGCCGAGGGCGTGCCCGATAACAGCTACCTCGACATCGAGACGCTGATGACCGCCATGATCTGCCTGCAGGACATGCGCATCTTCCTCGCCTTGATGTTCGGCGGCTTCATCCTCGTAGCCGATGGCACGAAGATCCCGGCCGGTGCGAAAGCCACAACCGCCCAACTGATCGGCAAGGCCTGCGCGGCCCGCTACCGCTGGCAGTGCACGCAGTTCTGGGCACAGAACGCCGATACCTTCGCTGATCAGCTACAGGCGCAGAATCAGGGTGGCGGGCAGGTCTTCCTACTCATGCCATACGATTTCGCCAACCAGCTCTGGGTCATCGCTGGCAACTGCCAGTTCGTCAAATCGTAAGGAGCCGCCATGTCCGGAACCGTCTTTCGCGGGCCGCTCGGCGGCATCGCGACCCTCACCATCAACGGCATCCCCTTCAACGTCGTGGGCGAGGCCCAGTGGCAGGCCTCGGGTGATGTCAATGAAACCGCCAAGGGCCAGACCATGGTCGAAGGCTTCACCGCCATGCCCGGTGAAGGCTTCATCCAGGCCACCCTGCGTGACCGGCGGGATTTTGCCGTCAGCTCCCTGCAGGGCGCATCCGGCCTGACCGTCGTGCTGGTCAACGCCAACGGCAAGGTCATCACCGCCAATGATGCCTGGCACACCGAACGTATCGCCGTGAACACGCAGGAAGGCACCTTCGAGTTCCACGTCGACAGCGCCACCGTAACCGAGGACACCGTCTCGTGACCCATCCCCACCACAAAACTCCCACCGATGCGGAAGTCATGGCAGCACTGGGGCAGCCCGATGAAGAGCTGCCAGCACGCACGGATGACAGCGTGATCGTGCTCGATGACCCGATCATCCTCAAGGATGGCCGTGAGTTTGACGAAATGGTCCTGGGCGAGCCCAACGTCTTCCACATCCTCTCGGCGGCGCAGGTCATCGGCAAGCGCCCCAGTCTGGAGACGGTCTACAGTTCCCAGATCCGGCTGGTCGAACTGGTCAGCGGCTGGCCGCCGCTGGCCACGGGCGAGCTGCCCAGCCATGTGCTGGACCGCGCAGTCGCCTACGTCACGCATTTTCAGGATGACGCCCGCAGGCCCGAGGGCGCGGAGCCCGATCTCTCCCCCTCCCTCACTTTAATTTTCGAGAACCCGATCGAGGCGGTTGGCCGCACCTTCACCACCATGGAGTTGCGGCCACCCAAGGTGCGCGAGCGCAGGGCCGCGCAGGCCTTCGAGACGCGCGGCACGCCGGAAGGTTTCATGCTGTCGGAAATCTCGTTGGTCGAGGCGGTCAGTGAATGGCCCAAGGCGGCCGTTCTCAAAATGCCGATCAGCAAGTTCGCGCGGGCGGCGGATTACCTGACCGGTTTTTTTCGCAATGGCCCCCTGGCTGGGCCGATCTAGGCCCGGAGCTGGGCCTGTTCTTTCAGGGCTTTTCCCTCGGTGATGTCGAGGGCCTGACAGGCGAGCGCATGGCGGAACTGCTGGCGCAGGCCACACGCATCAACGAACATCGCAAGCGGGAGGCTGCACGTGGCAAACAGCGGCGTTAAGGTCGTCATTTCAGCAGCCGATCGGGCCAGCTCCACGCTGGAAAAGATCAACAAGCGCATTGCGGGGCTACAGGCCCCCGTGCGCCGCGCGCAGGCCGCCTTCGGGCGGTTTGCGTCGCTGTCCGGCCTCACCCGCCTGAAAAACGGCTTCGTGGGGGTAGCGCGCGAGGCGCTGGGCGCGTTCCGCTATATCGGCCAGATCGTGCCGGTGCTGGGCGTCATTACCGGCTCGGCCAGCCTAGCGGGCATGTACCGGCTGGTGGATGCATGGGGGCAGTTCGGCACCCAGTTGCGCACGGTATCGGGCAGCATGGGCATGGCGCCCCAGAAACTGCAGGCCATGCAGAACGCCGCCCGCCTGTCCGGCAGTTCCGCCGAGGCCATGACCGGGGCGCTCCAGACGCTGTCGCAAACGCGGTGGCATGCGTTGCATGGCATGGATCCGCGCGCATTGGCTCAATTCAAGGCACTTGGATTGAACATGAAGGAGTTGGAAAAGCTCCCCATGGATCAGTTTTTTGACCGCGTTGCGCATTCCATTCGCGGCTTACGCGACCCGGTTGCTCGTACAATAGCGGCAACCGCACTGCTGGGGGGTGCGGGGGAACAGTTACAGACCGTCTTGCAAGAGACGGACGAGGCGTGGCAGCGTCACCGCAAAGAGGGTGAGCGCCAGTCATGGATGACAAAGGAGATGGCCGACCGGGCTGATGCCTATCGGGAATCCCAGAAGGACCTGACCCTTTCCGTCGAACATTTCGGTGATGTCATAGCGGACGCAGCATCGCCCGCTCTGGTTGACCTGAACCATTTCCTGAAAGATCTGATCGACAGCAACCGCGACTGGATCGCGCAGGATATCGGCAATTACGTCAAGCAGTTCTCCTACTGGTTCCGCAATGGCGGGTGGGACAAGATCAAGGGCGACATAACAGGAATTGCACACGCCACCGAAACGGTCGTCAACAAACTCGGTGGCTGGCAATCCGTAGGTAACGAGATCCTCCTGACCATGGAGGGACTGGTCGCCCTGCGCATCGTGCGCGGTATTTATGCCGTTGCAACCGCATTCGATGCCATGGCTGCGGCGGCAACGGCGGCGGCAGATGCCTCTGCTGCCGCAAGCGTTGCGGCTGGCGGCAAGGGTTGGCTTGGCCGTGTAGCCGGTGCCACCCTGCGCGGCGGCGGCATGCTCATGCGTGGTGGTCTGTATGGCGCGCTCGCTTATGGCGAATACAAGCTGCTCGCCGGCCAGCCATTCCGCACGGGCGGCGGGCGCGATACCGTGGTCAACACCGGCCCCCTGCAGAAAGACATCTATGATGCCGGTTCTGCCGCTGCCCAGAAATATGGCCTCGACCCCGACCATTTCCTCGCTCTGCTCCAGACCGAATCAGGCGGCTATGACCGCACATCCAAGGCTGGTGCATTCGGGCCAAGTCAGCTCATGCCCGACACCGCGCGCTCCCTGGGCGTGGCGGATTCCGTCAATGCCCCGAATTATGACTGGCGGCAGAACCTCGATGCCGGCGCGCGGTATTACAAAATGCAGGTTGATCGCTTCAAAGGCGACTATCTGGCGGCAGATGCAGCCTATAACGCTGGCCCCAACAGCAAGGCAGTGCAGGAATATGCGCGCACCCACATCGATGCGGGCCTGCCTAGCGAGACCCAGCATTACCTTGCCTCCAACGCCGCCATCGCAGCGGAAATGCAGCGCATACGCCGGACGCGTGACCGCCTGAACGCAACAAGCGGGGTAGCCACGCCCCCGCTTTTTGGCGGCAACGCGGGCGACGGCGGGGGGAACGCGCCTGCAAACGTCAATGTCGGGATTTCGGTGCATGCGCCGCACGGCACGAAAGTCCAGGTAACTGACGCTCCGCCGGGTACCACCGTGCGGCCCCAGATCCAGACCCAGCGGGCCATGCCCCCCGAGATAACCGCAACAGGAAGCTGACATGTCCGGCACTCTCACCACCCTGGCCGAGGAATACCTGCAGGCCTCCTTCCGGGGCGTCCCGTTCGTGGTGGTGGGCAGCGGTGGCCAGAATGGCCGCAGCACCGCGCTGCATGTCTATCCCTACAACGACACGCCATGGGTGGAAGACATGGGCCGCGGGCCGCGTCCCTACCGCTTCCGGGGCTTTCTGATCGGGCCGGAATGCTGGGCGCAGCGTGACCTGCTGGTCAAGGCAGCCGAGACCAAGGGCACGGGGCTGCTGATCCACCCCACCATCGGGGCCATACAGGCCAGCCTGCTGCGGTGCGACTGGTACGCCCGTGACGGGGTGATGCACATCATCGACATCGAGCTGGAGTTTATCGAGTCCAGTTCCTACCTGTCTTCCACCATCCTGCTGGCACTTCATGCCACCATAGCCGTTGCGGCTGTGGCGTTTGGCTCGGCCATCTCGTCCGATTACGCCACCACCACGCTCGCCCCCTACAGCTACGGTGCAACCGTGCTGCATGCCGGGCGCGGTATGGCGTCTGACTGGGGCAGCAGGGCCAACGGAGCCATCCGCTCCCCTCGCGCCTTCTCTGGCGCCATGGCGGCGCTCCCCGGCAATATCGGGCGTTACGCCAACGGCAGCGGGGCCGTGGTGGATGAAAATGCTACGGTCGATACCATCCTCGCCGGACTTACCACCAGTACCCAGACGGTCAGCGATAACGTAGCCGCCCTGGCGGATGCGGCGGATCCATCCGCGCTAGGCGCTGCCATCCTTGTGGTGCCTGAATCCATCCGCTCGGCCATAGCCGATCCCGCCGGGCAGATTGCCGTGCTCATGCCGCTGGCCACCTACAGCCCATCGGTCGTGGCCTCGGGCGCACCGATCGGCGGCGCGATTGCAACAGCACAGACCGCCACCGCAACGCTGTGCAGGCAGGCCGCCCTGCTCTCGCTGGCCTACGCCCTGGCCGACTGGCAGCCCGCCACGTCGGATGAGGCGCAGGCCATGCGCACGCGCATCGGCGCCATGCTGGATGATGAGGCAGTGATCGCGGCGGATGGCGGCGATGACGCTACCTTTCAGGCCCTGCGCAACCTGCGCGCCCAGGTGCTGCAGGACCTGGCCGACCGGGCAGCGCGGCTGCCCGATCTGGTTACCGTTACCCGCAACGCGCCCCTGCCCGCGCTGGTGCTGGCCCAGCAGGTCTATGCCAACGGCTCCCGCGCCACGGACCTGATCCAGCGCGCCAATCCCATTCACCCGGCGTTCATGCCGACCAGTTTCGAGGCTTTATCATCATGAGCGGTGTACTATCTGCCCTGTCCGATTTTGTGGGCTGGACGCCCCAGCCGTCCGATCAGGTCTCGGTCATCATCCTGCGCGGCACGAAGGCCTGGGCCATCAGCACATGGACGGGTGCGACCATCCGCATGGGCGTGGAAATCATGCCCTGGACGGCAACCCTGTCCATGACCACGCAGGGTGCGAATGCAGCCAGTACCGTCGATCTGGTGGAAGGCGATAGCTGCCAGCTCCTGATCGGCAGCACGCTGGTGTTCACAGGCTATGTCCAGACCATTGTGGAGGACATCGCACCCGGGCAGCATAGCATCGAGGTGCAGCTGGCATCCAAAAGCATCGATCTGGTGGAATGCGCGGCGGAGTTCAGCACCTTCCAGATGAACAGCACGAACGCGCTGGCCATCGCCCGCGCCGTTTCCGCCTTTGCTGGCATACAGGTGATCTCGGTGGATGGCGCGGGTGATACCGATATTCAGGCCTTCTCCGCCATCCTGACGGAAACCGCCTATGAGATGATCGAGCGCGTCACCCGCCTCGCCGCCGTGCTGTTCTATGACCGGCCCGATGGAAACATCTGTATGTCACGGGTTGGCTCCCGGCGCGCATCCAGCGGCTTTGTATTGGGCGGCAACATCGAGCGCATGCAGCGCGTGCGCAGCATGGCCGGGCGCTTCTCCAGCGTGCAGGCCCTGAACATCGGCGCCATCACGCTGTTTGAATTGCCCCAGGAAGGCAAGGCCGTGCAGCAGATACGTGCCAATACGGCACCATTCGATGCGCAGGCTTTTGACAGGGGCGTAACACGCACCCGCAACATGCTCATTCCGGTGGAGATTGGTGACAATAATGCCGAGATCGCCCGCCAGCGGGTGCAATGGGAAGTCAACCGGCGATATGGCCGCGCCTATCCGATCTCCGTAACCTGCGATAGCTGGCGCGATGATGCTGGCAACCTGTGGTTGCCGAATACGCTCGCGCCTGTTTCCTGTCTGGGGGGCGCGCAGCCGGCTGATCTGCTGATCGGCGAACTGGTCTTGAGGCAGGCCATCGGTGAAGGCACGCATGCCGATGTCGCGCTGATGGACCCCGCCGCCTATGCGGTTGAACCGATCATCAATCCGCTGATGCAGAGCGCCTTTTTCCAGGCGCTTGCATCAGGTCAGGGTCAGCAGGGCTGAAGGTGCCAGATGTCATTTCTTCCCCGCGTCGCCCGTGGCGTGATGATGCTGATCGGCATCGGGCGGCAGACCGCCGATACCGATGAGGCAGCGGCCACGCCCACCGTGCAGGCCACGCTGGCCATGGGCGAAATCCACAGCGACATGCCGCTCATGCAGCACGCAGGCTTCGCCAGCCGCCCGCTGGCGGATTCCGATCATGTCATCGTCTTCATCGGCGGCAACCGCCAGCGCGGCGTATCCATCGCCAGCAATGACCAGAACGGCAGGCCAAAAGACCTGCAACCCGGCGAGGTCTGCCTCTACCACCCCAGGACCGGCAGCCGGATCTGGCTCAAGGCGGACGGCTCCGTCGCCATCGCTCCCGCCAACGGCAAGACAGCCGTAACGGGCGACCTGACCGCCACCGGCACCATCACCGGCAACGAAGTCGTGGCGCAGGGCAAGAAGCTGTCCAGCCACGAACATTCCAACGGCAACAACGGCGCGGATACGGGTCCGCCCGTCTGATGCTTACTCCGCCGCGACCCCATGGACCGGGCGCGACGTGCGCTCGCGCACATCCAGCACCTCGATGCCGATCAGCGTGCCATCAGCGTCATAGTCCAACATCACGCCGGGGGAGACTTCGCGGGTTTCCACGGATTTTGCCCCTTCCGGCCCAACCCGGATGAACATGGCGTCGGCCTCGGGATCATAGCTGGTTTCTATCATGACCAAACCCTGCAGCCGGGCATCACATCAGGACCATGGAGATCACAATCATGCCTTGCCGTGTGCAATTTCCCCGATCCGGTCCGACATTGCATCCAGCCGGGCTTCCACCTGCGTCTCGAAATGCCCGAGACGCCCCATGAGTTCCGCCTTCATCATGAGTTCAATATCATCACGCATTTCCTCAAGGCGGCGTTCAAGCCTGCGGGAGCGGTCTGCGTTTGCAAGGGTCACGGTACGCAGGTCCGCGATTTCCTTGCGGATCAGGCGAAGCTGCTCAAGAATCAGGCTGCTGGTATCTACGGTCATGGTGGCCTCCTGACGGCTTGATAGCACAAAAGATAACGACGCTGCGAGTCAACGCACGTACAGCCCCACGGAAACATAATGGATATCGCAATCACCTGGAACGTCCGCGAGGCTCGTGGCGACTGGCCCATCGTGTCCGGTGACCTGGCGCTCGATAACCCGCTGCGCTCGGCCGTGATGGTCTCGCTTTTTACCGACCGGGTTGCACCCGAACAGCCCTCCTCGGCCGACACGGCCGCAGGCATCCAGTCGCCCACGGGCGCGCCGGGGTCTGCCGGGGCCGACCGGCGCGGCTGGTGGGGCGACGCCTTTGCCGACCTGCCCATCGGCTCCCGCCTGTGGCAGCTCAGACGCGCGGTGAAGGTCGGAACAAGGGCCATCCCGCGCGAGATCGAGAGCATTTGCACCGAGGCCCTGCAATGGCTGGTCGATGATGGCGTGGTCCGCTCGCTCGCGGTCAATGCGTGGTGGAGCGCCACCATCCCCACCATGGCGGAGTTCTCCGTCACCCTCACCCAGCCGGGCAACAGCACGCCCCAAACCTTTACCTTCTCATGGGCCTGGGAGGGCCTGACCTGATATGGCCTATCCACGCCCCACCCTGTCGCAGCTGCGCCAGCAGGCCCTGCAGGATGTCGTCAGCGGTGGCATCCCTGGCGTCGTGGCCGTGCTGCGCTTCTCCGTGCTGTATGTGCTGGCCATGGTGCTGGCCGGGCTGGCGTGGCTGCATTACGGCTATATCGACTGGGTTGCCCTGCAATCCGTGCCGTGGACGGCTACGGATGAATATCTGGCCGCATGGGGCGCGCTCAAGGGCGTGTACCGCAAGGGGGCCACGGCCGCGACCGGCACGGCCACCTTCCCGGCCACCGGCACCAGCACCATCCCCGCAGGCACGCAGTTCGCGCTCCAGGGCGGCGTGCTGGCCACCGCCTCGGCCGAGAGTGTCACGACCGATGGCCAGACCGTGGTCAACTGGACCGCCAGCAGCACCGGCAGCGCGGGCGTCACGCTGGGCACCATCGTCACCCTGTCCAGCCCGGTGCCCGGCATCCAGACCAGCGGCACGGTCACGGGGGTAACGGTCAGCGGGGCCGACATCGAGGGCGAGGATGATTTCCGCACCCGCGTGATGGAAGCCTTTCAGGCGCAGGGGCAGGACGGCAAACAGGCGGATTACGTGGACTGGGCCGAGGCCGTGACCGGCGTCACCCGCGCCTGGTGTGTGGGCAACGGCTTCGGCGCGGGCACGGTGGTGGTCTACATCATGCTCGATGAGGCCAATGCCGCCACCGGCGGTTTTCCCGTTGGCACAGACGGCACGGCGGCAGGTGATCCCCGCTACACCACCGCCACAGGCGACCAGCTAACTGTGGCCAACGCCATTCAGGCCGAGCGGCCCGTCACGGCGCTGGTCATTACCTGCGCCCCCATCGCCCAGCCGGTGGACTTCGTCATCACGGATCTCGGCACGGGCGACACCACGGCCAACCATGCGGCCATCAAGACCGCGCTGGCCGACATGTTCCGGCGCGTATCCGCCCCCGGTGGCACCATCAACCCCAATGACTGGCAGGAGGCCATCGCCGCCATCGGGCTGGACAGCTTCGAGGTCAAATCCCCGACCGATCCCGTGGTCGGTGCGAATCAGGGTTCCATGCCGGTGCTGGGCACGGTGAGCGGCGCGGATGGCATCGCATGGTAGCGCCCATCTTTTCGGTTGCGGATTTCCGCACCGCCCTGCTCAACCTGCTGCCGCGCGGGCGCATCTGGTCGCGTGACCCCGATGGCATGCCCTACCAGATCTCGGGCGTGTGGGCGCCTACATTCCAGCGCAGCGGGCAGTCGGCTGGCGAGCTGATCGGCGATGCCTTCCCCTCCACGACGGCCAACCTGCTGCCGGAATGGGAGGCAACGCTCGGCCTGCCCGATCCCTGCGCGGGCGAGAGTCCCACCATCGAGCTGCGCCGCGCGCAGGTCGTGGCCCGGCTGACCGATAGTGGCGGCGCATCGATCCCTTACTTCGTCCAGTTCGCCAAAACCCTCGGGTTTGACATCACCATCACCGAGTTCGCGCCCAGCCGCTTTGGCCGCAAGTTCGGCACGCCCTTCGGCGGCGATGCCTGGGCGCATACGTGGCAGGTCAATGCTCCGCAGTTCACCGTCACACCCCTGCGCTTTGGCAATGCCTTTGGCGAGCTCTTCGCCACATGGGGCAGCACGGTCCTGCAATGCGAGCTGACCGCGCGCAAACCCGCCCACACCATCCTGATATTCAACTACAGCGAAGGATAGCTGTTCGATGGACCTCATCATCGGCACCGGTACTGTCACCGAGGCCAACCGCGACACGATGCCCGCCACCGGCACGCCCGGCTGGGCCACGGATGGCAACCCGGCGGCCACCATCCCCGCCACCGATTTCCCGGCCGCGCACTACAACATGGTCATGGCGGAGATCATCCAGCCCATTCTTGATGCAGGCCTGAAGCTGGACCCCGCCAACTGGGGGCAGCTCTCGGCCGCCATCAAGGCCCTGGCCAAACAGGCAGCCGGGGGCGCCGTACTCGGCTCGCCCGGCGTGCTGGCTACGGGCGACGTGGCAGGCAGCGTGCTCTATTATTCCGCCGCCCTGGCCGCGCCCGCGTTCACCTACGGCAGCACGACCGTGGGGCTGGCCACCACAACGGCCCTGACCTCGGCGCTGGGTAACTACCTGCCGCTGGGCGGCGGCAACGTCACCGGCGATATGGACTGGGGCGACAAGACGAAGGCCAGCACGGTCACGCACCGGTTCTGGTCGGCAGGGCCGCCTGCTACGGGCGACGCCACGCCTGATGCCACCATAACCGTGACAGGCGGTACGCCGGGCACCGCGAACGCGGGCACTTACCGGCTCTCTACCGGCACGTTCGACCTGAGCGGGTCCGGCAGGTTTCTAGTGCCTGACGTGGTGGACTTCACCACGCAGGGCGCGCTGGGTGCGCGGGTGGCCGAAGCACGCTATATCCGCTCCGTGCCCGCTGCCAGCTCCGGCAATATCCAGATTGCCGATATTGAGTTTGACGCATCCGGGAACGTGCTGGTTACGGATGCGGCGGGGAACGTCACGACCTTCTACCCGCAGAATGTGACGCAAGGGACAGTGAACGGGCAACTGTATCTGTCTTATAAAATAGCGCCAAACCTTCTCGTTCAGAAGTTTTGGAGCGGGGACATAGCGACTAACAGTGGTCCTAAAAGGGTACTATTTCCAACTGCCTATGCCACGGGATCGATCCCCCACATGTCTATGTCCATAGAAACAAACAGCGAAGACAGTTACCAGACCCTTGCCAACTTTAACGGTGGACCAAACAGCCTTGGCCAGTGGGTAGATAACGCTGGTTTTAGTGTTTACGCGGAAGATATTACGAATCAGATAAAAAGAACCGTTGGTTTCTTTATTACCGCCGTAGGAGTGGTGTCATGACCTGGCAGCAGAGTTATCCATCACGCTATTACGTGGCCTATGACACGACTGCCCCCCAGCCCACGCCCGTCACGGCCCGCTACGATATGGCCCAGTATGATGACCTGTCGGGCTTACCCGCCGCCTCTGATCTGATCGCACTGACAGCGGAGCAATACAGCGCAATAGGCCTTTCAGGCATCGGCGTTTCAGGTGGAAAGGTGGTGCCGTATTCGCCACCCGCGCCGCCAGTCCCGTTGCAAACGCAGGCGAAAAATGCGCAGGCATGGATAACGCAGCAGGCCAATCTTGCGGCGGCAATGGGCGAGACCTTTACGGCTGACATGAAAGCCTACGTGATTGCGATCAACGCGATCGCCAGCGGCACCGACACCACCAGCACCGCCCTGCCTGACCAGCCCACGGATGTGATGACGGCCAGTGCGGCGGCCGCCACGACCTGACCCAGCCGCACAAACTGCGCCTGCCCGACCGCCCGATGAGGCGGTTTTTTATTGCCTGGAAATCTGATGTTCATTCTGTGGAGAGTGCTGGGGTTCGGTGATGATCCCCAGCTGCGCGACCGGCTGGTCCGCGTCGAGACCAAGGTCGAATCAACCGAGACCGACCTGCGCGCCCTGCGCGGCGAGGTGCGTGACCTGTCGACCGAGATGCGCGAGTGCATGGGCCAGCTCATCGGGGGCATGAAAGCCCTTCGCCAGATCGGGGCGGCCATCGTCGGCCTGATCACCGTGATCGGCACCATCGCCGCCGCCCTGTTCGCCTATCCACCCTTCTGCGACTGGTTCGGCCAGCTCCTGCACGGTGGACATCCATGAGCCCAGGCAATGCCCCGAACAAGGAACCTGACGCCATGAGCCAACTCCCGCGCGGCATCCGCAACAACAACCCCGGCAATCTCGACTACGTGGGCCAGCCCGGCGCGCATCTGGAAACCGGCGTGCCCTACCCCCGCTTTGCCGCCTTCCCCACCATGGCGGACGGCATCCGCGCGCTGCGCGACCAGTTGCTGCGCTATGGCGAGCGGGGACTGACCACGGTGCGTGCCATCATATCGGTCTATGCGCCTGCCAGCGAGAACCCCACCGGGGCCTATATTTACGCCCTGTGCAGCCATATGGACGTGCAGCCCGATACCGTGCTGGACCTGCACGATCCGGCCACCCAGCGGGCGCTGATCGCGGGCATTGCAACAATGGAGAACGGGCCGGGCCATCTCGGCCTGCCCCAGATCGACCAGGCGCTGCACGCGGCGCCTGCCGTGCCCCAGCACGCCGAGGCCTGACATGGACCCATTCTCCCTCCTGCAGGATGTGCTGTCGATGCTCCCGGCCCAGTATGCCGGGGATGTCGTGGTGGTTCTGTCGTTCCTGATCTCGACCTGCGCCCTGATCGCGCGGTTCTGGCGGCCGCCTGACCCCACCTCGAAATGGGTGCTGGTCTGGACCGTGGTCACCGCCATCGCCCAGGCGCGCGGGTGGAACCTGCCCGCCTACCAGCCGGGCAAGAAGGCGGCGATGGTCCCCGCAACGGTTCCGCGCAGCGCGGTCGAGCAACGCCTCGATGTGCCGCCCGGCTCCACGCGCCCCGGCAAGCCCCCTGCACGCGCTTCCCCGCCCGGCTGACTGGCCGGGCCCGGCTCAATCATCCTGATCCCCCAACCGCCTTTGAGGCGGTTTTTTTGTATGGAGACGCCACCCATGGCTGACGATAACACCACCACTGCCATCCCTGCCCTCGAGACCCTGATCGAGACCGCGCTGGGCAAGCGTGACACGGCCACCGCGCAGGCCGACATCCAGCTGGCAGGCACCCTGCTGCAGACGCTGATCCCCGTAATCGTGGCCCGCGCCGCACCCAGCCTCGACCTGGCGGGCATCGATGCGGCCGTGACGAAAATCCTGACCGGCATAACCGACCTGAAAACCGCGATCGAGACAAAGCCCACCACGGCCAGTGCAACCCCGGCCGCCGCGTCTGCCCCGGACAAAGCCGAGGCCTCGCACCCGATGGTGCCGGGGCAGCCTGTGCGCTGACCGACGGGCCTGAAAGATTGCAAAATCTGGGAAGACAGCCCCGGTGCCAGGTGGATGGCCGATGCACTCCGGGGCTGCACATCCGATGATATGCAACTTTAAGGCGATAATGTGTCCTGAATTGCAACCCAAGGTAACCGCCCCTCAGCCGGGCGGTTTTTTATTGGAGCACGCTTCATGCAGAACCCCACCCGCCGCGCCTTCCTTCGCGGCTCATCCGCCCTTGTCGCGGGCGTGGCCCTGACGGCCTGCACGGTTACCAAAAACGGTGATGTCACCACCCTCACCCTCAACGTGGCCGCCATCAAGGATTACGGGCAGGCAGGCCTCAATGCCGTCTCGACCATCCTCAGTATCGCGGCCCTGGCCAGCGCCATCGGTGCGCCCACGGTGGCGATCATCAATGCAGGCGATACCGCCCTGGGCGCGGCCCTGAACGCCTTTTCCTCGGCGGTCGGGTCCACGCTGACCATCACCTATGATGACACGAACTGGAAAAGCCGGGTGGATAGCGTGCTGTCGGCTCTGGGTACGGTAGAGAGCGACCTGAGTGCTGCCATCACCGGTGTGGAGACCAGGATCGCCAGCACCGACCTCTCCAACGCCAACACCGCCCTGAGCGCGCTGGGCACCATCGTGTCGGCCTTCAAGGGGCTGCTGGACAGCGTAACCGTGCGGCGCCCTGTCGGGGCCATGGTCAATGCCACACCTGCCCCCTCGCAGGCACAGGTGCAGCAGGCGCTTAAAGTGCTGGGGGTGACAGTATGACGCCCGTCGGCATCTTCTTCCTCTGGGCTGCCAGCACCATTGGCGGCGTGCTGGCGGGCTTTATCCTGCTGGCCTATCTGGCGAGCAGTTCACGATGACGCCCTTCATGGAGGGCGTCATCTCCGGTGCGGGCGGCGTTGTCGTCCTCATCGGGCTGCTGATCACGATCCCGCTCAAGCTGCATGCGCTTTATGTGGCAGTGCAGCTACGGGATCGTGGGCTGGGGTAAGAATCGGACAGGCGTCAATATGACTGACTTGGGGGGAACGGAAAGTCCGGTTCCAGATTGCAATGCTGCAAATCGAGTATCCAATAAAAATTAAAATAGTGACCATTTCAGTGTTATGTTGTAATTGAGACTTTCATCAAATTATAATCGTAAGATGCAAAGTCACATAAGAAAAATATAGTAAATTTGAACTCAACCACCTCTAGGAATTAGGCTGCCGCACTTATATTAATTAATCTAGAGAAATTTTTTGATCTATTCCCAGGCTTTCCAATTATTTTCTGAAAATCAAAACTAATCGCGAGAGCTAAATCAATAATGATGAAGGAGGTGATAAAAAACCGCTCGAGGTTTGCCCTTATGAGGTTGGGATTTTCAAAATCATATGAGCAGCTCCGCCAGTCTTTGACCTTAGCCATTAGTGTATCAAATGATGGGGTTGACTTCGGAAATGGAAACCATGTCCCATGAAGTGACTTATAATTAACTTCATTTCGAACTACCGAAAGCCAGTTGCTTGAAGAAAATCTACCGCGCAGAGTCAGCGCATCGGCAAGGTCCAAGAATTTATTAGATAAATCTTGTTGTCGTGAATTAGATGCCCTGAGCGTAAGACACGCATTTGATATCTCTCTAAGAAGAGCTCCAAAATTCTTCCACAGATCTTTATGACTTTCATCGCATTTAAGAAAGTTAATTCTTTTATCTTCAGGAGTGTAGGTTAAAAGATAATACGCCATAGAGAGATGAGGGGTAAACGCTGCTTCAGATACGCATCTATCTCTGAGAAACTTTACATGTCCCGTCTCAAGGTGAGAAAAAGATTTACCAAAAAATCGTAATATTGCGTGCGCTGCGTAATAGGCAGCGTAATATGTTTGTATTACTCTCCATGACGTTAAACTAGAATATGCAGTGCTTTTCTGCAATTCGTAGACCGTTTGTGCAGCGTGAGTGGAAAATCGGAAAGCATCTAAAGATAAAGATTTCCTGATTTCTTCATCACCCTGACAATGAAGAGAAAGTAACGGTGGAGTGTTTATAACGTTATAGCTTCCATCTATCAGCCATAATTTCAGAGATTGTGTGCAGTTCTCGTCGTTTTCAAGGCTTTTAGGTGTCCACAGAGGTCTTAGCAATTCCAAATCAACCGCCTTCACAGCTGAAAGTCTCCTTTGAGCTGCTTTTCAAGGTATTCAACTATTTTTGATTGAGAAGCACCCGATAGCTTTCCGATTTGAATGCTATCAAAAAGAGGTTCTAGAACATTATCAAAATTATTGACTGTATAATCTGGTCCGAAACGGTCTTTAACTCTCCGTGCAACTTGAGTAAAGAATGAAATTAATGCACGGAAAGTTACGTTGTTTAGTAAAATGCTTTCATCTCCTCCATTTCTAATAATTTGGTCACGAATGCTGGCTAAATAATCAGACAATATTTCAGAAATTTCATCTGCACTTCGAGTGGAAAGTGCGGGATAAATGCTTTTTAGAGCCGCATTGAAGGTGACTCGAGATATCTTGGACTTGACTCTTTTCGATGGTGACAGTCGCCCATAGAGAGGACTATTAGGGTCCGACAGCGTAAGATCAAATACCTCTCGAAAGACTTGCTCTTCTGAACTTTCATAATCAGCCTGTTTCTTTATGTCTAACAACAACTCTGATGGAACACCTCTTTGTTTGGAGTTAATATCTATAAAAAGTCTCGACTCATCTTGTCGACTCAAACCGTCATATATGACCACCGGAACTCGAATTTTTGTTTCTGCTAGTTTAAATCCATATACTCTGTGCTGGCCATCAAGAATCAAAAATGATCCTGGATTAGCGAAAAAACTTACAGTCTTACTCCTTGAATCATACCCAAGACCACACGAATTTTGAGCAGACAATATTATTGAAGTTGGGATCGTTCCTAGCCCATTGTCTATGTAGGCGGCAATTTCTTTCGCACGCTTTACATCAAGTAAACGCTGAAAGCCGGTTTCCGGATCTTCATCTCGTGAGGAAACAAATGTACTACTCGCCAAAACATCACTTGGCATAGCAAGTTGATAAAATCTGTGCTCACCCTGTGTAATTAATACTGCTGCGTAACTTTCTCTCGACATAGTAATTCCTCTTCGTGGCGCCGTTATCGAAATAAGTGAGTCAATACCTGCTGCCAATTATATAAAACATATTTCTAAATATCAAGTTAGGCATATACCAACCAGCGTTGCTCTCCTCCATGGGTGAAGTGATAATGCGACTCGGAAGAAAAAATGATCTGATTGTCTGCTTTGATTTATTTCTATTAAAACGTTATATGTCCAGCATGAGGGCGTAAGTCGACCTTGTCTAATCTAAATGAATATCACCGTTTGCTGCCATACTGCTCTGTAAGTGTTGAAGCGCGCTGGCGTAATGTCCTGTCTCCTTTTTTTGAGAACGCCAAGAAGTTCCACTTTCTCCCGCATCATATCGGGTGATGGATGCCGTATTGTCGATCAGGTCTGCCAGCTTGATGGTCTGACCTTCGGCTGAGGCCAGAGCCAGATGATCCCGATCCATCGCCTTGCGCACCCTGCGGTTGCCGTCTTCCGGTCGGCTGACATCTGTCACCATCTCGACCAGGGCCGCCACGTTCTCACCAAATTCAGTCCTGATTTCCTCCAGCGTGACCGGTGTGTCTTCCACCACATCATGCAGAAGCGCTGCTGCGACCACCTCATCGCGGGCACCTGTCTGCTTCACGGTCTGCGCAACACGGCGCGGATGCACGATGTAGGGATCGCCCGTGTATTTGCGGCACTGATTGATGCTGGCGTGTGCTGCTGCGGTAAACGCATCGGCTCGTGAGATCAGGTCTGTCATCCGTCGATGATTCCATAAAATCCAGATAGGTAGAATATGACACAGCGAATGCTTGGCTGTCGTCCTGCGCAGATGCGCGCGGGCCAGCCCTCCATGTCGGCCATGCGGGGCTTCATGGCCCGGCAGGCCCCTGCCCGGCTCGACCGCAGCCATATCGACCCAGCCCCGTTGCTGCTGGGCAACGACGTGCTTGGTGACTGCACCTCGGCCGGGATCAGCAACCATATCCGCGCCACGTCCGCCCTGAACGGGTTTCAGACCGACATCACCACAGCGCAGGCCGTAGCGTTCTATTCCCGCTCCACTGGCTACGTGCCGGACAATCCGGGCACGGATCGCGGCGGCGTAGAGGTCGACGTGCTGACCACCGCGCTACGCGATGGGTATGCCGTGACCAACCAGACCCTGTTCCCGCTGTGGGGCAGCGCAGATCCGGGTGACCTGAACGGTGTGCGCAATATCATGGCTGGGCTGTCGGCAGCCTATCTCGGCGTGCAGCTGGCCGACGCCGACCTGTGGGAGGACGAGACCGGCGCGCTGGCCCCGGTGTGGGATACCGATACCCCGGCCGGACACGGCGACCCGCACCCCAACCCCGCGAACGGCCACTGCCTGCTGGGCTGGGATTATACCGGCACGGACGATACGGACATCGTGACCCTGCTCACCTGGGGCACCACACAGCGCGCCACCTGGCGCTGGATGCGCTCACGCATCATGGAAGCCCATGCCCTCGCCTGGCGCCAGCTCATGCCCGCCACGGCTCTGGCACCGAGCCAGTTGGACTGGGAGGCGCTGGTTGCGGCCAATGATGCGTATCTGCGGGGGATGGCATGAGGGCTGTTCTGGGGCTGGCCTGCGTTCTCGGTCTGTCTGCCTGCACCCATCAGGCACCCGTGCAGACCACGATTCCGGCGGCCATGGCTTCCATCCAGTCCAGTCTCGCGCAGGCCGGTGTGGTGTCGGTCTCGCACGCGGGTGACTGGACGGCGGAGCAGGATGCCCGCTTTACACGCGCCGTGCGTGCCGCCCAGTGCAGCCAGCACACGCCTGACCCGGTGGTCGACACGATTGCAGGTGACGTGACGCTCCAACTCTCCGGCCAGTTCACTCAGGGCGGTCAGTTCAGCGTGGGCACGGCCAGCACGGTGCCCACGTTCGGCGTGCAGGCCGATGCCAGCCGGACGCGCGCGCAGGTTATCAGCCTGCCGGTGGCCTATGCCCCCCTGTCCTCTTTACCTGATGTGGAGATGGGGCGGCAGCTTGGCTATGAAGCAGCAGTCTTTGCGCAGAACGACGATGCTCGGCACGCTGAGGCCTCCCGACTGATTGCAGATCGGGAAGAATTGCGAGGCCGGGTGCAGGCTATGGTTGATAGCTGGACTGTGGATGAATGCCGCGATCGCGTACCGATCAGACCCTTTGCCGGAATCAGGCGATAATCCCGTCATCTAAAAATGTGGGGTATTTGTGGGGAGTGGCCCTCGTGACTATAGCATCTTTTGCCATGCTTGCATTATAGAACCCTTATAAATCAACGATTTATAAATATATTATCATCTGTTTCAGGTTTGCTAAACCGTTATACGATGTCAAGTCGTATCGAGGGTTCGAATCCCTTCCCCTCCGCCAACAAGCCTAATCTATTGACACCAATGAACAATGTTGTAAAAAACCCGAAATAATCGGCGGTTTTTCTGCATTTTTTTAGCGTGCTGTCAAGCCAAAAAAATCACCTGATATCTAACAACAATTCAACAACAACAACAGAATCCCCCTGCCCTGCTGTTGGTGGATTCGTCGTGTTGTCACCTGATTCGCAAGCCTTCGGATGCATCTTGTTCAGGCGTCTGATTTTGGTCTGTCTGATGGCCTGAAACCTGCTGATGATATTCCTGCGCTTGTTGTGCAATCAGTTTATCCAGCGTCTTGTTTTCATCTTCAATGCGTATGTGTTCGCGGATTTCACCGTGCGCGTGCGTGATATGCGTTTTTAACCCGTCTATATCTGCGAATTGTGACTCATATTTTGATGTTTCACCGTTCCAAATCTTCCTTAATTCAATTAATGTCAATTTGTCGTATTCGTTTGCCGATTTATCTAATTCCTTCATATATAACTCAGGGAACAGATTCGCTATTTGTTCACTCATGTAGTCGTTTCCAAGGTCGTTTAACCATTCCTGAAATCCTGCATGTGGCACGTCATGTTTTTTGCATAAATTCGAATATGTCATATATGCCGAACGATATAAACCAAGTGCTTTATATGTCACCGTTTTCTTTTCTTGTTCGGTCATTAAATCAAAGTCTTCACGTGACACGGGTGGCTGAACATCTGGTTTTTTAATAATAGGTGTTGGCTTATTTTTTCTTATTGAATATCCGAATAAGCGCAGGAACATATCAACAAGTAACAAAGATACATTTGCATCTATAGATTTATTATATGTATCTATATGATACTCTTGGTCTTTTATATTTTTGTATTGTTCTCTATAAAAATCACGATTGCCCGTTTTTTCTTTTGCTAATTTATCTTTTATATTTTGTAAATATTCAGGCGTGATAATCGCAAACTTTTCCCTTTTTTTGAAATCCCCGCGCTTTCTTATTTTTGCTGATGCGATGACATTTTTAGAATGTGCGACTGGTTTTTTATAATCTCGTTGTTCTGTTCCGCTATCGTGTTCAACAGGTCTAAAATCTGCTGAATCGGGTCTGGCTGGTCGTTTTCTGGTTTGTCTGTTAGCAAATCCAAAATCTGTCCTGTGTCCGCTTTCACCTTCATCAATGTCGGGTTTTCTTGTGGTCGTGTGGTCGTTTTTGGTTTTTGCTGAATCGGCTTTTTTGGTGTTGGTGTCGGTTTCTTTTTTTCTTCCGTTTTCGTTTTGTTCGGCCATAATTTCATTGGTCTGCTCCTTGTAATCATTAAACATTTTTGCAAAATCTTGTTTCTTAATTTTCAAAAGTCGGCTGGCTGAACCAACCAAGACACCGTCCCGCTCAATTATGAACGTGTCCTTTTTGATTCCTTTTTTTAGTAAAAATCCGTTTTCATTTAATGCGCTGATAAACGCTTTTATGCCGTCGCATTGTTTCCATATCGCTGATATGCGGGCCTTCTCATCTGGTAGTGATAAGCCCTGGCGCTCTGCTATTCTGCGGGTTTCTTCACCATATGATGCGTGCGGTAACGGTGCGCTTGTTGTGTGCTGTATGGCTTTCGCTTGTGCTGTTTTCCCCTCATCAAGCAACTGTTTAAAAACGGCTTTGTTGTGCTTGCCTGTTAAGATTTTCTGACCTGTTCGGATTTCGGACAAACGGCTAAGTTTCTCGTTTCTTTTGTAATTATTCCGCATATTTAAGGCTTTGCCTGTCTGCGGGTTTAGATGCGGGGCAATTAAATGCCAATGTATCGGGCTGTTGCTTGCGGTTGCGCGTTTTTTGCGGTGTTCAACAATCACGCAATCATTTAATTCAAAGCCATACTCTTTTGATATCGCTTTAAAATCTTCTTGCGCTTGCTCTCTTGATATTTCTTTATCGGGGGAAATCTTAAAATGATGAAAGCCATACTTTAGCCCCGCATTGTGTGCATCTTGCATCATGTCTTCCATTGTTTCGGGACAACCCTGCAATGGTGTAATTTGTTCGTTTGCGGGTCCGCTGAATATGTGTTTTGCGGTCTTTTGGTGCCCCGCTGATGCCAATATTTGCCCGCCTTTTATAATCATGACAACCGCCCCCGCATTGATGCCGTTAGTTTTGCTAACTGCTTGCGTAAGCGTGTTATTTCTTTCAATTCGTCGTTTATGTTTCCTATTTGTTCGCCACCGTTCACGCGCTTTGCAATCTGATTCAGATTGTTGCCCTGTGCTGATAATTCGCGCCTAATCGCTTGTAATTCCGTGCGTATTTCGTCGCCTTTTGTGTTGGTTACAATGGCTTGCGTAATATGCTCACGGACAAGAACAGAAAGGCTTTTTTTTATTGATTTTGCGTATGACTGCGCTTTTGCTTTTTCGTTGTCGGTCATACGGATATGCAATGTTGATTCGCGTATCATTTTTGCAAATCACAGTTTTATGCCGTGCGTATAATGTGCAAGCCACACGTCTATATTGCTTGCGTCATCTTTATTGAATTCAATATATTTCAATAATTCTTTTTTTTCTTGTCTTGATAAATGTGATACCCTCATATCAAAATATGTTATGTCATCATGTGATGTATTATTTTCCTTTTTCATTATCATTCCCCCTTATTTATTATATTCTGCTAACTTTTTTAGAATTGTATTTTTTGCTATTCGTGTCGTTTTTTTTGTCTGCAATGTTCTTGAAAAAGCAGACCACCATCCTTTTGACATATATACATAGTCTGGTTGTAATTCTTTCCATTTTTCACATATATATTCTTTCATTTCTTTTGATAATGTTGTGCTGTAACATTTTCCAGACATTGTGACACCGAACATTTTGAAACCATAATATTGATTTACTGATTTCATAATTGCGTTTATTTTTGCATTTCTTCCTTGTTTTTCAAACGGTCTTATTTTTATAGAAAAATTAACCGTCTCCTGTGCTATCTTTTTCAGTTTTATATCATCAAAAAATATCATGTCTTTCGTAATAAATTGCGTCGGCGTTTTATGTATTTGATAGACTGAAAACAAAGATTTGCCACCGATGATAGGCATACCGACGGTTTCCGTCATTGATGCTAAATAATTGTAATCAATCATATCTTTTCCCCTTTTATATCTTGTTTCTTTCGTTAATATTTTGTGTGAAATTAGGTTTTTCAGGTGTTTTGATTTCTGGTTTCTTTACTTCTTCATCGGTCTTGATTTCTTCTTTTTTGTTTTCTGATTTGTGTATTTTCATCAAGTCTGTTTTAATTTTCTGCAAACTATTGATGTGTGTTATTGTGTAGCGGTTGCCCTGATTGTTCAGTTCGGCATTTTCAAAAATATTGATAATTTCATTTAACTTGTTGATTAATATTGACGTGTTTGACATTGATGTATCTCCTTGCAATTTATTCATGTGTATTCATGAACTTCATACATCTATGTAAACAGATATATTCTTAATACTCAAGAAAATCGTGTATTGTTGTCTATATTGCCAGGCATGGCGAATGTTAACACATTCACCAACTGGCAAAGGGGATAAAATCCCCTGTTGAACCCCTTTTCATCAGCATCATGACGCTGCGCGGGCTACGCCTGACGATTGCTCATCGTCATCCTGATGACCGCCGATATTTTGCCGTGTGCGCCTGCTTTTTGCTCATGGAAAGGCGAAGGAAGGGCGTCCCCTTCCGGTGCCTTCACAGCCTTCTACGGGCATCTGTGACGTATCGGGCATACTGGTGCTGTCTGCATGGTGGCGGTATCCCCGTTATGTGTTTGTGTGACGTGTTTGTTTCCATATTTTGACTCCTTTTTTCTATTGACATGATTGCGTATTTTTGTATTTGTGCTATTGTTGGACCTCTTACGCGCACCCGTTCTTTTTTATTAATATTGTATACCTTATCGACTACACTACAGTTTCCGCCATTTTTTGAATGACCACTTGGAATACAAAAACTGACGGCTTGAATCTTCGACGTTTCTGACGACAACCACGAACAACAACATTTTTTTAAATCTTTGAAAGCGCCAAGGTTATCAAGAACGGTCATCATGTTTCTTCGCTCTATGTGAAGCTTGATATATCGTTCCCTGTTGAATTGTTTTTTTTGTTCCGTTGTCATCCCTGCTTTGATTGATGCAAGCCTTTTGCGTCCAGCCTTTGACAACTTGTTATTATCGAAAACATTCACTTCGTGCGGGACTCTGAACATTCGGTCGTATGATTTGATGACGCCCTTTGGTATTCCGAAAAAGCGGGTTTCTGATGACACGACGAACTTTGATTCCTGTTTGTGGTGGTCATCAATAACATCAACTTTTGTGATGTATCGTGCCACGTGTTTTGCTGTTCCTTCGGTTATTCGTTGGATGCATTTTCCTTCACCAAAAGGATGATTTGCGTACTTTTTGTATAAGTTAAGTTCCATTTCATCGATTATGTCTGATGGTGTAAATATGATGGCATGCATGTGCCATATTCCAGATGGCCGTTGTTCCATGGATTTCATGCCGAAGTTTTTGATATTTCGGTCATGTAGGGCTTTCTGCAATCCGTTCCATATGTCTGTGATGCATTGCTTTGATTGTCTGATGTTATTGCGGTCGCATGTTATTGTTAGGAACGTGCCCTTGTAGTCGTGACGTTGTGCGAACTCTTCCAAGCCACCAAGCAATGCGCGATTTCTGTACAATCTGGAACGCTTGGCGCGGTCGTTATCGGATAGGTCATATATTGGCTTAATGGTTTCCTGTTTTCCGTATTCATTTTTTCCAAAATGATACCAGTTGGTGGGCTGTTTGCTGTCATCATCTGTTATCGGTTCCTGGCCTGTTATCGGTTCGATTTCATTGAAATCAGGAAACTGTGACAAGACACGTGAAGCCCAGTCGTTTCCTTGTTTTTTGTATTCATTCAGGTGTGAAATCAGGCATGCCTTCAGTTCCCCGATTGTCCACCTTTCAGGTGTTCCGTCATCCCTGATTACGTCCACAGGGTCGGTATCGGATAACATTGATATGTTTGGTATGTGTTCGCGTCTTAGCCGTGTGACCTGTTGTTTGATAACGGGCTGTGCCTTTGCCATTTGCCACATTGATAACGGCGTATATGACGGGGCTGGTGGCTTGATGACGGGTTTTGATTCCTGTTCAGCCATCTGCCACATGCTGACGGGCTTAAACTTTTTTGCATGTGATTGATTTTTTTTCTTGATGTTTTCACATTTGTTTATTACATTCATAGTTATAGACCTCGTGCTATTTTGGTGCGAATGTTCCTTTTGTCTGGGGGGATTGCGGGAACGGGTTAATTAGTTTGGGGCATCACCATTTTATGGTGGTGCCTTTTCTATTATGAAACCAGATTTTTATGAAAAAGCAAAGAAAATTATTGACCTTTATGTTCAGGTCATTAGCATAAACGCCCTTAAAATGTAATTCTTTCGGCATCATGGTGTGGCACGTTGATTTTGTGAAAAATCAACTATGTCCCGAAGCGCCACGACAAGCATCACGTCAAGCGTGATGCTTGTGTTTGATGCCACCCACCTTCTAAATGGATTTCAAAAGTACGACTGATGTCATTTATTATTTTATATATTTAGAACGGTATTTCATCATCGTCGCCAGGCGTATTTAATTCTACTAAACTTATTAAAGAATCATCCCAGTCGCCGGGAAGCATCGGCTTTAAAGATTTATTTTCATCAAATAGTGATTTTGACACTTGGAATATATAATGTGTATCTTTACCCATACTGACATTGTAAACGGTAAAATCGTCTCTATCTTCTTCATCCCATAATTTGGGTGAAGAAACTAATTTTTTGCCTGCGCGAGCATAGCGAAGCCATTCGTCCATTTCATGTTCGTTGGTAAAAAATAGTCGATATCTCACACGTAAAAGTTTCCGCATTGCTGAAAATAAAGGATGATTTTGGATAAGGATTTCATCCATCATGCGGTTCTTATCGTCTGAATCGCCACTTGTTGATGTTGTGCGGTAAAGTTCTGCTAATCCTTCTAAAGTGGATGTGACCTGTTCCATTTTATTCATCATATCAACAAGTCGAACCTGCGCTTCTCCGTCAAGAAATCTTTCAAATAATCCAGCCCATTGTTCTCTTAAGTACGTAATAAGTTGTGGCATGCTATCAAACGGGAATATTTGATTATTCGCGCTCATGGCATATATTTCATCTATGAATTTATATACTCTAACATCATCAACATGTGAATATTGTATGCCCTTGACATCCTTGTTTTTTACGTATGTAAAATACTCAGACATGACACCAGATTCTATAAATATATAAACCTGCTTACCCTGCTTTTGTGCAGTTTTTAATTCTATATTTGATATGGAATATTTATCTGATGCTTTGGATTGTGAACCAAACCGTCCCCCAATAATTGATATTAAGATATGTACTTTATTAATTTCATTGTAGCAGTAATCTTCCAGGGCAGATTCTTTTCCGTAGGGTATTTGTCCTCTTTCGTTTAATACTGGCTCATAACCCATATCTCTTATAAAGTGTTCGAGTTCCCCACGAGCCAGCCGTAAATCATAAAAAGTAGAACTAACAAAAATACGCGGTTTAGCCATAAAAATGTGCCTTATTGAAGGGAATATATTTCCCCAAAAAAATATGTGTTATATCACAAAAAATCAACGATTTTATATGTCTTGTTCCAATTTGGCGCGGATGTCTTTTTCGCTGGCGTTCACATACCGCAACAGCGTTTGCATCGATTTGTGACCTGACTGGTTTGCGATAGCCCCGACCGATAGCCCTTTGTCTGCAAGCCTGCTGACTGCTTCGTGACGCAAATCATGAAGGCGTAGGTCTTTCAGTCCTGCTTTGTCACGCGCCCTGACAAACCAGTTTTCGACCGTATGTGATGAAATCGAAAACAGCGGTGTGTTGTCTGGTTTTGCCTTGATGCCATCATATAATGGCTGGACTGCTTGAACTGCCCGTGATGATAGATATACGACGCGTCTGTGCCCGTTTTTCGTGTCTTTTTTCGTGACTGACCAGCCTCGCTTTGTTCGGCTGATTTCGTCTTTTGTGATGCTAAGGATTTCGGATTTTCGCATTCCTGTTTCGATGGATAATGTCATAAATGGCGTCATCTGGTCGGCATACATACCGTCTGCGATGGCATCCATTAAAACTTCTTCTTCATATTTGTTAAGTCGTCTTTGTCTGTTTCCGTGAACTGCGGGTAACGCAACGTCTTTGACGGGGTTTGAAATATCAAGCCCCCAGCCGTGTTTTGTCACTGGTTTTCCAGCAATTTCATAGATTGCTGAAATCCTATATATATCATTTCTGACGGTTGACGGTGACTTTGTTCTTGACCGTTCTTTAACCCATTCGGCTATCATGTGCGGTGTTATTTCGCAAAGTTTCATTTCTGAAAATCTTGATTGTTGCCATGCGTTCAATCTTAATAATGCTTGCTTGAAACCTTTCAGCTTATCCAGTTCAGTTAGCTTATATTCTTGGATTGCGCGTGATAGCGTCCAGTCGATTGACGGCGTTGCGTCTTGCAGTCGTTCGTCTTCACGCTGTGCCTTCTTAGATTTTGCGGGTGCGGTCTTTTTCGGAATGTAGTCGTATTTATCAAACGGCTTGCCCGTTGCCAGTTCGTCCTTAATTGCGCGTTCAACTCGTTCCGTCCATTCCTTCGCCTGCGACCTAACTGGGAACGTAAGCGAAACTGAATGACCATTAAGCCTGACGGTCCCCGTATATTTCCAGGCTCCTACTTTCCCGCGTTTCTGAATCTGTTTCATGGAATCCGCCTGTTTTTGGTTGTTGTTGCCCCTATAATTAACATTCTAACAACAAATACAAAAAAAAGACAACAAATACAGGAAATCCGTAGCTTAGGGGGAATTGCTAAACCGTTATACGATGTCAAGTCGTATCGAGAGTTCGAATCTCTTCCCCTCCGCCAGAACTTATTGAAAAATAAGTAGAAATTACCAAGCGCCCTACGGGGCGCTTTGGTCGTTTTGGGGCGGTTTTTTAGGCCACTGTGGTAGAAATTGTGGTACCTGCCGCAAAAATCTGCTCCGCCTGGAACTGGACCCGCTCCTGTTCCTCCACGTGTTGATTTTCACTGAGAACTGACCCGGGTTTTTCATCAGGAATTGACCCAGCCAGATGCTATTTCAGGCATAGTGAGGCGGGCGGTCAAGAAGAGGATCTGTCCTTTTTGTTTTTTGACGCGGCGGTGCTGGCGCGGAACCTGTAGCTGTCATTTCCTGTCTCGAGGATATGACAGTGATGGGTCAGCCGATCGAGGAGCGCCGTCGTCATCTTCGGGTCACCAAAGACATCACCCCATTCACTGAAGCTGAGATTGGTTGTGATGATGACACTGGTGCGCTCGTAGAGGCGGCTGAGCAGATGGAACAGCAGGGCGCCCCCTGATGCACTGAAGGGGAGATAACCGAGTTCATCAAGGATCACGAGATCCAGGCGGAGCAGCCTGTCGGCAATCTGCCCGGCCCGGTTGGCGATCTTTTCCTGTTCGAGCGCATTGACCAGGT
Source organism: Komagataeibacter sucrofermentans DSM 15973 (assembly GCF_040581405.1). NCBI lineage: Bacteria > Pseudomonadati > Pseudomonadota > Alphaproteobacteria > Acetobacterales > Acetobacteraceae > Komagataeibacter > Komagataeibacter sucrofermentans. The sequence goes on from NZ_CP137157.1 coordinate 1,364,109, forward strand.
CGACCGTTGACCAGAAGCGCGCCTTCTTGCGGTGATGGGTGATCGCCTGGATGGCCAGCGCGGTCGCCAGGTGGGTTTTCCCGGTTCCCGGGCCACCGATCAGCACGACATTTTCAGCACGCTCGATGAAGTCCCCGCCATGGAGCTGGCGGATCATGGGCTCGTTGACCTGCGTATCGGCAAAGGAGAACCCGGACAGGTCCTTGTAGGCGGGGAACCGGGCGGTCTTTGTCTGGTAGGCGATGGAGCGGACTTCGCGTTCGGCCAGTTCCGCCTTCAGGAGCTGCGAGAGGATGGGGATGGCCGCCTCGAAGGCGGGCGCGCCCTGCTCGATGAGGTCGGCCGTGGCCTGGGCCATGCCATACATCCGCAATCCACGGAGCATGACGACAAGTGAAGCAGCAGCAGGATCATGACGCATGGCGGCTGTCCCTTCGCAGGATGTCATACCGCCCTGTATCGGCGCACGGTTCGTGTGCGAGCACCAGGGCCTGTGGGGCATCAAGCCGGGGAACCACGGTTCTCTTGGCATCGATCAGGCGATGAAGCGTATTGAGAACATGGGTCTTGGTCGCCACGCCGTCTTCAAGTGCCAGTTCAACCGCGCAGAGGACAGCCTGCTCATCATGCTGCAGCACAAGGGCCAGGATTTCAGCCATTTCCCGGTCGCCTCCAGGCCGCCTGAGCAGTTGATCCTGCAGGGTCCGGAAGGCGGCTGGCAATTCGGTAAACGGCGCGCCATTGCGCAGGGCGCCCGGTTTGCGCTGGATGACCGCCAGATAATGCCGCCAGTCATACACCGTGCGGCCTGGCACACCATGCGAACGCGTGATGATCCGGTCATGCACGCACAGAACCTGCCCTTCGGCGATAATGCGTAGCCTGTCGGGATAAACCCGCAGGCTGACCGGACGATTGGCAAAGGAGGCCGGCACGCTGTAGCGATTGCCTTCGAACTGGATCAGGCAGGTTGGTGAGACGCGCTTGGTCTGTTCGACAAACCCGTCAAAGGGCCGCCCCGGGATCATGAGGTGGGGACGTTCGCTGGCATGGACCTCGGAGACGCTGTGCGGCAATTCAGCATGCTGCAGCCGTTCCCAACAGTCCAGGCAGCGGGCTTCCAGCCAGGCGTTCAGCGCCCCCAGATCAGGAAAGGCAGGCAGATCCTGCCAGATCTGGCGCCGGGCATCCTGCACGGTCTTCTCGATCTGCCCTTTCTCCCATCCGGCTGCCGGATTGCAGAAGGTCGCCTCGAACAGATAATGGCTGGCCAGGGCCATGAAGCGCAGATTGACCTGACGTGCCTTGCCCGACCCAATCCGGTCCACGGCGGTCTTCATGTTGTCAAAAATACCCCGCCGCGGCACGCCACCGAGCACGCGGAAGGCCTCGGTAAGCGCATCGAAAAGCATCTCGTGGGTCTGCAGGGGATAGGCCCTGAGTATGAAGGCCCGGCTGAAGGACAGTTTGGTGTGGGCAACCTGCAGCTTGACGCGATGCCCGGCAATCACCGCCCAGTCCTCGCCCCAGTCGAACTGGAAGGCTTCCCCGGGCTGGAAGCACAGGGGCACGAAAACACCCCGACCCGTTGTCTGGCGTGCCTGGCGCTGTTCGTGTTTCCACTGCCGGATGAAAGCGGCCACCCGTCCGTAGGACCCATCATAACCCAGCGCCACAAGGTCTTCATGCAGTCGTCGCGCCGTGCGCCGGTTCTTGCGGGGGCGAGCGGCTTCCAGGACCAGCCATCCCCTCAGCCTGTCAGCAAACGGGTCCAGTCGGCTGGGACGTTCGGGAACCTGAAACCGTGGTTCAATACTCTGTGCCCGGAGATATTTCCGGATCGTATTGCGTGACAGTCCCGTCCGGCGTTCGATCTCGCGGATCGGAAGATGATCCCGGCAGTGCCACCGACGGATCACACTCAGAAGCTCCATGTCAATCACTCCTCAAACCCCCAGCAGATGCTGCCGGGGAGTGTGAAGGCATGGGTCAAATCTCGATGAAAATTTCCGCCCTACCCGGGTCAGTTCTCAGTGAAAATCAACAATCAATCGGTAGCTTGCCAAATGCCTGAGCGGCATCACAATGAAAGAGCGCGCCTTGCCCCTGCGCCATGTCTGCTACTGTCTTGACGGGCTGGATAACGCCGGTTTCATTATTCACATACATGATGGAGACAAGTAATGTCCGATCATCAATCAGGGTTGCAAGCCCAGCGAGATCAATAACGCCATCATGCTGAACGGGAGCGTGCACAACCTCAAGCCCCATGGCGGTTAAAGAGCGCGCGGTTTCAAGAATAGATTTATGTTCAATGGCGCTGACAACAATGCGATTTCGTTTTTTATCATTGAGCATGCCCCATTGCGCAATGCCCCGAAGAACGAGATTGTTTGCTTCAGTTGCGCCTGAAGTAAAAAAAATTTCAGCCGGAAGCGCGCCAATCAGATCAGCCACCTGCGCGCGGGCCGTATCGATGCGGGCTAACGCCTGCGTGCCTGCAATATGGGGTGATGCGGCATTGCCTACCAGGGAGAGAGCCTCTGTCATATGCGACAGGACGTAGGGCGAGAGTGGCGTCGTAGAAAAATTATCAATGTAAATAAAATCTGCCATTTTCAAATCCGATAAATCAAAAATAATTCAAGCAGGTAATGCGCATGATCCAAGTATAAAATGGTGGATAAGGAATAAAGTTTTTGGTGAAGATTTTTTCAAGAAGCTTCAAAGGAGCGCTGCCTTTTAAAAGAGACAGCACCTCGGAGCCTTGATTCAACACGTTGTATCCAACCCGTTTCTAATCGACTTTCTGGAACTTCAACTCAAAATTATCGCCCTCGCCAATTGCCTGATATTTGGCATGATCAACAGCGCCGAGCGCGTAAGTGGGCGGCAGTGTCCATACGCCTTTAGGCCAGTCCGTCGTATCTCTGGGGTTGGCGGCGACTTCCGAGGTGCCAACGAGTTTGAATCCCGCCCGTTCAATGAGCGCAATCGCGTAATCCTGCCGCACGTACCCACTTCTGACAGTGGGGTCCTGCGGGCCGGTCGGGCGGGCGCGATGGTCTTCCACGCCAAAGATGCCGCCGGGCCTGAGCGCCTTGTGCACTGCCGCGAGCAGCGCAGGCGCATCGTTATCCTTCATCCAGTTATGAATATTGCGGAAGGTCAGGATAACATCAGCGCTACCAGCCGGTGCGAGATCAGGGTGATCGTGCCCGAACTGCGTGTAATGGATCTGATCATAAAGTGCCGGATGCGCGTCGATCTTCGCTTTCGTGGTGGCGGGCCAGTCCGCGTATTCGCGTTCGACCTTTGTACCATCAGCGACACCCATGGCGGCATAGTAGGTGCCATGGGTGCGCAGCAGGGGGGCGAGAATTTCGGTCCAGTAACCACTGCCGGGCCAGATCTCGACAACCGTGGAATGCGGCGTGACGCCGTAAAAGGAAAGCAGTTCGTAAGGGTGGCGGGCGCTATCACGTCTGACCAGATCGGGGTCGCGGGTGGTGGCTGTCACCGCGTCGTGCAGGGGCTGGTCAACGGGTGGCGCCGCCATGGCGGGCCCGGCGAGGGCAAGGCAGGCGATGGCGTAAAATGCATTCCGCATGGGCATGTTTTCCGATCCTCGCAGGCGTGGCGTTTACGGTCCTGAGCCTAGCACATCGTGCGCCGCGCAGGCCAGCAGCGCCAGCCCTGCCCGCCTGCCTGTCAGGCCGTGGCGCGTGGTCAGGGGCAAAAACCGGCATCTGGCATGTCGCGCTGCGTTGACGTGGCACAGTGCCCCCCGTAATAGTCCGCCCTCCCGCACCAGCGAAGCCCGAACAGGCGTAGCCTTTACAAAGCGCCGGAGGCGCTGCTTGACCATGTCCATGACTTTTGCCGATCTTGCCCTGGCGCCAGAACTCCTGAGCGCATTGGCCGAGGAAGGCTACGCCCGCCCTACCCCGATCCAGGCCGGGTCCATTCCGATGCTGCTGACAGGCCGTGACCTGCTGGGCATGGCCCAGACCGGCACGGGCAAGACCGCCTCGTTTGCGCTGCCGCTGCTCCATCGCCTTGCCATGAACCCCCGCCCTGCCCCCAAAGGTGGCGCGCGCGTGCTGGTGCTGGCCCCCACGCGTGAACTGGTGTCGCAGATCGCTGATGGCTTTACGGGCTTCGGGCGGCATCTCAAGCCCAGCATCACGACCATTTTTGGCGGCGTCAGCCCGTTTCACCAGATCAATGCGCTCAAAGAAGGCGTGGACATCATCGTAGCCACACCCGGGCGGTTGCTGGACCTGATTACCCAGGGTGCGTGCGACCTGTCGCAGCTTGAGGCCCTGGTGCTGGATGAGGCGGACCAGATGCTCGACATGGGCTTTGCCAAGCCCATCGAGCGTATTGTCGCAACCCTGCCCGCAGCGCGGCAGACCGTGCTGTTTTCAGCCACCATGCCCAAATCCATTACGGCGCTGGCCGAGAGCCTGCTGCGCGATCCGGCCCGGGTCGAGATTACGCCGCCCTCCACCACCGTGGAGCGGATTGAACAGTCGGTCATGTTTGTTGATGCGGCTGACAAGAAGGCCGCCCTGCTCGAACTGCTGCGCACGCCGGGCATGGGCCAGGCCGTGGTCTTTACCCTGCAGAAGAACATTGCCAACGAAGTCTGCGCCTTCATTACCGAGGCGGGCATCACGGCCGAGGCCCTGCATGGCAACAAGTCACAGGGGCAGCGCGAGCGCGCGCTCGAGGCCTTCCGGTGTGGTACGGCGCAGGTTCTGGTGGCAACCGACATCGCGGCGCGTGGCATTGATGTCGATACGGTGACGCATGTGTTCAACCATGATCTGCCCAGCCTGCCTGAAAGCTATGTCCACCGCATTGGCCGCACCGGGCGCGCGGGCCGCACGGGCTTTGCCATAACGCTGTGCGATGCTGAGCAGCGCGCCTGGCTGCATGACGTGGAGCGTGAAATCGGTCGCCCGCTGGACGTGCAGGCCGACCATCCGTGGCATTCGGAGGCCGCGCGTAACTCCACCATGCGCGCCCCCGTGCTTGGGGGCGGCCCGGTCAAGCAGATCAAGCCGCCGAAAAAGCGCGAGCGCAAGGTCTGGACCGAGGAAGAGAAGAACGCGGCCCGTGCAGCTGCCGCTGCGGCCAAAGCTGCCAAAGCCTGATCCGGCTGCCTGATGGCGCATTGGCGCGGCTTGCGGTTCTGTCCGCTACCGCGCCAATCGCACGCTTTGCTCAGGCAGGCACAAGAGCTTCCGGAATGGGCCTGAGAACTGGCGGCGCCTGCCAGCTTCCCGTATCAACATTCTCGATCTCTCCATCGATCTCGCTGACAACCTGCCGCGCAAACGGGCCAAGATGCAGGTAGAGCGCGCTGGTCATGACCACATAGGGCAATGCCCTGGGGTTATGCAGCGCGCAATCGAGCATCATCCGCCAGAATGGCCCAAGCGTGCCAGGTCCCGCGCGGTGAATGCGCAGCACAAGCCGCATGAAACTGCGCAGGTCGCCTTTCACCATCCGGTGGCTGCGTTTGCGCCCGAGCATGCGCCCCAGCCTGCGCACGCGGCCAAAATAGGCTTTTGGGTCATAAATTGTCTTGAGTACTGTCCTGTAATCGCTCAGCACATCGCGGCGCGGCCGTTTTGTCTCGAAATTGAGGCCCGCGGTGCACTGGTCGCCCGACTGGGTCTGCTCACTGCCCGAAAACAGCCGCCCTTCGGCCAGCAGGCGGCGCGTCAACTGGGTTGTGGGCAGCGCATAAAGCAGGCCGACCATGCAGACCGGGATCGAGGTGTCCTCGATACATTCGATCATGCCAGGGGCGACGCTGCCCTTCTCGCTGTCAAACCCCACGATGAAGCCCGCATTCACGAAAATTCCGGCCTTGTGGATCGTGTCGATGCTCTGTTGCAGGCTGCGCCTCGTATTCTGCTTTTTCTGCATCAGCACCAGCGAGTCCGTATCCGGGCTTTCGATGCCCACGAACACGGCGAAGAAATTCGTGTCGGCCAGGCTGCGCAGCAGGTCGGCGTCATCAGCGAGGTTGATGGAGGCCTCGGTTGAAAATTCGAAGGGAAATTTCTTCTCTTCCTGCCAGCGCTTCAGGTCGGGCAGGAATTTCTTGAGCGCCTTTTTGTTGCCAATCAGGTTGTCATCAACAAAATCGACATGGCCACGGTAGCCCAGCGCGTAAAGGGCATCGAGTTCAGCCATGACCTGCCCGTTGGTCTTGGTGCGCGGCACCCGGCCATACAGCTCGATAATATCGCAGAACTCGCAGCTGAACGGACACCCGCGTGAAAACTGGATGCCCACATGCAGGTACTGGTCAAGCTTGAGCAGATCAAAGCGCGGCAATGGGCTTGTGGTGACATCCGTCTTGCCCATAGGCGCTTCAAACACGCCCTGCCGGGCCCCGCTGCGCCAGGCCGCGACGAAATCATCCATGATTTCCTCGGCCTCGCCCAGCACCTGAAAATTGGCGGCGCTGTAAAGTGGCGGGCTCGATGTTACATCGGGGCCGCCAACCACCACCGGCTTGCCGCGCTCATGGCATTGCGCGATGATGTGCAGCGCATCATTGCGCTGCGGCAGCATGCCGCCGGTCATGACCATGTCGGCCCAGTCAAGATCGGCATCCGTCAGGTCTTCGGTATTACGGTTGACCAGCCGTATTTCCCAGTGTTTGGGTAGCAGGGCCGCGACCGTGACCAGGCCAAGGGGGGCTGCAGGGTAACGTGCGCCCGCCAGATCGCAGGCTTCCTTATAGTTCCAGAATGAATTGGCGTTGAAAAGCGGGAAGATCATCAGGACCTTGCAGGGATCGGTCATTATGATGAAATCCTTTGACGTGCCTCCTTCGCATGATCGGAATGGCCTCCCCGATCGGGGGTGGAGCACAGGCGGATGTCTGGATCCCGCTGTGATGAAATGGCGATAGTCCGGCACACGGTCGTCATAGGGGTCTTCCATCAGGATGAAGGCCCGCTTGTACACCTCCCTGCCCGCAATAGCGAGAAAAGAGCCTTTGCAATGCCGGATATCCCTCTTTCAAAGTGTAACAGCCCCTCATGATGCCTTGAAAAAACTTTTGCCCCGATCCCGCATTATCATGCCGATGGGGCTTGCATGGACGGGAGTATGGATCATGCCGCGTGGTGACAAAACCGCCTATACAGGCAAGCAGAAGCGACAGGCCGCCCATATTGAGGAAAGCTACGAGCAGCGCGGCATCAATGAGGATGAAGCGAAACGCCGCGCCTGGGCTACGGTCAATAAAGAAACCGGTGGCGGGCAGAAGAAGGGTTCGGGCAAAAACAGGGAATGAAGGCGCCCTGCAGGCAGATCGGTCGCGCGTACCGTGCTCGCTTGAGTGTGCACGGAACAAAGATGAAATGCGATTGAATGGCGACCGGCCAGAACCCGACGAACAGGCCAAATGGGCAAAGCCTGCAACCTGTCCTTGAGTAAGTTCTGGTCTTTTAACAGCACCTGCGTTGACGGGCTGGCCGTAGGCAGGCTGCCTTTGCAATAGCCACCGAAATAGTTCTCATCGACTTCTCCTTCAAGAGTATCATGTTCGGCAATGATTTCCGCAGCACTGCGTGCAGGCGTGCCCGCCACGAAGTGCTCCAGAAGCCGTTTTTGCACGGCACGTTCCAGTCGGCTGCGACAATGTGCTTTCCAAAGTCGTGTTAGAAGTTGGCGTTTAGCCGCCCATAGTAGTACCCACCTGTAAAGGGAATCTGTGATGCCCTGTTATCATAAGGCATTGCACCCAGATAAGCTGCAGCAGCGGGGACAAGGCGCGGGCGCACATTGAAAACGTTATTCGCACCAACCGCCAGATGCCATTTTGAATTAAAACGATAACCAATTTCTATATCCGTCAGCCAGCGTGGAGACTGAATGAACTGATCAAACTGGGTGGTCGAATACCGTACGCTACTTGGTGCCCAGTCCTGATACGTCATCATGTCAGTTGTCTGCCCATATCGTGTCTGTCTAATATTTACGTCCCATTTTCCTATATTGTAAAAAGCATTAAGTATGATCTTGCTACGGGGATAATCTGTTGTAATGCTTGTTATGTCATGCAGGTTCAGGTACTTCTCGCCAAGCGCATCAGTTCCGTTATGATGCAGCCTTGTGCGGTTCAGGTCGAGTGCCATGGTAAGGAACAGATTGCCATATTTATGGAAATGGAAAGCATAATCAGCTTTGATATCCAGCCCTTGTGTTCGCGTGCTTCCGCCATTTGCAAGGTAACTGGCAAATACATCGCTATACCCGGTAAACCCGGCAGGGAGCGCCACGCCGATGCTCTTGAAAGCAGCTGCGGCATTTTCCCCTTCCGAGCAATCTCCATTATGGCATCCGCCGTAATTACTATCTTCAACAATACGGTCACGCAAATTGATCTGGTAAACATCAGCTTCAACATGAAAACCATCGACAGGCTCCAGTACAAAGCCACCACTGACGGTTGTCGAGCGCTCGGGCTTCAACGGTGATGCGCCAATGGAGGCCGCCGCCGCCGATGCATTGGGCAGGATACCACTTGCCCCCGTTGGCGAACTGTTCAGGGCGCTGTAATGAGATTCTGCTAGGGTCGGTGCGCGGAATCCGGTACTGATGGTCGCCCGAACGGCTATGCGCCGGTTGAAGTTGTAACGGGTGGAAATCTTGCCATTTTCTGTATTGCCAATATCTGTATAGTGTTCAAGCCGCCCTGCAAAATCCAGATCCCATTTTCTTGTCAGGTGGAAATCACCATCCAGATACCATGCCCAGATGTCGCGGTACCATGTTCCCGCAGATTGGGGAGATAGTCCGGAATAGGACTGAAAGCCGCCCAACTGGTAAGAATTGGGGTTTCCTGCCCTTATCTCATATGACTCCATGCGTTCTTCAGCCCCGAAAGCAAGGGTCATGGGCACCTTGTGCCCAATATTGAAATGACGCCGGAAATCTACATTATTTGTCCACTGAACTGACGTGAAGGTTTCGGCACGTGTCTTGCGCGGGCTATGTCCGCAACCGTCTGCCGAGTAAACATCAGATTGAGCATTTGTTGAGCAGATGCTTGGGTCTGTACTCAGCATACGAAGATTATAACTGTTATTTAATCCTATCCTGGCAATATCTTCACCATAAACAGAACTGATATCCCAGTTGAAGCCAAGGAAATCATTACCCCGCAAGCCCAGCGTTGCAGCAAAATCGTTTTCTTCATCTACCTCCAATGGCGAGAACCCTTCGGGTGCGAGCGACTGGACGGCCGCATCTACCTGAGGGGAAACCGAAGAGCCAACGGTCGGCAGGCGGAACTGCTCATACGCTTCGGCATGACGGTGGGCATAGGTAATCAGGCCATAAAACTCGATGCCTGGTGTGAATTTCTTGCCCCATTCAATTGCAAGGTTTTCACGGGTTTCCTCCGGTGTGGATTCATATCGGTTGGAATGCACCGAAAGCGGTTGCGATCCGGTATAGGACGCTGCCCCATGATCTGCTGGCTGGGCTTGCAAGCGATGATCGAGATCGACCTTGGGAACCATATGGTCGCTATGATACATCTGTCCACTGATGTGCAGAAAACCACCTTCCCCAAGTTTCATGCCGCCATCTGCATTGAGTTGGTATTGCCAGCCGTCGCCGTTATAGGCATTTGCCCCGGTCTGGCCACTTAGGTTCAAACCGTGATCCTGTTTTTTTGTAATAATATTGACAACGCCTGCCACCGCATCCGACCCGTACATGGCAGCGGCGCCATCTTCCAGCACTTCAATATGGTCTATTGCATTTGCAGGGATCATATTCAGGTCGACTGGCGTGGATGCAAAGTCCGGGCCGCCGTCTGCATTAAAGTTCCCGGTTGTATGGCGTCGTTTGCCATCAACCAATACCAGAACCTCGTTTGGGCTTAACCCTCTCATACGGATTGATGATGTAAGGGCTGCCGTATCATTTCCCATCGGGGTCTGGGTAATTGAGGCATAGGTATGGGTCAATGCATCGGCAAGGTTCATTTGCCCTGAGCGGCGCAATGTAGCAGAACTGATAACAGTAACTGGACTGAGGCTGTCACGCGCCTTGCGATTTCCAGAATGTGTGCCTGTTGTTACACTAATATTTTCAACGGCATTGCTGCGGATTGAATTATTATCAGCCGTTATGGCGGTTGGATATTTCCTGTTCTTGTTGTGAGGAATATCTGTTTTCCTCTCATTTTCAGATTTATCCGATGCTGCAAAAGCGCTTTCAGAATAAAAAAGAGAGAATGCCGCCCCTATCATCAGAAAAAATCGTATATTGGCCATTTTTCCTCCAGTGCAGATAGAAAATGATAAACTGTTGAAAACTAAAGTAATTTTGTATCAAAAATATGCATTAAGTATATTGACTATTTTAAATGTATGAATTGAATATTTTTCTTATCATACACTAATGAAAATACGATTCTAATAGGGATGTGTAAGTTCATCCGTAGTGATTTATAATCTTTCAAATAATAGCGGCGCACACGTTTATCCATGATACTGGCTTATGCAGATAAAAGCCTGAATCATAACCCGCGGAAATCAATAAACTGATTTCCGGTCAGATATTAAGGGCGGCGATCGCCATTCCACCACCAAAGCGCGTGGCAACTGCACACCGGGTCATGGCAGATAAAACCGCAGCCATGGTTTGGCGTAGATCAGACGATCGGGCCGCGCCATGATCGCTGGCCTCCATCCTGGCGATCTCGATGGATTTTATCCAATACCGGGCATAGTGAGGTCAGATGAGGCTCCAGTTTAGAGCCACTTTGATCGGTTATGCTGCGTACCGGGTATGTTGATGGTCTGTCACACAACCCACGCCTATTCCGCGAGCCAACCGAATAATCGACTCAAATTTTCGGCCCGTTGTGCCGAAATAAGTGAGGGTGGCACGAATGGTATTGATTTCATCAACAATGAATACCGCATGTTCCTCCAATGGGGCATAGGCCGGCCCTGCATCAACGGCAATGCCTTGCCAGAGGGCGGCGATACTACCTGAAATATCCAGAACATTTGCGAAATTGGGCTCAGATACTATAGCATTGCCAAAACCTGCAAAAATATCTTTTTCCTCCTGATATTCATGTCCGTGCAGCCCCAGGATCAAGATGGGAGAGAGGCAGTTACGCGCCCATTGGATACCCGCTAAAAAATCACGAGGATCGTAGTCAGACGGATGCGTAACAACAATACGCCAGCAACCCGAACCCCATTTATGGAAACAAATGGGACCCGCAGTCGTATCGGCGTTAAAGTCCGGTGCTTTCCACCCAGGGCATAGGGGCATTGCATTTCTCCGTATGAGAATAGTATTTTTTATATTTGATGTAATATGTATAAATGATTGTAATAAGAATATTGATATAGAAAAGATGCCCGGCATTAAGATGGCCGGAGCCTATTCCTGGCAGCCTGCAGCCAACCGGCGGATATGCTATCGGCTCAGGTCGTCGTCCTGACATGACTGCCACAAAGTAAAAATAATTCTATTTAATCTGCTTATTGAAACTGTATTTTTACGATACGGCTAACCAATCGTGGCAGATGCACGTGCGCAGCGATAATGACGGACGACCTGATTCATCAAGTCACCTGCTGCACTGACAGTATGGTTATGAAAGGTGCGCACGCTATCATGCGCGGCATAGAAGCGCCGGGTTTTACGGTCAGCTTCCAAAATGAGGGCACCGAGAAATGTGCCATCAATTTCTACAATCTGAGATTCAAGCATGGAAATCCTGTCCCTATCTACACGCTTTCACGCGTGTCTCAAGGTCGACAGTCATTCTGCCGACCATTCTATCCGATTGCCGTCACGTATTGTGCGGCGGTCGTGGTGCTACATCGATTCATGCAGCACATTCGTCTGATGGCATGGATCATATGATCTTAATCCCAAACTCTGGCACGCGGGTTAAGGGGAGAACGTGAGGCACCATACACGACCCATATCGTAGGTCAACATATATATCACTTTTTATAGTGGTATAATTTTAATGCATCATTTTTATGTTTTTTATGAAAGGCGATCTCCATTATCGTATAAAATGGACTCCTAACAGATTGTTATGGCGACGGTTTTCTCATGCGCCATGCCTGCTAATTTCTACGCCATGGAGCTGCTCTTTGCTACATCCGGGAGTAGATGGAGGTCAGCGTCTATCGGTTTGCAGACATCGATCATTGATGTCTAATTTCACGATATACAGTCGTTATATAAAAATGAAAACGTCATCGCTTGATACGTCAGGAAATGCCATGTCTTCTTTCAATATGCCGCACTACGGCACAAGAACTGATCCCATGACGACATGCGATTTTTTGAGAACATCCGTTCAGGACATCGACCCGAGTGAAAAAGCAGCGGCAGCACTTGCCAGTTATGATGTCGTCATCGTGCCGGGTTTGGATGGATCAAATCCTCGGCACTGGCAGTCTCGCTGGGAAATATTGTTGCAGCAGCATGGAGCATCCGTATATCGGGTTCAGCAGGACGACTGGATGCATCCATTTTATCCTACGTGGAAGCAGGGATTATTATCTACACTGCGGCAGGCTCATCGGCATGTCATTCTTGTTGCGCACAGTCTGGGGGCAATACTGGTGGCTCGCGTGGCTGCTGAAGAGGGGTTGCCTGAAGTTGCGGGAGCTTTTCTGGTCGCGCCCGCTGATATTGAGCATTATGAAGGCCCTGCCATCACGCGCATAAAGGCATTCGAACCCCTGCCCAGAAAACCCCTGCCTTTTCCCGCTGTCATCATGGCGAGTGAGAATGATGAGTGGTTATCTTTATCCAGGGCACATGTCCTGGCCACTGAGTGGAAAGCAGAATTGGTCAATGCTGGTACAGTCGGGCATATTGGCAATGTTGCGAATATTGGCATGTGGCGTGACGGTCTGTCGGCGTTGACGCAATTTGCTGATAACCTGCCGTCCAGAACGCGGGCCTGTTAGGTTTGTATGATCGAAAGGCATGATCCCGTCTGTCTTTACCTGATGAGACAACGCTCCGCGCCCGCCCTGAGCGCGCCAGGGCGGGCAAAAAGGTAGATACAGCAATTGTGAGGCTCTCGGCCCCAGGATCGGTGTCGCCGCAGGTGGTTATGGGCTGGGCGCTCTTTCATCCTGCCAAGGAAAAACGATCCTCAAGTCGCCTGTCCCCCATGGGCTTGCAGGCACCGGCATCTGACTGAAGACCTGTCAGCTATGCGATGTCCTGATCTTGTTGACTGACAGTAAAACGTCCCTGAAAAGCCAGCTGGTGTAATGCCCGCCGTCCTGATGGCTGTTCGCGCTCCTGTAATGAATCGGGGAGGGTTTTTGTCTCTCCCTGCCGACCGATGATGATAGCGGCATTGAGCGCGTAATCATCGGGTAACTCAAGCCCCGCACGTGCCAGATCCTGATCAAACCCACTGACGGGATGCGTGGCCCAACCTGCCTTGCTGGCCTGAAGCTGGATCAGCACCGAGGCTGCCCCCGCATCGAATGCATGGGTTGGCGCGGGCACGGGCTCGGCCTTTCCGCCCCCCATGACGGTGTGCGATGCGATATAGACCAGGGCGGATGCATGTTGCGCCCAGCCATGGTTGAACGGGATCAGCCATGACAGGAACCGCTCCCATTCCGGCGTATCGCGCCGGGCATAGATAAAACGCCAGGGCTGCGAATTATAGGCCGACGGTGCCCAGCGCCCGGCATCGAGAAAGGCCAGAAGCTCCGCCTCGGCAATCGGGGCAGGCGTAAAGGCGCGGGGCGACCAGCGGTCAAGGATCAGGCGCTCGACCGGGGTATCGGACAGGCGTTCGGGGGCTTGGGTCATGGAAGTCCTGTTTTCAATGCCGTGGAAATACGCGTTCGGGGCCAATGCCCCTTAACCCTGATAGAGCGGCCCCGGCGGCAGCAGCTTGCCGGGGTTGAGGATGTTGAGCGGGTCCATGGCGTGCTTGAGCGCGCGCATGACCGCGAGCGTGCCCGCGCCGTGCTCGGTCTCGAGAAATTCCAGCTTGCCCATGCCCACGCCGTGCTCGCCGCTGCATGAGCCACCAAGGGCCAGCGCCCGGTGCACGATCCTGCGGTCAAGCTCCAGCGCCCGGGCATGACCCGCGGGCGTATCATCGGTGATGATGAGGGAGTGGAAATTGCCATCGCCCACATGCCCCAGCAGCGGCACGCGCAGGCCGGAAGCTGCAATATCCTCCCGCACGCCCGCGATCAGTTCGCCCAGCTTCGAGATCGGCACGATGCAGTCGGTTGAAATGACGCGCGCGGTCGGCTCGATGGCCTTGGCGGCCCAGAAGGCATCGTGCCGGGCCTTCCACAGCCGGGTGCGTTCCTCCGCCGTATCGGCCCAGGCAAAGGCCAGCCCGTTATTGGACAGGGCAATGGCCTCGACCGCCGCCACCTGCTCCTGCACGCTTGCAGGCGCGCCGCCAAACTCGAAGAACAGCGTGGTGAGATCCTGATAGCCGTCCAGCTTCGAATACCGGATCGAGGCCGCCATCTGCACGTCATCGAGCAGTTCCACCCGGCTGATGGGAATGCCGCACTGGATGATCTCGATCGCGGTCCGCACGGCGTCATTGAGGTCGGCAAACTGGCATACGGCGGCGGAAAGCGCCTCAGGGCGGCCATGCAGGCGCAGTTGCACCTCGGTGATGATGCCCAGCGTGCCTTCCGAGCCGATGAACAGCGATGTCAGGTCATAGCCGGTGGACGACTTGCGCACCCGCCCCCCGGTGCGGATCACCTCGCCCGTGGCCAGCACCACGGTCAGGCCCAGCACGTTCTCCTTCATGGTGCCATAGCGCACGGCGGCCGTGCCCGAGGCGCGCGTGGCGCACATGCCGCCCAGCGTGGCCTCGCCACCCGGATCAACCGGAAAGAACAGCCCCGTATCACGGATCTGCGCATTGAGCGCCTGCCGCGTCAGCCCGGCCTGCACGCGGCAGTCCAGGTCCTCGGGGTTCATCCCGACAATGGCGGTCATCTCGGACAGGTCGAGGCTGATGGCCTGTTCGGCCGGCGTGACATGCCCCTCGACCGACGTGCCGGCGCCAAAGGCCACCAGCGGCACCGCATGGGCGTGGCAGGCACGCAGCACGGTGGCCACATCTTCCGTTTTACGGGCAAAGACCACGGCGGCGGGCAGGCAGGCGGTTTCCATGGCCTCGCCATGGCTGTGGGCCTCGAGCACCGAGGGCGATGTGCTGACCTGCCCGGCCAGCCCGCCTGCGCGGATGGCGCTCAGGGCGGCCTGAAGGCGGGCTGCAGCAGGCACGGAGATAATGTTCATCAAAAGAAGATCCCGGTCGCGGCCCGGAAGGCCAGTTACGATCATGCTGCGAGATGGCAGGGCGCGGGAAAAGTCATGTTCTTTTCCCGGTCCTGGCAAATGGCGTTGCAATCAGGTTATGGGCCATCTTCCAGCACGCTGAAGCCATGTGTCCCGTCACGTTCCAGCTGGGCTACAAGTCCGAATTCCCAGTCCAGATAGGCCTGCATTGCGGCGGTGGCATTATCGGTGCCTTCATAAGGGCGCTTGTAGACATCGTCAGCCCGCGACAGGGCACGGCTTTCATCCAGCCCGGTTTCAAGCGGCAGGCCCGCGTTGCGCCATGACAGGGTGCCTCCCGCCAGTACGCGTACGTGCAACCCCTGTTTGCGGAGTTCCGGCGCGGCAATGCGCGCGCCCAGCCCATCGGGAGAAGTCAGGACGATCTTGGCATTCTTCTCCCATGTCTGTGCAGGCAGATCGCTACGAATGGCGAAGACCGCGCCGGGCACATGACCGCGGCGGAACGTGGGGCTGGATGCGAGGTCAATCACAACCGGGGCATGCGGTGTGTCCAGTTCGGCCGCCAGTTCCCGCGCACCCACCGTTTCCACCTCCGGCAGTGGCGCCACCAGCGTGGCGGGTTCAGGCCCGCTGGCGCGCGGCAGCCCTGCCCAGTCATGCAGGACATAGACTTCCTGCCAGCCCAGCTGACGGAGCCAGTGGCCTGTCATGCGCGCGCGCACGCCGTCATCATCGGTCAGCACGATGGTGCCATGGCGCACGCCCACCCATTCATCCGTGGCCTGTACCAGTTGCCCACCGGGCGCAGAACGGAAGCCCTTGAGGTGTTCCGTCACGTATTCCTCAGGTGAGCGGACATCAAGCCGATAAAGGGTGCGTCCTTCCCGTGCTTCCAGCTGGTCCAGTTCCGTGCGCCCGATTTCCCGCACACCCGTGCGGCGGGCAAGGGAGCGGGCTGTCTCGCGCGCCTTTGCCACATTATGGGCTGATGGGTCTCCCGCCTTCCGGGTCGCATCATGATCGAGTTGCAGGCCGGCCAGTGTCCAGCCGATCGTGCCGTTACGCAGCGCAAGGACCGGGTTGGGAATACCGGCATTGACCAGGGACTGCGTGCCGATGATCGAACGCGTGCGCCCGGCGCAGTTCACGACCACCGTTGTATCGGGCGATGGCGCGATATCGCGCACACGCAGCGCCAGTTCTCCCCCGGGCACGGAGCGGGCGGTCGGAATGGACATGGTATTGTATTCGCCAAACCGTCTGGCATCGAGGATGACAATATCCTCCCCCTGCTCCAGCCGCTCATGCAGGTCGCGCGCCGCGATCGAGGGTGTGCTGCGCACGTGTTCCACCAGTTCCCCGAATGCCTTGGAAGGGACGTTGACATCGATGAACAGCTCCCCCCCGGCCTCCCGCCAGCCATCCAGGCCGCCTTCGAGCACACTGACATCGGTATAACCCAGCGCCGCCAGAACAGGCAGCGCACGGGCCACGCGCCCTTCCCCATTGTCATACAGCACAATGGGGGCATCGCGGCGGGGGATCAGCCCCCCGATCCGCTCCTCGATGCGGCCGAGGGGCAGATTGACGGCAAACAGGGGGTGTGCCGAGGCAAACGGACCTTCCTCACGCAGGTCGAGCAGGGCGATTTCATGCCCTTCGCGCAGGCGATCGCGCACGAAACTGACGGAAGCAACGCGGGAAGCCGCAGGAATCTGGATATTCATGCTGCCTCCGCACGGCGGGAGCGATCCCACAGGTTGGGCACTTCTTCGCTGGAATAGCCCGAGATGAAGGTTTTCTCCGCCCCCGTGGCCACATCATAAGTAGCGCGGGCAACGCCACCGATATTATCGCCATAGACATGGATGGAAATGGAGGTCCGATCCGGCAGGGCGTTGGCCACGAGATGGTAGTCATTCACGCCCGGCGTAAGGGAGGCCACCTGCCCCGGCTCAAGAAACGTGGTCTCTATGGCGCGGAACGTGCCATCAGGATCACGCGCGAACTGGGTCTCGCTCTCCCGCCCCCGCAACATGCCGATCAACCCCCATACACGATGATCGTGCAATGGCGTTTTCTGCCCTGCTCCCCAAACAAAACTGACAACCGAAAAACGCTCCAGCGGGTCGCAGTGCAGCAGGTACTGGCTGTACCGCGCCGGGTTGGGGCGGGTAAAGGGTTCGGGCAGCCAGTTATCGTGCTGGACCAGCCTGCGCAGCAGATCGGCGCCTTGAGCCTGAATGGCGGCCGGTGAGAGACCGCGATCATACAGCCTTGTAAAATCGGTTACAAAATCGCGTAGCGGTGAAATGGTGCTCATGTCATTCAGTCCAGTAAATCGGGTTCAAGGGCCACGATCCAGTCCCACAGGGGCTGGAAGCAGAAATACCCGCCCTGCTGGGTGCCCACCTGGCTTGCGGTCAGGCGTGCGATGTCGGGGGCAATGGGTTTGACCTTCCCGGCGGCTTCGGCAAGGAGCTGGGTGTGGGCGGCGTTGTCCATGGTCAGGAACCACCACGCCGCCGCTTCCACCGTCGGGCCAACGGTCAGCAGGCCGTGATTTTGCAGGATCAGCGCCTTGCGCGGGCCAAGGGCGTGGGCCAGACGCTCGCCTTCGCTGTCATCGAGCACAACGCCACTGAAAGGATCAAACAGCTCATGATCCTCATAGAACGCGCAGGAATCCTGCGTGATTGGCAGCAGCTTTTTACCCAGCGCGGAAAAAGCCTTGCCATAGGTGGAATGGGTGTGGGCCGCCGCAATAACGTCGGGCCGCGCCCGGTGCAGGGCGGAATGGATGGTAAAACCCGCCGTATTGATGGGCCGGTCCCCCTGCAGGATCGTGCCGTCGTGATCCACCAGTTGCAGATCGGATACCCTGATCTGGGAGAAATGAACCGCCAGCGGGTTGATCCAGTACTGATCGGGAAACTCCGGATCGCGCGCGGTCACGTGCCCGGCCAGCCCCTGATCGAACCCATAGCGGGCAAACAGCCGGAATGTTGCGGCCAGCCGCTGCTTGCGGTGCAGGCGCTCGGCTTCAAACGATGCGGCTGCCGGGCGTGGTTGCAGCCTGCGTGCCCGTGCCTGCGCCTGATTGTGCCGGGAAGAGGGTAATACGTTCATGAAGAAGGCTCCCTGTCAGGAAAGATCAGTAACCACGGTCCGCATCCACCACATCAAGGAGCGGACGATCGCTAAGGAAACGGTTCAGATTGTCCGCGATGCGGCGGGCGAGGTTCTGGCTCACGGCAGGCCCTGTCCATGACAGGTGCGGCGTCAGCCGTATGGCGGGATGGCTGTAAAACGGGTGCCCGCGGGGCAATGGCTCAGGCGTGGTGACATCAAGGGTGGCAAACCCGACCTGCCCGCGATCAAGCGCATCGAGCAGCGCGTCCTGATCGACCAGGCCACCCCGGGCGACGTTGATCAGGTGGAGGCCGGTCCTGGCACGCGCCAGCAGGGCGGCGTTGACGCATAATGCCGTCTGGGCCGTCAGCGGCAGGGCGAGGACAAGGTGATCGGACTGCCCGGCCAGCGCCTCGAGTGTGGCAACGGGCTGCACATCCGTATCCGCATGGTCCCAGGCGCCACGCCGCCATGCCAGCACCCGCATGCCAAACGCCCGCGCACGCACTGCCACCGCCCGCCCGATCGCCCCATACCCCGCCAGCCCCAGCGTCTGGCCTGCCAGACTGGCCAGCGGCGGCATGGCCTTGGCCTCCAGCCACCCCTCCGGCCCATCCGGCGCAATCGCATCAAGCCGTTTGGCGCGCAGCAGAATGGCCGCAAGCACGTATTCGGCAATGGGGATGGCCGCATCACCACGACCACATGTTACCGTGCGCCCGCGCAGCAGCCATTGCGGAAACCCGTCCACGCCAGCGGAAGCAAGCTGTACCCATCGCGGGCCGTGCCGTTGCCATGCCTCTGGCGGATGACGGGGCGCGTTGCGCCATGCTGGCGTGGGTGCGGTCAGCAGAATATCCGCATGCCCGACATCCCACGGCGCCGCGCATTCACGCTCAGCCGCCACGACTTCTATCCTCTCCGCGAACTCAGCCAGCGCTGGCGCCAGAAACGCGCCAATCTGGTTGACCACGACCGGAGCCCGGGCGATTACGGCCATCCCCCTGCTCCTCAGGCTGCCGCAGTCCGGCCTTGCCCATCCTCGGCCGCAATCAGGGCGCGGACGCGCGGGATCAGGTCGCGCCCGTATTCATAGGCATCCTCCAGCGGATCAAAGCCGCGGATCAGGAAGGTGCTGATCCCGATACGGTAGTAATCCAGCAGCGCCTCCGCCACCTGATCGGGCGTGCCAACCAGCGACGTCGAGTTTCCGCGCGCGCCGGTCAGGGCGGCGATGCCGGTCCATAAGCGCTTGTCGAGGCGTGACCCCTGTTCAGCGGCAGCCAGCAGGCGGCGCGAGCCTTCGTTCGGGATATCGGCGGCACGGGCATAGCCGGTTTCAGCCTGCAGGGCGCGGGCGGTTTCAAGGATCCGGTCGGCCTTGGCCCAGGCGGCCTCTTCCGTATCCGCCAGGATCGGGCGCAGGGAGAGCGAAAAGCGCGGGGAGCGTCCATGCCTTGCGGCGGCGGCCCGTACGCGCGCCACGGTTTCACTCACCTGTTCATAGGTTTCGCCCCACAGGGCATAGACATCGGCATGCTTGCCCGCCACCACGATCGCCTCATCAGAAGAGCCGCCGAAATAAACGGGAATGCCACTTTCACGGTAGGGACGAACCAGCGAGCTGGCCCCGCGCACATTGTAGAAATCCCCCGTATAGTCAAAGGGGACGCGACTGCCCCACTCCGAGCGGACGATATCCAGATATTCGCTGGTGCGGGCATAGCGGCGGGCCTTGGTCGTATGATCGCCATCGGCCTGCAGTTCGACATCACTGCCGCCGGTGATGATATGCACCGCAACGCGCCCCCGGCTCAGATTATCAAGCGTTGCCAGTTGTCGTGCCGCGATGGTGGGGGCGTTGAAGCCGGGCCGGTGCGCGATCAAAACCCCGAGATCGCGCGTAACCGAAGTGACATGCTGCGCCAGAAGAATACTTTCGGGCGAGTTGGAATGAAACGCGATCAACGTACGGTCAAAACCGGCGTTTTCATGGATCTTGGCCGAAGCCTCGATGTGGTTGAGATCAACAGCCGCTCCCTGCGGAGGAATGGTTTCCGACTGATTGCGACTGCCGATAAAGCCGATAAATTCCACAGGCATTGCTGCTATCCCCATATTGCACGATGATGATTCGTCGTTTAGATAAATCTATCACTAGAATAATGTTAATTGGCAATTTAAAAACCGTTATATACCGGTTTAATGTCGTTAATATGAGATGCTCTTTCCTGCCTTATGGAGATAAGTCATCGTGTCACATCCCCCTCCCCCCCGCGCGCCACAGCGGATGGCGCGCAATGTGCAGACTGAACTGCTGCGTTCGTTTGTTGCCATTGTGGAGGCGGGCTCCATGGCGCAGGCGACGGAAACAATCTTCCTGACCCAATCCGCACTGAGCCTGCAGATGAAGCGACTTGAAGACATGCTGCAGCAGAAGTTGTTCCGGCGTGACGGGCGCAGGCTGCTGCTGACCGCAACGGGCGAGGAACTGGTCACCTATGCCCGCCAGTTGCTGGCGCTGAATGACCGGATCATGCAGAATCTGGGCCAGCAGTCCGACCCCGAGCCGATTACGGTCGGCATGGTCCAGGATTTTGCGGATACCATCCTGCCTGACGTTCTGGGTCGTTTCCGGCTGGAGCATCCGCGCGCGCGGTTGATCGTGCGCGTGGGGGGCTCAATGGAACTGCTTGAAATGTTTGACCGTTCTCGCCTTGATCTGGTGCTCTGCCTTGGCCAGCATGGCGACCGGGCCGGTGCATCATGGGATGTCGTGGGGCATGACCAGATGGTCTGGCTAGGCGATCCCGCCAATATCGAACGCGAGGAACTGCCCCTCGTGCTGCTCGAGCCCCCCTGCCGTTTTCGTGATGCAGCCCTGCGCACCCTGACGGAAGCGCGGCGGGATTATCGTATCGTCATGGAGACACCCAACCTGCCCGCCTTGCGCGCAGGCGTGCGCGGTGGGATCGGAATCAGTTGCCGCACGCGCCGGTTCGCCGCCGCCGAAGGCCTGCCGGTCATAACCGCCAGTTCCCTGCCCCCCGTACCTGATATCGAAACCATTCTGGTCCGGCGTGATGGGCTGATGGACAGTGCCCATGATTTTGGCGACCTGCTCGCCGATGCGGCGGGGAACCGATGAATAATCCTCACATGCAGGTTGAGGGAAACTCTTTTGTCGGTTGGGCGAGTGTTAATTCATAATAGCGACTTCTGATCGTGATTTCGCAGGAATCGAGACATGAATGCCGACCATTTCACTACCGGCGCCTCGCTACGAAACCGTTTTCTTGAGCTGGAAAACGAGCGCAAACGCAGTTGGGCGCCTGAAGCGCTGGCCGTAAACGCCAACCAGCGTGCAGCATTGGTTGCCGGGCATGGGCTTCAGCCGCATGTCGTCGTGGGTGACACCTTGCCACCGGCAAGTCTGGCCACCGTGGATGGTCACACGATCACGCTGGATGAGCTGAGTGCGCAGGGGCCAGCGGTTCTGGTCTTTTTCCGCTTTGCGGGGTGTCCCGCCTGCAATATTGCACTGCCGCACTATCGCGATACGCTGTGGCCCGCGCTGCGGGCGGCCCATATCCCGCTTGTCGCGATTTCGCCGCAGCCCCCTGCCCTGCTCAAGGAAATTGTCAGTCGGCATGACCTGCCTTTCCCCGTTGCAACCGACAGCAACCTCGCCCTCTCCCGGGCATTGGGGATCACCTATGTGTTTGATGCGCCATCCCGTAGTGCCGCACAGGCAAAAGGCGGCACCAGCCACGGCCTGAACGGCACCGATGCGTGGGAGCTGCCCAAGCCCGCCGTGATCGTAATCGGGCCCGGCCGGATCGTGCAGTTTGCCGATATTTCACCCGACTGGATGGACCGCACGGAAACACCGGCGATCCTGTCCGCTCTGGGGTTGCCCATTAAGGAAAGTCTTCATGCAGTCTGATACGATCATGCCCGTAAAAGAGGTGCCGGGTGTAACGGGCGATCTCTTCCGTAACGCCATGAGCCGACTGGGCGCGCCTGTTACCGTCGTAACCACCAGCGGCCCGGCTGGCCGGCAGGGATTGACCGTTTCCGCCATAACCAGCGTCAGTGATTCACCGCCCACAGTGCTGGTCTGCCTTAACCGCGACAACCGCTCCCATACGGCGTTCATTCAGAACGGTGTGGTCGGGATCAGCCTTCTTTCGCGGGGGCATGAAGACCTTGCGGGCATATTTGCCAGCAGCCGTCGCACGCCGGATGAAAAATTCGCGGCGGCGGAGTGGCGTACCGATGTAACCGGCGCGCCTTTGCTGGCAGATGCCCTGGTCACGCTCGATTGTACCATTGCCCTCATCCATGCCTCCAGCACGCATGACGTTCTGTTCTGCACGGTAGAGGCCATTCACGTTCATCCCACCGGCGAGACCGGGCTGACCTGGTTCAACCGTCAGTTCCATACCCTGCCGCTGCTTCCGGCCTGAAACCGGCCCAGAACAAGGTTCTCCGATGTCCACATTCTCCCCAATTTCCCGACGGACGGCCCTGACTTCCCTCACCGGGCTGACAGTTTCAGCATTCGTGTCTGGCCGCCGGCAGTCAGCCCGTGCGGCAGATGAAATGCCCGGCATGGACGCTCATGGGGCCTGTGTGGGCGCAGAAGGGAACAGGGACATCGCGCCGCTGCCTGGAGCACCACGCAAACTGACCATTGCGTGGAATGAAACGGCATTGTGTGTCGCGGCCATACCGGTTGCCAGGGAGAAGGGTTTTTTCGCCCGGTACAATCTTGATGTTGACTATGTCAATTTTGGTGGGGCGACCGACCAGCTGCTCGAGGCCCTGTCAACCGGAAAGGCGGATGCAGCCCCCGGCATGGCGCTGCGCTGGCTCAAGCCATTGCAGCAGGGTTTTGATGTCAAGCTGGTGGGTGGCCTGCATGCGGGCTGCATGTACATGCTTGTGCCCCCGGGCAGCGCCATCCGGCAACTGACCGATCTGCGCGGCAAGACCGTGGGGGTTACGGATATCGGCGGGCCTGACCGCAATTTCTTTGGCATCCGCCTCAAACAGGCTGGCGTGGACCCGGAAACCGAGGTGCAGTGGCGGCAGTATCCCGCCGACCTGTTGCCGTTAGCGCTCCAGCGTGGGGATGTGCAGGTCATCACGGATTCCGATCCGTTTACCTATGTGCAGAAACGGCAGTTCGGGCTTGTCGAGATCGACAACAACATGAAAGACGCCTGGGCCCATGCGGCATGCTGCGTGATCGGCCTGCGGGGCAGCCTGATCCGTAATGATCCGCAGGTGGCCGTGGCCGTAACCCGCGCCATACTGGATGCGGGTGCGTGGCTGGCGTGCAACCCCGATGAAGCCGGGCGCATCTTCAAGCCCTATGCCCCAAAGGTCAGCGCCGAGGACCTGGCGCAGATGATCAGGATTGAAGGCCATCATCACCAGAGCGTGGGGCCGAAATTCCATGACGAAATTGTCCAGTATGCCAATGCGTTAAAGGATATCGGCGTCTTCCGCCCTTCCCTTGATAGCGCACGTTACGCCAACCGTGTCACACAGGACCTGTTCAGCGCATGACCCAGACAACGTCCTTCTCCATGCATGATATTGCAACCGTGCCGGAAACCGCCATCTCTGCGCGCAAGGCGTGGCTGCCTGGCCTTCTGCCCTGGCTGGCGGGACCCGCGTGGTTCCTCGCTGCTTTTGTGACATGGTTCTGGCCGGATGCTGATGATTTTCCGGCCACTGACACGCTTGCCATTGCATTCGCAATCATGGGTGCCGTTCTTTTGCCAGCGGCGCTGCTACGGCGTTTTTCGGCAAAAGCGCCCTGGATGATTGCCCTCGGCCTCGGCTTTGCGGCATGGGAAGGCGTTCAGGCCAAACTGCTGCTGCTGCCCCGCCCCTTTTTTGGCACGCCACAGGATCTGCTGGATGTGTTCATGACGGACTGGCGCAAACTGGGGGATAGCCTGCTCCATTCACTGGGCCTGCTCGCGGTTGGTTACATCGCGGGGTCTGTGCTGGGGATTGCCATCGGGGTCGGACTGGGTCGTTCGGCACGGTTCCGATACTGGGTGCAGCCCATCATAAGGCTGGTTGGCCCGCTCCCGCCTGTTGCCCTGCTGCCTCTGGCTTTCGTGATCATTCCCTCAAGCTGGGCGGCAAGCGAGGCGCTGATGGCGCTGGCCTCGGCCTTTCCGGTCATTGTGCTGACATGGTCAGGCATCTCGGCGGTGGACCCTGCCTATTATGACGTGGCCCGCACCATGGGGGCACGTGACCGCTTTCTGGTTTTTCGCGTCGCACTGCCTGCGGCGGCCCCGCAGATATTCGTGGGCCTGTTCATGGGGCTGGGCATGTCTTTTGCCATGCTGGTCGTGGCTGAAATGCTGGGCGTCAAATCAGGACTTGGCTTTTACATGCAATGGGCACAGGGGTGGGCGGCCTACCCCAACATGTATGCCGCCCTTGTGGTCATGTCGCTTATGTGCACCGGCCTGATTACCATTTTGTTTCGTATACGTGACCGTATTCTTGGCTGGCAGAAGGATGGACTGAAATGGTAAACGCCACCATGCCCCCGCTGGGTATCCAGCTTCATAATGTAAGTCACGGCTATGATATCGGGGGGCGTTTTACGCCGGTTCTGGACAATGTGAACCTGAACATTGCGCCGGGTGAGTTCGTTGCCCTGCTCGGCCCTTCGGGCTGCGGCAAATCCACCCTGCTGCGGCTGGTCGCAGGCCTTGAAATACCGCATGATGGCCGCATACTGGCCGATGGTGTTCCTGTCATCGGTCCTGGCCCGGACCGGATTGTCATGTTTCAGGACCCGACCCTGTACCCATGGCGCAGCGTGCGGGCCAATGTTGCGCTCAGTCAGGATATTTCTGGCAGGGTGGACAATGCCGCGGTGGATGCCGCCATTGCCATGGTCGGGCTGCAGGGGTTTGAACGTGCCTGGCCGCACCAGCTTTCTGGTGGCATGGCGCAGCGGGCTGCACTTGCGCGGGCACTGGTCAATAATCCACGCCTGCTCATTCTTGATGAACCGCTAGGCAAGCTGGATAGCCTGACACGGCTGACCATGCAGACCGAACTGCTTCGCCTGTGGCAGGACCGGGGCTTCACCGTCATCATGGTCACGCATGACGTGGAAGAAGCATTATTGCTGGCCACGCGCGTCGTGACCTTTGGTGCCCGCCCGGCCAGCGTGATATCGGATATCAGTATCGACCTGCCTTATCACCGTCATCGCGATGATCCGCACCTGCTTGCATTGCGCCGCGATATTCTGGTCCAGCTTGGACACAGTGCGGACTGGTAAGCAAAAAAGCCGCAAACGGCCCGGCATCCTTTTTTGATATTCCCCGTGCCTTGAATATCTCAGCGGTGGCCCGACTGTTGATAAGGAACATCAATGTCCGAATTTCTCAAAACCCGGCTGCTGTCGCATCCATCACGCCGGACCATGGTGAAAGGCCTGGCAGGCATGGGGCTGCTGGCTTCCGTACGCACCGCCTCTGCGCAGGACAGCCTGCTTATAGGAGACCAGAAAGGCGGAACGCATGCCTTATTGAGCGCGGCAACATCCGGGCATATTGATAATGCCATGATAACATGGAGCCTGTTTGCTGGCGCACCGATGTTGATCCAGGCACTTGCGGCCAACGCGGTGGACACTGGCGCCATCGGGGACGCCCCGCTTGCGTTTGCCCAGGACGGAACCAGTACGATTCGCGCCATAGCTGGCATTCAGAGCGATGGGACGACAACCGCCATCATCACGCGGCGTGATAGTCCGATCCATACGGTTGGCGACTTGAAAGGCAGGTCCATCGCCACCCTTCGTGCCCAGACCGGGCATTACCTGACCCTGGCCGCACTCCGTGCCGCTGGAATGCATGATGATGACGTACACTTTGTCTTCCTGCCGCCCGTTTCTGCACGGGCGGCGTTGCAGACAGGAGCCGTTGACGCATGGGCAACCTGGGGGCCGTATGTTTCTGCGGCCATCATCACCGATGGTGCACGGGAAATCGTGAACGGCGGGCAACTGATGAGTGGCCTGAGCTATGTTGTCGCAACGGTCGATGCCCTGCATGCAAAAAAGGATGCCCTGGCTGCTTATGTACGCCAGTTGAAAGCGGCCCATGAATGGGGTCGTGCCAACCCGGACGAATATGCCGCCGCCTGGGCTACTGACGTCGGGTTGCCCCTGGCCGTTGCCCGACGTGTCGTGCCGACCATGCTGGGTGATGTTGTTACCCTGAATCCGCACGTCATACAGAAGCAGCAGGACGTATGTGACTTCATGTATGATACCCGCATGCTTTCTCATCGACTGGATGCACGTGCTATTATGGATACTGGCTTTATTTTCTAATAATGGACTGTTTTACAGGTCGTTTTTCTTGAAAAAAATAATAGCAATGCTGTTTTCAAGGACTTTTGGGGCGCACCGCAAAGGATAATCCCTCTTCACCAGGCCGGTATTAGCGATAAGCCCGATCGCCAATTCATGCCGGCATCTGCCAAATTACGTTGCTGGAACCTGGTTTGCCGCGCGTTGCAGCGAATGGATGGAAGCTTGAATACCAACATATAACATTCCATGAAATTACTCATTATATTTAAAGAAAACATGATAATATTTCCATTTATAATATAACATTACAAAATATAACATCATGATTTAAAATTATTTATTATTTTATTCCCTCATTCGGGCATATGCAACGCATGAAAACCAGAGGAAATGATACGTTGTACATGAGATATATTTCTACATATCTATCCTTCGTGGGCGTTCTGCTTTCCACTACCGCTTATGCAGCCGACCGTCCTTCCTGGCAGGCAGATAACATAAAAAATACAGAGAGCCTCACACCTTTCCGGCACCACGTACGCAGTCTTCATCACGACAACAAAGAACAGGACAGTTCCGAGCAGATCATCGTAACTGGTACGCGCGACCCGTCACAGACGGCTCGCAAAAGTTCAAGCCCCATTACCGTGATCAATGGAGATAAACTGCGTTCCACTGGCATGACAGATATTCGCGAAGCCCTTGTACAACTTTCACCGTCCATCAGTCGTGAAGTTAATGGCTCCGATCAGGGCTCCATCGTTGATTCCCTCAGCCTGCGCGGCCTGAATGCCGACCAGACACTCGTGCTTGTAAACGGTAAAAGACGCCACACAACAGCAGCTCTCAATTTTGACGGTGGTTCCCAACAGGGCACAACACCGGTCGATCTTGATATGCTGCCCATATCATCAATCGATCATATTGAAATTCTTCAGGATGGCGCAGCCGCGCAATATGGATCCGATGCGATTGCCGGTGTTATCAACATTATTCTCAAATCGAATAATAAAGGTGTTAATCTACAATCCACCAATGGTGGTTATTATGCGGGAGATGGCTTTACTACAGGAGAAAATATCAATGCTGGATTCAACCTCGGAAATCGTGGTTTTTTTAATCTGAGTGCGGAATACAAGCATCAGGACCGAACGCAACGCACCGGCATTGACCCACGCACCGGCCGCGATAACGACCTTGCAACGGGTCAGCCGCAGGTCACACGGGAGGCTATTGAGGGCAATTTTAGCTACCACATCACGAATAAGATTGAAGTTTATGCCTTTGGCACCTTTACCCATCGTGATGCTGAACGATGGGCCTATCTTCGCGCGCCCAGCACAACAGCGGCTGACGGATTATCTGCTGTCTATCCCACCGGGTTTGAACCGGTCGAGACGCTACCTGAAAATGATTACGGCGTTACCGCAGGTGTAAAGGGCAAGCGGTTTGCCAGCTTTGACTGGGATATCAGCTCAACCATTGGGAGCGACCATGATAATCTGAGCGACTACAATTCCGCAAACGCCACCGAATATGCCGAGACCGGCTATACAAAAAAACGTTTCTATTTAGGCACTTACAGCAATCAACAATGGACGAATAATCTCGATGTTAGGAGACCTGTAGATATAGCCCCCCTCTATAAACCACTTAATATAGCCTTTGGTGCGGAATATCGACATGAAACATATGCCATGCATACAGGGGAGCCATGGTCATATATTGGCTCTGGAGCCCAGGGCTACCAGGGCATTACGCCGACATCCCGTGTAGATGCAGCCCGACATGTTGCTGCTGCCTATGTCGATTTTTCCACCCAATTCCTGCGCGGATGGCAATTTGATCTTGCTGGCCGGTTTGAACATTATTCTGACGTGGGTAATGCACACACCGGAAAGATTTCAACACGATATGATGTAAACAGATATATCGGGTTCCGTGGCACCGCAAGCACAGGGTTCCGCGCACCGACCCTGGCCGAGGAAAACTTTGCCAACCTCACAGTAAGCCCCAATTATGCCAATGGACAGATTTCTCCAAATTCTGCCGCAGCGCGTTATCTCGGCTCAACGGGCCTGCATCCCGAAACATCCACCAACTTCAGTGTCGGCATGATCCTCAATCCATTGCCGCGACTTCATGTTAATGTTGATGCCTATACCATAAAAATAAAACACCGTGTGGTTGATGGAGGCGTCTATAACGGTCAAATGGCCATAAATGCTTACAAGTTCAATGGTATTGACGTGAGTGGTTTCGGGGCCGATCCCAATTCCGTCAGCGCCCAGTTCTTTACAAATGGTGCCAACACACGCACGACCGGACTGGACATTACCGCGAGCTATGATACCGATTTTGGGCGTATTGGTCATTTTACCTGGGACGCCGCAGTCAATTTCAATCATACAAATGTTAGTGACATACAGAAAGATGGCAATGGCAATCCTGTTCTGAATGCCCAGCAGATCAATTACATATCAACGGAAAACCCAGCCAATAAACTGATTTTTGGTGGTACATGGCGCAAGGGAAAATGGAATGTGTCCGTGCATGAGATCCGCTATGGTCATAGTACATCCAACCTGACCTATGTCTCGGGCCCTAATGCATGGTCAAACAGTGTCTTTTATGAACAGGTTAATAAACCGCGTTTCGTAACAAATCTCGAAATTGGTTACCAGGTTCTTCCGCAACTGCATCTAGCACTCGGAGGCAATAATATCGGGAATACGTATCCCAGCCGCGTGCCGGTCAACACATCTGACTACAATAACAACAAATATGATACTGGCAGTCAGCAATTATCGGAAGAAGGTGGCTTTTACTATATTCGTGCTGATTTCAGAATATAAAAATATTTAAATATTAATAACTAAAATTACAATACGAATCTATTCTTCGCTCATACCCGAAATATCGTAACCTAAAAAGTAGGACAGTGGTCAAATGACACGATATGCATATAATATCTCTGATTACAGGAAACTGGCAAAAAAGCGTATCCCAAAAGGTATTTTTGAATATATTGACCGAGGCTCCGAGAATGAAATTGCTCTAAATAGAAATAGGGAAGATTTTGACTGTATAGAAATTATACCACGTTTTCTAAGAGATGTACATTCAGTCGATACTGCAACCTGCATACTCGGATGCACATATCAAACGCCTCTTATTGTTGCGCCTACGGCATTCTCTGGTCTTGTGTGGAACAATGGAGAACAGCTTATTGCCCGTGCGGCAGGGCATCTTGGCGTGCCTACCTGCGTTGCAATGATGTCCATTACCCCATTGGAAATGATAGCTCAGGGTACAACCGTCCCGCCATGGTTCCAGCTTTATTTCTGGAAGAACCGCGAAAAGACTTACAATCTGATTAAACGTGTGGAAACTGCCGGTATCGATAAACTCATCATAACCGTTGATGGACCCGTGCGGGCGAACCGGGAATATAACGGGCGCAATGGTTTTGGCATGCCATTTCGCTTTTCATGTCGTTCCATTCTGGATCTGGCCCGGCATCCGTCATGGCTTGTCTCAACCATCCTGCCACATCTGTGGGAAACCGGCCTCCCCTCACTGGTACATTACCCTACGAACGCTCAACCCAATATATTGCATGCCCCTAATGACGGCTCTATCGGCCTTGCAAATGACCTAACATGGGAAGACATCAAGACATTGCGGGACAAATGGCGAGGCAAAATCCTCCTTAAAGGTATTCTAGACGTGGAGGATGCCCTTTTGGCTAAATCCATTGGGGTAGATGGCCTTGTACTATCAAATCATGGTGGGAGAAACCTGGATTCATCCCCCTCTGCTTTATCTGTTTTGGCACAGATATTACAACATGTCGGAAAGGACATGACCCTTCTTGTTGATGGCGGAATCATGCGGGGAAGCGATATCTTTAAGGCCGTTGCGCTGGGAGCATCGGGAGTACTTGCTGGTCGCGCACCATTATGGGGTCTTGCCGCAAAGGGAGAAGAAGGCGCGCGTGCTGCCATTTCCATCCTGATACAGGAATTCAAAACGACCATGGCTCTAGCCGGGTGCAGGAATATATCAGAAGCTAAAAAGATCCATATTACGTAATAACAATATTTGTTTTACTCAAAAATTACATGATAAAATCAAAACTATTGAAAATATGAAAACAGATGATTTGATATATTTCTAAAAACTATTATAGACATTTATACGAAATATAGAAAAAATAGCATCAGAAAAAATGATGGTGTTATTATGAAAATAATTTCCGATCGCAATATGTATAAATATTTATCATTCCTGTTCCTGATAAATATCGCATACGAAAAATCCCACGCCCAATCGGTTTCATCGACCTCGGTGAAACCAGCGCGGCCCCGTGCACATAAATCCGTTAATACAGAAGGCGCTCTTGTCCATCCATACAGCGCCGCGCGCCCTCCTCAGGCCGAACAGGTCATTGTAACTGGTACGCGCAGTAATGTACGAGCATCTCACAGCATGTCGCCTATTGTAGTTCTGTCGCACGCGGATCTTACCCGGACAGGTCAGCCTAACCTGCGCAATGCCCTGGCTACGCTTGATCCATCCATTAATAATACGCCTGGTTATCCGGGACAGTTGGGTTTTACAACTAAAACAGCGTCCTTACGTGGTTTGCCAGCAAACGAAACGCTGGTACTGGTTAATGGCAAACGCCGTCATACCATGTCGTCTATTTTTTACGGTGGTGCCATGGAGGCTCAGTCTCCCGTGGATTTGGACCTTATTCCCATGAGTGCCATTGACCATATAGAGATCCTTAAAGATGGTGCCGCCGCACAGTATGGGTCCGATGCAATTGCAGGCGTTATCAACATTATCCTGAAAAAATCCGACCATGGTGGATCAGCAGAACTGAGCTATAATCAATATGGCTCAACCGTTGGTACACTGGGTGATTATGGTCGTGGTGGCAATCTGTTTTTTAACGATGGATTCAAAATCGGTCATGATGGCGGATATATAAATATCAGTGCAGACATTACCGGAAACCAATGGACCAATACCGCAGGTTATGCCCCCCTTCGGAAGGGAGGTGTCACCACGCAGCTTTACCCCCTGCAGGCAAATGGGCAGCTTGACCCACGCGAATATGGCAACCGATACAGACAGCTTTATGGTGTTCCCGAAACGGAAAAGCAGGCCGTATCCTATGATATGGCGGTGCCATTGGGGAAATGGGCCGAATTCTATTCATTTGCCACATATGCGCACCGCACGGCATATGAGCCAGGCTGGTACCGCCCTGCCAATTCATCACAGAACATCGCCAGCGTATATCCTGAGGGCTACCTACCCATCATATCAACGAAAGATCAGGATTTTCAGGTCACGGCTGGTTTGCGGGGGCGAAACTTTTTCGGGTGGGGCTGGGATCTCAGTGTAAATTATGGACGCGATCAGACAACGCCCGGGCTGAGTAATTCGATCAATGTATCCATGGGGCCTGAAAGTCCTCATAATTTCAATCTTGGCACATTGATTAATTCTGAACTTACAGTTGATTACGATATACATAGAAAATTCGATACAGGTATTTTAAAATATCCACTGTCAGTCGCGGCCGGCGTGGAATATCGCTATAACGAATATCAGATCGTTGCAGGCGAAACGGCTGCCTGGGAAGATGGCGGTTACGTTTTTCCCAATGGTACCAAGGCACTTCCCAGTGCTGCCGGGCTCGGGGCCTATTATCCTTCTGCCGCAGGCACCTATTCACGTATGAACGGAGCTTTTTATCTTGAACTTGACCAGCGCCTGACCAAAAAACTGTCCGTACAGTTGTCTGGACGGAATGAAACCTATAGTGACTTTGGCAATACGCTTAATGGCAAGGTATCAGCGCGCTATCAGGTTACGCCATGGCTGGCCCTTCGCGGGTCGGCAAGTAACGGGTTTCATGCGCCAACCTTACAGCAGGAATATTTCCAGAGCGCGGCAACATTTTACACAACACTGTCACAGCAGAACAACGCCCTCGTTACAACGACAAACGAGTATTCCTCAGTCAACAGTGTAGGGGCAAGGGCACTGGGGGCATCAAATCTCAAGCCAGAGACATCACATAACTTCGGAGCAGGCTTTGTCTTAACTCCGATCAAGAATCTTGATATTTCGGTTGATGTTTATCGAATTGACATTTTCAATCAGATTGTTCCCCTTAATGTATCTGGCAATGGCGTAACCGGTGCGCAGGTCATGAATATACTCCATCAGAGCGGTGCCGTGCCTGATGATGGAAATTATTATCAATACACGTTCATGCGCAATGCGGCACATACCGAAACCGAAGGCCTTGATCTGCAGGCCCATTACCTGTCCCGTTTTGGACGGGCGGGCACGGTCAACTGGACTATAATGATGAATCAGCAACAACATATGATAAAGCGGATCAACCCGCTTGCGCTTAATCTTGGGTCTGCGGTGCAGCCTCTTTTCCGTAACGAGATTGGTAACCTGACAACTATCTACCCGCGCAACACCCTGCGCATGACGGGCACGTGGAACTTTGGCCCCCTTTCTACTACGGTACGTATATCGCGTTATTCATCCACGACAATCCTGTCCAACCTGGGTTCTACCTATGATGAAAAGGTTGAACCAGCATGGCTCATGGACTTTGATATTGCGTACCGCTTCAAGAAAAGATGGATTGTCTCGGTAGGGGGCAACAATGTATTCAACAAACGGCCCAATGTTCTTAGCAGCAAGGCACAATCAGCATCATCATTGTATCAGATCAATCCGAATTACAGCACGGCATCTATTTATGGCGCTGAAGGCTCCTATTTCTATGGAAAGATGCGATATACATGGTAAGGAATTCCCTGCCCCTCTCACGTCGCAAGTGCCTGATGACCATGATGGCAACAGGCATGACCGCGTTTTCCGATCCATCGTGGTCTGATGACCGGACGGTTCTGTCCGTAGGGGACCAGAATGAAAGTCTCCGTTCATTGCTGGAAGCCGCGGGGGAGGCAACAACTTTTCCATATCACATCGAATGGAAACAGTTTTCCCAGGCGCAACCGCTCCTGCAGGCACAAAACGCCGGTGTGATTGATTTCTGTCATGCGGGGGATGTCGCCTTTCTGTTTGCCTATGCTGCGGGTGCGCCCATCGTCGCCATTGGCGGCAGTGTGGATGGCGGTCGAAGCGCAGCCATTGTGGTAAGGAACAAATCTGCAATACATGCGGTCCAGGACCTAAGGGGAAAACGCGTTGCGCTGAGCCGGGCGGGGCTTGGCGAACCCCTGCTATATGGTGCGCTCGCTCAAAGCGGCGTTGACCGGACTGATGTGCAGGTCGTCAATGTGCCGCAG
Source organism: Komagataeibacter sucrofermentans DSM 15973 (assembly GCF_040581405.1). Taxonomy (NCBI): domain Bacteria; kingdom Pseudomonadati; phylum Pseudomonadota; class Alphaproteobacteria; order Acetobacterales; family Acetobacteraceae; genus Komagataeibacter; species Komagataeibacter sucrofermentans. The sequence continues at coordinate 1,398,315 of NZ_CP137157.1, forward strand.
AGTGTAGCCAGAATGGCTCTTGCAACCGGCCAAGTTGATGCGTGGGTTACCTGGCAACCCTATGTGGCCCTTGCAACGGGGATGGATGACGCACGCATTCTGCGTGATGCAAAGGGAATTCTATCATTTTATGTGTTTGCACTTGCGCATCAGGCCGTACTGGAAAATCCTCTCAAGCGGGCCGCCATCATCGACCTTGAAAAACGCGTGGGCCGGGCACTGGAATGGGCACGCACGCATAAGGATGCCTATTGTGAAACCTATGCGAGGATATCTCACCTCCCGCACAACATCGCTGCACTTGCCATCGAAGAAAGTGATCGCCGTTCGATCGTTATTGATGAAAATGTCATAAAAGGAACCAAAGAGTTATACGATAACCTACGCTCATATGGGCTGCTAAAAAATGGTATTGATATCAGCCACGCATTTGACCTGGCCGTGTTGGACTGACTGCCTCCGGCGGGAGTGAGTAACGGCGTGCCTCCCCGGTTATGAAGGTCATTTCGGGGAAACAGCATCAGATAACCATCTGTTTGTGTATCGCTATCGCGCAGGCGCTCCGCGGCGTGATCTGCCTGCCCGCTCTGGTGACTGGCAGAATGTTTACAAAACCTCAGCTGCTGGAGCGAAAGCGACGTGACCAAACAGATTTTCCGCCATCTGGCCGCTGATCACGACAATGAATATATGGATGATTGACAGCACAATCGTCCAAGCACATTAGCATAGCGCGGGAGTTCGTAGAAAAAGCTGCGGATCAGGTCATCGTACGGTCCCTTAACGGACGGGCCTTGGGAATCTGCACGATCGTCGATGCTCCAGGAAAGACGATCGCCCTGTTACTGACACCTGGTCAGAAAGCGAACATTGCAGAAAGAGAACCCTTGCTGGATGACGCGGATCCTCTCATCACATCACCCATCCCTTCAAGGAAAAACCGCTGCAACACACGAAGAGTCTGCTGTCTGCCATATAAAAAGAGAAACGGAATCGAACGATTCTTCGCCAGATTGCAGCAGAACAGAGCATCGCAACATGCTCAGATCAACTTTCCGCAATCCTTTTCAACTCGCCGCAGCTCTCATTGGGTTTACCTGACGACGCACCTCATGCGCCAGCGAGTGGCAGGAATCGCGCTGGGTCATAAGGTAGACTTGTGGCACGGAGCAATCTCTGGCGGTTGGAGATTGCACCCCATGTCATGCACTGTGCCCGGCGCGTCCGCCTCATCATCACGTCGGCCAACCCATGGCAGTACGAATTCGGATTCGCTCATGCATGCTCACGAGTGCAACTCGCCATAAAGCGACCGTCGCGAGAGTATGCCCTGGATTCTGATTGCCGTCACACGACAACAGATCCGTTCCCGCCATCATCAGATGGCAGTGCCCGCTCAGTCGGAGCCATGTCATTGCATAAGAGCCTGTTTGGAAAATCACGGATGTGCGTTTCTGCGCATAAAATTGGCTCCCATGGCGACGAGAATCGTGCCCTTTGACACATCGATGCGACGTTCGTAATCCCGAACCAGGCGCCGCCATCTGATCATCCAGCCGAAGGTTCGCTTCACGACCCATCGGCGCGGCAGTACCTCAAAACTTTTCGCGCCCTCGCGGCCGCGGATGAGTTCAAGGACGAAGTCGAAATACACCGCCTGGTCCATGAGCCTGAGCCGATCGTAGGCGCCATCGGCGAACAGGTGCTTCACCCAAGGCGGCGTTTGCGGATGGCAGCAAGGATCATCTGCGCACCTGCACTTTTCGAGATGTCGGCAGAGGTAAGATTGATCATCAACAGGCATCCATCCGTATCGACGGCAATGTGGCGCCTGCGGCTGACGATCTTCATACCGGCGTCGTCGCCTCTTGTTTGCGCGTGAGACGCCTTGATGCTCCGGCTGTCGGTCACTGCTGCCATAAGGCTGGCGTCGCGGCCTGCCTGAGCCCGATCCATCATCAGTTCCACGTCATGGATGGTCTGGAACAGGACGCGTCGGGCCACTTCACCGAACCAGCCGTCAACAGTCCGGCAGTGCCCGAAGTGGATCGGCAGCATCCGCCAGCCACAGCCCGAACCCACCAGATAGCGCACCGCGTTGATAACCTCGCAGAACTCAATTTCGTGCGGCTTTCCCCGACGTCCGGGGCGTGGCATCAAAGGCGCGTTCCGCTCCCATTCCTCGTCCGTCATGTCAGACGGATAACGTCTTGTCTTTCATCTGATCCTGGCCACCCGGCCCCTGTGCTCGGGCGTCCACATTCTGAGCTTTAGGGCCTGTTAGGCCTTGATATAGTCTGCTGTAGCCGCGATGAGGATGACAGAGAGAAAGGACGCGGCTTTCTTTTCGTATCGGGTCGCGACAGCCCGCCACTCCTTGAGCCTTGCCCACAGGTTTCCGACCAGGTGCCGGTGTCTGTAAGCCCATTTGGGACAGGCGACTTCTGGATCATTCCTCCTTGGCGGGATGACAGGACGAGATCCACGGTTCCAAAGATCTTCACGGAATTTATTTGAAGCATACCCACGATCGCAAACGACATAGATTGGTGGGTGTGGCAGAGCGTCAAGCAGGGCGTAGGCACACGGCAGTTCGTGCGCCTGTCCGGGTGACAGCGTGAAGGACAGTGCCCTGCCATGACTGTCCGCAGCTACACAGACCTTGCTGCCAAATCCTCCACGTGAGCGGCCACGAGCCTCACGATCCTTTCGGCGTTCTCTGTGCCCCCTTTTTTAGCCGCTCCGGCTGCCTTGTGATGGGCACGGATCGTCGTGCCATCGAGAAAGACCATGCCGAGGGCCTGATCCCTGTCTTTGACCTTTTCAAAGAGGCGCTCCCACACCCAAGCTTCGACCAGCGAATGAACAACTGTGCGGCAATCCACCAGGGACCAAACTCAGATGGCAGGGCGCGCTACTTCGCGCCGTTTTGATGGCGCCAGAAAATCGCGGATATCGTCCGTCGAAGATTCTTCGGCGGGGTCTTGCCCTTCGGGCGGACGTCCTCGATCAAAGGCCCCCAGACGGAACATGCGGTATCGGAAAAAACAGACTGCATCATGCTCATCATAAACAGCTATGCAGTCCGTTCTGTCATTCAAGGTCTAACAGGCCCTAATCACATCAGACCGATTTTTCAAACAGGCTCTAACAGCCTGTCGGGTTGGGGTAACCTGTGAAGGGGTGAGGTTGTAAGGTTATGAGATGAGCAGCTTTATCCCGTTTGACCGGTCTCAGCCGTATCTTCTGCCGCCTGATTTGAAGTCGTGGCTTCCGGCTGACGATATGGCGCATTTCATTGTTACCGCTGTTGAGCGGGTTCCGATGAATGCGTTTTGTGTGCCAGTACGCACGGGAGGCAAGGCACAGTATCATCCGCGGCTGATGCTGGCCCTTCTGATTTTCAGTTACGCGAACGGAATTTTTTCCTCACGGCGGATCGAGCGGGCGACATATCGTGACATCGGGGTGCGCTTCGTGGCGGCGAACCTGCATCCGGATCACGACACGATTGCCGCCTTTCGCCGAACGAACCGGACGGCCATTGAAGCTGCATTTGCGCAGGTCCTGCTTCTGGCGCGCGAGACGGGCCTGCTGCGTCTGGGTGTGGTGTCGATCGACGGCACGAAGATTGATGCCGACGCCTCGAAATACCGCTCCCTGCGCTACGACCGGATCAGGGCCCTGCGTGAACAGTTGGGGGTGGATATCGCGAAACTGATGGAACAGGCGGAGCACGCGGACGCCACAGACAGTGATCCGCAGGCATTGCCGGAAGAACTTGCCCGCCGGGAAACGCTGAAAGCGAAGCTGGATGAAGCCTGCGCCCGGCTGGAAGCCGACGCGAAGGCTCAGGCCGAGGCGGCGCGACCGGCATACGAGAAAAAGAAAGCCGTCTATGACGCAAAAACAGGGCGTCGCGGCCGGGCGCCGAAACCGCCTGATGAGGAACCGCCACCCGACCGGCAGATCAGCCTGACTGATCCCGACAGCCGCCTCATGCGGCGTTCGGACGCCCATGAGTTCCGGCAGGCTTACAAATGCCCAGGCTGTGGTCTGCGCTGAAGGCAGCCAGCTGATCGTGACAACCGGCGTTGTCGCCACGTCAGCGGACGCGCCATCCTTTGCCGACACGGTGCTGTCGATGGAAGACACAATCGGTCTCCCGGAGAAGGTGCTTGCTGACACCGGTTACGCCAGCGGGCAGGCGGTCCGGAAACTGCGGGAAAAGGGCATTGATCCGCTGGTCGCCATTGGACGGCCCTGTGCCCGTAGACCTTACGACTTCCGACCCCGGCCCGCAGAAAGGGAGCCACGCCGGATAACCGAACCCTGGCGGCTTGCCATGAAGGACAGGCTGGAAACTACAGAAGCCGGAGATGTTTACAGACTACGAAAACAGACCGTTGAACCGGTCTTTGGAATTATCAAAAGCATCATGGGGTTCAGAAGATTCAGTCTGCGCAGCCTTGCAAAAGTTACGACCGAATGGACACTCGTCGCTCTCGCATACAACTGCAAAAGAATGGCTCGGCTTCACGCAGCATAAGCCGGGTCAGCCTCAGCGGTATCAGCCGCAAAATGCCCAACCCGACAGGCTGCTAAGTGTCTGACCGAAAATGAGTTGAGTGATTTCAGCGGGTTATGATTCATGGGTTTGCGAGAACCTAATGAGATCAAGATGGCCTGGACTGAAATCACCCGCGCGCAGTATCGCCGGGACGACCTGGAATATGCAAGCGACCTTCGCGATGCGGAGTGGGCGCTGATTGCGCCTCTGATGCCCGAGAGGAAACGACTGGGGAGACCACGACGTACGGATTTGCGCCGGGTCATGGAGGCGATCCTCTATATCGTCACGACCGGTTGCCAGTGGCGACAATTGCCTCGTAACTTTCCCGCTTTCACGACCGTGCAGGGCTATTTCTACCGTTGGATCCGCGAGGGACGATGGGAAGCGCTGAACCATATTCTCGTGATCCTGTCGCGTGAGCAGGACGGGCGAGACGCCACACCTTCGGTAGGCATTATTGACAGCAGTCGGTTAAAACTGCTGAAAACGGCGGTCCACGCGGTTATGACGCGGGCAAGAAGATCAGGGGCCGCAAGCGGCATATCACGACCGACACGCAGGGTCATGTCGTGGCAGCTGTCGTGCATCCCGCCAACATTCAGGATCGTGACGGCGGGTATGCTGGCGAGAAGTTGCGTAATGCGCTGGCTGAACTCGGCCGATGGACGATCGAAATCGTCAAGCGTAGTGACCGGACCGAAGGCTTCGTCGTCCTGCCCAAACGCTGGATCGTGGAGCGCAGCTTTGCATGGCTCGGACGCTGCCGTCGCCTTACGAAGGATGTCGAGGCAACACTCTCGTCATCCTGCGCGTGGTTGATGATCGCCCATATCCGCAGAGTTCTGCGGAAAATCAATCAAACCGTTTTCTGATTCAGGCTCTAAGAAATGCGGGTTAAAGAACACTCACCTTTCGCCACAGATCTACATTTCCATCGCGAGCATGATGATCAATTTTGTTCAGCTCATCAGGCGTAAAGCTGGTATTTTTCAATGCATCAAGCGAATTATCCAACTGTTGAACATTACGGGCGCCGATCAATGCCGAAGTAATGCCGGGAATACGTAACACCCATGCAATGGCCATCTGCGCAAGTGTCTGCCCACGCGCCGCCGCAATATCGTTTAATGCCCGAACGTGACGGAGATTCTCGTCATTCAGCATTGTGTTGGCAAAAGAAGTGCCTGCCGCTGCACGAGACGCCGCAGGCATGCCATCAAGATATTTGCTGGTAAGCAGACCCTGCGCAAGGGGCGAGAAGGCTATACAGCCCACGCCCAGTTCTTCAAGTGTTTCAAGAAGTGAGACTTCTATCCAGCGATTGAGCAGGGAATATGAAGGCTGATGGATCAGCAGCGGCACACCTTCAGCTTTCAACAATTCAGCTGTCTGGCGTGTGCGATCCGGACTGTAGGAGGAAATGCCGATATAGAGGGCTTTGCCCTGCCGGACCAGTTGCGCGAGAGCACTGACAGTCTCCTCCAGTGGCACATCTGGCGTGGGACGGTGAGAATAGAAAATATCGACATAATCCACGCCCATACGGCGTAAACTCTGTTCTGCTGATGCCAGGATATGTTTGCGCGACCCACCAGAACCATATGGACCGGACCACATATTCCACCCTGCCTTGGACGAAATAATGAGTTCATCCCGGTGATAGGCAAAATCTTTTTTCAGGATCGTGCCAAAGTTTTCTTCTGCCGACCCATGCGGTGGCCCATAGTTATTTGCCAGATCGAAATGCGTTACGCCTCGGTCAAATGCACGCCGGATGACCGCACGGCCTGTTTCAAACACGTCCGTTCCGCCAAAATTATGCCATAACCCAAGCGAAACTGGTGGCAACCAGAGGCCAGAATGACCACAGCGACGAAATTCCATTCCATCATAACGTTGCTCTGCAGGGAACCAGGTCATACTCTCTCCTTATTGAAAAACGATAAGACGCAAACTGTCAGCCATATACAAATCAAAAAGTGTCATTATATTACAGGCGATAAACAATATCGTATATATCGCCTATATTATTTCATGTCTGATATCAATTGAAACCAATATCAATCCCGGCAAAGACACTCAGCCCATCACCAGGCAACATGGCGGCTACTTCCTTACCCGCAGCCTGATAGGATGGAATGACTGCAGTGGCGTAATGCTTATTGGCAAGGTTGTGCAGGTCAACATATATCATGCGGTGTTTGCCTGGCCATTGATAGCCCATCTGGAAATTATAGATATGATAGGGCGCCGCTCTATACGTGTTATCATATGATGCTTCAACAGAAGAAGAGACCTGTGCATCCGCAGCAATATAGAACCCGTTTTTCATATCAAGGTGCAATTGACCCTGATAGAAATGAGAGGGAATTCCGGGAAGTTTATTATGCCCGAATGTCGGATCATTATTGAATCGAAAGTCCTGATAGGTATAGGCCTGCCGCAGGGAAACAACCCCGCCAGCCCACTGATATAGTACGGAATGTGTTGAGAATTCAACGCCCTGATGCGTGGTTGGCGATGCATTTGCATTCAGCACTTCATTGTAAAGCTGTGATTCCGGGGTCATCACTGACAGCAGCTCATTCCGTATCGCGCTATGATAATAGGTGAGGCTCCAGTCCGTGCCGCGCCAGTTGCCTTCCGTGCCTACTTCAAATGTAGTTGAGGTCGAAGGCTTGATATTGGTTCCACCTGCATTCTGTCCTTTTGCAAGGCCGGAAGTATAGAGTGGCCCCGTGAGGTAGCGCCATATTGTCTGTGGTTCCTCACCTCTTGTTACATTGCCATAAAACTGGATGTGAGGATTGACGACATATCGAAAACCCGCCCGGGGCTGAAAATAGAGGGATTGGGTGTGGAGATCAGAATACGTTGGATAGGTTACAGCGATCTGTCGCGGCGCATAGGTAAGCGCACCTGCCGTTGTCAGCCAGAAGTTATGAAAAATTTCGTAATTATTACTTATATGAAAAGTCGTGGTGCTCCCACCAAAAGTATCGTGTGAGATAAGCTGGCCTACATGCGCACCATAGCTTGCATAATGAGCAAGATCCTTGACTTTCTGCGTTTCCCACAGGCTAAGGATCGCTGTGGTGTAAACCCCTACATGCGTATCACTTTTACGGCCGAACAACGTATCAGACCGGGTATAGTCCAGCATGCCGGATGCGTTCTGGATACCATACTGAAGGCGGGTAAACTGCAGGCGATGATCCATCGGGGTATTCTGGTAATCAAATCCAAGCGTGAATTTTGAACCATCGTTAAAATGGATATTTGTCTTGTCGCCTACAAAATAGCTGCCAGGTTCAAGCGTGTGCGTACCATAGCCATTAGTGCTGGTGTTGCCGTAACCTTTCTGGGCCTGCGTAGGGTCCTGCGCAATCTGGCTACGGGTCAGGTAGCCCGGATACCCTTCATCCGTCTGACGATAGCGAACGAACAGGCGCGTATCCACATGATCGTTGAATTTGTAACCAAAATTGAAATTGACACCAAAGCTGGATGTTTTTGTGTTTTGCTGGTACCCCCCACGATAGGCATTGGTCACGCTGAGGTAATAGTCAGCCTTGCCGTAAACCCCGCCTGAACTCAGCTGTTCCTTGACGTAACCAAAACTGCCCGCCTCTACGCGGGCATGATAGCGATCGGCATCATGGCCCGTCTTGGACACATAGTTGATGGCCCCGCCAAGCAGTGTGCTGCCCATATCGATTGCGTTGCCGCCACGCAATACTTCGGTATACTGTACACCCAGCGGTTCCTGCAATTCATTAACGGCACCGGCTGTTGTTGTCAGCGGCAGGCCATCAAAGAAGAAATTAATCCCATAACGTGTTGCTGACAGACCATCCTGCACACCAGAGCCGCGTACTGAAATACGCAGGTCATCACCGCCGCACACAGCCTGGGCAAACAGGCCGGGCTGAAATTTGAAGATATCCGCATTCGTTGCGTTACTACGCTTTGCCGTGTCTTTTGAATCAATAATACTCGTACCACCCGGTATTTTCTTCAGATTGTTCCATGCCGCTTCAACCTTGCCCGAACGATGATGATGCACCATGATCTTTTCGCTGGATGCGGCAGTCATTCCCGCCTGAGCTTCATGCTCATGCTCATGCTCATGCTCATGCTCATGCGCCATGTGGCCGGTATGGTTCCTGTCAGATCCGGTCTTTCCTGCAGGGAGATTATGTACGGGTTCATCCGCCCACGCCTTTCCATGGATCAGTGTTGAGCATGACAGGATAACCATGAAAGAAAAATGCGAAAAAGCAGGCGCAGCAGCGCGCAGGGGGCGATAATACATAAGAAATCCTTAATGGCTAATGCCGGGCAAATAGCCATGAACAGAAATGGTTTTTATACTGTGGGCAGCCCAAGGTTGGTGCGCAGATACGGACTGGCATAATCTTTTTTGAACAGGCCACGGCGCTGCAGTTCAGGCACGACCAGATCGACAAAGTCCTCCATGCCGGTCGGCGCGGATGTGAACATGATGTTAAAACCGTCTACTGCCCCAGCCTCGAACCAGTCCTGTATATGATCGGCAATATCGGTCGCACTCCCCACAATCAGGCGATGACCGCCGGCAATAAAGAAGCGCAGGATGTCATCCGTCGTGGCCTGCCGTTCCCTGATCCATCTCGCAATCAGGCTCTGCCGGCTTTTGTGTGAATTGGTCTGCGCCAGATTGTCCGGCAGGGTAACAGGCTTGCCCTTGGGCCAGTTTGCCAGGTCAATGCCAAGGCTGGCGTAGTTGGCCAGGCCATTCAGTGTTGCGCCATGATCGAGATAGGAAAGGTAGCGTTCGAATTTTCTTTGCGCATCCTCACGCGTTTTACCAACAATCGGCGCCAGGCCTGGCAATACACGCAGATTGGCGGCCCCGCGACCGTATTTCTGCGCACGCTCGATCAGTTCATTACGGAACGCCAAGGCGTGTTCACGGTCATATTCCGCTGTATAGATCACTTCCCCGATGCGGGCGGCCAGTTCCTTGCCATCATCGGATGAACCGGCCTGGGCAATGACCGGCTGGCCAGCCTGCGCGATACGGGGCGGCGCATTGAGCGGCCCCTGCACGGCATAGAATTCACCCTTATGATTGAGCGGATGGACCTTGGCAGGATCAAGCCACTGCCCGGTTACCTTATTGCGTACGATCGCATCAGGCTCGACACTATGCCACAGTCCCGTCACGACATCATAAAACTCATGTGCGCGCCTGTAACGTTCGGCATGGCCGACATGCTCGGGCAGGTTGAAGTTTTCGCCTCCCCCCGTTGCCGTAACAACATTCCAGCCTGCCCGGCCGTTACTCAGGTGATCAAGCGAGAGAACTTTGCGGGCAATGTTATAAGGCTCGTTGAATGTGGTACTGGCGGTGCCGATCAGGCCAATCCGTTTTGTTACAACCGCGAGTGCAGCCAGCAGCGTGAACGTATCCCACCGCGGAAAGCCGGGGCGATACTCCAGTACTTCAGGGTTGGGTACTGGCAATACATTATCATAGAGAAAGATACTGTCGAATTTGCCACGCTCGAGAATGTGGACATAATGACTGTATCGTTCAAAATTGATATCAGCATCTACATCTGCCTCAGGCAGGCGCCAGGCATCCCCGTTTGTACCGCCACCACCCAGATACGCGCCCAATACCAGATGCTCACGCGGGCGACCGATGCGAGATGTCATTTAATGGTTCCTTGGTGAATAATTAATCTTGTTTCACGATATACATCCTGTTTTTTATTGACGATAAAATAATACAAAAGTGCATCGTTAATTTATTTAATGAATTAAATATTATGTATGACCCGCATTTCACGGTTCACGTCAGATCGTAAACACTTGGTTATACATGACATGACTGATTTTTATGAACAGACAGCAGACCGATCATGCCAGCATGACAGGAATTTCCAGTTTCTACGGAGGCCTCCATGTCGATCTTCGATACATCGTTTTCCCGGCGCCGGTTTTCCCTGGCCGCGACCAGTATGCTGGGGCTTGCCCTGACCGGGCAGCGCAGCCGTGCCGCTGATCTTTCTGCGGTAACGCTCCGTGTCGCCAGCTTCCGGGGCATGGACTCGACACTGCTTCCCGCCCTCGGGCTCAATGATTTCCCCTATCAGGTGACATTCAGCGAGTTCAATTCGGGCAATCTCATCGCGCAGGCCATCAGTGCCAACGCAGTGGATCTTGGGGGATGGAGTGAAATTCCACTCGTATTCATCGCAGCGTCCAGCGCCCGCGTTTCGGTCATCGCGACAATGGATGGCCCCACGACCGACCAGGCGCTGCTGGTGCCCATATCCTCCGACACGAAGTCGATAAAAGATCTACGCGGAAAACGTGTCGGATATATTCGCTCAACAACCGCGCATTACTTCCTTATCCGACTACTTGAACAATCCGGCATGCGTTTTTCCGACATTACGCCGGTAGCACTGAACATGAGCCAGGGGTTGACCGCCATGCGCGCTGGCAGCCTTGATGCCTGGGCAACCTATGGCTACGCCATTCAGATGCTTCAGGCCGATCATTCGGCCCGCATTCTTGCAAGCGCCGCTGATATTCTCTCCGGTCATTACTTCATCGGGGCAAACCCGTTGCGACTTGGCGACGACGCCTTCCGTCATGCTGCCGCGGATTATATTCATCGCCTTGGCAAGGCCTATGCCATTCTCGCCGCCGACAAGCCGCGCTGGGCGAAGATCGTTTCACCGGTCATCCAGGTGCCGGAAAGGGACGTTCTGAATTATCTTGAAAACCAGAACCGCCCCTATCATCCGCGCGCATGGGTTGACAGTGACATCAAAGGTGCGGAATCCGTCGCGCAGGTCTTTGAAAAAGCAGGGCTGAGTCCACATAATGTGAATATCGGAAAGGTATTTTCCAATGTCCTGAACCCGCTGCTACCGGCATAGGGCAACGGACCGCGTTCAGTCGTCATGAACCCCGAGCGCATCCAGAAGCACGGAGCGCAGGCGGGCAAAACGAGGATCCGCATGATGACGCGGCCGATCAGGCTCAATGGCAATATCCGTGCGGATACGCCCGGCATCCAGCACCACCGCGCGATCTGCCAGAAGAAGCGCCTCATCAACATCATGCGTCACCAGCAGCACAGCGCAGCCATGCCGCGTCCATAGTCCCGCCACCAGTTGCTGCATTTTCAGGCGCGTGAGTGCATCCAGCGCCGCAAAAGGCTCATCCAGCATAAGAAATTCAGGCTCCCGCACAAGCGCGCGTGCCAGCGCCGCCCGTTGTGCCTCGCCCCCGGACAGTGTCATCGGCCAGGCGTCGATCCGGTGAGACAGCCCGACTTCTTGCAGAACTGCCTCTGCCCTGCGGCGGCCCGCATCGCCACCAGCCTGACCCAGAACTATGTTTTTCCAGACCCGCTTCCACGGCAGCAGCCGGCTTTCCTGAAACACGACCGCCACATCTTGCGGGCAGGACACATGGCCCTCGTTCACCGGGTCCAGCCCGGACAACGTGCGCAGCAGCGTCGATTTTCCGGAACCGCTGCGGCCAAGAAGAGCAACGAACTCTCCCGGCGCAATCGTCAGATCGAGATGGTTCAGTACCGGCGGTCCCTTGCCAAAACGCCGCGTCAGACCCTGCACGCATACGGCAGCCCCTTCCCGGGGCAAGGGCCGCGTCTGGGGTGCAGACTGCACGCGCGGGTTCATGCCGGCTGCCCTTTGCCGCGCTGCACCGGGCGCCACGCAAGAAAATGATGCTCCAGGGTGCGAACAAGCTGATCGGAGCCCAGACCCAGCAGCCCATAGACAAACAGCCCGACGAGAATGATGTCGGTGCGCAAAAAATCCTGTGCATCCATCATCATATGTCCGATCCCGCTATCAGCGTTGATCTGCTCCGCCACCACCAGCATCAGCCACGAAATCCCGACAGCGAAACGCACGCCGGTCAGCAGATCAGGCAACGCGCCGGGCAAAATGACATCGCGCACCGTCTGCCCACGCGAAAGCCCGAGCGTTCGCGCCATTTCCAGCAGCTTCGGGTCAATCGACCGGATGCCCTTGTGCAGGTTCAGGTAGATCGGGAATGTCGAGCCCAGAGCGACCAGCAGGATCTTCGGTGTCTCCCCGATCCCGAACCAGAGAATGAACAGCGGCACCAGCGCCAGAACTGGCAGCGTGCGCATGATCTGCAATGGCGCGTCCACAATGTCCTCGCCGATACGGGACAATCCCGCGATCAGCGCCAGACTCACCCCGGCGACAACCGCAATGGCAAGGCCCGACACGGCCCGCATAAGGGAAACACCGAGGTTGGAGAACAGCGTGCCGTCATGCGCCAGTGACCAGCCCGTGGCGATAATCTGCCCTGGAGATGCCACCAGCCGTGTCGAGAGGAGTCCTGTTGAACAGCCCACCTGCCAGAAAATCACCAGCAGTACCGGCGATAGGAAGCGTGAGAAATGACGCCAGCCGGGCAACTGTATCATGCCCCGCGATCGGGAGGATGAAGACGGACGAACGGCGCGGACCGGCGTCCGGAGGATGGTCTCGGACATAAGGACTCCGTGGGTTATTCTTCTCCAGTCCGTTCTCCCATATTTCACGATTATCCGTCTGGTGATTTATATTCATGCCACAGTTTTGCGTGATTTAATTGTATTACCGGGAACTCGATGCTGGTTTAAGGCAGGTCTTCCGCCATGAAAGCTGCCTGCCGCATGCGTCATCCCCAGCCCCGGTGCTTTGTCTGTTCCCTGTTTCTGCTGTTTGCAGCCCTGCTTCATCCCCTGCCCGGCCTTGCCGCCGACGTGCCGGATGAACTGGTTGTCGCCGACCAGAAAGGACAGCAGCGGGCTCTCATGGAAGCGGCTGGCGTGGAGCAGGATCTTCCCTTCAGGGTACGCTGGGTCGAGTTCGAGGCCGCATCTCCCCTTCTCCAGGCCCTCGGGGCCGGGGCGGTTGACACCGGCATTGCTGGTGATGGCCCTTTTTTCTTCGCATGGGGTGCGGGCATGCCGGTTAAAGCCGCGTATCTGATCCCGCCCCGTGGTGGCGGCCATGCCACCGCCATCGTCGTCGCGCCCGGATCGACCATCACATCCCCCGCACAGCTTTCGGGCAAACGGATCGCCACCGGGCGCGGTTCGATTGGTCACCTGCTCCTGCTCAGGCTGATCGCAACCGGCGGCATTCCCGCCCCGGCCCCGCAGATCGTTTTCCTGCAACCGGCCCAGGCAAAAGCGGCGCTGGATACAGGCCGCGTCGACGCCTGGTCCACCTGGGAACCCTACATCGCGCTGGAAACGATCGGACACAAAGGCCATATCGTCGTTGACGCGGCCGGCCTGACGCCAAATAACAGTTTTTTCGTCGCAACCACGGCCGCGCTGGCCCAAAAACGTCGGCTGCTGGCTACGTTTTACCAACGGGTTGCCCTGGCCTATGCATGGGGGCAGGCGCATCAGGCGCAGTATGCCCATATTCTTGCGCAGCAGACCGGGCTGCCTGAGGATGTTGCGGTCTCTGTCGCCCGGCAACTGATCGCCTCGCCAGTCCCGATCAGCGATGCCGTGGAACAGGCGGAGCTAATCACGCTCGATACTTACCGCAACGCTGGTCTCATCCAGCCCTCCGCGCCGCTGTCCGAGGCATTTGACAAGGATATCCTGAAACCATGAGCAGGGATCAGACACTGAACTGCCCCGGGTTTACCGGAGAGTAAAACTCCCGGAGGATGAAGCCCATGGTAGAGAAGCAGAAAACATCGCGTTATTCGCCTGAGTTCCGTGAGTGCAGCGTGCGTCCTGTGGTAGGGCATTGATCGATTACCCGAGCATATCGGTGGCCTGTCATGGATTGGTGGCAAGCCTGGCTGTTCGGGCGGCAGGGGGAAACACTCCATTGGGTGGATTAATACAATCACCGATTCCTGCTCGCACCTGTCGGCTACAGGCCTTCCGCGGAAGCCGAATGCGTTTTCCATGCAGATCAGAATAATCCTGATATCGCAGCCTGAGTGCTGAACAAATTGCTCTCCAGCCGACAATAAAAACGCTAGGCTCTTCTTCCGTAACACGTACGGTATTTTTATTTTTCGGTCCGGGTAATGCTATATGACAAGACGCGTTCCGCCACAGAACAGCGTCTGTTCATCCTGACGGGCAATGGCGATCAGGGTCTGGTTCATTGTTTCAGCCGTCCGGAACGCGCGGTAGGTCGGGGCGGAAATTGCAACCACGACGGCAATACCTGCCCGCACGGTCTTGAGCGCCATCTCGAATGAATACCGGCTTGTCAGTAGACAGAAACCCTCATGGAAAACTTCCGGGTTGCAAGCCCGCGCACCGATCAGTTTATCGAGCGCATTGTGCCGCCCCACGTCCTCCCGGATCACGTGGATATTGCCATTATGGTCTGCCCACGCGGCTGCGTGCACCATGCGTGTTGCTGCATTCAGCGTCTGCCACTTGCGCAGTTCATGTAACGCATTGCGTATTGCTGCCACCGACAGGCGCGGCCCTTCCCCCAACGGGGCGGCTGCGACCGCATCATGTTCCGGCACGGTCTCGCTGCCGCATATGCCACAGCTTGAATGGCCGGTCTGCAGGCGGGCATTACGGCGCATGAGTTGCGTCAGCGCCCTGCCCTTTATGGAAATATCAAGGATCAGCCCATCATCCGCTTCTGCAATGTTCACTGAACGGATCTCTGCAACCGAGCCGACGATCTGTTCGGTTATACAATACCCATAGGCGAAATCTTTCAGGTCTGCAGGCGTCATCATCATCGTGCCATACGGAAAAATCCCGTTGAACAGGAGACTGACCGGCACTTCTTCTGCCACATTCAGGCTGAATTTCTCATACGGGCGAGACAGGGAACTCACATCCAGCGGGTAAAAGAGAGCAGACATCACGGTAGCCTCAGGCATCAAGGGGGGCATTGTTCAATGGTCAGAGGGTGTGGCACGGCACCCATCCGGCCTCGCCGCTTGCATAATGTTCATGTTTCCAGATCGGGACGCGCTGCTTGATCTCATCAATAATGTAACGACAGGCGCCAAAAGCCGCATCGCGATGTGCTGCGGAGACGCCAATCCACACTGCCGTTTCACCTATGGGCAGGTAGCCCGTCCGGTGCATGGCGGTCGCACGGCAGATGGCAAAACGCTGTTTGGCCTCCTGCACGATCGCCTGCCCTTCCGTCAGCGCCAGTGGCACGAACGCACTATAGTCAATGCCGGAAACGGCGCGACCTTCATTCGTCTGCCTGACCCACCCTTCAAAGGAACAGAACCCGCCCGCTTCAGGAATAACGAGCCCCTTGCGCAGGGCGCTGATGTCCACCGGCGTTTCCGCCATGATGAAGTCGCTCATCCGCCTGTCACCGGCGGAATGAAGGCGACGTGATCGCCTTCGCGGAGCGGCTGATCCCATGGCGCGAATGCCGAATTGATCGCGACCCGCATGCGGGCCGGTTCAAGCGCAAAACCATAGGCGTCACGGAGTTCATCATACAATATGGCTGCCGTAGGGGCCGGGGTCTGTCGTATTTCGTGCGCCCGTCCGGCTTCATCCTGAAGCTGGGCGAAATACTGCAACTCTATAGTGAGCATTTTAGGTCCTGTTCAGAACATCCGAGGCGTTGCAACACCCGGTTGCGTTCATCAGGTGCATTTACATTTTCCAGTGCACCTGGTTTTTTTACTTCAAGGAGGCGAACCGCAGAACCGCCGAGCATCTGGCGCGGCCGAATTTTCTGGTCCGCCGCCTGCCTGTTCAGGGCGGCCAGTGTCGCCGGCTCCCATATCGTGCAGAGCGGCTCAGGCAGTCCGTCGCTTTCACTCACATAAGCCGTGGCGGCCTGATCCGCATTGCGTTCATGTGCAAGGGTGGCAAGCGTCGTATCATCCAGCATTGGCAGGTCGCAGGCGACGACAAGCCACGCCACATCCGGGTAAGCGATATGAGCGGACAGCACGCCGACCATTGGCCCGCCCCCGAGCATGTCCTTTGTCTCCCGCCTGTCCACAATGCAGGGATAGGACGCCCGGAGCGGGTCAAACTGCTGATCGGGACGTATCGAGACAAAACAACGCTTTACATGCCGCGCCACGAGGTCAAAAGCGCGGGCAAGCTGCGGGCGACCACCATAAGGCAGCGCCGCCTTGTCGTGCCCCATGCGCCGACTTTCGCCGCCGGCCAGCACCAGCCCATACAGGAACGCTGTCATGGCTCGTGCCCCGGTAAATATTGGGGTGTGCACAGAAAATCCACGTTATCCCCCGATATAATGCATTTCGATTTTTTCCGGCGCGGACGCCTTTTCCCCGCCTCCCGATAATGCGGGCGGGTGCGTGCGCTCCTCACTGTAGCGATCGCTCCGGTGGCGCCACACCCGTGAGAGGGTTGCCCGCAGCCGTTCATCAATATCGTCATTCCCACGC
Organism: Komagataeibacter sucrofermentans DSM 15973; assembly: GCF_040581405.1. Classification (NCBI taxonomy): domain Bacteria; kingdom Pseudomonadati; phylum Pseudomonadota; class Alphaproteobacteria; order Acetobacterales; family Acetobacteraceae; genus Komagataeibacter; species Komagataeibacter sucrofermentans. The sequence goes on from NZ_CP137157.1 coordinate 1,415,335, forward strand.
AGGAGCGGGCGCAGGTCCGTGCCTGCTGTGGCGAAAAGGCAGGTGTAGAGCTTCCCATCAGAAGACAGGCGTGCACGCGAGCACGCCCCACAGAATGGCGCGCTGACGGATGAGACGAACCCGATCTCCCCTGCCCCATCCACATAGCGATAACGACGGGCCACCTCGCCGCGATAGCGGGGCGGCAGCGGCTCAAGGGGCCAGCGTGCCGCGATGCGGGCGCGCAGTTCGCTGGAGGGCACGACATCGGCACGGTCCCACCCGTTGCGATTGCCCACGTCCATATATTCGATAAGCCGGACCGTCACGCCGGTATGCCGGAAGCGTGCCAGAATATCAGGCACGCCCGCGTCATTCACGCCCCGCTGGACCACGGTGTTGATCTTGACGCCGCCCTCAAAGCCTGCGGCACATGCAGCATCGATGCCCTTCAGCACGGCGGACAGGTCTCCCCTGCCGCCGCTCATATGGGCAAAAACGGCGGGGTCAAGACTATCGAGGCTGACTGTCACGCGCCGCAGCCCCGCCTGCCGGAGTGCTGGTGCAAAACGGGGCAGCAGGACGCCATTGGTTGTCAGTGCGACATCCTCAATGCCCGGCAGGGAGCTCAGGCGCTGCACCAGATCAGGCAGGCCGGCCCGCAGGAGAGGTTCCCCGCCGGTCAGCCGTATTTTGGTCACGCCCAGTTCGGCAGCCATGCGCGCGACCCGTTCGATTTCGTCAAAATCCAGCCGTTCCTTTGGTCCCAGAAACCGGAAGCCCTCGTGATAGGTGGCTTCGGGCATGCAGTAGGGGCACCGGAAGTTGCAGCGGTCCATGACCGAAATGCGCAGGTCGCGCAGCGGGCGGCCAAGCCGGTCAACAGGCGGCGCGGAACGGACCGCGCGGCTGTTCTGAGCGTCATCCATGGCCGCCTGCCCTGTCAGCCTGCAATCCGGATTGGCGGGGCGGATGCAACACTTTCCACCACTTTTACCGGGATGGATTTGGCTGCGGGCGTTCCGCTGATCTCGTCAAAATAGTCGAGCGGCAGCAGCGGGTTCAACTCGGGGTAGTATCCGGCAATGGCGCCACGCGGCATGGGGTAGTCGAGCACGTTCAGCCCATCGACATAGCGCCTGATCCCGTCATCGCTATAGGTTTCCAGCCCGATCACGTCCCCATTCGACAGGCCACGTTCGGCCATATCGTCCTTGTTCATGAACACGACAAGGCGGGTATTGTACACCCCACGATAGCGGTCGCTGTTGCTGTAGATGGTCGTATTGTACTGGTCATGCGAACGGATGGTGGCCAGGCGCAGCATGGCCGCATCCTTCACCGGCACGTTGACTTCCAGCCCCGGCAGCACAAGGAAATTCGCCTTGCCATTGGGCGTCTTCCATACCCGGCGACGGGGCGGGATATCGAGGTGAAAACCATGCGGATCTTTGATCTTCTCGGAAAAATCAGCATAGATTTCAGGATAGACCGCGGCAATCCTGTCCCGGATCAGGGTATAATCGACCATGTACTCCGCCCAGGGCGTGCGGGAGTTGGGCAGTGTTGCCATGGCCATGCGGCAGACGATTTCTGTTTCCGGCAATACGTGTTCGGTTACGGGTTCGAACACGCCGCGCGATGCCGTCACGTTTGACATCGCATCCTCAATGGTCACGAACTGCTCGCCAGCCTGCGTGCGGATGATTTCCGAGCGGGCGACAACCGGCAGGATCAGCGCGTCCCTGCCATGCACCAGATGCCCCCGGTTCAGTTTCGTGGCCACGCCAACCGTGAGGTTGAGGTTGCGCATGGCGGCGTAGGAGCGCTCCGTATCGGGCACGGCGCGGATGAAATTGCCCCCCATGCCGAAGAACACCTTTGCGGTGCCCGCTTCCATGGCCTCGACCGCTTCCAGAACGTGGTGGCCGTGTTCGCGTGGCGGTTCAAACCCGAACACATCGCGCACGCGGTCCAGATAGGCCTCGGTCGGTTTTTCATCAATGCCCACCGTGCGGTCGCCCTGCACGTTGGAATGCCCACGGATCGGCGCGATACCGGCGCCCGGCTTGCCAAAATTGCCGCGCAGCAGAAGCAGGTTGGCGACCTGCTGGATCAGGCGGGATCCTTCCTGATGCTGCGTCAGCCCCATGCCGTAACAGATGATCGTGGCATTGGACTTCATGTAGATATCCGCAATTTTGCGGATCTGTGCCTCGGTTATGCCCGAGATGCGGGTAATCTCGTCCCAGCTACAGCCCATGGCATCATCACGCAGGGCGTCCAGCCCGGCGGTGTGTTCATGGATGAAGTCAAGGTCCAGCACCTTTTCGCCACGTGCTTCGGCCTCAAACAGCGCCTTCATCATGCCTTTGAATATGGCCAGGTCACCACCGATGCGCACATGCACAAATTCGCTGGAAATCGGGGTCGAGCCGAACGTGCCCATCTGCAGCACATCCTGCGGCTCGGTAAAGCGGATCAGCGCACGCTCCGGCATCGGGTTGATCAGCACGATCGGCACGCCGCGTTTGCGGGCTTCAACCAGGTTGGTCATCATGCGCGGCGAATTGGTGCCCGTATTCTGCCCTATGACAAAGATCGCCTCGGCATGCTCGAAATCGCCCATGACGATCGTGCCCTTGCCAATGCCGATGGCAGGTGCCAGGCCACGGCTGGTCGGCTCGTGGCACATGTTCGAGCAGTCGGGGAAATTGTTGGTGCCGAATTCGCGTACGAAGATTGAATAGAGGAACGCGGTCTCGTTCGCCGTGCGGCCCGATGTATAGAACTCGGCCTGATGCGGGCTGTCGAGGGCGCGCAGGTGCTTGCCGATCAGGGCAAATGCGTCATCCCACGCCACTGGCACGTAGCGATCACTTTGGGCATCGTAACGCATCGGCTCGGTCAGGCGGCCCTGCATTTCCAGCCAGTAATCGCTTTTCTGCATCAGTTCGGTGACGGTGTATTTTTCAAAGAACTCGCGTGTCACACGCCCCTTTGTCGCTTCATGCGCCAGTGCCTTGGCCCCGTTTTCACAGAACTCAAGCGTCTTGCGATGATCGGGGTCAGGGAATGCGCAACTGGGGCATTTGAAACCGCCGGGCTGGTTCATGGCCAGCAGCCCGCGTGATCCCTTGACCAGCACGCTCTGTTCCATCAGCACTTTTGCGGTCGCCCCGGCCGCACCCCACCCGCCTGCCGGATGATGATAGGGTTTGTATTCGGGTGTTTTTTCGTTGCTCATGATCTTGACCCTCTTCCTTCAGTTGGGCTGGCGGGCGTGGGCGTGCGATATGGCTGCGGCACCGGGGGCAGAACCCACATCATGCAGCAGGCCAAACTCCAGCATCGCTGGCACGAAATTTTCGTTTTCATGCTTCGAGCGGGCCAGCTTAACCAAAGCAAATCGCTGGAGCGGCAGCAGGGCAGCCCATTGCGTGGCCGTAGGCGGCGCTATGCCATCAGCCTGTGCCTGTATTTTGACTGCCTCGGGCATCCGGCCTTCTTCGCGCCAGTCTTCCAGTCCGCGCACAGCGAGCGGGCGCAGCGGCTCGTCGCTGCGGGTTGCGATCAGGTGGGCGACCAGTTCGCGGTAGGTGGCCTGTTCGGGCACGGTTTCGCACGGCAGGTCGGTAAGCTTGCCCCTTTCCTCGCGCGTAAACCGGCTCCACTGGCGCAGGCTCAGTTTGATGCCGACGATGTCGAGCTTCTGCCGCGCGATCATGGGAATGCACCGCAGGGAGCCCGCGAAGTCACGTTCAAAGTCAAAAAGCATTGGACCAGATCCCGTATTGGAGGGAGGGAAATGTCGGGCAGCCATGCCGCCCGGTTTATTTGGGAACAATCAGGTGCAGCAGCGACGCCGCCCCGAAAAACACGCTGGTGCTCAGCGACCAGATCGCAACGAACCATGCAATCCGCACGCCGGTGCGCGAGGGTGCGTCATCGCCATTGCCCCGGACGATCTCAGTGGTACCCATCGGTTTCCGTCACCTTTCCGCGAAAGACGTGGTAGGAATAGATCGTGTAGGTCAGGATGATCGGCAGCAGGATGGCGGTGCCAATCAACTGGAAGAACTGGCTCGATGGTGGGGATGATACATCCCACAGCGTCAGGCCCGGCGGCACGGCATAGGGCCACACCGTAATGCCCAGACCGGACAGGCACAGGAAGAACCAGCCCAGCGCGCACAGGAATGGCCCCTTCGAGTGCCCCCGGCGCAGCCCCATGACAAACAGCCTGCCCAGCACGACAACCAGAACCGGCACGGGGGCGACGAATGCGATGTTGGGCCAGTCGGTCCAGCGGCGCAGGTAGGGTGCGTGCAGCAGCGGCGTCCACAGGCTGACCGCCACGATGCCGATGAACAGGCCCACGGCCAGCCGGGCGGCCCAGCGGCGGCATGATGCCTCCAGCACGCCGGTGGTGCGCCAGATCAGCCACGTCGCCCCTAGCAGGGCATAACCGCACATGACCGACAGGCCACACAGGATGCTGAACGGCGTGAGCCAGTCGAGCGGGCCACCGGCAAAGGCGCCATCCACAACCTTGATGCCCTGCACCACGCCACCGAGGATCGTGCCCTGACAGAAGGCGGCGATGGCAGAGCCAGCCATGAAACCGGCATTCCACATCCCTTCCCTGCCCGTGCCGCGTGTCATGACACGGAATTCAAACGCCACGCCGCGAAAGATCAGTGCCAGCAGCATCAGCACGATCGGCAGGTAGAAGGCTGGCAGCAGGGTGGCGTAGGCACCGGGAAAGACGCCGTACAGCACGGCCCCGCCCAGCACCATCCACGTCTCGTTGCCATCCCATACGGGGGCGATGGTGTTGACCATCACATCCCGGCGGTCCGGGTGGCGTTCAAGCGCGAACAGCATCCCGATGCCAAGGTCAAAGCCATCAAGCACCACATAGATCGAAATGGCGGCCACCAGAATCACGGCCCAGATTATGGGGAGCCAGTATGCGAAGTCCATCATGCCTCAGGCTCCTTTGCCAGTAGAGGGATCAATCACGCCCGGATGCATGCGGGCTGCCAGAATCTCGGTCGCGAGGGAGGGCGGGGTATCGTGCTCACCTTCCTGCGGCGCACGGCCCAGCATACGGACCAGAATGCCCAGGCCGGAGCCAAACACGAGCACATAGACCACCACGAACGCCGTCATTGAAAACGCCATGGAGGACAGGGCAACCGGCGATACGCTGTCAGACGTGCGCAGCAGGCCATAGACGGTCCATGGCTGGCGGCCGACTTCCGTCGTGATCCAGCCGCACAGCAGGGCCAGGAAGCCCGCAGGCGCCATGCAGAGTGCGACACGGTGGAAGACCGGGTTGGTGAACAGGGTGCTGTTGCGCCGCAGCCACAAAGACCACAGTCCCACCAGCATCATCAGCATGCCAAGTGCGACCATGATGCGGAAGGAGAAGAAGATGACTGGCGAAGGCGGCCGCTGGTCACGCGGAAAGTCCTTCATGCCCGGTACCTTGCCGTTCAGGCTGTGTGTCAGGATCAGCGACCCGGCCAGCGGCAGTTTCACGGCATAATCCGTGTGTTCGGTCTTCATGTTGGGAATGCCGAACAGCAGTTCGGGCGCATGATCTTCCGAGACCCAGTCCCCTTCCATCGCGGCGATCTTGGCGGGCTGGTATTTGAGCGTGTTAAGCCCATGCGCGTCGCCTGCAAGGATCTGCAGCGGGGCCACGATCGCCGCCATCCACATGGCCATGGAGAACATGACCCGTACCGGCTCGCTGGAAAACTTCCCGGCCTTGCGGGCCTTCAGCATATGCCACGCCCCCGTGGCCCCCACGATGAAGGCAACCGACAGGAAAGCCGCCAGACCCATATGCACCAGGCGGAACGGAAAGGACGGGTTGAAGATGATGGCCAGCCAGTCAGCTGGCATGAAGCGCCCGGTGACCGGGTCTATGGTGTAGCCGCGCGGCGTCTGCATCCATGAATTGGAGGACAGGATCCATGTCATGGAAATCAGGGTGCCGACCGATACGCAGCATGTGGCGGCAAAATGCAGTTTGCGCCCCACCTTGTTCATGCCGAACAGCATGACGCCGAGGAAGCCTGCCTCAAGGAAAAAGGCGGTCATGACTTCATAGGACAGCAGCACGCCGGTAATCGGCCCGGCCTTTTTGGAAAAGATCGACCAGTTGGTGCCAAATTCATACGACATGACCAGTCCCGACACGACGCCCATGCCAAAGACGATGGAGAACACCTTGATCCAGTATCGGTAAAGGTCAAGGAATACGGGCCGTCCGGTCTTGAGCCACAGCCCTTCCAGCACGGCCAGATAGGCCGCCAGCCCGATGGAGAAGGCCGGAAAGATGATATGAACGCCTACGGTAAAGGCGAACTGAAAGCGCGCCAGAAGGAGTGCGGGGTCATGTGCGTACTGCATCGATACTTTCCAAAACTTATGCGAGAGAAATAGAAAATAGAAATAACTTCTCGGCATAGTGGTCCCGCAGGCATTGTACCGGCCTGAAAGGCTGGTATTGTGCTGCGGTGTCGTGGAAATGGTAGTAGATCAATCAGGCATATGACGTCCAAGAGGCATTATACATAAGATCATAAGCAGTGCTTATGATCGCATCATTTATAGGAGATGTATGGTTATATCAAAATATAGACAATCAGAAATATTGATAACCGATCACGCGATATTTGGCGGATATCCCCTGTTTTCAGGCAGGAGGCAGTCTCCTCCCGCGACCTGATTATTCATTCTGGATATAATGTGGGTTAGGCAGGCCTGATCCAAAGACCTGTTATGTCTGCATCCCTGAGCAGATGAAATTGAATACGAAAGCCTGTTTGATAGCATCAAGACATCATCTGGCGGTTTTGTTCCGATCCGAACTTCCGGAAGAGTGAGTGCCCGCACGCGACTTTTTTCGCCACGTCCGCGTTCGGTGTTCCGTCGATCGATCAGGGTCAGACCACTTTACGGCATGATCCTGATGTCATGCCAGTTCTCTATGGAGGATTGGAATGAGCAGGCTGCCGATGCTGAGCCGCGAGAAGCCATTATGCCAGAAGACAGCGTGCCTCTTGCAGTTCTTCCTTCAGTTTGCCCATAAGCTGATCTACTGGCATGGCCCGCGCCATAGGGGCGCCCTGACCGGCCCAATAAGCACCAAAACCACTTTCACCACAGTTTCTGGCAGCTTTGTTGAGTGTTTTCCCCGCATCATAAGTAATGGGATAATCGGGAGCCGGTGGAATACCGACACTGTCATTCAGGCTCGTAAACCGGTTTTGAAGACAGCGCGCCGGCCGTCCTGAAATGAGGTCGGTCATGCGTGTATGAAACGCGGCAGGCCCTGCCAAAGCCGTTCGGTAATCTTCATCCGCGCCTGTCTCCGGGCAGAGAATGAAAGCCGTGCCCATCTGTGCCGCGACGGCCCCCAGGCCAAGGGCAGCCGCCATGCCTGCTCCATCCATGATCCCGCCCGCGGCAATCACCGGAATGCGGCATTGGCGCACAAGGAGGCGGGTCAGGGCAAATGTTCCCAGAGCATCGTCGTGACCCGCGGGATCGAAAATGCCACGATGGCCGCCCGCCTCGATCCCCTGCGCTACAATCGCATCCATTCCTGCGGTCTCGGCGGCGCGGGCTTCGTCCAGGCTGGTTACTGTTGCCAGCAAAACAGCGCCTGTTGCCTTCAGGGCCGAAACCGTCTCAGGCGAAGGAAGCCCGAAATGGAAACTGACGACCGGCGGCTTCATATGCAAAAGCATATCGAGCATGTCCGGATCATCATTGAAGCTTCGGTAAATGGGATGCAGTTCGGCTGGCGGAACCGCACTGAACTCGGTAAACAGCGGTTTCAGCCAATCCAGCCATGCTTTGTTGCGGACAGGGTCGATTTCCGGCGTCTTGTGCGCGAACAGGTTAACGTTGAAGGGAGCGGTCGTCTGCTGTCGTATCTGGCAGATCATCTCACGCGCGGCGGTGGCGCTGGCAGCCCCTACTCCGACTGAACCAAGCGCCCCGGCCTGAGACACCGCAGCGGCAAGGGCCGGAGTGGACACGCCTGCCATCGGCGCCTGCACCAATGGAATTGTAAGGCCTAGCTGTTCAGGCCAGTTCATCATCGTTTCCCATCGCGCGAGCCGGTTATCTTCCTGTCCTGATTGTAGTCCATAGCGTTGATTCCGGTATTCAAAACCATATCATCACGCCTTTTTCCCAGCCCGGCTTCATGCGCCATGAAGTTCTGGTCCGGCAAGCCATGCCGCGATGGCACGAAAAAAGAGGCCGCATCTTGCACGACGGCCATACTCTGCATGCCCCCAATGTCAGAAACAAACCCATTTGCCTGATCAAAGCGTATAATGTCCTTTTTGGGAGCCAGCCTGCCTGTGTCATAAAGGCACAGGCCTCCTCTATCCTGGATTATATGCCCAGATGCGCCATCTGTTTCGCTGCCTTGTCGCCATATCGTACATCATGTTGCACACTACAGTCGCGCAGGCGGCATCATTGCCACCACAGGCTTCCAGTCCCGTGCTGGAGCGCGTGGTGCTGATCGCCCGGCACGGCATACGCAGCCCCACCCACCCCATTGCGGAACTGGATGCCCGAACGCACCGGCAATGGCAGGCATGGCCGGTGGCACCAGGTGAACTGACCGAACACGGCCAGCGTGACCTGTCGCTGATGGGGATGGCGTTGGGGCAGTATTATCGGGAGGCGGGCGTGCTGCCCGCGCAGGGATGCAGGGCCGGGGAACTGGCGGTCTGGTCTGATGCGGCCGACCGGCGCACGCTGCAGACCGGTGACATCATGGGTCATGCCATGATACCGGGTTGCCCCGTCACGCCCGGTAGCCTGCCGCCTGGCGTGCATGACCCGGTTTTCAACGACCTGCCCGGACAGGCCAGTTCCACCTTGCGGCAAGCTATCATGACCGACCTGTCAACCGCACTGGCGCGGGACAGGAACACACGCCCCCCCAGCGTACGTCTGGCGCAGGAAATGGCTCAGGCCATAATCCAGCCTGCCGGATGCACCTCCGGCCTGCCCTGCTATACCGCGCCGGACCGGGCTGTATGGTCCAACAATGCGCCGCACCTGTCTGGCGGCCTGTCACAATCTGCCGAGGTGGCAGAAAACATGCTGCTGGAATATGCGCAGGGCATGCCGTGCGCGCATATCGGCTGGGGACATCCCGCCATGCGCCATGCCATTGATACCTTGCAGCCCGCCCATACCTATGCCAGCCAGCTTCTCCGTCGCCTGCCTGCCGTGGCGTTCCCACGGGGTCATATTCTGGCTGGCATGATCATGGATCTGGTGACAGGCAAGGCCGTGCGCGAACCCAATGGCGACATGATCGCTGCCACCACGCCAGTTATCCTGTTTGCCGGGCATGACAGCACACTGGACATGCTGGCAGCGATTTTTGGCCTGAACTGGTCGTTTGCGGATATGCCAGACCCAACCGGTCCCGACACCACGCTGGGGTTCGAGACGTGGCGCATGCCGAACGGGCAGCGTCAGGTAAGGGTCGTCATATTTCATCAGGCATTGGATGCACTGCGCATGGAACAGTTCGTGGCGATAAAGCCCGACATACTGACGCTGCAGGCGTGTCATCATGAACAGGATGATCGTTGCACGATGGACAATTTCACACGGATTTTTAACGACCGCTTTAAAACCGGCAACTGAAATGAAGCTGATTTTTCAATGCCGACGGGGAGTGAGCAGGACCTGAAGGGATAAGCAGACGGCAAGCGTGTCCTTCACACACTGCCATGCGATCCCCTCCCCTTTCTTCTCGATAAATGCCGCCGACGTGACGCCCCGTAAGGCGGACATTCCTGAGGTCAAGCCGTAAACCATTGCCTGCACATAAAGAATTTGACATTGCTTTCTTGTATAGCGTAGTGCATATTTTTGGGTATATATCGGCGAACACGAGCAGGTGGAAACCTTACCAAGCTCCTGAAAAGTCGGTCGTAGATTGTCTGGAGATATGGCCGGTTAAAGCAAAAGATTTCTGGAATTGATAAAGATGCGCGCATAAGTCAGGAGAGGAAAAAATTGTACTCCCAGTTTATTACTGTTCCAAATATTGTTCGACTTATAGCCATAATTCTTATCTCTGCAGGTTTATGGACCAAATGGTGAATACATATTTTATATTCCCATAGGATGATTTTTATAGAAATCATCCTCAAAAAGTATATTTTTGGGCGCTATAAACATTTCCCGGCCAGTTTTCGGCGCAATTTCTGGCCACTGGCTGTCAGGCGGGCGCGCTCCATACCCCAGCGCGCGGAACAGCCACCTGCAACAAACCCCATCAATACGAGGGATGCGCGCACACTTCCTTCATTCAGCAAGGTTCCGTAGCCGCCATCCTCCGGCAAAGACAGGATTGCCTGCTTTTGGAAAGGGGTCAGGGTTTCCGATCCGAAATAGGACCGACTGCCCGCCATGTGCTGATCGCCGATAGTATATGATCTCATTGTCCAGTCTCCCGCTAAACGCATTTTGCGGAATTTCATCCGCAGCATGTGTCGTCACCTTGTGAATTTTTATAGGCTGACAGAAAAACGGGAGTCAGGTTGCGAAACGCGAAGAGATCAGGGCAGCGTGTGAAACAGATGACATGATCGATACTCCGTCTACCGGGCACCCCGCCCGACAGAACTGGCTGGATCACAAAGGCAGGTCTCCTGACTTGCGGGTCAATGACAGCGGTTCCATCTTCCCAGCCTGTTCCCCAGGCCAGTGACCGGTCCTGTTTCAATCAGGACGCACGATCCGCTCTCTCTCCGCTCACAGTTGCGGGGGCAGTCGACGACTTGTTCCCGGGCTCCGATCAGCCCTGCCGGAACGCACGGCGTTCCCTATTAACCCGTTCGCACGGGGCCTTTGAGGTAGCGCAGTCTGACGTATGGCTGACTGTAGTGCAAGTCTGGCAGCTTCCCGCCAGGGTGATGGCCACCATGCCTTTCGGATCGCTCAAAAATCTGTATTGCATAAGTCCTGTAACCTGTCGCATAGTCCATCCGACTATCAAGTCGATGGTGCCGTGCAAGCGGATTAATAGGGAACGCCGTATGCTCTGGCGGGGTCTGTGATGATCCGGGAGCCAGTCGGTGGCTGCGCCCGCAACTGTAGGCGGTATGTAGCTGGATCCGGTCATCTGATGAGAATCAGGTGAGTCACTGCGTGCAAGAAAGCAGGCGGGAAGACAGGACCATGCTGCCATGACCCGCAAGCCAGGAAACCTGCCATCGTCGCAAATCAGGCCAACCGGGCGGGACCGACCGGTAGCAGGAGAACGTCAGTGACCTGTCCATCCGCAGATTGGTGCCACCGCAATTGCGGCATCATATCCGAAACATTTTTCCGTTTTCGGATGCATGCCGGATATATAACAAAAAAACTTCTATAATGCCGTCATAATGCAGCAGGTAGTCAGTGTGCTCTACTGCCGATTATCGCTTTTTCGTCAAAGCCAAAGCGGAAAAGTTGATGGCAACCATGTACGAAACAGATCCCGTCGGCGCGATACACACACTTGCGCCCATCTGTCCCGAACAATCCCATGGCTTGCAGTTGCGCACACGTACCAGTCCATTGGCTTCCAGCTGAACGCGGTAATCCGGTTATGACGCAATGCGTGAATGCATTGCCTCCCAATTAAGTCCATGTCCGTTTGCAATGGTCAAAAAGATGACGTCTCCCGTTCCATCGCCCGAATTCATTCTGATACAGCAGCGTCGGCGCCGCCGATCAATTTCCATGTCCCGCCTTATGGAATGCGCACCCCGTCGCGAGGACGTGCTGAAAGCGGTCGCTGGCACGCCCGTTTGCGTTCCCAACCCTGAAGAAGCGATCCGTGCAGATGGGTTTTCCACATTCCTGCATATAGCCCCGCCAGTCAGCGGACTGCCGATCGTTTTACGGGATCGGGGCGACTATCTGGAGGAACTCTTCTCGCCCCTGCTGCTGGAGGCTCTGGCCCATGTCGATGCAGCTTGCGCAATATCAGACTTCCACGAGCCAGAAGCGCCAATGACTTTGCTGCAAGCCTATATTTCCGCGCAATGGACTATCGGCGCGCGTGATGCCGCCATGCACCTCTATGGTTTGCCGGGTTCAACCGCATAAGGCCTGCCCCCGGGCAGTATTTTACGCATGCCCGGGTCATTAAATGTGCTTCGTAAGGGTCACATCAGAAACGGCCACCACTCCAGAGCCCAACTGTCAGTTCCCCTTCGAGATAGGTCGTTTCCGTACACGTCAGGCCTGCTTCGGCAAACCAGTTCCGCATCTGGCTATCATTGAAACCCAGATGAAGATGTGCGTTCAGGTCCCGCAGTTCGGTGCGGCCATGTTGCGCGAAATCCACGACCAGTAATCGGCCATCGGGAGACAGAATCCTTGCGGCCTCGGCAATTGCGGCGGCTGGATGCTGCACGTAATGAAGAACCTGGTGCATCACCGCCAGATCAACACTTCCGCTCGCCTGTGGCAGGGAATAGATATCCCCCTGTCGCAATGCCGCCCGTTCCAGCCCGGCGGCTGCCAGATTGGTCCGGGCCACGCGCAGCATGGCAGGACTTCTGTCAAACCCGGTGATCAGTTGCGCCTGGGGCGCCAGCAGTTCGATCATGCGACCTGTGCCGGTACCGATATCGACCAGATGATGGATTACGCCCTTGCCGACTATGCGGCGTATTGCGCTTTCCACGTCCTGCTCCGACACATGCAATGAACGGATGGCATCCCATTCGACGGCATGGGTTTCGAAATATTCCTCAGCGGCTGCCGCCCGGACTGAACGCACCGCCCTGAGCCGTTCGGAGTCAGCCATGATTTCAGGATCGCTGCCCGACGGCCAACTGGCCACGGCATCGTAAACGGGCGCCATTTCGGTTTTATGGTCAAGGGTCAGAAACACCCAGTTTCCTTCCTTGCGCCGGGCTATGAGTCCTGCCTGCACCAACGTTTTGATATGCCGGGAAACCCGCGGCTGGCTCTGCCCCAGCACCTGGGCAATCTCCCCCACGGACAATTCCATATTCCGCAATAGCGCAAGGATACGCAGGCGCGTCTGGTCGGCCAGGGCCTGAAAGATAATGACCGGCGTTTGCATGAAAATATCTATATAACGAAATTCGCATATAGACAATAATAATTGACAGACTGATGAAATCTCTTTCTACTCTCACCCTGTCATGGTTCTGCACCCGGGTTTTTGGCGTGTAGCTAAGAGGGAAACCGGTATAAGCCGGTGCTGCCCCCGCAACTGTAAGCGGCGAGTGATGGTCCGTTCAGGCCACTGGAATGTATCCACATTCCGGGAAGGCAGGCCCATTGTGTCGACCCGCAAGCCAGGAGACCTGCCATGGCCGCATAAAATCCTCCGGCGGGGTGTCCGGGCGGGTCGCTACCCTGCCGTGCTGGACCTGGCCTGCTGCCGTGTTCGTGTGGATGATGCGTGGCACCTGCCCTGTTAGCCTCGCCCAACCTGAGTTTGAGGCTATCATGACTGTTTCTGTCGCCACCCTCGGCTTCCCGCGGATCGGGGCGCGCCGCGAGCTGAAAATCGCTCTTGAAAACTACTGGTCCGGTAAAAGCGATGCCGCTACCCTGCTGGCCACCGCGCGCGACCTGCGTGCTGCCGCGTGGGCGCGCCAGCGCGATCTGGGCGCGGATATCATTCCGTCAAACGACTTTTCGCTTTACGATCATGTGCTCGACACGACCGCCATGGTTGGCGCGGTGCCTGCCATTTACGAATGGGATGGGGACAAGGTCGATATCACGACCTATTTCGCCATGGCACGCGGCAATGGCCACCAGCATGACACATGCAACTGCGCTGGCGCACCAGCGGCGGAAATGACCAAGTGGTTTGATACCAATTACCATTACCTGGTACCGGAATTCACGCCCGACCAGACATTCCGCCTCGCCTCAGGCAAGATCGTGGACGAATACCTCGAAGCCCGGAAGCTTGGCATCGACACCCGCCCGGTCCTGCTCGGGCCTGTCAGCTACCTGTTGCTGGGCAAGGCCCGTGGCGGGGCGTTCAATGTCCTGACCCTGCTGCCACGCCTGTTGCCGGTTTATGTGGAAGTACTCAATACGCTTGCGGCGGCGGGCGCCACATGGGTGCAGATCGACGAGCCATGCCTGGTGCTGGACCTGCCCGACGGGGCCGATGACGCCTATGCCCGCGCCTATGCCGAACTGATCCGTGATGTTCCTGCCATCCGCTTCATGCTGACGACCTATTTCGGTGCGCTGGGCGATAATCTGGCAACTGCGCTGGGCCTGCCTGTCCACGGCCTTCATGTTGACCTGGTCCGCGCGCCCGAGCAGCTTGCGGATGTTGTGGCCGGAGCACGGCCGGACCTTGTGCTGTCACTGGGTGTGCTGGATGGACGCAATGTGTGGAAAGCGGACCTGAACGCCATCCTTGACCGGGTGGAACCCATCGTTGCAGCCGGTCGCAAGGTCATTCTTGCGCCGTCGTGCTCCCTGCTGCATACGCCGATCGACCTTGAGCGCGAAACCGAACTTGATGCCGACATCCGTTCGTGGCTGGCGTTCGCGGTGCAGAAGGTTGCTGAACTGGCCGTCCTCGCCAGGGCGCTGAATAACGGGCGCGACAGCGTGCGGCAGGTGCTCGATGCCTCCAGCGCTGCCGTGGCTTCCCGTCGCACATCGCCACGGATCAATAACCCGGCCGTTCAGGCACGCGCGGCAAAGGCGGACGCAACGCTCGCCCGTCGGGCATCGCCTTTCAGCCAGCGCCGCCCGCGCCAGCAGGCCAGACTGCGCCTTCCCGCCTACCCCACCACCACGATCGGTTCCTTTCCCCAGACCCCGGAAATCCGCAAGGCGCGCGCAGCGCATGCCCGGGGCGCGCTTTCGACCGAGGCCTATAATACCTTCCTGCGCGAACAGACCGCCCGGGTTGTGAAATGGCAGGAGGAGGTCGCGCTTGATGTGCTGGTCCATGGCGAGTTCGAGCGCAATGACATGGTCCAGTATTTTGGCGAACAGTTGGCAGGCTTTGCATTCACCAGGCATGCATGGGTTCAGTCCTATGGCTCCCGTTATGTCCGCCCACCCATCATTTATGGTGATGTATCGCGCCCCAAACCCATGACAGTCGAATGGTGGCGGTATGCGCAGTCACTGACCAGCCGCCCCATGAAGGGCATGCTGACCGGGCCGGTCACGATCCTGAACTGGTCTTTCGTGCGGGATGACCAGCCCCGCAACGTCACCTGCCGCCAGATCGCCTTTGCCATTCGCGATGAGGTTGTCGATCTGGAAAAAGCCGGGGCGGCGATCATCCAGATTGATGAGGCAGCCCTGCGCGAAGGCCTGCCGCTGCGCCATCGGGATTGGCAGCATTACCTTGACTGGGCTGTGGAAAGCTTCCGCATCGCGGCATGGGGCGTGGCAGATGCAACCCAGATCCATACCCACATGTGCTACTCGGAGTTCAACGACATCATTGCCGCCATTGCGGCGATGGATGCAGATGTCATTTCCATCGAGACGGCGCGCTCCAGGATGGAACTGCTCGAAGTCTTTGCCGATTACCATTACCCGGCGGAAATCGGGCCGGGCGTGTATGACATCCACTCCCCCCGCATCCCCACCGTGCAGGAGATGGTTGAACTCCTGAAACTTGCGACCGAACGCCTGAGCGCCGATCAGTTGTGGGTCAACCCGGATTGCGGACTCAAGACCCGCAAATGGGAAGAAGTCAGGCCCGCGATCGAGAACATGGTAGCTGCCGCGCGGACCATGCGCGACTGACCTCCGCCCTCCCTTCCCTTCATATGACACGCCTCCGCCCCTGCCGGGTGGGGGCAACCGGCCTGCCTGCCCACGGCCAGCCCTTCGCTGCGTGCACACCGGCATCGCGTTTAGGGGAATTGGGCGTTGCCTTCGCTTCGCGCATAATCAGCACGACCCTTGATTGGCGATGGCCCCGCGCGAGCGGGTTAAAAGGGAACGCTGTAACGCCCCGGCCGGATCATCATGTTCCGGGGGCCAGTCAGCGGCTGCTCCCGCAACTGTATGCGGTATGCCACCGGTTCGTTCACCTGCGGGTGAGCCACTGTTTCCGGCAGGAAATGGGAAGGCGGGAACCGGCAGGCCATGACTCGCGAGCCAGGAGACCTGCCTTCGTCTGTGAACCACGTCGTCGGGCGGGATGCACCGAAGGCAGGAGATTTCCCATGCTGTATGGGAAACGCAGTCGCTTTGTGACCCGGCCTGATGGCCACAAGCCCATACCCGCAATTCCATGAGCCAGCCATCAGGACCGGCGTGTTTTCGCCATCGGGCCTGCACGGCCTGAGCACGCCAGGCCGATGTTCCCATTCATTACAGGGCCATGGCCACAATGCCGGGATAGGCGCCCTGCGCCCCGGCATAAAAATTCTCCGTTATATCCGTCAAATTTTACAACTTGCGGCAAGCACGGAACCACGAAAGAGACATCATGCATACTGCGCAAAAAGCAACCGGCGTCTCGCTGCTTCTGAGCGCCCTGATCGCAGGCGTGGCCGTTCATGCACAGGTCCCGCCAGCGTCAACCCTTCCCCCTGCCGTGCTGGGGCAATGGGTCACGAAAAATCACAAGGGTGTTTTTGAAATCGCGCCATGCGGCACTCATCTGTGTGGCACGCTGGTAGGACTGGATTATAGTGACAGCGTTCCGCGCGACAGGACAGGGCGACCAGAATGCGGGCTGCCGATGCTGCGGGACTTTGCCAGGGATCCGGAGCAGGCAGACCGGTGGAATGGCTCGATCCTCGACCCCAATACCAACCATGTCTATCAGGCGCGTATATGGGTCAATCAGGCAGGACAGCTCAAATTGCGGGGGTATCTTGGCATTCCCCTGTTCGGTCAGACGCAGACATGGCTCCCATATGGTGGTCACATCGGGCCGAACTGCAGGATGACGCCCTGACCCGTCCTGTCGGTCCGTGCCAGAACGATGCCCGCCAGTCATATCAAAAGACCGCGGGCATCGATCAAAGCCTGTCTGTTACCGTGCCCTGTCCTGTTTCATGCCTGGCGGAACGCCATTGTCGATCAGGAGCTGGCGTAGCGCCACGATGACCGGAAATACTTCCTGATTCCGGTCACCCCCCTGTTGCCGCCACGCCTGCTGTTCAAGTTCGACGATTTCCCGATCTTCGGCAAAGACGCGCTCGGTAAAGGCGATTAGCAACGGCCATGCCAGATCCAGTAAAAACGGGATTTTCAACCTGCGTATGGAAAGCAGGCCAAATACCCGGTTGGTCAGTTCTTCCCGATCCTGTGGCACATACGCGATCCACAGTTCCATGACCGGTTCATCTATCCCCTGCGTCTCGATCCGCAATGTCTGATAGGGATACTGCGTACGGATGGTCATGATATCCCGATAGGCGAAATCCCGGCCATCCTTGCGGCGCTGCCCGTAAATCAGGGCCTCGCTCAGCGGCTGCCTGCCAGACGTGCGGGCAAAGGTATAGCGGGCCTCCACGAAGTCCTCTCCCCGCTCCATGCCAAGAAACCGTGGTTTCATGCTTCCGACCAGTCGGCTGTGCAGGATCTGGTGGTTCATGTCCATCAGGTTTTCATGCATGAAGCTGTAGTGACACTGCACGACTTTCCCAAACCGGCGGGTGCGGTAATGTGGGTCACGGACACGCGGAAAGTCCGGTAGCGCCACGCTGTCGGATTTTTCCAGATCCCCCATGAACACAAAGATGAGGCCATCTTTTTCCCTGCAGGCCCATGTCCGCAACCGTGGTGGTTCGTTTTCCAGCTTCATGCCGGGGGAAAAACACTGGCCACGCCGACTGTATTTCAGCCCATGATATGCACAGCGGACAAAATCCCCGCACACTTCTCCCTTGCTGAGCGGTAACTGCCGGTGGGGGCAGACATCATCCAGCGCAAAGATGGCCCCGGCCTCGGGCCTGACCACCACAATGGGCTGCCCCGCGTACCGTACGCCGATCGCCCTGCCCCGACGCAGTTCGCGCGACCATGCAACCGGATACCAGAAATCCGGATTGCTGCGGATACGACGGATATCCTGCTGTGGCGAGGCCACCCCATCCGGGATGGCTGTTTCCGATGTATTTCCTGTCATGATATTTTCAATGTCTCACGCTGTTGTCCGCACACGGGACAAAACGGATGTCGTTTTCGCAGAAGTCGTGAATGGACGTCCCTCGGTGCACCCATCATGAATTCTCATCAGATCAGACAGTATATTGCACGGACCCGGGAATGGGGCCCTACCGTCGCTTTTCCTGATATTCATGGCCGTTGACGGCGTTACGATCAGCAGGCGTCGTGGATACTTCGCCCTGATATCCCCTATCCATCGCACGGCACTGCATATGTCTGTTGGAAACCGGTTCAGGCCATCCACAAATCCCAGCAGGAGACCGCATCGCGGGTTAAGGTGGGAAAGAACATAGGGCAGTTCAGCGCCACCCCGCACCATATCGACATGCAGTCCGCCCATTGGCAGCGACATCACGTGCGGCAGGTTGCGCCAGAACCCGCCGCCACCTCCCACGAGAACAAGTTCCACCGCCTGTCCGGACATCTCCTCAGTCATGGCGCGCCAGGCGAAATCCATCGCCGTGATGCGTTCTTCTGTCATGGGGCCGGCCGTCATAACCGGTTCGTGAATCTGAACCCGGAAACAGCCGGCCATGGCAAGCGCATTCAGGACTGCCTTGTACACCGGAAGCAACTTCAATAACGACCGCACCGGGTCCGTACCGTCACTTTGGCTGCAGGAGGCAAGAAAACTGACCGGCCCCAGCATTATCGGCACGGTTGTTATGCCCCCTCGCCATGCGCTCACAAATGCATCCAGGGCAGGATTGCAGCATAGCTTGAATACCGTTTGATCCGTCAGTTCCGGAGCAGTTTTCCTACGATCAGATCCGGTGTCATCCAGTCCGACCATTCGTGCAGTCTGCAGCACGCGGTCATGCCCGTCTGGACAGGAATTGGAAGTGACATGCGATATGCCAGCGTCTCGCTGGAGCGCAATGAAGTCCGGGGTGTCAAAATCCGTGCCCCCGAGCGTGCCGGTCAGCAGCATGGCGGGCCGCCGCCTGGCTGTGTGTCATCGCACCAGATTCTGATTTCAGTTGTTCCCTGCCCTTTGCGGATAGCGGGCAGGCCCATGCATGGCTGCAAGGCTTGGCTCCTGCCTCCGGTTCTTCCCGCCCGGCGGCCGTGAGATCGACAGTGGCAGGTCTCCTGGCTCGCGGATTATCGAAGATCGTTTCCGCCTTCCCGTTGCTGTTGCAACAGTGGCCCATTTTCTGACGAAAATGGCCGATACGACCCCATACCGCTTACAGTTGCGGGAGCAGCTACCGACTGACTTCCGGGGCGGACCCTGCCGAAGTGGAACGGTATTCCCTTTTCATCCGTTTGCACGGAACCACTGACTGTGTCGGAAAAGATTATGCCATTGCCTGCACGTTTCCAGCAATGTTTTCCCGTCAATGCTGATTAGAGGGATGAAGGCGCTCTCTGGTTGATCATTTCGAGCGCATTCAACCACATATCTTTAGATAAAATCAGGATGTATATCCCCGGCCCGAGCCGGGACCTTCCCATCTAAAAAGTAATATTGCTATGCAGACCAAAAATGGCCTCGTCGCCGGTGCGGCGGGTGGGGAAAGACGGATCGCTGCCGCCGCCTGCGGGATGCCAGACGTACTGGAAGTCAGGCTGCATGACCATCCATGGCGTGACCTGGGCCTGATAGGTCAGTTCAAGATGGTTTTCATTGCCCGGTACCAGCGACTGACTATCCCGGTTGAACTGGCGGAACCCTGAACTGGCGCGGCCAATGCCCCAGCCCAGTCCGATCGTGTCATTGTCGCGCCCCTTGAACGGTGCCTTCAGGTTGACGCCGGCATCAATGGCGAAGCTGATCTGGTTACGATCGCCGCCATTGCCTGTTGCGCGCACGAATACGCCCACCGAACGAGCAGATGTAAGCGATGGCCGCCAGATCATCTGGTCGATGATGCCATAGACCATCCAGTTGCCCCGGTCCCAGCGCGAGGTCAGGTCGCTTTGTGACGTAGCGCTGGTGGCATTCGCCACTGCAGCCCCCAGCGAGCCACCATTGCGGTTGTAGCGGTAATCGGCAAACTTCGCGGTATCATAGTAGCCGCCCAGCTTGTACACGCCCGGCAGGCCGGGGTTCTTGGTCACGTTCGACATATCGGCAGGCTGGGGGTTGAGCGCGTATTGCAGTTCGGTCATCAGCAGCGCGCCGGTGCCCATGTTGAAGTTCGTGCCATTGGCGCCGTTATAGGTCTGGCTGGTGGGGTCGCTGTTGCTACCGAGATCCGACCCCGTGGCCTGCTGGATGGGCGTTGAGTTGTAGCGGTTGCCCGGCGGGTTGTCGTCGGCTGCGGCAAACATGAAGGTGAACTTCTCGCTCGGGCGGTAGCGGATGCGGATGGCGGGCGAGGACAGTGGCCAGGACGGGCCGCCACCATACAGGTTGACCGAGGGCGCCATGGGCCAGCCAAAATTGGCGTTCAGGTAGAGGGATGCATAATCGCTGACCAGAAATTCGGTATCAAGGTCCTGCTGACCAATCTTTACGTCCAGCTTGCCATTGAGAAAGGACTGCTGGTACCACAGCTCGAACAGCCGTGTGGAGCGGTCGGCCTCGAACCCGCTGATGGGGTTGAAGTTATTCAGGTGATCCTGCGAGATCGAACGCCCGCGGGTCTGCAGCGCGCTGACATTGAACAGGCCGCCCTTCAGCCCGAACAGCTTTTCGGTATCGACGGTCAGGGTGGGCATGGTCACGCCATCATAGGAGGGGCCGGTGCTGGAGCCCTGGCCATCGCCATTGGTGCTGGGGGAGCCACCGGTGCCGTTGCCCCAGACTTCATCGACTTCCTGAATGTCAAAGCTGATGCCGTGCTTGTACAGCCACGACCGTGCGCCCCACATGTTGCCCAGCAGGTTGCCGCTTGTATCGAGCCTGTCGCCATCGCCTGCGGTTTTTTCTTCCGCTTCGGCGGAGGCGCGTTCGGAATCACGCACGGTGGCGGGGTCGATCTGTTCGACAAGTGGGGTGGAGTTGCCGAGGCGGGCGCGATCTTCCGCGATCTGCGTCTGGGGTGCCTGGGCATAGGCAGTTGAATAAGCGAAGAGACTGCCTGCCAAGGTAAAATTCGCAAAAAAAACGCGGGCCGGGTGTCGTAAGACAAACGAGGAGCCGAGAAATGTCATTGGAAAGAAGAGCCTGTGTGGAAGCATTGATTAAAAAGAAACAGGGATTTCAACAGTTGTCATTTCCCGACAGGAAAATGAACACCCGCGCCATCACGACAGGACATCAGGGAAAACAAGACATCGTACCTTGACCCGCCTCCGGCTCCACCCGCCCGGCGACATATCTGGACTCGACGGCAGGTCTCCTGACTTACGGGTCACCGCGCTACATCCGCCTTCCCAACCAATGTCAGTGGCTGCTGCCAGGATATGGCAGCTAAGGTTGTAACGCTCGCCGTCTACAGTTGCGGGGGCAGTTGCCGACTGGACTCCCGGAGAGAAATTCTCCAGCCAGAGTCACACGACATTCCCTTTTCACCCGTTCGCACGGGACCGTCGACTTAATATTTGGTCTTATATGATTCTTCGATCTGGCAACGCAAGAGAGGATAATACGGATAATCACGCCAGATTCGAATTTTCCATCATCAATTCTGCCAGTTATTTCAAGGGCGCGCCTGTTTGTTTCAAATCATGTCAGGCCATGCGCTTTTTGGAGTTTTAGATTGGGAGAGAGTAGATTATACGACAGCCAACCATGCACGCGGAAGTCGGTGAAATTCCGGCACGGTTGCGCCACTGTAAACAGGACGGAATGATCTTCCTTATCCGCCTGAAAGTCAGACCCGCGCATGGTCCATTCCACGCGAGACAGGACGCATTATTCCTGGGGAGTCGTTAATGATGTCTGCTACTGCTACAGGTTCTCACGCCATTCCCGCGCCTATTCCCGTAAGGGAAATCGTGCCATGGCTGGTTTTTGGTCTGCTGATGCTTCTCGCCCTCTATTTTGTCGGGGCTGAAGAAGGAGCGACGTCCATTATTCCTGGCATGTATGTTCATGAATGGGTTCATGACAGCCGTCATCTCCTGGGTTTTCCCTGCCACTAACGGGAAGCCGGAACAATGGTCAGAACATTGCTTATTCGCGGGATGCTTGTGGGTTTTCTTGCAGGCCTTCTCGTATTTGGTTTCGCAAAAGTTTTTGGGGAACCTCAGGTTGATCATGCCATTGCGTTTGAATCCGCAATGGATGAAGCCAAGGCGAAAGCCGATCTGGAACATGGAATTCATGACATTGAAGAGCCAGAGCTTGTCAGTCGGAAACTTCAGGCCAGTTATGGCTTGCTGACAGGCGTAATGGTTTATTCAACTGCATTTGGCGGCCTGTTTGCCCTCGTGTTTGCTTATGCAAATGGACGCATGAAGAGTACCGACCCGCGTGTCGTGTCCATTCTGCTGGCAGCGACCGGCCTCATTGCAGTCTATGTCGTGCCAAACATCAAATATCCTGCCAACCCGCCATCCGTGGGGAACCCGGATACGATTGGCATGAGGACAGAGTTATATTTCATAATGATGTTGATCTCTCTCCTCGCGATGATTGCAGCCACTGCCATCCAGGGGCGCTTGCGCTTGCAATATAGTGCATGGACGGCAACCTATATTGCCGCAGCCTGTTACGGTTTGATCGTTTTTGCCACGGGTGAACTGCTTCCTGCGGTTGATGAAGTTCCGGCCAGTTTCCCGGCCGACCTGCTCTGGAACTTCCGCATTGATTCCCTTGGCATGCAGATTATCATGTGGGCATCACTGGGGCTCGGGTTTGGAGCCCTCACGGATTATGCCAATCGAAACCAGTTTGGATATCGCGGCAGACTTGAAAACCGCGCTACCTTTCACTGATCGTAAAATCCAGAAATACTGCAGAAACTGGCGCCAGCTTATAGCTGCGCCAGCCTTCTGTTTAGAACAGAACACGTTCATCGCAGCGCGATCCGCCCTTAATTGGAAAATGATGACCTGCGGCTTTTCTGAGCCCTTGTTCCGCGCAGGTTCGTAATCAGTCCGATCCGGCAAATGCGGGAACGGCCTGTCTGGACCCCACCATAAATTCGGCAAGTCCGGCGTTCATCGCACGCTGGAACGCATCGAGCGTCTCGGCGCTAACGTAATGTTCCAATCCTTCGGCGTCGATCCGCGCATTTTCCTGGCTGATCCCAAGTGACAGCAGGAATGCCTCGACGATGCGGTGCCGGGTACGGACTGCTTCCGCCATCTCCCGTCCTGCCTCGCTGAGGAACACTCCGCGGTATGGCTTACGGACGACAAGCCCTTCATCCGTCAGGCGAACCAGCATCTTGGCCACGGTCGGCTGCGAGACCCCCAGACGTTCCGCCAGATCGACCTGACGGGCTTCGTTACCTTCATCCAGAAGGTCGGCAATCAGCTCCACATAATCTTCGATCAGGGCATTCTGCCTTGCCATCCGGTTGGCGCGAAACCCTTCTGAATGGATTTTCGAGTCCGGGAGCGTATCGGCAGCTTTCTTGAGCTGCTGTAAATCGTTTTGTCTCATTGGGATTTCCACTCCTACGGCAGCAGGCCAACAACATTATTCTTATTAGCATACTTCATCATAAAATGCATAATATGGCATTTGCTGTAGAAAATCGCTTCTGCCCGATTGTTTTCCCTATGCTTTCTATTATAGCATATTGCATATATCCATCGGATTCGATTTAGTGTGCCACCATGCCCAATAATTCATGCCCCACCCCTCTCCCGTCCGCGCCAGAAAAGACGGCGTGGCGTTTTGCAAGCCCCACAGAAGCAGGTAGCAACAGCCTGCCGGAAGTCTTTGCCAGCGTGCGGCTGCCATCTGGCAACGCGCCTTGGTTCCGCCGCTTCCTGGCCTTCGTGGGACCAGGCTATATGGTCTCGGTCGGTTATATGGACCCGGGCAACTGGGCCACGGATCTGCAGGGGGGCGCGCAATTCGGTTACACCCTTCTTGCCGTCATCATGCTGTCGAACCTGATGGCCATTCTGCTGCAGGCGCTATCGGCCCGACTAGGCATCGCAACGGGGCGCGATCTCGCGCAGGCATGCCGCGATCACTTTCCGCCCATCGTCAACATCACGCTGTGGCTGGCCTGTGAACTGGCCATCATCGCCTGCGACCTGGCCGAGGTCATCGGCACAGCCGTGGCCCTGCAACTGCTCTTTGGCATCCCCCTGCTGGTCGGTGCCGTAATCTCGGTGCTCGACGCCTTTATTGTCCTTGTGCTGATGAACCGGGGCTTCCGTTATCTGGAAGCATTCATCATCGGCCTGCTCAGCGTGATTGCAATCTGCTTTGCTGTGCAGGTCGTGGCGGCGGCGCCACCGCTGGCAGGCATCCTGAAGGGCTTCCTGCCCTCGACCGAGATCGTGACCAACAGCCAGATGCTGTATATCGCGATCGGCATTATCGGGGCGACGGTCATGCCCCATAACCTTTACCTGCATTCTTCAATCGTGCAGACCCGCGCCTTCGAGCGCACGCCCGTCGGGCGGCGCGAGGCGATCCGCTGGTCGACATGGGACAGCACGATTGCCCTGATGCTGGCCCTGTTCATCAACGCCGCCATCCTGATCGTTGCGGCCGCCGCGTTTCATACGACCGGCCATCAGGATGTAGCCGAAATCGAGGATGCCTATCGTCTCCTGTCGCCAATCCTGGGCATGGGCATTGCGTCTACCCTGTTTGCCGTAGCCCTGCTGGCAGCGGGCACCAACTCGACCATTACCGGCACGCTGGCTGGCCAGATCATCATGGAAGGTTTTCTGCGGCTTCGTATCCCACACTGGGCACGCCGCCTGCTGACACGCGGGCTCGCGATCATTCCTGTCGTGATTGTTACGGCAATTTATGGCAGCAGCGGCGTGGGGCAACTGCTCCTGTTCAGCCAGGTGATCCTGTCAATGCAACTGCCCTTCGCGGTGATCCCGCTGGTCATGTTCGTATCCGACCGACGGAAAATGGGCGAGTTCGTGATCTCCAGAAAACTTGCCGTGCTGTCATGGATCGTGGCTGCCATTATTCTGCTGCTCAACTTCAAGCTGCTTTACGACACGATCTTCCCCGCCCAGCCCTGACCAGTTCTGTCATTATCAGAAAAATCCGGACGGCATGCGCACATTGAAATCTGTGCGCATGCCGTTTTTGTTTTGCCGGCCATGTCATGGCCAGTGGTGTGGCATGAGATCCTGATAGCCTGATTTTGATTGTGTAGGGATGCCCGTGGCCAGATGCCATGCTCCGTCATATCCGGAGATCAGCCTCTTGCGTTTATGGTATGGTACGTTACCATACCTCTGCTAGCACGAAGGATCCATTTCAACTTATGGTCACAGCACAGTCATGCCATCCCGTTCCACAGGAAAAGGGGCTGCGGCCCAAGGGTATTGATCGGCTCAGGAAGCTGACGCACTCCGCTACCGAGCTTTTCCTCGAACATGGCTACGAGGCCACTTCGGTGGACATGCTGATCCAGAAGGTGGGTGGGTCAAGGCGGAACATTTATGAGCGCTTCGGGGGCAAGGAAGGGCTTTTTTCCACGGTGATCGCGGAAGAATGCAGGAGACTGGCAGAACCCCTTGAAAATCTGACGCTGGAAGATGCCTGCATCAGGCAGACGCTAGAGCAGTTCGGTTCTGAAATTCTCCATATCATCAAACAGCCTCGGGTGATCGAACTGCACCGCCTGATGATCGCGGAAGGCAAGCGGTTTCCCCAGCTCTCGCGAACCATCTGGTCTGCCGGCCACCACAATGCAAAGTCGGTGCTGGCAGGCTGGATCCGTAAACAGCAGGCCCAGGGCAGGCTGCGCACGGATATGGATGCCTCTGGCCTGGCTTACGCCTTCATCCATATGGTCACGGGTGAAGCACAGTTGCAGTTGCTGACTGGTGGCCCCCGAACGACCGCCGATCAGGATGGAAATACGATCGCCCTGTCGGTCTCCCTTTTCCTCACGGCAGCCCAGGACACGGATCATGCGTAACATTTCTGCAAAACAGATTCTTGCTTATGCGCTGGTCGGTTTTTTCATAATCGGCGCGATTGGCAACATCCTTGCGCCAAAGACCATTGCGGATGAATACGCACGGTGGGGCTATCCCGACTGGTTCCATTTTGTAACCGGCAGCCTTGAACTCACGTCGGCTGTGCTGATGGCCCGACAGGCAACCCGGACGATTGGCAGCCTGCTCGCTGCCTGCATCATGGCATCCGCAATCATGACCGTAATATTCCATGGTGAATACACCCACGCGATTGCCCCGGCCGTCGTGCTTGGTTGCGTGGCGCTGTCCGTCTATCTCCACAGGAAATGATCAAATCATGCCTGTCGGGCATGTGAGCGCAGTTTCCGTACCATCATCTGAAGAGGTTCATACATGACCCAGATCCAACCCATTGCCCTCGTCAGCGGGGCGACACGTGGTATTGGCCGCGCCATCGCGCAGGGACTTGCCAGCAAGGGCGTAAAGGTCCTGTTGGGTGCCCGAAACCTTGAGGCTGGCCAGAAAGTTGCAGCCCAAATCAGCACGCCCGCCACACAGGTCGAAGCCGTTGAACTGGATACAACCAGTCAGGCCACCATCGACAATCTGGTAACGTTCATCCGCGAGAAGTACGGTCGTCTGGATATTCTCGTGAACAATGCCGGTATCAGTCTGGATTTCTACCCGGATACCCCGGTTCGGGAAAAACTGTCGCGCACGCTCGAGACGAATGTCGTGGGCACGGCCGCCCTTACAGAAGCCATGATTCCGCTGCTTGAAAAGTCCGGACACGCAAGGATCGTGAACGTGTCATCCGTTCTGGCCTCGTTTACAAGTCGCGCCCAGCCGGACTGGATCTACAAGGACGTCGCCATGCCGACCTACCAGGCCTCCAAGGCGGCACTTAATTCCCTGACGCTCAGCTACGCAAAGCTGCTGATGGAAAAAAATATCAAGGTAAACGCCATCTGCCCCGGCCTGACCGCTACGGATGCCACCAACCATTATGGTGACCGCAAGCCCGATCAGGCGGCACAGGTCGCCATTCAATACGCGCTGCTTGATGACGCGGGCCCGACAGGAACCTTTTGTGATGAAAACGGTCGCGTGGGCTGGTAGCGGGCGAAAATTTTCATCGGGATCTGATCCATGCCTTCCCCCCCCCCGGCGTCATCTGCCGGGGGATCAGTGCATGATCGATGTGGAGCCTTGGGTATGATCCGCCGGTGGCATTGCCGGGATCGTCTTTCGCCCCAGTTCTGATTTACCGCGCAGGGGAACGGTCGTTCTGTTCATGAGACAGATAATGCACAGGGTTTCAGTCTATGATCCACAGAATATAATCAATACTTCAGGCATAACTCATGCAGCATGAGGTAGCATTCGCTTTATCACCCCACACGGAAGAAACCGGCATGGCACATTCGCTGCTTCTGATTTGCGGCACTCATGCCCGAAGTGTGACGATCCGACACATTGGTCGGTGTCTCGATCAGGGGCTGCTTGAAGAGGCCGCGTTCTGGATCCGCATCCGTAATCAGTTCGACGCGTTGCCTCTGGTTACCAGCATGGCTTCCAATACCCGACAATGACCGTGCGCCCTCCCCTGCCGTCAGACTGAAGCGGAAGAAATTTCGGCTGCCTTGCTTCGGGTATCCGAAGCCACTGATGAGTGGCATGTCGAATAAATTCGATTGAAGCATTCAGCTCAGTTTCTGAGCCGAGGTGTTGAGTGCCGCCATATCTGCCAGATCGCTGACACGCAGCGGGCTGGCGAAATTCTCCCGGGTCCACCAGATCGTATTGCCAGCCCGTGCAGGGGGTGTCAGGTGTGGCGATGTCGCGCAGCATCCAGTCGAGCGGTCCCTGCAGGACGCGGAACAGGATCTCTCTCGTTCGTAGGCTGGCGCAAGGGCGGTAATTTCATCCAGGTGTTCCATCAGCCGTAGCAGACAAACTCCTGCATCCAACAACTCCGGCGTAATAGGTGCGACTGGAAAGCCGGGACTGGGAGGATCACTCCCCGCCATTATCGCCAGATAGGGATGGCCCTCTTCCGACGGATGTAAGGCGCCGACGGCGGCCAGATCGACCGACATCACAAAATAGGTCGCCGGATCATAGCGAAGGGTCCGGCTGCCCACTGTCGTGGTCTTTGACCCTGTCGCATGTTCAAGAAAACAGGGCGAAAACCCGGAACGGGGCTACAGACAGCATGCCTCACGTTCCGGGTAATCTGATTAATAAGGCGGTGGTTGCTATGCGTGCACCACTGACCTCATGCCTTCATGATTAATGCCGATGGTCGCGGCGATCGTCTTCCTGATGATCGTGGTGACGTGCGTCCTCACGGTGTTCGTCTTCACGCATGTCTTTACGGTGCTCTTCCTCTCGCGCATCCTTGCGGTGCTCGTCTTCACGCAGATCTTTGCGGTGTTCGTCCTCACGCATATCCTTGCGGTGCGCCTCTTCCTTATGGTGCTGCTCCATCTCGGCCCGGTCATGATGCATATCATCAGCATGCGCGACGATGGGGGTGAGAAGGCCAGTGGCGACGACGGCAGAAAGGGCGAAGGGAAGAATTTTCATGGGTAATATGTCCTTATCTCGGTCTGGAAGAAAGCTGATAATGACCGCCCGGCCATTGAAATGAAATGTTACAAACGCGGGGCACCCATGCATTTCTCCTAACCTATGGAAATTTATGTATTTCCGCATAAGGAATTTTTAACTGATACTCTGCTGTCTCTCTGACCATTTTACTCTCGGTTTGACGTATTTCTCGTGCTCTATAATTCTGAAATTATGATTATTATTTGAATTAATCATATTTTTAGCGAGGGAAGTAAATCGTAGATGAGACAGTAAAGCATACGGAAGCGTTGAAACGCGAGGCCGTGAGGATTGCGTTAAGCAATAGACTATCGCACGCGCATTGCCGCCGCCCTAAATATTGGCAAAGTCACCTTGGGTAAATGGAGAATGGATTACCGTCCGACCACCGGGCCGACATCTGGGCTTCAGACTGATCTGACCCGTGAGAATGAACGTTTTCGTCTGGAGAACCGGATCCTCAGGGAGGAGAGGGAAATTCTTAAAAAAGCGCCCCGGTTCTTCGCGAACCTGAAATCATGAGGTTCGCCTTCATCCAGCAACATCGGCATGAATGGCCAATCAAGAGGCTGTGCCAGGTGTTACGGGTCTCGGCACCGGGTTCCCGGATCTTGATATCCCCATCTGCCTGCGGCTCCGTGACAACACACAGGGCAAACGGGCAGATTTCAGCATAATCCTGTTGAACGCGGGCGCGGGCTTACCCCAACGCAATATGGTGCAATCGCCATGCACCCGCCTTATGCCTGGCGGATCAATCTATGCATCGGGGGTTGCTCCCGCACCGGGAAAAACGGTGGCAATATGACCAACGGTAAGCCGTTTTTTATAAAATTACGGCGTGCCACCTCGCCGGGAGCCGCTTAAAAAAAATGCCGCCTTTTTTATGAAAAGACGGCACCGGAAAACTGTTCCTTACAGGCGTATGGCGTTCTTATTTGCCAAAAAAATCGGCGATGTTCTGCCATACATTGCGTGCAATGATGTCATGCCCGGCCTGGTTGGGGTGGGTCGTATCGGCCAGCCATTTTGTCTGGTCAAGCACATCGGCAAGAGGCTCACCGGACTGGAAAAGATCGAGTTCGGTATCAGCAGGAATCTTTCCGTCCTCGACCGCAGTCGTCAGTGCCTTGCGCGGCGCGCCCTGCGTCATGGCTTCATCGAGGAAAACAACGTGATAGCCAGAATTTTTCAGGCGGCTGGTGATGTGCCCGAGATTATGGACCGTCTCGCCGGTGCCGATATGGTTGGCTGGCAGGTGGTCATTGAAGCCGCCGAACACGACCGCAACCTTGCGGCCGGGCAGGCCTGCCAGCGCTTCCGCCGCAGGCACCATGTCCAGCATCTGCTTGGTCGTGGCGCCTGATACGGCAAAATTGTAGCTCTTGTAGCGGGCGTAACGCTGCATGAGATAGGGCCAGTTCGTGCCATCGCTCAGGCCGTAGCCCTCTGTCCGGCTATCGCCAATGGTAACGACAAGATCGCGCAGCTGCGGCATGTGGTCGCCCGCCACGGCGGCGGCCGCCTCGAAGTCCTGCTCCTGCTCGGCCGTGGCGTCCTGATCGGCTATGACGATGCCGGTCCACTGCCCGGTATTGCGCCCCTGCTCAAACCAGGAGCCGCCATCGGCATTATAGCCGATATACCCGCCTGAAAACGAACCCTCGGGCAGCGCGCCGCCGAGCACGACGTGGTTATTGCCGTTTTCAAGCCGGTAGCCATTGGGTGTTGCGCTGATGCCAAAGGCGGAGGGGTCGTTGCTGATGATGAGGTTCGTGCGCTGGTCCGGGCTGCGCATGTCGGCCACGTGCACAAAGCCGTCAAGCGTGTAGCTGCCCATGAACACCTTGAATTCCCGCCCCTTCTGCCCGAGCATGAGCGGCACGGGAAAGGCCGAATAGCCGGAATTGGATGAGGCATATGTGCCCGTGGTGCCAAAAAAGAAGCTGTTGGCGGGCACCCTGAGCGTCTGTGGCAGGACAAATCCGCCCGGCCCGTTATTCTCACCCCATGACAGGGTTTCCTGCCCCGAAACCTGCACCGCGCCGATATGCACGACATGGTGCCCCGGCGTCGCCACGAGGTGGTTGCCATGGCCGGTCTGGTCATACACGCGGGTCACGGTGGCGAAGGTGCCTGCGTCACGCGCGGCGAGGACGCGACTGAGGGTCGCGGTATCGAGCGTGCCATCGGGGCGTATGGTGAGCGTGGTGGCAACCGTCTGGCCACCTGCCGTCGTCTCTATATCCACCGCAGGGCCGGAATAGGAGCTGACCATCCGCGTAGGTCCGCCAGCAAAAACGGCATGCGCGCCAAAGGTATCGGCGGGCGCGCCCGGTGTGGGCACGGCGGCCCACTGCGCGGCCCCCGGCATGACCGAGGTTGCGCGCCATACATGGCCGCCCGCCTGCCACAGGTCGCCTGAGGCGTAGCCTTTTTTTACGTCATCATCCTTGCCGGGCGGGCGGTTCAGCCCTTTATTCACGGCGCTATTGGCGGGAATGCAGGTTTCTCCACCCTTATGGTCATCTGCCGGGCATTGCGCCGCCATGCCAAGGGCGGGCAGGCTGCCAACAGCCATGGCCGTGATACAGGCCAGAACTCTTCCGCGCGTTTCCATGTAATACTGTTCCTGAACATAAGGCGCAGGGCATGAATCCGCCCCGGACCGATTGTATTATTGACCGTCAAATGTGTAATGCGCCATCAACATGCCACTGGTTTCTGACCAGGGACCAGCCCGGCTGTAGCCACCTTCCATGCCCATGCGCAACCGATGGTTAAACTGATAGACAATACGCCCGCGCATATTGCCAGCAAGGCCACTTGCCCCATTGCCCGAATAATAGTCAGGCGGGTTCGAGGCCGCGAGCTGCTGCAGGCTGGCACTTGTGGGGTAATAGGGCGCCCCGTTGCTGTGATAGTGCTGGAACCCCGCCTCTCCGCGCAGGAACCACGTCCACCGCTGTTTATGCCCCGACCACTCAACCGGCACCATCGCGCCGTAATACTGCTGTGGTGAGAAGTAGCCGCCCTGCCCCCATGTAAAGAAGTAACTGTCACGCTTGTAACCAAAATACATGAGGTCCAAACCCACACGCAACCACTGCCGGTCATGGGTCTGCCATACCGTGGCGGTGCCGCCTGCACCGGCTTCGACCTCGGTATTGCTCTGCACATGCGTGCCATCGAGGTAGGCAAAGCCGCCACCGGCATAGATATTCCACCCCGGCGCGGACCATTCCAGCGCGCCATGGCCGAACATGCGCGTCACCCCGCCCCACACCCGGTTCGTGCCCGGATCGTGCATGCCCGCATAGGACAGTTCGCTATCCGTGACCATGCGGCGGCCCCCGCTTATGCGCAGGCCGAGGTTACGGGTCAGACGCGGGGCGAATTCCACGCCCCCCACCACATTGGTGATGGGGAAGCCCAGCGGAGAAGACCCCACATCGGCCGAGAACCAGTGATTGACGTAGTTCAGGCTCAGCCCCACGCCCTGCGTATAGTAATGATGGTATGCCCCCGGCAGGGCTCCATTGATGGAATAGGTGCCGAACTGATGGGCTGAATAGGAATTGTTCAGCGCATCGCCCGTAAACAGTAGCGTGGGCGTGACCGAGAAGGACAGCCGGTGCTCCCATGATTCAAACGGCAGCGTGCCGGTTATGGGAATGGCGAATTCCGTCAGCTGCCCCAGCCCCGCAGTACCCGTGCGGCTGCGCACGAAGCTGTTGGCGTCGATCTGTGGCGATATGGAATCGCGCAGATAGACGATCTGCCGGTCCATCGCCTCGGGGCCATCATCTTCGGGGATGTAATGATAGGTCGCCGGCAGCGTGGCTCCCTGCAGGTCGATGTAATTGCTGTCAATGAAGGGCCAGCGATAATCGGGCAGGAAGCTTTCATGGCCTTCATACGCGCTTTCGCCATCCAGCGTGCGCTGGGCGCGGCGGGCGTGTTCCACATCGGCAAGCTGGGCACGCGTGTTGCCTGCCACGCGATCGATATCGGAGCGCACTTCCCAGCTCATCGGGCCGTCGGGGTCTTCATGCGCCAGCCGGTCGGCATAGCTCCGCGCCAGATCCATTTTGCTCGCACCGCCCGCATCACGCGCGGCGGCGGCGAGGCCATAGATATTGCGCGGCTTGAGGCGCAGGGCAATCTGGTCTTCCTCCAGCGCGCGCTGGGGCATGTTGCGTGCCTGATATATCCGGCCCATGGCCAGATGCGCCTCGACTGATTCAGGGTGGGCGCGCAGCACGGGGGCCATGACCTGATAGGCCTGCGTGGTCTGGCCGTAGCGGTTGAAGTTATCGGCGGTCAGGATGGCAAGGCCGATGGCGATGTCGTTTCTTATCCGCAACTGTTCCGCCGTGGCGTAGCCCGGAAAGTCGCGAGCCATCGCATCAAAGGTGCTGAGGCAGCGCGTGGCGTCGAACGTGGCATGCAGGCGCAGGTACATCCCGGCATAGGCCAGCATCTGCGCAGCCTTGGGCGGCTGGGTCAGGCGCTCCTCCTGCGCGAGCACCTGCTGGGCTTCACGCGTGGCATGGCGGTCAAGCAGGGCGCCAGCAATCTGCACGCCCCGGTCGCCTGTGGGGTCGGGCTGGCTGGCCAGCGCCACGAGGGCGGCATTATCCGCGCGCGGCGCGCGGTTGAGCGCCTGTATGCGGCGGGCAAGCTCGATCTGGCTGGCGATGCTGTTCATGCCAGCGCTCCGCCCGGTTTCAGGCAGGCGCGCGAGCAGGCGCTCGGCCGTGGTCAGGTCATGTTGCCCCATGGCGTAGATGATCCCGGCCTGCAGGTCATCTGGCGTGACGGATTTTGCGTCTGTCAGGTCATTCATCAGGCTCTGCGCCTGAAAATGGCCGCCTGCATCATCAAGCGCGTGGGCAAGCTTGAGGCGGACCCACGGGTCTGTGGGCTCAATGGCCACGGCCTGGCGCAGCAGGGCAACGCGTTCGTCGGTATCGCGCGTGCGATCGGCGCGGGCGGAAAGGTCGGCGGCCTGTAGGTGTGCCGCCAGCGCCGGGCGCAGCGGTTTGAGGCGTACGATGATATCCTGCGCTTCCGCCCCGCGCCCGGTCTGGATCAGGATGCCGCCCAGATTGAACAGCGCATCGGCATCACTCGGCGCCCGGCTCAGGATTTCGCGGTAGATGCGCTCGGCTTCCGCGTCATGCCCCTGTCTGCGCTCGAGCATGCCTTCCAGCGACAGATAGGTCAGCCCATTGCCGGAGCGGTGGCCCAGCAGGGCAAGATCCGTGCGGGCGGCTTCGTAATGGCCGTTATTGATGGCCTGCAGGATGCGCACCACCAGCGGGTCCATGCCACCCACGCCAGATTGCAGCGCCTTGATGGCAGCCCGCCAGTGCGGCGCTGAATCCGGGTCAGCCTGTATGGCCTGCAAAAAATACTGCGTGGCCTGGGCAGGCTGTTGCCGGGCCTGCGCCACCAGCCCCAATCCGCCCAGCGCATCGGCATCATGGGCATTGAGCGCGAGGGCGCGATGAAAGCGTTCCGATGCCCCTTCCAGGTTGTGGCGGGACAGCAGGGCATAGCCCTCCTGGTGGGCGGTTGCGGCGTCGACGCCGTTCTGCGTTTCCTGCGCCTTGTGCAGCAGTTCGCTCACTTCCGTATCATCGGGGTGCAGGCCAAGCCATTCATTATAGAGCGGAATGGTAGGGCCAGTGATCGGCTCCCACAGGAGCGCCTCGCGCCATGCGGCAACGGCCCCTTCCCTGATGCCCGCAGGCACGTTGGAGCGGGCAAGCGCGCGCAGGCCGTCCATGCCCTCCGGGCGCGACGTGACGCGATAGGTCAGGATCCGGTCCAGCAGCAGCCGGGCATCAAGATCGCGCGGGTTGCGCTGCACCCAGGCGGTCAGTTTGGTCTGGGCTTCCTGGCGGCCAAGAATGGTGGCCCCCAGCACGCGGTAATATTCCAGCGCCAGATCGGGTGGCGGGTCGCCGTTCTTGAACAGGGCTTTGTACTTGAACATGGCGGGCATCATCTTGCCTGCCGCCGCAAGGGCGCGCGCCTCGGCCAGGCCCCCGGGGTCTACGGGGCCAGCCTGTATCTGCGCCTTGAGGTCGGCAACCAGCCCTGGCACCGAGCCCTGGCGCTCCAGCCGGGCCAGCGTGGCCGAGGCCTGCGCCGGGTTGCCCTGTGCCATCTGCAGGCGGCCCTGCAGGTACAGCGCTTCAGGGTTATTGGGCTCGAGCGAAAGCGAGCGTTCTATCGTTTCGCGCGCTTTATCAAGGTTATGCTGCCCCAGCCAGTAATAGCCCTGGTTGAGCAGCAGTTCGAGCACGGCGGCCGCATGCGCCATGTGCGCATTCATGGCCGCGCGCTGTGCATCCTGCTCCTGCGTGGGCGTGACCGTGATGGCTGTGCCATCTGTCGCCGCCGGGCTGTTCTGCGTGGCCTGGGCGGGGTCCACCTGAGCCTGCGCCATCTCGCCCGACAGGACGACCCCTGCCATCATGCCGCAGATGAACTTCAGCGTGCTACTTGCCGCGCGCATGGGCTGGGGCGCCATGACCCAGGCTGCGGGCGCACGCCGCCACCCACGCCCCGAAGGCAGCGCGGTGGGGGCATGGTATCGTCCTTTTATGTCGTGCCTAATGAACACGGGACACATAAGAAATATAGAACAGGATCGCAGCCAGCGTCATGCACGCGCCGACAAGCAGGGCAGCGCCACGATTGCGGGCGGAAACCGTAACCCGGTCCTCATAATCAAGGCCGGTGCGCTCAATGAACACGTAGCTCAGCACGCTGATGACAAGGACGATGCCCAGCACGGCAGCCATCATCCACCCATGCACCTGGAAGAAGAACAGGTAATTCGCCACCACGATACCCGGCCAGTGCCACAGATACACCGAGTAGGAAACGACCCCGAGCGGCGAAATCGGCACAAGGCACAGCCTGCCCACCCGTGTTTCGGGCAGCATGATGATGGTGGCCACCGCAAGGCAGGGGAAAATGGTCATGTAGGACGGGCAGGCAAACTGAAGGGTATAGAACAGCCCTGTCCCCACGATCACCGCCAGTGCGATGGCGTAGATGATGTTGGCAACAACCGGGGAAAGGCGTGGCCGGGGAAATATCCAGATCATGGTGCCAAGTGAAAACTGCCACAGGCGATCGAATATATTGTAATAGGCCTGCGTATCACCCTTGACGTAGCTCCACGCGCAATAGGCCACTGACACGGTAAAAATGCCCGAAAGCACCAGCTTGCGGTGTTTGGTCAGCGGCAGCAGCAGCGCCATCAGGAAGATGATGGTATAGAACTGCATCTCCAGCGAGAGCGACCATGTATGCAGGAACGGGTAGGCAATGCTCTGCCCCTGAAAATACCCGACATGCCCCGAGGCCCATATGTTGGACAGGTACACCAGGGCATAGGCCCCGTTGATGGCAATATCGGCCCGGTCACTTTGCAAAACCCACCACAGCATGCCCGCCGAGACCAAGGCAATCATGCACAACAGCGCGGGCAGCAGGCGGAAGAGCCTGCGGCAGACAAACCGCAGGGGCTGGAACGGATGCTGCATGAGCGCCGAGCGCCCCATGAAATAACCCGAGATCACCACAAAGATATCGACGCCAATAAAGCCGCCCTGCAGCCAGCCTGCATGGAACAGGACCACAAGGGCGATGGCAAGGCCACGCAGCCCATCGATATCACGCCGACGATTGAGGGGGAAAAAGTCTTTCTCAAGTATTTCACGCCACCTGCTTGTGGTAGGGGCAGGTTCATTCAGGTGCAGCATCAACAGTTTTCCACGTCTTGTGCCCGTCATGGGCAGATACGGAAGCTCGCCGCGCGGTGTCGGCCATGCTTCCGTAAGGGGCGACCTTACTGGCCGGTAGCAGGCGGGGCGTCTTTCAGCTTTTCCAGTTCAGGCAGCGTCGCCTGCACGATCGCGTTGCCCCATACCTTGTAGCTTTCAGGCGTTGCATGAATGCCATCAATGGTGTTCACGCTGCCCTGCTTGAGCAGTGCGGTGCCATCAACATAGGTGCAGGGTGCAACTTCACCCTTGAGGAAGCTGGCCATTTCGGTTGCGCGCTGGTCGGTCTTGCCGTAGCGCGGGCTGAACTGGCCCCAGGTCGGCCCCACCCAGATGCACGCGGTCTTGCCAATGGCATAGGTCAGGGTCTTGACCTGCTCGTCCACCCAGTCCTTGGAAACGGAGGCCTGGCCATAGGCTGCCATAGTATCGCCAAGAATCACCATTACCACGTTGGGATGCCATTTGGCCACGAGGTCGCTGATGGGCGGGGGTGATGCGGGCTTCATGTTGGGCGCGCCAATCGGGGCATCGCCAATGCGCTCGGCAGCGCCGCAGCCATTGTTGGGGTTGGGCACGACCCAGTCAGCAGCGGTGGAGGAACACACGCCGTAGGTGACCACTTTTGCGCCCTGGCGGCTGAATTCATCCGGCAGCACGGACAGGAGGGAGTCCTTGAACGTAACGTGACTGTCACCGATGATCAGCAGCGTGAGGCCAGCAAGAAGAGCACTCATGAATTACTTCTCCGTATAAGAATTTATTTATGGGCCAGGGGTGGCGCTACAGGTCTTCCCGCCCGGACTGGCCGCACCGTGTTTTGGTCAGGCCAGCCATGGCGGGGGCGTCGTGCCTTATGCCTCACCGGTCCTGTCATCATCGAGCACGCGCCTGCGTGACTTGGCGCGCAGCCAGCTCCATGCCCCGAACGCGGTCAGCCCCGCTCCTGATAGACCGGTCAGGTAAAGAAGGAAAGGATGATAACTCAGATACCGGTCCAGTTGCAGCCACAGCGGCAGCGAGCCCACTTTATAGGTTGGCGCGGTGCGGTAACTGGTAAACTGCTCGGCGTTCTTGAGCACCAGATCCCCCTGGATGGAGGACAAATCCTTGGTGTTGCGCAGGCTGAGCACCAGGTCATGGATGCGCTGCGGTGTATCCCCCACGAAGGCAATGACCGAGCGGTGGCTGTCATAGGGCGACTGCGCGCCGATCATGACCCCGGCCTCGGCAATCGGCGCATTGAGGTGGGCGGTCACGCCGTTGAGGAGACCTGCATGATCGTGGTCCTGAAACAGGTACCAGATGCCCTGTAGCCCCATGCTCTGGCCAACCCGCACGTGGCCGTCCTTGATCACGTAGGGCGAGCGTGACAGCAGGTCTGCTTGCCCATTCAGCCGGTCGGCGGTGGAGAGCAGGATGATATCACCCTTCGGGGTGGTATTTTTCATCTGGTCTACCGTCATGACATGCACGCCTGCGGCGGGGTACCACGTTGTTGCCCCGAAGAAGCCCATGAGGTCGAGGAACGAGCCTGCGGTACCTGCATCCGGGGCTTGCGGCAGGATGATCGTTGTCTCGGACAGATCGGCCATGCGGGAGAACGGAAACGCGGCCTCGGCAAAATAGGACAGGTTGGGCAGTTCGGCGTAATGGTAGCCTCGGCGGAAATCGAGGGTGGAATCTGAATCCACGCTCATGCGGATATCGCCAGGCGTGCGGCGGCATGCGCCCCGGTCAATCGGTCGGGCATCAAAATTGAACTGGAGCTGGTTCTGGCCAAACAGCAGCCACGGCGGCAACGCCGTCATGTGACCCGTGGCGCCGGCATGCTGGTTGACCGTAACCGGCCGTTTGAGGCCGCCTTATGATTGAGGATTGTGACTGGTAACTTACCGTCGTTAACGACGTCGTTATTGACGTCATTTGAGAGGTAAGAATGACCCAGGAAATCCTGATTGGCGTTGAACGCCGCCGCCGCTGGTCGGATGAACGGAAGCTGGCGATACTGGCTGAAGTTGGTGTGGATGGAGCAAGTGTATCGGATGTGGCACGTCGACATGACCTGACCCGCCAACATCTTTACCAATGGCGGACGTCATTCCGTCAAAGACTATCTTCCCCAGATCAGTCTGTGGCGTTTGTTCCTGTTGCTTCAGTGACGACACCTGCTGTGGCATCTGGCGGTGATCCTGACGAACTGGCCATAGTGCTGCGCAATGGCCGTAGTATCAGGGTGACGGGACATCCTGCCGAAGATCTTCTGGCCCGGGTCATCCGGATTGCGGAGACGGCATGATTGGCGTGGGCAACGGCGTGCGTGTCTATCTGGCCTGCGGGGTGACCGATATGCGCAAGGGCATATCGGGTCTGGCAGCA
The DNA here is from genome assembly GCF_040581405.1 of Komagataeibacter sucrofermentans DSM 15973. Taxonomy (NCBI): domain Bacteria; kingdom Pseudomonadati; phylum Pseudomonadota; class Alphaproteobacteria; order Acetobacterales; family Acetobacteraceae; genus Komagataeibacter; species Komagataeibacter sucrofermentans. The sequence goes on from NZ_CP137157.1 coordinate 1,454,307, forward strand.
CTGGCACAGGACGTGCTGCGTCAGAACCCGACATCAGGGGCGCTCTTTGCCTTTCGTGGTCGCCGTGGGGACAGGATCAAGCTTCTGATGTGGGACGGTCAGGGGTTCTGTCTTTATTACAAGGTGCTTGAGAAGGGACGTTTTCCATGGCCGTCTCCGGCAGAGGGCGTTGCACGCCTGACGACAGCACAGATGGCCATGCTGTGGGAAGGCATGGAGTGGAGACGCCCTTCCTGGTCTGCACCACCGTCTCGCGTGGCCTGATTTTTATGGCGTGAGAGTGCAGAACATTTTGAATTTTCTTAGGTTTTCTGCTATTTTTTCATAATGACGTCTGCACCTGCGGTCCTGCCTGATGATCCGGATACCCTGAGGGAAATGATTGTTTCCCTGCAGACCGAAGTGGCTCGGCTTTCTGCGTCAGCCCGTGCGTATGAAGCTCTTGTCCAGTCTCTCAAAATCCGGATCGCACGTCTTCAGAAACAGAAATTCGGGGCCAGTTCAGAAAAGATAGACCGTGAGATTGAACAACTCGAACTGCTCCTTGAAGATGTAAAAATCGCCATCGCGGCAGCCGATCCTTCTCCTGATATCAGGGAGCATGATGTCAGCGATGATGCACTCTCTCCCCCACGGCAGCGTGGCAAACCAAAGGTTTCTGACACGACACCACGGGAGCGTATTGTTCTCGACCCAGGTGAGGCCTGTCCTGCCTGTGGCGGTCCCCTGCGTCTTGTAGGCGAAGATGTCACCGAAATACTGGACTTTATTGCGGCAAAACTGAAAGTTGTCGAAACGGCACGGCTGAAGAAATCCTGCCGTCACTGCGAAACACTGGTGCAGCCTGAAGCACCGTCGCGCCCTGTCCCACGGGGGATGGCTGGCACCGGGCTTTTAGCCCATATCCTGGTCTCGAAATTCGATGACCACATTCCGCTTTATCGTCAGAATGAGATCTTTGCCCGTCAGGGTGTGGACATTCCCCGTTCAACCCTGATCGACTGGTGTGGTCAGGCCGTTGCCGTTCTGCGTCCTCTGACAGATCTGATCCGTCAGGATGTCGTAAAGGCAGACCTGCTACATGCTGATGATACACCCATCCAGGTTCTTGACCCCCGTCTGCGTCAGGCTGGCAAACCCCGGGGCGTGAAGGAAGGGCGGATCTGGAGCTATCTGCGCGATCCCCGCCCATGGGGAGGGAGTGATCCGCCCGCCGTGGCCTACTGGTTCTCTCCCGATCGCAAGGGGATCAATCCCCAGACCCATCTGGCACAGTTCCGGGGCATTCTGCAGGCTGACGCCTACGCCGGGTTCAGGGATCTGTATAAACCAGACGCAACAGGAACCGTGCACGTGCGCGAAGCGGCCTGCTGGGCTCATCTCCGCCGGGCCTTCCATGATGTCTGGAAGGGCAGTGATTCGACAATCGCAAGGGAAGCACTTGAACAGATCGGAGAGCTCTACGATATCGAGCGCCAGATCACCGGACACCCGGCCCCGTATCGTCTGGCTGTCCGACAGGAACAAAGCCGCCCCCGTGTCACAGCATTCCACGCATGGTGCGAAACACAGCTTGCCCGTATCCCTGGAAAGGGGGAACTGGCAAAAGCGATCCGTTATGCGTTCAACCGGTGGAAGGCCTTTACCCTGTTCCTCGAAGATGGTCGTGTCGCCATCGACAACAATCCTGCCGAACGCGCCATACGGCCCGTATGCGTGGGGCGAAAAAATTATCTCTTTGCCGGATCCGACACCGGGGGCGACAACATCGCTGATGCCATGACGCTTATCGAAAGCGCAAAACTCTCCCGGCTTAATCCGCACGATTACCTCGCCGACGTCCTGGCCCGTATCAACGAGCACAAGATCAACCGGCTCCACGAACTGTTGCCATGGAACTGGAAACCCGTGAATACACTGCACAGACAGGCCGCATAATCAAGGCGGCCCAGAGCGGCCGGTTACGGTTGACCAGCCTTTCCGACCATTTCTGCCACACGCCCGGAGGCGAGAGCGAATAGCTCTGCAGGTAGTTGTTGTTGAGGCTGACATCGACGCGTGATGTCTCGAGATCCACCACGGGGCCACCCGGCGCGCGCACCCACATGTTCATAAGGTAAGGCCGCCCCCGCCAGGTATACAGGTCGGGCGGCAGGTGGAACGGCAGCGTCATGCCCGCGGGCGTGTAGCCCCCGCCCTGCAGGTCGGCCGCCCCCACAAGCTCACCAAAGCGCACGGGCCGGTCGGTTGGCACGAAGGCAGGCGCATCATAAGGCTGGCGGGGGTCGAGGGTCACGTCCTCCACCACTTTCGAGGCCACGCCGCCAAGCGTATCGTGTGAAAAGGCCAGGTTGCGTGCAGCCGCCTCGACTTCCTGCGCCGTGCGCCCGGTCACGATCAGGATGATGCCCCACGGGTCATTGGGGTTGGCGACCTCGGCCAGGGTCGGGCCGGTGGGCAGCGTGCCATTGGCATCAAGGGGAATGTTCCGGCCCAATTCAACCGCGTTGCCCGATGCAGGCACGGTCGTGGAAACGGGAAAGGACAGCGCGCGGAAATCGGCGATCTTGCCAAACCATGAGGCGATCACGCCCGCGGCCTTCAGGTCATCCCGGCTGTCGGGGGAAGGCATGACGAACGGAACCCGCAGCGCTGCACGCAGGTTGGGATCGAAAAAGGGTGCAGGCAGGCGCGAGAGCTTGCGCTCGGGCGCGATCCGCACCGTAGTCAGGGTAACGCGCGAACTGTCGGAAATGCGTGCCCACAGGATCTCGTTGAAGAGATCATTACAGTCACGCCTGTATTCCCCGGCAAAACGGAAATTGAGCTTGTTGTCGCCCGTAAAATACAGCGGGTCGACATCGAACGTGATGGGTCCGAACTCGGGGTGGTCAGGGTTGACCTTGATCGTGCCGATATACTGCTCATTGAGCGTAACCGTAACAGCGCTCGCCTCTGGCAGCAGCGAGGGCGAGAGTGCGCCAGACAGGGTAAGCTGTGCGTGCGTGACCACTCGGTTGGCGGGCACGATCACATCAAGCCCCTGCAGCGGGGAGTAGCCGCGCAATGTCAGCGGCCCGGTCGTGGCACCAAGGTCACGGAATGACAGGGTGCGCGTAACCTCCGTATCACTGATGCGGGCCGCGGCCAGCGGGTCGACCGGGGGCGTTACATCAGGCACGATGCCCGTATTGCTGTCACCAAACGGGGTCTGGGCGCTGATTCCGGTCTGGTCCACCGTGGCGGTGGCGGGCGCAGGCGGCAGCCCCTGGGCCAGAGCTGCCGGGATCAGGGCCGTGAAGGCTGCGAGGAAGGTGGCGGATAGGGCAGCCCCACTGCGGGCGCCGCGTTGGGCAGGTTTCAGCACGAGGCTCTGTTTCTCCAGTTTTTCTTCCACCATGGGCACGGTGATTTCCTCTGCCTGCGCAATGGGGCGGGGTTTTTCTGGCTTGCGCCATTTAAAGAGGTCGCCAATGCTCCTGAACACCATGGCGATGCTGCGTAAGGGGCGGTCGGGCGGGAAGTCGGCCCAATTGGCCCAGGCATCGTTCCGTCCGAACACCATATCGACCACCTGACGTTCATCGTTCAGGTCACGGCGCACCCATCGCAGCCGCAGGTTGCCCGGGTGCATGGCCATGACCTTGGCGGGCACGTGCGTATGAATGCCGTCGCGCTCGTTATCGTAGCTGACCATGACGGTCTGTGGCGTTTCGACATCATGCGGCCAGTTCATGTTGACCGACAGGCCGCCGAGCGAGATGTCATGCGTATGGGCATGGAATGCCCTGCCCTGCTCATCGGTAACGGTTACGGGCAGGCGCACGCTAATGCGCGGCGCGCTCCGGGTCTGGCGCGTTTCACGCCCCACGGCAATGGCGGCCAGCACGATAATGAGGCTGATGACCACCCACAGGGTATTGAGTGCGAAGGACTGGAGCGCAAGGCGGTCGTGATATTGCCAGATGATGCCAAATATGCCGCGCACAAGGGCTGCAAACAGGATCAGCGCCAGGATGATATTGGGGTACACCGCGCTGAAATCGAAATAGCCGCGCTCCAGCAGGCCGCCCTTGTCGGTCACGTTGAACTTGCCCTTATGGGGCTGGAGCAGGGTTACGATCGTGATCCGCACCAGGAACAGCGCGAGCGAGGTTTCATAAATCTCGCTCCAGAAGGAATAGCGCCACCGCCCCTCGACACGTGAAAGTGTCATGATGGAATGAAAGATATGGGGCAGCGCATAGGCGCTGATGGCCAGCGGCGATGCCGCGATGATGTTTTCACCAAGGAAAAGATAGGCCAGCGGCGAGACCAGAAAGGTCACCCTTGGGATGGCGAACAGGAAGTGCGACATGGCGGAAAGATAGCAAAGCCGCTGCTCCCACCGCAGGCCACGGCCAAGCATGGGGTTGTCGAGCCGCATGATCTGGAGCATGCCGCGTGCCCAGCGCACGCGCTGGCCGATGTGCAGGATCAGGCGCTCGGTCGCAAGTCCGCCTGCCAGCGGTTCGCGCAGGTATCCGGTGCCCCAGCCCTTGCGCTGCATCTTGAGCGCGGTATGGGCATCTTCGGTTACGGTTTCGGTGGCGAAGCCGCCAATCCCCATCACGGCGGAGCGGCGGATGACGGCGCACGAACCGCAGAAGAACGTTGCGTCCCAGAAATCATTTCCATCCTGCACCAGGCCGTAGAACATGTTGCCTTCGGGCGGCACATGCATGCCGGCAGCCAGATTGCGCTGGAACGGATCGGGCGCGTAGAAATGATGCGGGGTCTGCAGAAGGGCAAGGTTGGGGTCGGCAATCATCCAGCCGATGGTTCTTTTGAGAAAGCCACGGGTGGGAACATGATCGCAGTCGAAGATAACGGCGAATTTTCCGTCCGTTACCTTCAGGGCATGGTTGAGGTTGCCAGCCTTGGCGTGGTTGTTTTCCGCGCGGATGATATACCCTGCGCCTGATTCGAGCGCAAAATCACGGAACGCAACGCGCCTGCCATCATCAAGAATATAGACGTTGAGCTTGTCGGCCGGCCAGTCGAGTTCCAGCGCACCAAGAACCGTCGAGCGCACGAGGGACAGTTCTTCGTTATAGGATGGTACATAGACATCCACGCTCGGCCAGTCGGCCGGATCCTCAGGCAGGGCATGCTCCCTGCGTTCCAGCGGCCATGACATCTGGAAGTAACTCAGGCACAGCGTGACCAGGGCATAGGTCTCGGCCAGCAGGAGCAGAACGGACAGGGCGCCCTGTATCCACCCATGAAATTCCAGCGTGGTGGTCAGCCGCCATACAATGTAGCGCAGGGATACAAACAGTGACAGCATCATCAGGAAAATGGTGATGCCCCGCCCCGGCCTGCGGTTGAGTACAAGCAGGAGCGTGACCGTGCCAAAGCACAGCAGGCCCTGTGAATACAGGCTGAGCGTTATGGACCCCGCGAACGCCATGATGAATGCACCAACAGCAACCGGCGCCCATGGAGGCATCCGGCTGAGCGGTGTCTTTTTCATCAGGACCGTAACTTTGTCCGTTATGCGTTTTGCCCTGAACATGTTCAGCTATATCGCTGCCTTGCAACCGTTAATATTCAATCTTCCCCGAGGCATTGCCCCATGGGGGAATGCGCCAATCCAATATGAACGATGTTCATTTTACACCAAAAGTCAGTCCCTGCGTCGGAGTCGAATAATTACAAATGAATGCAGTAGGATGAAAGCGTAGCTGGTTGTATGGGCACAAAGGCTTTCCGCCTCAGTTCCTTATGGTATTAATTTCCGATTAATTTCCTGTCAAGAAAAAAGCATCTCCTATGTAGGAGGGCGAAACATTTCTTCTTTTTCCTAAAGATGGGAATTTTATGATTTTTTCCAACTATTTAAATGATTTTTACCACTGCATTCCAAATATATAAACACATGAAAATTCATATTTTTTACAAAATTAATGTCTGTTTATGATGAGAAAGCGCCCATGAGTGGCATCTCGTGAACGGGGTTATATGAACAGGGTTTATAAAGTTGAGGGTCGGGATCCAGGAAGGGAATTATGTAGTCCGGCCCCACCTCATCGCCGGGCTGATTAATAAAGAGGGCGCATGGTATTTTCTGCCTGACGGCAGGCCGGGGCCACGCTGTCAAGGAAAAAATCCGTTCTGATATCAATGCCAGGCACCCTGTAGTCTGTCAGAGTGGTTCATTTCGCATGCGAGCAGTGTTGGTGAGGATTTCAGGCCAAGATTTTCTTGTATGTAGGCATTTATGGCGACTAAATAAGAAAATAGGAATTATTTCATATGTTGCATAAAATCTATCATTCTTTTTATTATACTCAATTACAACATAATCTCTGATTATAATCTTACATTCATACGCTTATGCCGTGCATTTCCAGAAGGATGCCTTCCCATTTCAAGACGCTATCATAAAGGAAACGTCCCCGAAGACCTGCGCATTGCGACCGTCAGGATACTTGAATCCGAACGGCTCGAAGACCTTTCGGTACGTCGCCTTGCCCGGGAAATCAAAGTCGCGCCTGCCAATTTCTATAACCATTACGGCAGTCTGAACGACCTGCTGCTTGACATTGCCGTGGAGCATTTTCAGGTTTTCCGCAAGCAGATCGCCCATATCAACCGTACTTGCGCCAGTCGCACCGATGCGCTCAAGCGCATTGTATTTTACTGCGTGGATTTTGGTTGCACGCAACCCCAGATCTACCGGCTCATGTTCGGTTACATACAGGACGCCTACGCCTACCCGCGCTATCGTATCATGGCAGGTGCTGCGTTCGAAGATCTGATGGAATTGATCTATGGTAGGCGGGTTTTCACGTTAACCGATGATTTCGGCCCTAATGACATGGAAATCCTGGGTCAGAAAGTGCAGGCCGGTTACGGCATGTACGCCATGCTCTGTGGTTTATCGAACCTGTTTATCATGAATGCGCCCAACGGGCCTTTTTTTGATAGTGATAACCCGCGTGAAAGCATGGCCGCTTTTCTTGGGGGCATTCTCGATGCCTTCATCAAGGGTGATCTGGCCCGCGCACTGGATGCGCAACCGGACGAAACAGAAAGTGGCCTGAAGGAATGATGGACGCCAGGCCCAGATCATCCGTTCCGCTGATGCTGCATGCTCCGGATAATGGGGGCGGTTTTTTGTAGAATGCTTCCTGCTGCCAGCAGCGCCCATCACCACGCCCCGCCCCGATCAACTTCGAATTAAAAATCAGGGCTGGGAAGACTGATCTGAAGAGGCCATGGCGCGGGTTTCACGCAGGATCACTTCTATGGCCCAGCTTATGGCGGCTCCAGCCTCGCTGCCGTTCATATCGAACTCTTCCTTGAGTGTCAGCCACGACAGGATATTGTCGAGGCAGGCAATCACGGCTTCCGCCCGGCGTCGGTCAGCGGCTGGTACGTCTGGCGTATCGCGCCATAGCGTTCTACGCCGACGGATGAGAAGTTCATTGCGGAATTTGATCCGCATCGACCGCCCGACCCGTGTCAGGGCAAGGATGCGAGAAAGATTTGGGTGCTCGTCAAACCGCTCCGCTGCGATGCGGAAGCCCTGCACCAGATCATCCTCATCCGTGCCCAGCGCAAAACCGAATACCTGTGTATTCAGCCATTCGCCCGTAGCCCGCAACAGGGCATCACGGGAAGGAAAATACTTGCGGACAGTCCTTACGGAAAGGTTGGCGTGTTCTGCAATGCGGGTAACCGAGACCGTGACCTCATCGCACTCTTCAATAAGGGCGACAAAGCTTTCAATTATGCGTTGCCGGGTCTGTGCGGCAACTTCGTTGCTCGGCATATGTCATTCCCCTGATTTTATAAAATGGCTTTGTCATGAGAGCATGTATTGTGTCAATGCCACTGATGTAACTCCCTCCGTCGTTCATGTTATGAGTGGCTATAAAATGCTGAAATTCAAGAAGGCCTTTTTAATTTTCCTATGAGCCGTTCGATCCCTGCCCCTTTACAGGGATGCAGAGGGACTGGATGGCGTTTCAATACAGAACGTGCTGATTTTTATTTTGACATGAGGGCTGTAACACATGAAAACTTTCTAGTCTATAATAGAACGGCATGGAAAAGGCAGGGAATATCCATAGTCGGCTACAGGCTGAAAAAATCAGCCGGACCATCGTGTCATCGATCAGTGCATGTTCCATCTCTACCTTTTTGCCAGAATACCGGGAGACCATCTTTGCCCAGTGGTAAGTGATCCATGCAGGTTCTGAATCACATCAGGGCCCTTGAGAAAATTTAATTCTCAACAGGTCCTGACAATATTTACCAAATTATTATTTATAATTTAGAAATTTTTTATTTCATATTATATAATAGCCCATGACACGTCATCGGCTTTATCAATGATGTGTTTTAGCCAATCTCCTGACGTATCCCAAAAGGGGACTTTCACGCCAGCGCAGGCGTGAAAGTCCCTTATTTCTTCCGTCAGGCACCATTATAGGGTGCGGCAGCTTTCGGCAGTCCGCCTTCAATCGGCAGCGCCGGGTTACGCGACCACTCGTTCCACGAACCCATGTAGATACGCAGTCTGCTGAACCCGGCCGAGGCCAGCGCCACATAGGTATTGGCGGCACGCGCGCCCTTGAAGCAGTAGATGATGATGTCATCATCAGGGTAGAGGTTACGCGTGGCGGCCAGCGCCCGGATTTCATCAGGCGTACGGAAGGCGGCGTGGTTGTCGGTCACTTTCATGAAGTCATACCACTCGATCCATACGGCACCGGGAATCCGGCCCTTGCGCGGCGCGAAATCGATCCCGTAGGGCGATGAACTTTCAGCCAGCCATTCAACCCGGTCACGGTTATCGAGCAGCTTGATGGTGGAAGAACCCAGCGCCGCCCGCACTTCGGCCTGCGTTGCCATGAGGCTGGCATCGGGCCGCAGGGGGAAGCCCGTGCGTGTGGTGGTGGTGGCATCGGTCGTCAGCGTGCCCCCTTCCCCGCGCCACGCGCTCAGCCCGCCATCAAGAATGCCCACTTTGGGGTAACCCAGATAACGCAGGATCCAGTAGCCCCGGCACGACGCGCCATAGCGGGTGTGCAGGGCATCTTCATACACGATGGCGGTTCTGGCGCCGTCCAGCCCGTAATCGGCAAAAAGGGGGGCAAAGGTCTGCTGCAGCTTGTGCAACCCATCCTGCGTGGTTTCGGCCAGGTAGGTAAAGATGTCCGGCATGTTGACGGCGCCGGGAATATGGCCTGCCGCGAAATCCTTGGGGTCGCGCACATCAATCAGGAGAACGCTGCTACCAGCGGCACGCACGTCATCTGGTGAATAAAGAACGGTGGAGGACATTAAAATTCCCTGCGGCAAGGAGGTGGACAGACCGTGTTCTCCTATCAGTAATCCGCATGGTCATGGAGGGGCTGCGACACGCCCCGGCCATGACTGGCGCGGGACGCATGCCCGCCGGGTCAGATCGTGCTCAGCACGCCGCCGTCAACGCGCACGGCGGCCCCCGTAGTGGCCGATGCCTGCGGCGAAGACAGGTAAACCACCATGTTCGCCACCTCATCCACGCTGGCGGCACGGCGGATAATGGAGGACGGGCGATGCTGCATCACGAATTCCGCCGCCACTTCCTCCATCGTTTTACCGGTTTTTTCCTGCTCGGGCCTGAGCATTTCCGCCAGCCCTTCCGACAGGGTCGGCCCGGGCAGCACGGAATTGACGGTTACATTGGTGCCCGCCATCCGCTCCGCCAGGCCGCGTGCGATGGTGACCTGCGCGGTCTTGCTGAAACCGTAATGAATCATCTCGACCGGAATATTGAAAGCCGATTCCGATGAAATGAACACCACGCGGCCCCAGTCACGCGCCTGCATTCCCGGCAGGTACGCCCGTGAAAGCCGCACGCCAGACATGACATTGACCTCAAAAAAACGGGTCCAATCGGCATCCGGGGTTTCAAAAAAGTCTTTCTGCTCAAAGATGCCCAGATTGTTTATCAGGATGTCGCAATGCGGATGGTTTGCTACCAGCGCCGCGCACCCTTCCGCCGTGCCCAGATCGCCCGTAAAGCCGGCCACGCTGCCCCTGCCCAGTGTGGAAAGTGCCTTGACCGCCTCAGCTACCGCTGCCGGGCGGCGCCCGTTGATGATGACATGCGCACCGCTTGCAACCAGCCCCCTGGCAATGGCCAGGCCGATCCCGCCGGTCGATCCCGTTACAATGGCCGTGCGGCCTGTCAGATCAATCTGCATGGTCGGTCTTCCTTTCTTTGCGGGCGGGGCACACCCATGCCCCTGGGGTTCCGTGACCCCTACAAGACCATGGATGGCTGGCAAGGACCAGAGGAGCGCGTACCGCTCACGCCATGTAACGACATGACCGCCCTGTTTTACGCGGCCCCCGGTGTTTTTTTCGTAATCACATGATTGGTGCGGTGAGACGGATGTGTGCCGGTCGCTCAGGAAGAATAGATTCCTAACAATACCATTGACGTGCCAAGCAGGACGCCACGCATAAGGAAAAAGCCGGACCCCGCAAAACAGGATTCATACAATCGTCACACTTATGATGTTCCATATTTGTTAAGCATACCTGCCTGCGCTTTGGCGGGCTTTTTCAGAGGTTTCCGGATCATGAATAGACAGTCCGATTCCACCCCCGAACCCCGTAAAGAGCCGCATGAAGAATGGCGTGAAGCCCTGCTGCGCGCCTGGCGAAGCAGGCGTGGCTATGATCACCCGCAGGATGGGGCGCATACGGCATCCGATAAAGGTTTCCTGTATGATGATGCCTGCAATGCATGGCAGCATCACTAAAAATTCAGGTATTGCAGCCCAGAAGCATAAGTGATGCATTCGGTTACAAATGAAATAGCGGTATGCCCTTTATATCATCGGGTCGTTATTTTATAAGATAATATCTGATTTGCAAAAATCAGTTCGTTAAGAAGGAATGAATTACATGAAAAAAGCACTGCTTTTTGCTGCGGCCCTTGGCCTGGCCCTGCCCGTCGCTGCGCATGCGGATGACAACAACGAGCAGCATCACGGTGAACACCGTGGCCACCATGGCGGCCATCGCGGCGGCCATGAAGGCCACGACCAGGGCGGCGAGCATGGTGATCGTGACCACGGTAGTGACGAGCACGGTGGTGAGCATGGTGATCGTGACCATGGTGGTGACGAGCATGGTGGTGAGCATGGTGACCATGACCATGGTGGTAACGAGCACGGTGGCGAGCATGGCGACCGCGAGCATGGTAACCACGAACATGGCGACCATGAGCATGGCGAGCACAACCACGAGCACGGCGATCACGAGCAGCAGTAATCTGCGCGTCTGATACCATGTGTCAAAAAAGGGGGCTCCTGATGGAGCCCCCTTTTTTTGTTCCTGGCATGCCGTGTTCCATTCAGAACAGGATCAGGTCGATGCCAATGCCTAGCGCCATCATGCCCCACAGCCCAACCAGTGTGGCCTTGCGGCGGATGATATGACGCGACAGGAGCACGACCAGCGGGTCGCCCGTTGTTGCGGTGGTCCGCTCGCCGGGTTTGAGTTCCCGGTAAAACCCGCCATTTTCTGTCACGCCCACCATGTTTAACAATCCCTGGCGGAAGCTGCGCAGGTCTTCCTCGGTATAAAGCGTCTCGCGGTTGATGGTGATGGTCTTGGGTCCGCAGCGCAGCAGGCGCATGGCGCGCAGGTGGCGGGGGCGGATACCCAGGTAATCCGATGCTTCGCCTGCAGGCAGGATGTTCCGGCGCGGAAAATGCAGCACGGCTGGTCCCGTATCATTATCAGGGAGGGGCATCATCATGCGAACCTTTCCGTCTCTTCATGCGCAGTGGTGGTCGACTGACCCACGGTGCCCCCTTGGCGCCGCAATGACCAGACCGATTTTGCACCATGCCCGTAATCGTACGCATTACCCCCTTTTCGCCCTACACATATGGCGTTAGAGCGGCCCGGTTCCGCTGTGCTTGAAAGCAGGCGGCGTGCCGGAGATAAATGAGTTTATGATGCGTATCGTCATGCTCTCGATGGGAGCGTTCATCTGGCTGGTGACCGAGGTGCTGCCCATAGGGCTGCTGACGGACATGGCGGCTGGCCTTCATGTCTCGCCCGGTCGCATCGGGCTGCTGGTCACGGGCTATGCCTGGCTGGTGGCGCTGACGGCTATCCCGCTCACACTGCTGACCTCGGGGCTGGACCGGCGCATGCTCATGGCCGTGCTGCTGGGGCTGGCAGGAGTGATGGATGTAGCGTGCGCCTTTGTCAGTCATTATGCGCTCATGGCGGCGATGCGGGTGGTGCTGGCGCTCGGGCATGGCATTTTCTGGTCCACCATAGCGGGAGTCGCCGTCCGCCTCGCCCCCCATATGCCGGTGGCGCGTGCCACGGCATGGGCCTTTATGGGGGTTGCCGTGGGGTTCGCGGGGGGCATTCCCATGGCTGCGGCCATCGGGCAGTGGTTGGGCTGGCGGGCTGCGTTCGTGGTGTGCGGCATTGCGGCGCTGGCCATCATGGGGGGCGTTCTGGCGTTGCTGCCGCCCCTGCCCTCGCCGCGCAGGCATATTGATATTCCCCTCCTTCTGCGCCAACCGGTGCTGCGTTACATCGCCGTACTGACCGCGCTGGTGGTAACCGCCCATTTCACAGCCTATACCTATATCATTCCGCTTCTGTCAGCCATACCGCACATGCCAGCACGGCTGGTGCCGCTGCTGCTGCTTGTTTATGGCGTGGTGGGGATCGGCGGCAACTGGCTGGGCGGTCGCCTGCCGTGGTCGGCGGGGCGCATGATTGGCATCGCCATGATCGCCCTGATATTGAGCCATGTGCTGCTGGTTGCTTCGGGCTGGTTGCCGTGGCTGGCGTGGGTGGATATGGCGGTCTGGGGCATCATTGCCGCCCTGATCAATCTTGCCCCGCAAAGCTATGCCATTGAACTGGCTCCCCATCAGCGCGAGGCCGCCTGTTCATTCTGTGTCACGGGGTTCAATAGCGGCATCGGCGCGGGCGCGCTGTGTGGCGGGGTAGTTCTGTCCAGCGCTGGTCCCTACGCGGTTCTGGCGTGGAGCGCGGGACTGGTCGGGGTGGCGCTCGTTGCGTTGCGCATGGGCAGGCGCTACGGTGGCTGACCTGTTTCCTCTGGCGGCGCGCTGCCCTATGCTATGCCTTTCCCTGACCGGACCAGAATGTCATGACAGAGCATATCGTCTATAAAATCCTGACCGCCCCCGAGCATGAAGCATTTGCGCGCGCGGGCCTGTTCAAAGGCTCGCCGGCTGATATGGCGGATGGCTTCATTCATTTCTCCACCGGCCCGCAGGTACACGGCACGCTTGAAAAGCATTTTGCAGGCCAGAGCGGTCTTATGCTGCTTGCGATCGATCTGGACCTGCTCGACCCGACGGCAGTGCGGTGGGAACCATCACGCGGGGGGCAGCTTTTTCCGCATCTGTATGCTGCCCTGCCTGTTGGCGCGGTTGTGGCCACCACTGCCGTAACCCATGATGCACAGGGGCGTGTGCAGCTACCGCTCTGAGCAGCCTGGTGCAGGCGGCCTATTCAGGGTCATGATCGGCTTCATCGGTTTCCACGCTGATGATGCCATCAATATCCGATAGCGCAGCAACAAGGTGCGAGACGGGCCGCCTGCCGCGCACCTTGATGAATAGCGTGACCGTGCCCTGGTCCGGCCTTGCATCATGTGATGGCAGTTCCGCATCGTGCTGTCGGTCGCGCAGATCCTGCAAGGCCTCGGGGTCTTCTTGCAGGGATCGGCCAGGTGGCTCGAGCTTGACGCGGGTAATGGTAAAACGCAGTCTGGTGCAGCGGATCAGGATCATGCGCAGCAGTCCGCGCCCATCGGGGTAAGACAGGAACAGCCCCACCGAACGGGCGGCATGATCGCGTGGAATAAGGTGGCTGATGCGCGGAAAACCGAGCATGATGATGAAATGGCCGATGGTTGTCGCCACCGCCAGCGTAATCAGTCCCGCTCCACAGGCCATGCCCAGAGCGGCCGTCAGCCAGACTGACGCAGCGGTGGTCAGTCCCCGCACGATATCACGCCGCATGAAGATGACGCCGCCGCCAATGAACCCGATGCCCGATACCACCTGTGCCGCGATGCGCGAGGGGTCCAGCACGACACGCCCGGCATCAAGGATGTTGTTGAACCCGTATTTTGACACCAGCATGAACAGCGCGGACGCCACCCCGACCAGCGTGTAAGTGCGCAGGCCAGCACTTTTCTGCCTGAACTCCCGCTCCATCCCCACCAGCGCCGACAGGACAAAAGCAAGCACAAGTTCACCAAGCTGGAGCCAGCCTTCCCCTGATGACATATTGGCAAAAAGTGACAAGACTGCCCTCCCCCGCGTCAAACCATGCGTCTACCTGTTAAACAGCACGGGAGAAGGCCGGGTTGCGTGCCAGCCCGCAGGGCAGCCCCGTTTTATTCATGGTTATCTGGAGGAAAGGGTGCAGATTGAAAGAGAACAGCGGATGGCGATCATAAACCTGCCTTCACGCCAGGAACTGGCTCTGATGGCCATAACACTGTTCTGGGGTGGCACGTTCCTGATCGTGCATGTCACGCTACGACAGTGCGGACCACTGTTTTTCGTTGGCTTGCGTTTCATGACAGCGGGGCTGATCGGCTGCGCAGTTTTCCATCGCGCCCTGCGGCGGATCACCCTGGCCGAGACGGGCGCGGGCATGGCGATTGGTGTTGCAATATGGGGCTGTTACACCCTGCAGACCTATGGGCTGCAAACCATCAGCAGCAGCCGTTCCGCTTTTCTGACCGCGCTTTACGTACCGATCGTGCCTCTTCTGCAATGGATCGTGCTGCGCAGGCCGCCACGCATCATGAACTGGGTAGGCATCGGGATGGCTTTTGGTGGCCTGGTACTGCTGGCAGGTACGGGTGCCACTCAGGGTGGGTTTGGCCGGGGTGAATGCGCCACCGTGCTGTGTGCCGTATCGGCAGCAGCCGAGATCATGCTGATCAGTCGTTGTGCACCGTTGGGAGACAGCAGGCGCATCACAGTGGTGCAGTTGCTGGTGGCCGGGCTCCTCGCCCTGCTGGCCATGCCAGTTGCAGGCGAGCGCCTGCCTGAATTTTCATGGATATGGGTTGCCGGAGGCGTAGGCCTTGGCGTGGGCAGCATGCTTGTGCAACTGGCCATGAACTGGGCGCAGAAAGCCGTCTCGCCCACGCGGGCCACCATTATCTACGCTGGTGAGCCCGTGTGGGGCGGCATTGTCGGGCGCATGGCCGGTGACCCGCTGCCCGCCACCTCGGTTCTGGGCGCGTGCTGTATCGTAGCGGGCGTGCTGGCAAGTGAAATCAGACTGCCTGCATGCTTCAAACCCAAGGATTGATAGAGAATAGACGTTTTTTGTAACGCAGTTTATAAACAATATTTACCAAAATTTTTTATGGTGGCATGATAGCCCATAACTGGCTTTTCTCATGTCATCGGCGGCCCAAGACGTTCACGGATCATCCGCTGGTGCCGCCAGTGACGTAACATAAAAAGCCCCCCAGCCAGCAGGCTGACAACATTCCCCACCACAATGCCATAAAGAAAGGGAAGTATCGTTGCGACATGTTCCATATTACTTTCCCTGGTCGTGGCAGTCAGGCACCATGCGTTGCCACGAAAACCGTAATTTGCCCGATTGCTTCCTGCGCAGTCAGGGTCGTGCCGATGGTTCGGTGCCGTGTCGTCATGTCCACCATGGCCCTGAGCAGCGAAATCAGCGTTGACGCAGCATTCGCGGCCGTTCTGGCCTCCGAGACGACGCTGCCCGACAGGTCGGACGCCATGCCGGTAATGACCGCAATAACCAGTGTATTGATCTGCCCGATATTGGACACAATACTGTCAAATGCCGTGCGGATGCTGGTGCTGTTATAGCTTACGGACGCGCTCGACCCGGCAGCAGTCTGAAATGCATCAAGCGCCTCCTTGAGTGCGGCGATCACCGTATTGGCCAGTGCCACGTTTGCGGGGCCCATGGCTGCTGTGACAAATGAAAGACTGATGGCAGTATTGGCAAATGACACGATGGCATTACCATAATCCGTTACTTCAGCCACGTTCAGGGTGATGGTGGTGATCTTGCCCGTGCGGGTGAGCGTGCAGCCAGCGAGCATGCCGGCCGTCAGCGTGCCGGCCCCCATGTGCAGCACGCATCGGCGGGAGAGCATAAGGTTCATGTGCCTATTCCTGTAAAAAATGCCCTGGTAGTGGCGGGACATGCGTGACTTATTTTTGCCGTAATGCAGGGTAGAATAGGATTTGCAGCTTCGGCTCACATCGGCCATCCACCTAGCGCCGAAGCTGCACCCCTATTTTTTCAGTATTTCGGGCCTGCCTTTCCTGTTCAAAACCGGAATGCCAGCCGCGGCCACAGCGTGTTTGGCGGCGGGCTTTTCGGCAAGCGGCACGCGCACGCCCGACTGGCCCGGCTTGAAGTGGTTTTCCGCCCAGCCGATGTTCAGGCCGATGGTGGTCATGAGTTGATAGGCCACGGCCCACCGGCTGCCCGCATGGGGTGGCGGGATGATGGTGGTGGCAGCGCTGCACGCGAAAACGAAGATCGCGGCGTAGAGCGCATACTGCTCCGGCACTTCAGTCAGCAGGAGCGCAATGACGGCCCCGAGGCCGCCGAGTTTTGCGGTTGTGTTCATGTCATGCCTCGATGGCTTGTGCGAACAGGGCGACGTGTTGCGGGTCAACGTCCCCTGCCCCAAGCGCGGTGTTGTAGTTGGCTTTCCAGAACCGGCACTGGCCTGCGGCATCATCAGCAGCAGGCAGCGCGGCGGGTGCGCGGTAGCATTTCAGCCGGGCCATGGCGCAGGCGTATGGCAGATTGCCGATCAGTTGCGTGGCGCGGTCCGGCCCTATGGGCCAGCCAGCCTGAAGGGCGAACAGCCGGGCGCGGATGGCTGACTGGCGTGGCGCGGGCAGGAAGGTGGCCCAGATGTCATCATGCGTGAACGGTTCCATCTGCCACAGGCCCAGCGCGGGGCCGCCACCGTTCTGCACCAGTGCACGGCAGCCCGTCTCGGCCAGTGCGATGCCTGCGAGCAGGTTGATGGCGGCGGGACCGCCGAGGCCGATGAACGCCAGCGTCGGGGCGATGATGCGGGTTTTCAGGTCGGACAGGCCCAACCCCTGCGGCGCCATCAGGAATACCCGAACGCGCGTTTGCAGAACGACCACGCAGCATCACCAATCTGCCCCCAGCCCAGCAGCCCGGTGAGGAGCACGATGAATGTCATCGTCACCCACGAGGTCAGTTTCAGGCCACCTTCAATGCGGGCCAGCCTGCCAGATATTTCGTTGTTGCGCTCGGTGGCCGTGTCGGTCATGTCGTCCACCCGCTCCATGATCTCGCGCCGGGTCTGGGCAGCATTTTCGGTTACTGACTGCGTGAGATCGCGCCTGAGGTCGGCAAACTGCTGCGAGAGCGTATTCAGCCCGTCGCGCAGGTTGTCGTGGCCACCCTCCACCTTGGCCAGCCGCTCGCGCACGCGGGCCAGATCCTCGATCGTGGCGCAGCGCTGGGGCATGACCGGGCCGCCCTGCGTCAGGGATGTCGTTTCGCTCATTCATTTTCTCATAAAAAAACCGCCCTGGCGGGCGGCGTGGCAGGCGCGGGTTGTGCGGCTGGGTCAGGTCGTGGCGGCAGCCGTGCTGGCCGTCATCACATCCGTAGGCTGGGCAGGCAGCGCGGTGCTGGTGGTGTCGGTGCCGCTGGCGATGGCATTGATGGCCAGCACGTAGGCTTTCATGTCCGCCGTGAAGGTCTCGCCCATTGCCGCCGTGAGATTGGCCTGCTGCGTTATCCATGCCTGCGCATTTTTCGCCTGTGTTTGCAGCGGAACAGGCGGCGCGGGTGGCGAATATGGCACCACCTTTCCACCTGAAACGCCGATGCCTGAAAGGCCTATTGTGCTGTATTGCTCCGCTGTCAGTGCGATCAGATCAGAGGCGGCGGGCAAGCCCGACAGGTCATCATACTGGGCCATATCGTAGCGGGCCGTGACAGGCGTGGGCTGGGCGGCAGCCGTGTCATAGGCCACGTAATAGCGTGATGGGTAATTCTGTTGCCAGGTCATTATATTTCTCCAACAGAACGAGCGAAAAAACCCGACGTTAATTTACTGGAAGTGTCAAGATGCCGTGCATACACGTCAAATCCGGTGTTACGAACTGCGGATAACGGATCAGAGATCTTGGTGTTAAAATTTACCGACGCCTGGTAGCCATCGCCACTGTTAAAAGAAAACGACGCTGTTATTAATGGCGTCGTTCCGGCCCGGTAGGCGGTTGGAAACAATATGGTTTGCGGACCGTCCAGCGTATCCAGATAGCCTGTAAAAAACTCCTGCACCAACATATTGGACGCGATTTTGTAGGTGAGGCATGGAAAACCGTTCAATGTGCTGACCGTGAGGCTCGGCGGGTAGAAGGCCGTGACGTTCCCCGCCGCATCCGTAACCAGCACGTTCCCGGATGCGTCAAACTCAATATCGGCAATCTGGATATTGCTGGAACCGGCAGCGGGCACGGAGCGGATATACCGCGCTTCGGCCACCCGCGCACCGAGTGCACCCTGCGTGGTGAAGTCCACCACGTCAGGCACCTCGGTCTCGCCCTCGAACGTCACCGGTCCGGTCACGCTCTGGGGCTTCGCGTCATTCAGTTTCAGGCGCCCAGCCAGATCGGTCTGCAGTTCCGGAATGGTTTCGTAAAACGGCGCGTCCTCGGCCTGCGCGATCATGTCCGCCGTAATGGCCGTGGCCGCTGCTGGCACCGTAATGGTCCATAGCGGATACGCGCCATCGGGCACGGTGGTGGCAATACCCAACTGCGCTACGTCCTGCCGCACGGTGGGAGCCGTCTTGCCGCTGTTATCGGCCCCGGCATAGGTCACGGACGGGTCGGCAGCGTTATAGAAGGGCAGCACGGTATCATCCGCATCCACCGTCGCGGGCGTGGCGTAGACAGTATAGGTGGCCCTTGCCCCCGGCACGCTCAGCGTAACCGGATCGCGGCTGATATGCTGGCGCACCAGCACGCTGCCATTTGCGGCCAGCGTGCCATAAGCCGTCGCATCCACCACGCCAGCGGCAAGCAGCGAGCCGGGCGCGATGGTCACGGCAAGCCCGGTGCCCGGCGTGCAGGCAAAGCCGCCAGCAGCCACGGTATCATCGCCATAAGCCATGCCCGCAAGGTGGCCGAGGCCCACGAAGGCGTTACGCTGGGCATTGAGCAGGTCGCTATCAAGCGGGATCTGCGCGGGGTAGACGATCTGTCTGTCCATCAGTCGGTTTTCTCCACGTCCTGCGCCCATGCAATCATGCCCGCAGGCATGACGGCGGCAATCTGGGTCAGGGTCCGGGTTGCGGGTGGGTTGGTGTCGCCGGTCGGCAACTGGGCAAAAAGCTGGAACGGCACGCCGCGCGAGCCGTAGCGCAGGGCAGTCACACCATAGCCGTAGCCACCGCCGGTGGCCGGGCTCGCCAGCGTGCCCAGCCCCTTGCAGTCAGTGGCGTTGCGCGGCTCGATCACGCGGCCTGAGGTGCCCACTTCATCGGCCATCACGTTTACCACATCGGGCCGGGTACCGAGCGAGGGGAACAGCGCTTCCTCGATGCGGGCGCGAAAGGTGTCGTCGCTCTCGCCCGTTTTCCGCGTGAGCGTGGCGCCAAAGAAATCGGCGGCGAACATGTCAAGGAACGCGCCGGTCATGGTGGCGAGCCGGGTCTGGTCGCGTGTGCCGGTCAGCAGGTTCCACACCCAGGCGAACACGCTGCCAAAGCCCTGCAGCAGGGCATTGAGCACCGGGGCCTGTTCGCTCTCGCCCGAACCGGGGGGGGCTGGGAACCAGCCGGTGGGCAGGAGCGCACGGATGCGCAGCGCGAAGCCGTTCCGGGTTGTATCAGCCAAAGCTCACCGTCCCCGCCCGGTAGGCTGTGCCGGTGGTTGCGGGCAGGTCCACCGTGCCGCCTGCCAGCGTCACATCGGTCACGTTGGTCACCGACGTGCTGGCGGCATAGGCGATCTGGATCAGGCGCGAATAACTGGCCGAAGCCCCGATGGCGAGGCCGTTGAGGTAGGTTGCGATATTGGTGCTGATGGTGGCCTGCACGGTGGCGAGATCGCCGGTGCTGCCCACGCTGACGGTCATGGCCACGGGTGGGCGCACAATGTTGGGCCGCACCACCTGAATGGACACGGCAGCGGGCCGCACGTCATCCACCGCCGCATAGACCGCATCGATCACGCTGTCGGACACATCGCCCGAGCCATCATCGACAAACACCACCACGTTGCCGGGCAGGAACGCGCCGGACGTGTCCACGTTCTCGAGCACCTGATAGATCAGGTCGGCGGAAACATCGGTCACCGCGTTCTCGATGGCCGCCACCGTCGCCTTGGAGCGGCTGTTGATGTAGGACACGAACCGCGTGCGCAGCGCCGCATCGCTCTCGCCATCGCTGCCATTGGTCAGGGCGGCGGTGTTGGTCACGGTGTCGATGCCCGATATGGCCGTGCCCAACAGGCAGATGGCGCCCGCCGCGACGTTGCCGGTTGCCCCCGTGGAGGCACATTCCACCGGCACGGTGATCGAACCCGTGCCCGCGGGCCGAACGTAAGCCCCCGCACCTGCAGACCAGGCCGGGTTGGTCATGTCCTGCACCACGGTGAATACGAGGCTCGACGCCGTGCGCACCGTTGCCCCCACCGGCACCGTGGCTGACTGGCTGGCGGGCGAGAACGAGGTGAAGGTGACGGTGCCGGTCGCTGCCGTGCCCGGCAGGCGCGTGAGGCCAAAATCCTGCACGAAGCTGTCGGCATCCGCACCGATGGAGGTGGCCAGTCGCGTGCGCGAGAGGATCTGGAGTGCGATGAACTGGAACCACAGCCCCAGCCCCGCCACGGCCTCGAGCATGGCGCGACCGGGCGAGCCGATATTGAGGTCAAGCAGCGACGGGCACGCCCCCTGCGCGCTCGCCACCATATTGCCCAGCGTGGTCCGGAAGGATTGGAAGGTTAGGGCCAAGACGGACCTCCAATAAAAAAGGCGCCCCGTGAGAGACGCCCGTCATGTGCTCAGTGTGAGTTCCTGCACCGTGCCGGTGTCAGCGTCGGTGTAGGCAATGGCCAGCAGGTAGGCCCCTGCCTTTGGGCTGGAGATCGTGACCGTGATCGGCTGGGTCTGGTCCACCCCGCCCTCTTGCTGCATCTGCTCGAGCACCAGGGCGCGAACACCGGCCTCATCCATCACGCTACCCACGCGCGCGGGCAGTCCGGCCCCATAATCGGGCTGCCAGATATAGGCCCTGGCATTGGTGCACAGCCTGCGCAGCAGCGCCTGCCTTGTCTGGTCGGCGCCCGTGACCACGGCCACGCCGCCGGTGCCCGACAGGTCAAGGTCGCCGCCCATGGTGTGGGAGAGCGCGCTCATTGCGGTGCCCCCGTCGAGCCGCTGCCCGGCTGCACGCCGCTATGGGTGTGGCCCTTGCCCGAGATGCCCGCCGCGAGCACGTCCGTCTTGCCGGTTACGGTGCCCTGGGCGGTCATGTCCTTGTCGGTCGTGATCGGGCCACCGGTCACGGCGAGGCCATTGGTGTCGAGAGTCATGCCGACTGACCCGACGTTCCATGCCTTGGTTGTAGCGGTCAGTGTCTCGGTGGCATTCCCTGCCCCACTGTAGATCGCATCCTTGGTGATGTGCCACCACGGCGCGTTCTGCGTGGCCTGTCCCTGAGCCGTCGCGCCATTGGCGGCGGGCGGCGTGGGGCAGCCTGCCACGATCAGCATCTCGCCGGGCTGGGCCGGTTTGCCGGTGGCGGGGGATGTGGGGGGCATGAGCACGGCGTCAAACACCGGGCAGGCCATGACCATGTGTTCGGCATCACCTTCGACTGGCAGGGTTACGACATGCGCGCCAATATCGGGCAGGCAGGCAATACGCAGGCTGCCTGCCTGCAGCGCGCCGCAGGGCACCCAGCCACTCTCCACCCCGGCGGGCTGAAGCATTACCTTGACGGCATGATTGACCGGGTCCACCGCGCTGACCAGCCCGAAGCCGGGTTGGGCCTGCGCATGCGCCAGGCCTGCGGCGACCATGCGGGTATCAGTCATCGGTTTCATCTCCTGTCATGCTGCGGCTGCGCAGCGTAACCTGTTGCGAAAAACCGCCATTCCATGAAAAACGGCTGCTCACGGCATCCACGTCCAGCGTGCCATCCCATGTCGTGCCGGTATCGGTCAGCCGCATGAAGTCACGGGGCTGGAGCGTGATGCGCCCCGGCAGGGTGCCGGTAATGGTGCGGGCATGGGCCATGATCTGACCGTACTTGCATCGCGCCATCTGCCGCGCCGTATCCAGCCGCGCGCCCGGCAGGCTGAAACTGTGCAGCGTGCCAGCCTGTGCGGGGGGCGTGGCGGAGCCGCCCGCTGCTGACCAGTAATAATCCACCTTCGTGCGCTGTCGGCTGTCCCATGCCATGACATGCACGATAATGCCCCGGTCAATCTGGTAATCGCGCGTGAAATTCAGGCCGTAAGCCCCGGCCCTGACAGGTTGCTCCGGCCCGTTATCGGCATAATCGAGCAGATGGGTATTGGCCTGCGTGGGCGTGGGATAAGGCGCGCAGACAAGCGTGGTGCCCTGCGTGTACAGGTCACAGCCCACCCCGGTGGCCAGCGTACTGGCCAGGTCAAATGCTGTCTGGAACCGGCTGTGGCTGGCTGCGCTGCTCCGTTTGTGCTCCACCTGCCAGAACTGGCCGGTCATGGCCTGTGGCATGCTGACCTGTGGCGTAAGCCCCGCCGCTCTGGCCATGGCCGTGATGACTTCCGCCCCGGTCATGTTCATCCAGTCGGCGCAGATGCGCATGTCCAGCAGCCTTGCCAGATAGTCGCGGCAGGCGATGGTCAGGATTGTGTGCGCCGGGCTGAGGGCAACATGATCAATGATGCCCGTGAATACGCTGCTCCATTGCGCGCCCTCATCTGCCGCGTCACGCATCTGCAGCGTTACGCCCAGTTCGGTCGGGGCGCTGCCCTCTGCAGGGGCTGGCAGGTCAAACCACAGCCCGGTGGCAGGCATGGCGGCACGGTCCAGCGCCAGTGTCATTTCAAGCGTATCGGCCCGGCTGTAGCGGGTGCGGGTCAGGGTGAACTGCTCAATTCCGGTTTCCGCCCGTTCGGTGCCGTTGACCAAAAGCCGTGCGCGCGGCGTGCGCCAGATGGTCTGCCCGGCGGTGGTGTATGAAAGACTGCCGCTCATGCCGCCACCCCCGGCACGCCAGCATCAAGCGCAGTATCGATGGCAGGGAGCGCAAGTGTCACGGGCGCGGTGAAAGTGGACAGGTCAGGGTCGGTCATGCCGTTAAGCTGCGCGATCCGCCACCATGCGGTGGCATCATTCAACTGCCGGGCCGCGACATGGTACAGCGTGCGATCCGCCGCCGTAACCTTTATGGTGAGCACCATGGGTTTGTTACCTCCTGCTCAGTTATTGGCAATCGGGCCATCCTGCACGCCCCCTGTGGCCAGCAGCGTGTTGGCATAGGCGCGGTTGACCAGGCCCGCGCTGTTGACGGTAGCGCTGTGCAACCGTGCATTCTGGGTCAGGGCAGAAAGACTGGCGGCATTATCGGGCGGGATGCTTTCCATATTGGCCCCGGTCTGGCCGATGGCGCCGGTCAGTCCCGCGCCGGATGCCGCAAGCCCCGACACGACGCTGGCAGCGCTATCGGGCACCGAGGCCAGGTTGACGCCAGCGCCAGACAGGCCGCCCACCATGTCCAGATTGTCTTCCACCCCGGACAGGATGCCACCGGCCCCCGCCATATCGGCAATGGGTGCAACCTGCCCGATGATGGTGCCAAGCTGGCCTGTCATGTTGCCTGCAATGGTCGAGACATCGGCAAGCGCATCCGTCAGGCCGGACAGGGCGGAACCCGTATCCGCGCCCACCAGCGCCGAAAGGCCGGACACCACATTGGTGGAGATCGCCATCTGGGGCGGCTGTTCAAGCACCAGCCGATAGGGAATGACCACGCCTTTCTGCGCGTAATCATAGGAATACTGCACGATGCGGACCATAAGTGACAGCCCCGCCCCGCTGAACGGCACCGGCACGCCCGCAATCCGCATCTGCTTGAGCACGCGCGCGCGTTCAATGGCGGTGGGGCCGACAAACGTGCCGGTCAGTTCCAGCCGGTCGGGGTCGTTGCCTACGGCATCAATCACCCGGCCACCACCGGGCAGGCGGTGCACGGCTACCTGCTGGGTGCCACCATCACGGATGAGCCGTGGCACTTCCATGCCAGTCAGGGTCAGGTCACCAATGGTGACGGGGGCTGAAGCCCATAGCCGCCCGATCGAGCCGATGGCGGTCTCGGCGTTCATAAGGGTCAGGGACATGTATTTTCCACTCAGGACAGGCTCTGGCGCCAACACACACGCGGTGCGGACCGTTTGCGTTCACTATTCATATACCCATGGAGCGACCGGGTAGCTGCACATGCTGTATGCCATCGGGCGCGGTGCCGGTGGCGCGATGCTCAAGAAGGGCACGGCTGGTTTCTATGTGGGCAACAGCCTGCCCCACATTATGCTGGTCGAGTGTCACGGGAATGGTGAGCTGTATGATGGGTGCGCCCGGCATGGCCTGATCCTTACTGCCGGGGGAGCGGGCACGGACCATGGGCGCCGGACTGATGAAGGAAGGCCGCGCCTGGCCCCGGGGTTGCCCGCGTGGCGCAATGACGTTTCTGGGGCTACGAACGCTGGCAGGCAGCAATCCACGCCGCGCTCCATGGCTGTCTGGCCTGTCGTTCAGAAAGCCGGATCTGTACGGTGCGACCTGCCTCTTCGCCACAGGCGGTATGGCTACGATGTGCCGCCGACCCGGAACAGCCATGAGGGCGGGCTCAGGCCTGCGTGGTGCAGGCGCAGGCATGGCGTGGATCATACCCCGCTGCCTGACCCCGGCTAAGGCTGTGGCGGCCTGTCGGGAGTTGGATGTGCGAACCATGGACAGGCGCATCAGGGGTGACGCCATGCGTGGTCCATAGGGCATGGGCGCGTGTTCTTTTCCATCCTGCCCGTTCCTGCGCGGAGCAGATGCAGGAACGTTCATGACGGCTGCTCCGGCCCCACGCCAGTCAGGTCCCCCCTGTTGTTCACCACGGCTGAACCAGCGACTGGCAGCGCGACTGACGGGCGGGCGCGACTGTCTTGCCCGCGCATTACGCGCTTCCCCCAGCCCGCTTGGCAAGACCTGCGCGCGGGGCTTGTGGCTACGTTGAGGCGGGTGAAAGCGGGCAGCCATGACAGGCTGTGACCTAGTGTGCCTCATGCGCCCTATCGACGCAGCCAGCCTTGCAATGACAGCGTGCCCGTTGTGCCCCGGCAGGCGGGCTACCGGCGCGGACAGGCCACCAGCCCCGGCAGCCTGAAGCCGCATGACCAGGCGTGTCGTGGCCCGACAGGATTCAGCCATCAGGATACTCCCATTGTTGCGTGGCCCAGTCATAGCGGCCGCCCGCAAGCTCCCCGAAGGCGACCAGAAAAGCCATGCGCCGCACGCGCGGCATGGACATGGCCACATCCCACGGCACCCCGTGCCCGACTAACGCCGCCACTTCGATCAGCACGGGGTGCCGGCTCAGTTTTTTGCGGCTTGGGCCTCCGTATCGGGCGTGGCCTGCGCATCAGGGCCAAACAGGGCCATGCTGAGCGCCTCGATGCCGTCATTGCCGATTTGGTTGGCAAGCTGCTCAAGCTGCACGCGCGTTTGCGGGCGGATGACGGGCACGCCGTCAATCGCCTCGACCGAACTGACCATGAGCGCGTATTCCAGCCATGCGGTCGAGGGCGTGTCCGGCCCGAACTCAAGCAGGGCGAGCACATCGCCCGGCCCGCGCTCGCGGTAGGTCAGGGTGCGGCCATCAGGGGTCTTTACGGTTTTTTCCGTCATGTCGGCGTATTCCAGTTGGAAGATCAGGAAATGCGGTTGCGGGCGCGGGCCGTGAACGTGATGGTCTGCGTGACCAGCGTTTCGGACTGGTAGCGCCCCGCATCCGACAGCCTGAGGGACGCGCCGATGAATTCGTACGTGCTTAGCGATCCATCGCATTCGGTCACATACTGGTAGATGCTGCCCAGAATGACCGTGCCCGCCGACCAGAACCCGCTTTCGATCGCGGCAAACAGGTCATCGGCTCCCGAACCATCGCGCTGGAAGGAAAACTGGCCGCCCCACCCGCCTGGCACATCATAGAACAGGGGCATGTCGTTCAGCGGATTTGATTCCAGCTGGTGGGTGCGCTGGGCCGCATTGAAGCCGGTAACCGTGGGCAGGTCGATGCGGCTGCCGTTATAGACCAGCACTACGCGGCAGTCGCGGCCGATATTGAAGGGTTTGAGAGACATTCATGGCTCCATGAAAAAAGCCACCCTGAAAGGTGGCCCGTGAAGTATCGCGCTACGATGGATGCAGGTTAGACAATAAGGTTTTCTGTATGCGCAGGCAGGTATCAGGCTGCCGCAGTGGCGGTGCTGACTGTCACACTCGCGCCGCCCTGCAGGTTGACTACGAAAAAGCGGTTGATCCCCTGATAGCGCACCTGCACGTCAGCACGCACATAACCCAGCGCCGTGCGCGACTGGGGGTTATTGGTCGTGTCGCACAGCACGGCGTAATCCGTGCTGGCCCCCAGTATGCCGCTGCCCACCATGTTCGACAGCGTGCCCAGCAGCACGGCGCGGATGTCGCCATACAGCGTGGCGCAGATGACAGCGCCCACGAACGCCCCCATGCCCGCGTTGAGCGTTTCGGCAATGTAATTGGTCAGGCGCGTATAGGTGTCATCATCTGTCACGTCGTCTGATGACGTATTGATGCCGCCGCGCACCGCCCAGTAGCTACCACCCGGTGCGGGGTTACAGATCACGTCAATGCCCGCCGTAAACAGGGCCGAGAGTTCGGCCCCGGAATAGGTCGCGGCCTGCCCGCTACTGGCCAGCCCTGCTTTCTGGCTGCCGATTACGCCATACAGTTCCTTGTTCAGGCTCGACTGCTCGGGCGAGAGACCGCCGAGAATACCCGCGGCAAAGGCCTGCGGCGGCACCAGCATGTCGCCATTGGTGTCATCATCCCACCACAGCCAGTCACCAAACATCAGCTTGACGGCGTAGCTATCCAGCCCTGCGGCACTTTTCATGGCCACGGCATTGGCAATCGTGTCGCCTGCCGGGCCGCAGGCAATCATGTACATCCCTTCCCCCAGGCCAAAAGCGGCCTGCGTGGTCCATGAGGTGTCATCCACCACGCCATGCAGCAGCCCGATCGCGCAGCCCTGCCCGCGCAGGGCATACATGCCGGTGCGGCTGGTGCCATCCCTGCCCAGAAACTGCGCGGTCGTGGGCACGCCGCCATCGCTGCCTCCGGCAAGCGTGGCCAAACCGGCTTCAAGTGCGGGCACGGTGGTGGGCACGGTTGCGCGCACGAGCGCCGTGGCATCGGCTGCAATGGCGGCGGCAAGAACCGGCCATGTCGCGCCACGATAGGTACGGCTGCCCAGCACCGCATGGCTGACCGTAAGCGTGTAATTCGTGGTGATGATCGGGTCCTGTGTCAGTGTCGCCACAAGGGCGTTGCCCGCGCTGCCCGTATGGATGGCGGTCAGGGTTACTCCCGCCAGTGTGCCCGTGGCCGCCACATCGGTGCCATCACTGACCCGCACGCAGCGAAAGTCGGATGCACCCTGCAAGATGGCGATGTTGACCGCCGTGCCGATATCATTTGCCTGCGCCTGCTTGGGGCCGAATACGCTCAGGCAGTCACCCATGCCGCCAATGATGACCGGTGACGCCACCGGCCCCCAGGCCGCCGTGCCCACCAGGCCGATCCGCCCGGTTGCCACGCCGTTGAGCGCCAGGGTCTGCGGTTTGAGGATCTGCACATACAGATCCGGCACGCTCAGGCTGTTGGTGTTGAGCTGCCCGGACTGATAGATGGTCATTTTATGCGTCTTCCCTGTTGCGCGGCATGCCGCGTGAAGAAACGGTTCAAGAATGGGGCGTGGTGATCGGGCCATGACCTGTGCCCCGCATGGATGGTTCAGGACGCTGCCGGTGCGCCCAGCAGCACGTCGCCCGCAATCAGCCCATCAGCGCCCCCGATGCCACCAGCCAGCATGAGCGGCATCGACCGGGTCAGGTCGGTATCGAATGTCACGAGATAATGGGCGGGACGGGCAAAGATGCCCCGGTTCATGGCGGTATCATCATTGCTTGCCTCCCGTGCCTCGATGCGGAAGGTGGAGCTGTTTGCATCCACCAGCCAGTCGGTCAGGGCCAGTGCATCAGCCATGGCCTGCCCCAGCGCATCCCGCGCGACCGGACTGGCTGACCAGGCGGTAAGCACGAACATCTGCTGCTGCCTGCGCGCCACGCACC
This sequence comes from Komagataeibacter sucrofermentans DSM 15973, assembly GCF_040581405.1. Classification (NCBI taxonomy): domain Bacteria; kingdom Pseudomonadati; phylum Pseudomonadota; class Alphaproteobacteria; order Acetobacterales; family Acetobacteraceae; genus Komagataeibacter; species Komagataeibacter sucrofermentans. The sequence goes on from NZ_CP137157.1 coordinate 1,482,815, forward strand.
GCGCCGTGGCCGTGCCCGCGTTGATGGCCTGTGCCGTGACAGAGGTGGGCAGCGTGATATTCCCCTCCTGCGCCACGGCACCCGGCACCATCGCGGCAAGGCGGGCTGCAATACTGGCTGCCGTGTCACCCGATTGCGCCCTGTGCAGGCAGCACCCGGCGCCCGTGATGCCCGCAAGCCCCTGTACCCGTAACCCGACAGTGCCACTGGGCACCGTGTCGGGTGCGAGGCCGAGCGTTACCGTGCCATTTGCAATGCTTATGCTGACGGTGGCAGCCTGCGTGTTTTCCATCCGCCAAGGCCGCCCGAGCGGTTCATCAAGGCGGCTCCAGCTTTCTGGCGTGTCGGCAATGGTGATGAAATCGCAGCCTTCGTGCAATGTATGCAGGGCGTTGCCCAGGTCCGCCTGTGTCAGCCCGCCGCGACGGATGATGACGGGACGCCCCGTGCAACTGCTGGCACTCCTCCCCTCAGGGCAGAGCGCTGCAGTAAGGGCCCCCGCAATGGCGGTGGAAATGGTGGCGATATCGGCCATGTCATGGCGCTTCCTGTTATGGCTGGCAAAAAGAATTTCAGACCTGCTGCTGGGCCATCTGGCAGCGCACGCCCCATGGGCTGCTGCGCGCGGCCCCGATGGTGTAGCGTGGGCCACCCCCATCCTGGACCCACATGGCCGCCTGAAGGCTCACGCCGGGAATGGCAGGCAGGAACATCTCGAACCCACCCGCGCGAATGGCACCGGGCTGGACTGGTCCCGGCACGCCCGCCCCGCTGCCCGGCCGGATCATGGCAGGCCAGCCGGTGGCAAGCGTTGCCTGCGCGGCTGCATCGCCCGATGTGGCATACCCCCCCGGATCAGCCGCATCTGTCTGCACGGCCAAGGTGGTGGTTAGCGTGACGACCGCATTGCACAACACGCATAAAGGCGGCCGGAAGGGTTCCACGCGGGCAATGAAATAGGTCTCTGCCCCGCAGGTCAGGATGTCACCCGCCCGCAGGTCCGTCAGATCCGTCAGGGCATAGACAAAAGGCACATCCCACAAGGCAGGCCCGGCAAAGCCGAAAGCCCGGTCATTGCTGAAAGCCGCCCAGCCCTGACCATAAGGGCTGGCGCAGGGCGCAAGCGCGCTGGCAGGCCGATATTGCGCGGTCGCAGCGCCAATACGGGTTGCTGCGCGCGCAAACCCACGCGCGGTCAGGCAGCGCAGGGCGTTGATATCCATCAGATGATGATCTCCCCCATGCCACGTAGCCCCGGCCCGGGCGGCACGCCCATGAAGTTGCATAGCTGCACGCGCCAGCGCGTGTACAGCGTGAAGCGATCGGTGACTTCCGTGCGGTTGCGTGTCCAGACCGCCGCGCGATCGGTATCAAGGTTGCTGCCTGCCCCCATCACCGCGCTCTCCAGCAACTGGCATTGCGCCAGAAAGGCGCGGGCCTGGGCGCATTCGGCGGGTGAAAGATGCGCCAGCCGCCATTCATTGAAGCCATAAACCCGAAAGAACCGCCACGACTGCATGCCGCTATCGGCGCGCCCCATGGCGGGATAGCCCATGTAGCGCCGCGCCTGTGCGCATTCGGTGTCGGTCAGGGCCGTATCGGGCATGCTGGCTGCCGTTATGACAGCGGCTGCGGGGGGCTGGTCCGCGCAGGCCCCCGCATTCTGGCTGGTTGTGGTGGTACCGGCAGCTGCCGTGTCTGCCCCGGTTACGCCTGCATCGGGCGTTGTCGTGGTGTCTGTTGTGCTGGCTGTGCCCGTCATGTCTGTCATGCCTGCCTTTCGTGCATGGTGTGGCTGGCGGTCATGGCCCGCGCAGCGGCACCTATAGGGCGTCGCCGCGCGGGCCGAAGGCTCAGGCCCCGGCGCCGAGGCTCTCGATCACCACACCCCGCTTGAGGTAGCTGTTGGTGGCGGTGGGAATGACGGAGGTATCAGCCGTCAGGTCGGTGGGCAGGGCAAACCCGCCAATCCACGACCACGACTGCGCGATGATCTGCGCCAGGCGATCGAGTGCGGGGCGGGTAATCATGCACACGCCCTCCACATCGGTCAGTTCGCCGCCATCAAGCAGCGGTGCGTAATGGGTGCCGATATTGGCGTAATCCCCCTCGATCAGCGCGCCCTGCCCGCAGATGATGGCACGATGGATGGCGCCCGCGCCAAGCGATACCTGCTGCGGAGCCTCGGTGGTGGGGATGAAGCGCACGCCCAGCAGGTCAAAGATCTGGCCGCTCTGATAGGTGTCGGAGCCATACTGCCCGCGATAGAGCAGCTTGAAGTCCTCATCGCGGAACAGGCCCAGAAGCTGGGCATTGTCCAGATAGCAGTGATACACCCCGCCATCGGGCGTGGGCACGTTGTTGTCGCGCAGGGTGGCCAGCGCGCCCAGAATGGACTGGACCGTCAGCAGGTCGCCTGCCGCGAGTGCCGCCGTGGTGGCCCGCGCATTGGGGCGCAGCACCAGCGGCGCGGTGGCCGCCATGACCGGATTGCCCGCCGTGCCATCGGCCACCTTGACCGATGCCGAGAACGTCAGCGTGCCTGAAATGCCATCCGGCGCGGTGGAGGTATTGGCGGCATCCGCCGTGGCGCCCACCAGCGTGTAAGACCCTGCCCCGATGGTCACGGTCATGCCAGCAGAGGCACCGACCGAAACCACCTGCCCTTCACCCGACAGGATGTTCTGGAATCCCCGGATGTCATCCACGGCAACCGTGCCGCCAGCCGCACCCAGCGTTGCAGTGACGCGCGTATTGCCGCCAAGGTAGCCCCCAACCCCGTTCTGCGCCCCGCCAAACAGCGTGTTGCGCGCCAGGCGGTCGAGCGTCTGGCGCGCATTGATGCCAAGGCGCGAGGCATTGGCGAGGAACTGGTTGGCAATGCCCACGCCTTCGGTCACCTGGTTGAGGTCCATGGTGTTGCCATACTGGTTGATGGTGAGCGTATACTGCTCGACCGACCATTCGGCGGGCGTCATGCCATTGTCAAAGCTGGTATTGGCGGTCGGGTTGAGCGGCGTGGTGGCCGGCGGCAGCAGACCGGCGCGGGTATCGGTAATGGTCTGGCCGATGCGGGCAGGAAATTCCATCTGGTCGGCAATGGAACGGAAACCCAGGCGTGACTGCAACGCATCCTGAAACGCACGCGACAGGAACCCCTGCTGGATGACAGGCTGAAGGGCAGCGGGGAAATTGGCGATAGCCATGAATTTCATTTCCTTGAAAAAACGAAAAAAGCCGCCATGCGCAATGCAGTGGCGGCGGGTAACGGGCAATGGCACTAAAGCGCCATATATGGCCGGGTGGATGGTTAAGGGGCCGTGGCGCACGGCGCGCCATCATGATGGGTAAGTCATCATGCGCCCCTTGCCTGTTCCGCAGGCGAAATTGATCGTGTGCGGAACAGGTAATGGGCGAGTGTAATTTTTAATTACTGTTTATAAATTACTGCATGATTCCAGATAAAAATCATGAGAAGTTTTTGGCGAATTTTTTCAAAATAATGCCGCCTTTTTGAAAAAGGCGGCACCCAAAACTTTTATTATTTTGTAATAGACTATTCCAGGGCAGGCAATAAATGCCCTGTGCTTCAGGCCGGGCGGAAAATGGCATAAACTTTCTTCACATATTCCCGGTTATCCCATGCACAGTCAGCCCCCTGTTCGACAAAGAAGATATCACCTTTAACGAACGTCTTTTCCCGGCCTGCGCCATCCACAAACGTCACGCTTCCTTCGATCAGGTACATCAGTTCAGCGTGGCCATAATGCATGGCGCGGCGGGCATAAGGGGTAGAATCCCATGTGCCGCACACGAGCTCGCCATTAGCGGATTTATAGTCGTTAAAGCTATGGCATGTCGGCGCTGGGCCAAGCAGCAGGTCAGCCGAAGGCGACTTGGAAGGTGCAAGCGTGGGCGCAGGATTGATGACCACCGGTGTCTGCGCACCTGGCGTGCTGGTTTTACTGCCCATGATGATGGCGCGCGTGCCCGGTGCCGCAGCCCAGCTGAAACTGCTCCCCTTGGGCAGCACGATACTGGCGTCGGGACCAAGCACGTTCGCGCCAATGTTGAGTTCGCCCGACAGCACGATCACAAATTCATCTTCTGTCATCGCGGTAATGATGCCAGCGCCTTCCGGGGCGCAGGCCGCGATGGAAAGGCCGTTCCCCTGCCCGGCAAGCAGCGTGCGGGCGCGCACGAAGTCACCGGGCTGGGGGGCGGATGTGGCGGCAAAGGCGCGCAGGTCGATAAAGCTGCGTGCGGTGACGTTGGTCTGGTTCATGAACAGATCCTTGCGGCGGGCGGGGCCGGTACGCGGCTGGGATTTCGCACTACCAGCCTCAGCCCTGCTCCAGGTAATGGATGATTGCCTATTTTAACCGCAATGAATGGGCAGGGTGCGCGTTTTGCCTCCCTGCACGGTACATCCCTGCAAGCTGGGTGCAGCTATTGGCATATTATGCCATCTCTCTTTTCATGCCCCTGACAGACAGGCGTATCTTTGTACCAACAATCATATCCCTCTGTTGAGGATTTTATTTAGGAATATGTAATATATTCCAGTATAGTATTCATAAAAATCAATCTATATTTTCCATACATTATATTCAGCAGACCTTGATAACGCCTCTTTTTATCACACTCATTTTTATAATAAACCATCCTGCGGCCTGTCGGTTCACGCCCTAGAGGGTGTTATGTATTTTCGTGCCTGATTGGTGCAGTAATGAGGGATGACGCCTGCACGCAAACCGTATCCCTCTGATGTATCAGATGAAGAATGGTCTCTGGTTGTCCCGTATCTGGTTCTGATGCGCGAGGATGCGCACCAACGACATCACGCATTGCGCGAACTGTTCAATGGATTGCATTACGTGATCCGCTACGGAATTGCCTGGCGCGCCATGCCGAATGACCTTCCGCCGTGGTCGGCGGTCTACCAGCAATCCCGTCGCTGGATGGAGGCAGGTTGTTTTGACGCGTTGGTGTCTGATCTGCGTGCCGTGCTGCGTATCGCTTCTGGCCGCAGGGCGGAGCCAACGGCAGCCATTATCGACAGCCGGACATTACGTTCGACGCCGGAAAGCGGTTCCCGCGCCGGATATGATGGAGCCAAGCGCAAAAGGGGATCAAAGCTGCACATGGCCGTGGACACATTGGGGTATCTGCTGGCCCTGCATGTCACACCAGCCAGTCGGGACGATCGCGCCGAGGTCGGACGTCTTGCCGCCGCCATTCAGGATGCGACGGACGAGAGCGTTGAACTGGCCTATGTCGATCAGGGATATACCGGCAAGAAGCCTGCCAGGGCAGCACGGGCCCAGGGGATCGCCCTTGAGGTCGTCAGGTTGTCCGAAGCCAAACGCGGCTTTGTGCTGCTGCCGCGCCGATGGGTTGTCGAGCGATCTTTCGCATGGGCAACACGTTGTCGTAGGCTCGTCAAAGATTACGAGCGTTACGCTTCAACACTCGCAAGTCTCCATGTCATTGCGTTCGCGTGCTTCATGCTTAGAAATGCAGCTATGCTCGCCCAAGGTGCATAACACCCTCTAGTTTGCCACCGGCCAGCGTAACCCCGCCGCCATGGCTGCGGCCTTCACATCGCGCGTGCCAGCCGTGCGGGCGTCGAACGGGGCCGGATCGCCTGCGCGGGGTGCGGGGCCTGCGGCAGTGGTGCCACGCACAGCGCCCGATGCGCCCTGCTGCAGGCCGAACAGGTAAGCCCGGCTTTCACGCGCGGCGGCCATGATCGTATCCAGTCCCTGCGGGGCACCATCCTCGCCCAGTGTCACGGCGCTCAGGTCAACAAGGCGAACCACATCGGCAGGCTCCACGGCACCCATGCGGGCGGCAAGGGCACGGGCCTCGGCGCGTATGACGGCACGGTCCGCGCGGGTGCGGGCGGTGCTGACCTGTTCGGTGGCGCGGGCAAGATCGCCTTCAAGTGTTGCGCGGGCACTGACCGCCGCGTCGCGCTCGGCGCGCAGGGTTTCCATCTCGCGGTGCAGGGTTTCAAGGTCGGAGGTCTGGGGCACGCTGGCTCGGGTCATGTCGTTTCTCCGTTAATGGAATATGTCAGTTCGGGTCGGCTGCGTTCAGCCGCGCCCATTCGGCATGCGGGGCCGGGCCACTCGCGCGGGTGGCAAAGATGGCGCAGGCTGTCTGCCGTGACAGGAAGCCCCCCTGCACCGCAGCGCCAAGCCCCTGGGCCAGTTGCGCCAGTTCGGCTTCCGTATCGGCAAAATAGGGCGGCCATTGCAGCGCAAGCCCCGTTGCATCGAGCCTGGTGTAATCCTGCCCGCCAATCTGCACGCCACCTTCGAGCACGTGCGAAAACGCACACACCATGCGGTACAGCGCCAGCAGCCCGTATTCGCCATACGAAAGACGCATGCGGTCCACGAGCCATAAAAGCGGCTGATAGAGCATCTCCATCGCGCGGCCCGATGTGGGGGCGGCAAGACGGTCGGCCTGGGCGCGGTTGCCATGGATCTGTTCCATCACGCTGGCGCGCAGTTCACGGTAATGATCGCGCATGGCGCCCGCGGCATCACCGTTGATTTCGAGCAGCTTGGCATCGCCATCGAGCGGCAGGGTCAGGGCCGCTGAGGCGCCGCCGGTGCTCGCGGAGGTACCATCGGCATAAGGGTCTGGCCCCGCGCGGATGACCAGCCTGGGGTCAGCGCTGTATTTGAGCCCTCGCCCGGATTGCGAGAGCAGGTAATCGCACTCGATAACCGTATCGATGGCCGGGGCAAAGGTGCATGGACCATCCACCGTGCCCGGCGCTGCCAGATTGGCCATCCAGACCCACGGCACGAAGCCAAGGCCGTGATGGGTGCTGCGCGTAGCGTCAAGGCGGGTGGGCAACCCGGCATCGACACGCTGGGGCACATAAACGTGGCAGTCAGCCCGGTCCCACACGCGCAGCCACCAGAAAATGGTAGTGGCGTCATCTGTGGCGATGGGCCAGCCCTGCCCTGCCAGCGTGGCGCCCGTTACCTTGAAGCACTCGGTCACCGAGGCAAGCAGGCCCGCACCATCCCATTGCGGAGTGAGGTAACGGGTGTCATGCACCTGCACGCGCAGGCGGCGGGCCACGGCTTCGACCAGCACGGCAACCGATCCGGTTGCGCCGCGCGTGGCGGCATCGAGCATGAGGGCTGGCAAGGCGGTCTCCGCCCCAAGCTGCGCCAGAATGCCAGGCAGCGCGGGATCGGTGGCAACCGTGGCGGGCCAGTGGCTGGCGCCAAACAGGAGGGATACCGCATCATCCACCACCGCGCGGCACATATTGGTGCGTACCGACGGGCGGCGCTGGCCAAGCGGTATGTATTCGCCTGCGCCATTATATTCGGTGCCAAAAGGGTTGGGTATGGCATCGTATTGCGTACCCTCGAGCACACGCGCGAGCGCGGCAAGCGCATGGGCCCGTGCGGGCAGGTCCGGGTCACGGGGGTATGTGCGCTTGAGTTCCTGCCAGTCCATGAGTGGCTTATCTCCGGCATAGGGTGAGCCTGCGCTGTCATGTCTGCCCATGAACGGGGCAGAACCATCATTCAGGCAGTAAAAAAATCTACTACGTATTATAAAGACTGTTCCTGACAGTATTCAGGAATGTGCCGGTCCCGCACGATACCCGATGCAGCACACACGCGCCGCGCAGGGTCTGGATATTGGGGCAGGCAGAGGCCCTTGGCCGAAGGGCGCGCGCATGACCCTAGCGCCCGAGGTTGAAACGCGTGGGGGCCCAGCGCGCGGGGGCTGCAGGCGGCACGGACAGCATGAGGTCGGTCAGCGCCCAGACCAGCGCATCCGCCCGGTCGGGGGAATGGGGGCCGTGATAGCCACTGGCTGAAAACTGACAGAGCTGTTCCTCCAGTTCCGGATAAGTACCATGATGGATCACACGCCCCTGTTCGTACAACGCCGCCACCGGCTCGGCCCGCGCCGCCTTGCCCCGGCTGGCGGTGACCATGCGCAGGGCCGCATTCGGGTTCAGCCCGCGCAGGGTGGCCTCAACCAGTGCGCCGCCAAAATTATGTTCGGCCACAATGCGCTCGGCTGCCCAGTCCGCCTGGGCCTGCAGGGCAGTCCGCGCCCAGCCCGCAGGCGTATCGCGGCGCGACAGGTCGGCCAGCACATGGCCACACCCCGCACCATCCACCCCGCACACGATGATGCCGATTTCATCAGAGCGGATATCCTCCGGCCCGGAACAGCCTGACGGGTCAACCGCCACCACAATGCGCCGCATCTGCGTGCTTACAGCACGGCGGGTTGCGGGCGTTATTGCGGCGTCACGACGAAAATCCTCCAGGCGCCACAGGGCGCCATCGACAGCCTGCTGGTATTCCCCCTCTACAAAGCGCCGGCGTTCACGCTCCGGCAGGGCCGCGAGTTGCGCCAGATACTCCGCCGAGAGATTGGCCCGGTTGCCCTCGGGGTTGAGTTGCATGGTGGCGTAGCGTGTGGGGTCTGGCAGGGGCTGGCCCGATGAAGGCTCGATACCGGCTTCAAAGACACGGTAAAGCCAGTGCGCGGTGGTGGGAGGATTGGCATCGATATATTCCTTCAGCGCCAGGGGCGATTTCTGCGCCAGTCGTGTGAGCAGCATGTTGCGCGCGCCATAAGTGACCTGACTGGCTTCATTGAGATAGACGGTGGCGAATTCCAGCCCCAGTATCTTTTCAGTCCGTTCCTCATCATCCAGCCCGCCAAACATGATGAGCGAGCCATTGGGCAGTGTCACGCTCCAGTCGGTGCGCGAGAGTTGCCACGGCACGGCGGGAAAGCACCGGCGCATGACGGTGGGAAACGTGTCGGCCACGATGGTGGCCCGCAAAGCATTGAACCTGTGGCGGAATATGCCGTGGCGCGTGCCCGCCGCCCGGAGTGCCCGAATGACCAGCGCGCGCACCAGCACGAATGTCTTGCCCGAACGCGCCCCGCCCCGCAGCAGGATGTGGGTGGCCCCGCCCCCCAGCAGCCGGTTGGCGGCATGCTGGTCGGGTGTGAGGCTAAAGGGCTGCGTCATCAGTGGTGATGGTAATGGCAATGCCGCCTGCCCCCTCGCCCCGCGTGGCGGAAACAGGCGGGCGCAGGCGCGTTGCAACCCACATGCGCGCCTCCATGCGCAGCTTTATGGCCGGTACGTCCTCGCGGCCCGTGGCGCGGTCGGCAATGGCTATGATCTCCTCGGCCAGTGTGTCGGCCGCGGCTTCACGCGCGGTATCATAAAGTGCACGAAAAGCCAGGTTATCGCGCAGCCAGCGCAATATGGTGGCGCGGTGCGGCAGGGCCGGATCAGCACAGATGGCGCGCAGGCTCTGCCCATCAGCCAGCCGCAGGCATATCTCATCGGCCAGCCTGCGGCTATAGGTGCTGCGCCGCGTGCCCGTGGCGGCCTGTTCGGGCATGCTGTTTCTCCGTAAATGCACAACGCCCGGAAACCGCGGAAGCGGCGCCGGGCGTGGGTCTGTCATGATAGGATCTTTATGCTGAAAAACCGCGCAGGCAGCAAATACAGTTTCCAGAAAACCTTATCGGAACATGATGGCGTGCGTGCTGCTGCACGTTTATGCATAATGTGGGCTGTTATTGTGCTGCGCTGGATGGTTTTCGCTGATGTGTTGCCTGTATTTATGCCTTTCCGGGACGGGTCTCGTCCGGGCGGGGTGGATACAGAACTGTCAGGATATGTTTCTTATACTTAGAAACCGTGCAGGCAACAATTTACCTGTGCGGCACAAAAACATATTAACAGAAGACACCCCTCCCGCCTGAAAAATGCAGTGAGGTGCGGGACTGCAACCCTGATGCAGACTCAACCTTCCGGCACACCCTGCAGGAGCGTATCAAACGTCACGCGCCCATTGTCATAGTCCCGCTGGCAGTATTGAAACCCGGTGAGGGCATGAATGAGTTCCACCGGAATATCGAAGTAGAAATCGATCATATCCGGCAGGTAGCCACTATCGGCCTCTTCCTTCCGCATGGCCGTGACAATGGTGGCAAGCTGCGCAGGCGGCGTGCCGGTCATGTGCAGGTCATGCGGGCCGCCTGGCTGCGCGCGGGTGCGCGACGTGCCAACATGGCGCACAGTCCATAGCTGTGCGCCGTTGGCATGGCCGGTGGCTTGCGTCACGTAATCCGGTTCATCGACAAAGAGGGACAGGACTGTGCACCCAGCCGCATAGGTCTCCATATGAGTGGCATGATGAAGGGCTGCGGCGGGGTCATTGAACCATACAACCGTCCATCCATCAGGCAGGCTGGCAATGGCGGCGGGTGCCGGGTTGTCTCCCTCTGGCCTGCCGGTCTCACTCAGGTGCATGCGGTGCAGTATGGCCTCCCGCTCGAGGCCGTGGAACAGGAACAGGCCCACCTTGTAGCCAACCGGGCGTGGCGGGCAGCTTTCGCGTATCCACGGACGCAGGCGGATGGGCGGAAATATATCCTGCGTGCCTTCCGCCATTTCAAGCGGCGCGAATGTGACCCTGCCGTTGGTTATGGTGTAGGGATAGACGAAATTCGCCGCCGTGCCATCGCGATGCGTGCACATGAGCACGGCAGCCTCGGCCTGCTTGCCGCTACCGGGCAGCAGCACGGTGCAGTTGGCCGCCACGACCGCCGCGCGCTGGTAACTGCGGCCTACCCTTTCGCGCAGGGCCTGCTTGAGATGGTCGAGCTGGGCGTTGCCATCCTTTTTGTCCGGCATGGGCTCATCATGCAGTTCAATGTCGCCACGATAGGGCTCGCGCGCCATCAATGCGCCGAAGGGAGCGAAAACCCCATCGCGCCTCAGCCTGGCCTCCACTTCCGGCATGATGAAATCGACAAGGGCTGTAAAGTCCTGCTGTGGCGTGCTGAGCCAGTAGGGTCGATCCGCGTTATCCCCGCCTTCGTGCTGATCCATTACGCCGTCCTTGCTGGCTGTGCCAGCGTTCAGGCTACGTTCGGCACATGAAACCTGTCAATCCGGCACCCGCGTATGGGCGGGGCATGGACATGTCGTCTAAGCCGCCCTACGCCGTGCACCGCGCTATCGGGGCTAGTCCATTTATGCTGCTGCCACACGGGATGGGGCGAAAGAGCTGCTCCACGGGCGGCAGCATCCTGCATGTTCAGGCCGCGTGGTCATGATCGTGGCGGTGATGCAGGTCGGGATAATGGGCGTGGCTGTGCTCAAGCCGCGTGTGCACATGGTAATGAGTGTGCGGTGCGCCCGGCGGATCATCGGGGCCATGTTCGTGCTGATGGTGTTCGTCATGCACATGGCGATGGATATGGGCCATTTCCTCATGCGCGTGCTGGTGGTCATGGCGTTCGGTCAGGTGCAGCCATAGCCCGATACCCATGAGCACCGCCGCCACAAGCAGCCGCACCACGCCCTGCGCCGGGAACAGGGCGAGCGACGCCACCGCCCCCATGAAAGGAGCCAGCGCGAAATACGCCCCCGTCCGCGCGGCCCCCAGATGGCGCAACCCCAGCATGAAGGCGACAAGGCTGACACCGTAACCCAGAAACCCCACAGATCCAGCCCCCGCCACCAGAGCCAATCCCGGCAGGTACGCGTGTTGCAGCCCAAGGGCCGTGAGCAGGTTGACACTGCCCGCCACAATGCCCTTGAGCATGGCGATCCGCACGGGATCTACTGCCGAGAGGCGATTGCTGAGGTTGTTATCAATACCCCAGCACACACATGCGGCAATAATGTAAAGCGCGCCGGGCGCCAGCATCGCATGGCCCTGCCATGACAGCACGCCCGCCCCCAGCACAATGCACGCAGCGCCAAACAGCAGCCTGCGATCAACATTTTCACGAAATACCATCCATGCGATCAGCAGTGTTGCAATGCTCTCGACATTGAGCAGCAACGATGCACTCGCCGCATCCGTGCGGGCAAGGCCAAGCATGAGCAGCAACGGGCCGGCCACGCCGCCCGTGGCGATCACACCGAGCAGCCATGGCAGGTCGCGGCGCGCAAGGGGAGCTTCATCATGCGTGGGCAACCGTAGGACCGCCCGCGCGCCCAGCACTAGTGCCAGCCCCAGACCGGAGCCAAGATAGAGCAGGCCCGCCGCCATCTGGGCTGACATATCGCCAAGCAGCAGCTTGGCGAATGGTGTGCTCACGCCAAACAGCACGGCGGAAAGCAGGGCAAAGCAGAGGCCGGTGGTCTTCATGCCCTTAATATATCATGTCATATTCGCCCCTGCCACGGGCGCCCTGTCTGCAGCACGGGTGATCTGCGATGCCCATGCCTTTGAAGCGCGCGTGCTCGATCATTATATCCGCTACCTTGGCCCGGTCGCGCAGGACTGGCGCGATCGTACGCCTACACAGGACAAACGCTTTTTTGCCACCGCGGGCTGGGGCAATAGAGTGCTTGGGCACCTGACGGCTGCGAACTCGTCTTCGCGGTCGATCAAAAGATGCCCTGTTTCTGGGCGATATGATCAAGTTCACAGTCCCCATTCTGCCCGGCACGCTGCTGACCGGGCTGTATTGCACGATTCCGGCCTTATGCCCGTCTGGCTTTGCCCGTATTGTGCCACAAAGGAGACAGAGTGCCGATTGTCATGATCTGGCTGATCCCGATTTATGAATGCGAGAAAGCTTATATCCAGACCCATGACTGGCGCCGGTTCGAGGCTGAACCCGACCGCCTTGATCCTGACTCTGCACCGGCAGCCGATCCGGCTAGTATGGGCCATGAATATCAGGCTCTAATTTGTTTAAAAAAATTTTCTCAATAGCAGCGCGCTGCCTTACCGCCACTGTTCATGCAACACATCCAGCGCCCTGTGCAGTGTGCGGATGCGGGTGCCGGGGTGTTCATCCAGGCCGCATACGGCGCAGACCGCGCGCGCCCGGGCTGGCGTGAGCAGGGCCAGCGCGCGGTCAATGGCGTGCCGGGCGTTTACGCTGGCTTCGGTTTCCTCCATCGTGCCCGTGCCCTGCCCGGCTTGCGGGCTGTAACGCTGCACCAGTCGCCCCGTGCGCGTGCAACGCCGCCAGCAGGCCCGAAAGCGCAGCCCGACGGCATGCTGCTCGGGGCTCAAGGCAGAATTGGCGCGATAAAACAGCCGGTCGAGTTCGCATGTATCCGTCAGGCGGCGCACGGCGTGTGGGCGCGCACCGGGGGCTAGTTGCACGCGGGCCCGCTCCACCGGGCGCATGAGGGCTGCGGGGCCATCGGCGCCCATATCCGGTTTCAGTCCTGCTGCAATGTCACGCGCGTGCAACCGGGCACGGCGTTCAGCCCGCAGCACGGCGGCAGCATGGACAGGCGCGGGTGAAAAGGGAGCGCGCGGATTGGGCATGGCAATTCCTGTACGACTTTATGCAACAAAGTCATATTATCGCCATAATGTGCAGGCGGGCAGTTCCACCCGCTTGCCACGCCGCTTATCCCAATCCGCAGGCCACCACGCCCCTGCCTCAATACGTGGCGCGAGCACTCATGACATCAAACAAGCACGAGGCCCCATGATAGGCGATGCACCCCGGCCCCTCATCTCTGAAACCGATATTGCCCTGTCCATCAAGCGTAATGTCGAGCCAGCACCCTGTATTCCCGCTGCGCAGCATGCGTGGAAAAGGGGGTGGGCCATTACCAGTGCGCCCATGAACAGAAATTGACGCATAAAGATGTTCTTTTCAGGATTATTTTAAAATAACATTTAAAAATATCGTATAATTTTGAGAACATATTCGGAAAATATTTTTAAAAATAGAATTCTGGATCTCTATTTTACTAATTAATTAATGAAATTTATATTTTACCTGTCACATATCCCCATGTCAGCGTATTGATAGGCGTATCATGACAAGGTGTTCTGCCATAGGGCATCATTTCCTGTGATATACCGCTTGTGGAGTTCATGGTTGGCATCCACCGATGGCGCCGCCATTCAAGAATGTGGGCGCACTTCCTGACACAGGATGCAGGCAATTCCAAAAAAATGGGATAATTCCCACATTGCAAACATAATGGGATATATCCCCCCCTACCCATTGTGTCAATTATGTGGGATATTTCCCATTATGGATGATACACGCTCCCCCGCCGCCGCCGAGATTGAACGCCGCATGGAGCGGCTGAACCTCAATAAAAAACGTCTGGCCGATCTGGCCGGACTGAACGAAACCTACGTGCACGACATCCTGCGCGGCAAATCCCGTAACCCTGGGGGTGACCGGCTGGAAAAAGTGGCCGCCGTGCTGGGCTGCACCGCAAGCGACCTGCTGCGAAGCGGCGGCAATGGTGGGGCAAGTGCCGCCGCCTCGCGGCTCAAGGCCCTGCGGGAACGGGCGGGTTACACCGTGCGGGCGCTGGCGCGCGACGTGGGCATGGGGGAAAAATTTTCCAGCTACGCCTTTTATGAAAACAAGCTGAAAAAAGACTTTATTCCTGTTGAACTGGTGCGCAAACTGGTGCCGCTCCTGACCGATCGTGGCGACCCACCCATTGCCGCATCCGAAGTCTGGGCGCTGTGCGGCATCGTGCCCGGTGCCACGGACCTGAACGAGAGCATAAGCCGCGCCGAACGCGCAAGCATGCCGCTGCATAACGAGGATGGCGCGGTGACCGTGCATGAATACGATATTTCACCCCAGGCCGGTGCAGGCGCGATTGTGGACCACACGGCCGCGGGCGATGCCGAGAGCCACCCCACGCTGGATTCATGGCGCATCCCGCGTGATTTCATTCGCAATTACCTGCCGGATACCGGGGGGCTTGCCATCATTCGCGTGGCAGGCAACTCCATGGAGCCGGAATTCGTGGCGGGTGATCGCGTGCTCGTCGATACGGGCCACCGCATCCCTTCGCCCGATGGCGTGTATGTGTTGTGGAATGGCATGGGCGTGGTCATCAAGCAGTTGATGCTGGTCCCCAATTCCCGCCCGCCGCGCATCCGCATCATCAGCGTCAACCCGACCTATCCGGTGGATGAGGTCGATGCCTCTGACCTCGTGATCAATGGGCGCGTGGTTGGTAAATGGGTTTGGAAGTAAAAATATGCCTTTTCATGATCTGGTAGCCTGCATAAAAAACAATTCGTGTAATTCTCTTGAAGTTGGTGATGAAAGCCTTGCCTCGACCCCTGAAGATATTGCCGAGGTGCGAAAGCATATTGGGCCAGAAACTGCCGCCAAGCTACCTGTTCCTTGCCGAGCATTATGGCTACGCATCTATTTTTGGCGATGAAATATTTTCCATCTACCTTGGGTTCGATCGCAACACGCCCAGCGGTGACATTGCCGAACGCACCGTGCTCTATCGCCGCCAGAACGCCATAAAACCTACGGAAATCGTTCTGTGCCGGACGGATTTCGCGGAAATATTCGTGTTTGACACAACCCGTGCCGATGCACGGGGTGAATACCCGGTTCTGCGCACGGTCGGTGATGAATCAGCCCTGTACGCACCCACATTTGCTGATTTTATTGTAAAATACAGCCACGATGTCATGGCCTGACAGCGGGCGCTGGCCCTGACATAAATCCTACCTATGCCCCCTTGCCCTACTGGCGCCGCATTCGGGTTGTAGGCAGGTGTTCATGCATCCTGTCACGCCTTGCCCCGCGCGTGGTCACGGCCCCATCGGGGGCTGGTGATCCATGTTCGCACAACCTCACGCGGCACCGTGCGTTAAGCTTGCCATGACAGAACATGCACAACGCCCTGCCCAGCGTCGGGCGCGCCCCTTTGCCCTTCTTGCAATAATGCTGGGTTGCCTCGGGCTCCCTACCCTTGCGCGCCCGGCCCATGCCACGCCCCAGCATCTCACGCTTACGCCTGACAATACCGCCGTGCTGCTGCACGCGAGCAGTGTCATCGGCGCAATGGACGGGCAGTTCGGCAAGGTTTCCGGTACGCTGGATTATGACCTGTCGCGCCAGACCTGCCATGTGGACCTGACCATGGACGCCACAACCGTGCACATGGACACCATACTGGAGCGCAAGGCCGCGAAATCAGGCGGCATGCTGGGCACGGATCGCTGGCCCACCGCGCGCTACGTGGGCGACTGCCGGCCACATATCGTCAATGGCGGCGTGGCCTCGCGCATGGTGGGGCAACTGACCCTGCGCGGCCAGACCCATCCCATGACGTTTGATACCCAGATGGACTTTACCGGCAACACGCTCAGCGTGCTTGACAGCACCGGCACGTTCGATGGACGCAAATGGGGCATGTCCACCATGCTGCATACCGTAAGGCAGCCCATGCGCACCGAAACGCGCATCACCCTGCCCAATTCACTCCACTAACCCCGCCGCGCAGAAAGTGCACGACACATGACCGATGAGACGACCGCCCCCCGCACTCTGGCCGAGATTGCAAGCTATCATGTGCATGTCTATTTTGATGATGCCACGACACGCCAGGCCGCAGCCCGGTTGCGAGACCGCATTGCCGAGCGCTTTGCCGTAAGGCTGGGGCGTTGGCATGATGTGGCGGTCGGCCCCCATGTGGCCCCCATGTACCAGATCGCGTTCGAGACGGGGCTGTTCGCAACCTTCGTGCCCTGGCTCATGCTCAATCATGGCGGGCTGAGCCTTCTCGTGCACCCGAACACGACCAATCCCCGCCGCGACCATCTGCGTGACGGCATGTGGATTGGCCGCCCCCGCGCCCTCCTTGCCGACCGCCTGCCCGAACAGACCGACGCCCCCGATCGCGCGGGCGAGGTCAATACACGGCCCGATGGCAGCGTGAAAATCTGAGACCCGATTTCAAAACGATCCTTTGATATAGATTTCCCGATACCGCCTTTTTTTACAAAAAGGCGGTATTTTTGATACTTTTTTTAAAGAAGCCGCCCCAGAAATATTATTACGGAAACAAGGCCCCGCACCCCTGTTTCCATCAGTTTCTGCAGGGGCGTCCAGAGTGTTTTTTTACAAAATCGTTCAGGCGGGGCGCAGGCATTGTTGCAATCGGTCTGTTTTGGTAATGCACTGTAACATTGTCCTGCTGGATAATGACGGCATCATCCCTTGAGCCTGTGGCCTGATCGGACCCGTTTTATATGCAAACGCTGTTGCAGCCTGTGCTTCGTGTCAAAATGTCCAGCGATGTGCATGAGCGTCTGAGCGAACTCCATATTGCCTACCCTCCAGGCCCAAAACGGCAACGGCGCGCGGCGATGGTGCGCGAGCGCGGCCTTCTGTTCATTCATGTGCCCAAAAATGCTGGAACATCCATCACCCGCGCCCTTTACGGCATGGATGTAGGGCATGAAACCATCCGGTATTTCCAGCGCCGACTGCCCGATCTGGTGCGCTTTCCCACCTTTGCCATCCTGCGTGATCCGGTTCAGCGCTTTCTGTCGGCGTATCGCTATGCGCGCGCGGGTGGTGGTGGGGCGCGGCATGTGGCGCAGGGGTTCCGGGCACATTACATGGCGCTGCGTGACCTTGACGATGCGCTCGATCTGGTGGCACAGGCGCGCAACCCCTACCATATCGACCATATTTTCCGGCCACAGACATGGTATCTGACCGGGCACGATGGCGCCATTGCGGTCAACCACCTGTTCATGCTTGATGAAATGGCGCGTATCGAACGCTTTATCGCACCATTTGGCAGCGGGCCGATCACGCATGTCAACGCCACGGCAGCCGGTGATAAAGGCGAACTGCCAGGCCCCGACCAGATCAGGCGGATCAGGCAGATTTACCGTGCCGATTATGACCTGATCGCCCAAGCCCGGCAGAGCCGGTAAAACCGATTACATCCTGCCCCACCCCACTATCAGGCAGGATATGCGATAATGGTGAGGGGCCAGTCAGTATCGGGTTCAGTCGCCAGCCGCGCCAAGCGTGGGGTAGTCGATATAGCCTTGTGGGCCATGGGTATAGAAGGTGGACGGGTCTGGTGGCGTCAGCTCCGCTCCCGTGCGCAGGCGTTCAGGCAGGTCGGGGTTGGCAATAAAGGCTTGGCCAAAGGCGATGGCATCGGCCCAGCCTGCTTCAACGGCTTTTTCCGCGCTGGTGGGGGTGAATTTTTCGTTGGCGATATAGACACCACCGAACTCTTTTTTAAGTTGCGGGCCAAGGCTGTCCGGCCCCTCCGCCTCACGTGCGCAGATGAACGCAATGCCACGCCTGCCAAGTTCACGCGCGACATAGCCAAAGGTAGCGGCAGGATTGGAATCCCCCATGTCGTGCAGGTCGCAGCGGGGCGAAAGATGCATGCCTACCCGGTCTGCTCCCCATACATCAATCGCGGCATCGGTCACCTCAAGCATGAGCCGCGCCCGGTTCTCGATCGGACCGCCATACTGGTCGGTGCGGTGATTGGTGGAATCCTGCAGGAACTGATCAAGCAGGTAGCCATTGGCGCCATGAATTTCCACGCCATCAAAACCGGCAACCCTGGCCAGTTCCGCTCCCCGGCGGAAAGCAGCAACAATGCCCGGTATTTCATCGGTGCGGAGTGCGCGGGGAGTCACGTAATCCCGTTTGGGGCGCAGCAGGCTGACATGGCCCTTTGCCGCAATGGCACTTGGCGCGACCGGGGCCGCACCATCAAGAAAATACGGGTCCGAAATCCGGCCTACATGCCATAGCTGCATGAAAATGCGCCCACCGACCGCATGCACGGCAGCGGTGATCTTTTTCCATCCTTCCGCCTGCTCTTCCGACCAGATGCCCGGCACATCCTCATAGCCGATGCCCTGGGGCGTAACCGGCGTCGCCTCAGACAGGATCAGCCCCGCCAGTGCGCGCTGGGCGTAATAATCGGCCATCAGATCGTTGGGAATATGGTCAGGCCCCGCGCGCAGGCGCGTCAGTGGCGCCATGATGATGCGGTTGGGCAGCGTAAGGGCACCGACCTTAAGCGGTGTGAACAGGGTTGGCATGTCACGTCTCCACGGTTCAGTAGAGGCAATGATGGGCGCATAGCCAGCCTGTCGCAAGAGTACGGTGCCGCATGGCGGAGCACACAAATCTTGCACCCGGCAATGGTTGAAGGCACGTGGGCGGGAAACGGGCGGGCTTCATCATGAGCGCCCGTTCTGGCCGGAAGGAGCGTTTAGTGGCCGCCGTTCACGCATGTGGCGGGCATCTGGGCAGCCTGCATGCCCGGGCCCGGCGTGCAGTACCACGAAATATGTTTCTGTTTGTTGATGCGGGGCGTGATCAACATGCTTTTGTTGTGGGATGTCACCGTAATGGCCATGTTGTGGTCATTCAGCGCCAGGGTGTCGCCATTCTCCAGATGGTCTTTCTGGCCAATCTGGGCCAGCGAGGCGGGAACATCATGATTATTGATGTAGTAATCCTCCAGCGCGGAGCGGGCCGTGGCTGTTTCGCCATACATGAAGTGCGCGCGCAAACGGGGCAGCTGGTCACGATAGATGGGCAGGCCGACCATTATGATGAAAAAGATGATGTAGAAATAGAGGATCACCATCCCTGCCCCGCCAATCCTGCCGCCATAGGGCACCATGGCGGCCAGCACGCCTGCCCAGCGGTTACGGCGCGGCAGGCTGGCCTCATGCCCCATGACACGGGCCACGCGCTTGGTCAGCCACGGATAGCCGCCCGTCAGTTCATGAAAGGACATCCAGAAGCCTGCGGTCTCGGCCACCTGCCTGCCGTAACGCTCAAGGTTGATGTCCTTCCACCGCGCCCGCCCGGCAGCGAGCGCTGCCAGGGCGCGGGCCGCGTTTTCTGGCGTGGTGGAACATGCCGCGCCATGGCGGTCGCACGTGCTTTCCTTCGCGCGGGAATAGGCTGCCCCCAGCAGCGGCAGCCAGAGCGCGGGCCAGCGCAGGAAATGCTTGCCAATATGGCGCATGCGCAGGTGGCCCAGTTCATGCCCGAGGTAAAAGCGCACGCCATCGGGGTGCTCGGCCATGGCATCGACCACGTCAGATAGCAGCACGACATATTGCAGCCCCAGAAACCGCGCGGCGAAGGCATTCATCATCCCGCCGCCCTGCAATACATAGACCTGCGGGTAACCATTGATCTGCAATGTCCGGCAACATGATATGAACTGCGCGTGCAGATCGGGAAACTGCGCCTCGGTAACTTCCACGCCGTTGCCCTTGATATGGGCGATCAGGGCAGACTGCGCGAACAGGTAAAGCACATAGCCTATCAGGACATAGATCAGCATGATGCCGAATGTGCCCGCCAGCATGAGCACCCAGAACAGAATTCCAAGTATCAGCGTTATTTTTGAAAGTGTATATTCGCGGGGATAAACAAGTTCATCCCTCTCTATGCTAGCCATGTCAGTATCCCGAAAAATTAATTACCGTAAGCGTATCTGTATTTTTATTTCATATTAAAATTGACAATAGAAGCCATTAATTATTCCCATTATTTGCAATAAAATTATATCAGGAATTTTATCAGGGCGATGGTCTGAACGCCTATGGCACGGCCCTTTCGGGAGCCGTGCCATAAGTGATCCGTCATGTTTTATGTGTAAGTCAGATTATCATGCCTGACATTACAGGCCTTCATGCGTCTTGACGTTGGAGGATGACATGACGTGATGCCAGACCACATCTCCGTTATAGATGATATCCAGGGTTTTTTCCTTGCCATGCGACCCGTTGGAGAATGCGCCGTAATAGGGAATGAAATTCGTGCCGTTTGCCTTGGTGGTAGCGAAGCTGTACTGCCACTCTTCATGCCCGCTATCCGTAAAGTGGGTGCTCATCGGGTCACCAAACATGGCCCGTACCTGCTGCTTGGTTGTCACGTTATCATGAATCTTCTGGTCGATGGTGTCGGCCGTTTCGTTCTTGATGGAAGTATTGCCGGAGGAAGCACAACCGGAAACCAGAAGAACAGCGGTAAGGCAGCCCGCAATGGCGAATTTTTTCATTAATAATTTTTCCATTAACTTAACAAAAGTAAATTATATCTTTGACTTACATCAAGATCTTCTTTTTCCTGAAATATAGACGTGAGCGATAAAAATCCAGAGCAAAAAACACACTACTACAGAATTTTCGGGAAAAATGGCGCGTTTATCTTTAAACATATATATTTTTTACGTTTTATTTGAAAAAATTCAGTAATAATAAAGAAATTTTCAAAATCTCTCAGGCGCATCACAATCAGGCCTGCCACATTTTTGCCACACTTCGCAACAATTGTGTCAAAGCTTATATAATCTACGGTCCCGCTGATGGTGGCAGGGTAGCGCGGATGGCAGTGGAATACTCCGGTCCGATCACCGCATGCGCGGGCCGTCTGATGCGGCTGGCATCATGGACTGCGGCAAAATCGGGGTAGCGCTTCGGGTCATAGGGGCCAAGCAGGTTCATGTCATAGGCCATGCTGGCGGTGTGGCCGCTCAGTATGATGCGCCAGTCAAAACGGTAGCGCAGTTTCGCCCCCGCGCGCGCCAGGATGCCCGTGGTGCAGTTGTCGCTCAGCGTGTTGTACCACAGCGGGTGGCGAATAATGTCATGGATCGCACTTGTATAGCTCAGGAACAGCCGCTCGCGCACGGCAGGCGAGAGATCAAGCCGGTATAGATAAACCCGCTCCCGGCGCACATCCGTGCGCACGCCAATCAGGTCACGCTCATCGGCCGTGACATAGAACAGTTCGTAATGATGGAAGAACCCCGCAATGGTGGAATAGGGAAAACGCGCCTGCCTACGGGTTTCAATCGACATGGCAAGATGCTGCCCGTCGCTGAAGCCAAAGCTCAGGAAGACATGGGCAATATTTTCACCCGCCCAGTAGGATGTAACCAGATCGACCCGCTCGAGTTTGCTCAGGTCATATGTGGCGTCATACCATGCAGGCAGGTAATCGGTTACCGAGCGGTAGCGGAAATTGCGCACGTTATGCACATGCACCATATCGCCCTCACGCCATGTATCAGCCGGTATGGCGTATTCCTCCGCCCAGACCCGGTCATTGCGCGGCGGGTCGGTCACGTACCAGCCTGTAAGCGTTACGACCGCCACGCCCCGCGCCATATGCCCGAGCCGGACCGAACGCAGCCACCCTGCCCCCACCATGATGGCGGCAAACGCAGCGCTCAGGCCCAGCCGCAACGCATCAGGCACGATGGTGGAATAGTACAGCGCCGCCGTGCCCAGCACTGTTGCCACGCCCAGAACAGACCGCAGGCCAATCACGCGCCATCGGCGCAGCCCAGGCAGGCTCATGGCTTTGCTGCAATGCGCGTGCCCCGGGGGCTGGGCGCATACCGGGCAAGCTGTTCAAGCAGGATGCGCTGCACCTCGGCTATGGTGAAGGGGTTTGACTGCGTGGAATGTTCCGAATGGCGCACGATCAGTTCTGATTCCACGTCAGGGATATGCGCGCTGGCATAGGAGACCACGCCATCATCGGCATGGGCCAGGTCCCGCCCTGCCCCGCATACGGGAATGATGGAGTGCACATGCACATCGGGCATGATGGGGATTGTGGGCAGCGTGCGCATGAAGGCGCTGTGCGGCGACATAGCGTACACGCTGCCCAGCCGCGGAATGCGGTTATCGACATGCGTGCTGTCACCCGCTCCGGTCACGATTTCACGCGCCGTTTCTGTAACCCGCAGCGGCAGGCTGGCCATGCCGCCCACCAGCTGGGCGATCGACTTGCCTGCAAGGTAGCTGCCATGCTGCGGGGTGGAGATGAACACCACCCGGTCGATCTCGGGCATGGGGGTGGGAAACATGGTCTGCCGGATCAGCGCCATGGTGTCGGCATTGAGATGGAAGGTGGAAAGTGGCCGCCCTGCCGTGCCATCCCACAGCCTGTTACTGGGGTTGATGACCAGCATCCGCGCCAGAAGGCCGCCCTGGCTGTGGCCAATCAGCGTGATGTGCCCCAGCGCCGGGTCGGCCTGCACGCCGCCCAGGCTGTTCACGGCCTCGGTAATGGCATGGCGTAGCTGCCACGCCGAATACGGGATGGGATTGGCCGTGGCATAGGAGAAGAACCAGAAATCGAAATGATCGCGGATGCGCTTGTCCTCCAGCAGGTCATTGACCATGCTGGCCCAGCGGTAAGGGCTGGAGGCCGTGCCGTGTATGAACACCACCGGCATGCTGCCATGGTGGTGCGGGTTCATGGCGATCAGGCGCGGGCGGGTGCCGTCATAGGTCGTGCCGTCAAAGAACCCCCGATATTCCTTGGTGCCCAACGCGGTATCCACCAGGCTCAGGGCGCGGGCGGTGGTCTGGTCATAGGCGGCGGGCACATGGGCGTGCGCGATGGGGGTGTCGGGGCTTTCATCCATTATGCGCAGCACCAGCCGCCCGCTGGGGTGGTCACCAAGCACCTGCGTGCGCGGGTTGTCCATTTCCAGCACCATGCTTGCGGGCAGGCGCAGCTTTTCCGATATGACGAAGCTGCCATCAGGCGTGCCTTCAGGCTCTGGCTGGTTCTGGGGCACGGCGCGGTTGCGTGTTGCATCATCCTGCGCAGGGGCCGCGATGTCGGCTACGGCGGAAGGCGCGCGATCGCCCGCGTGCTGCAGCGTCTGGCCGCTGCTGGCCGGGCGGGCGGGTGCGGCAGGCGTGGCGCGGGCCAGCACGGTCAGGGCCTCGCCAAGGCCGGGGGTATGATAG
Organism: Komagataeibacter sucrofermentans DSM 15973; assembly: GCF_040581405.1. Lineage (NCBI taxonomy): Bacteria > Pseudomonadati > Pseudomonadota > Alphaproteobacteria > Acetobacterales > Acetobacteraceae > Komagataeibacter > Komagataeibacter sucrofermentans. The sequence continues at coordinate 1,506,397 of NZ_CP137157.1, forward strand.
ACGTTATTGATACCCCCCACACCAAGGGTTGCGGTGGGGCGGATATTTTCCAGCACGCGGCCATGCCAGCGCAACTGGGCGGGGTCGGCGCTCAGCGCCAGCGTGCCAAATGGCAGGGCGCGGCTCTGGCTGGCAATATTGACCGGGGCGGGAAAGGCTGCGGTGAGGCCCAGATTGTACAGATCGCAGGCCTGTCGAAAACGCGCATCATACGGGCTGGGACCATTCACCTGCCCCGGCTGCAGATAGGCATAGGCATAGAGGCTGGCAGCCAGAAAATCCTGTGCATGGTGGTGGCGCAGGCCCTGCCTGTAGCTCAGTTCCGCCAGGGCAAACAGCACATCGGCCTCATCATCGCGGCCCGCCGCCTGCGTGCGCAGGGTGGCAATGGCGCGGTCGGGCCTATTGCGCCATAGCGGCAGCAGGCCATGGCGACGCAGCACGATCAACGTGGTATTGCTTGCCTCACGCCCCGCCAGCGCCGTGCGCGTGGCGGCGCGGTAGCTATGCACCAGCGAGACCTGCCGCACGCTTACCGGCCCCGCGCAGCCTGCAAGGAGGGCTGCGGCCAGCAGGCTGGCGCAACGCAGGCGGCGTTTGATGCGGGTGGGGGCAGCAGGCTGCATGCCGGGGGCAATCGGTTTCATCCCCTCAGGTTAAGCACCCCTGTGGCTTGCAGGGAACAGGCAATCGTCCTGCATGGCGTTGGTTTCGCCCCGGCGCAGGCAGCGGGTCATAAGGAAGGCTGGGTATCGGGGGCAATGGCGCCCTCACCCGTTCATCAGCGCCAGCCCTTCCGCCACGGATACGAACTCACCGCCCATATCCACCTTGTCGGCACCAAAGCGGCGGGTGAACAGCGCGCGCACGGCGGGCACGAATGATGTGCCGCCAGTCAGGAACACGCGGTCAATGCTGCCTGCGGGCAGGCTGGCGCGTTCCAGTGCGGCTTCCACCGCCTCATCAAACCGCGCAAGGTCGGGCGCGATCCAGCCTTCGAATTCCGCGCGGGTTATGGTGCGGTGAATGCGCACATCGCCATATTCATAATCCAGCGTAGCACTCTGCGCGCTCGACAGTTCCCGCTTGGCCTGCCCTATGGCGCGATACAGCGCCTGGCCCTGCTGGGCCTCGATGATGTCGATCAGCGCCTGTATCTTTTCTGGCGCGGCGGCGGTGCGGGCCACGTCGCCCATGTCGCGCAGTGTCTGGGGCGTGCGCATCAGCGCCAGCCGGTGCCACCGCCCCAGCGCTGCATACCATTCGGCTGGCACCGGCAGCGGCTGGCCACCCATCACGCGATAGGTGGTGTTGCGGCCAAGTTCGGGCGCGATCACGTTATCGATAATGCGGTAGTCAAGCTGGTCGCCTGCAATGCCCACGCCCGCATAGCCCAGCGGGGCAGCACCCTGCCCGCTTGACGGGTCGAAACGCAGGATGGAAAAATCGCTCGTGCCGCCGCCAAAATCACCGACCAGAACGGTGGCGGGAGTCGTGAGGCGCTGGGCAAAGTGCCAGCCTGCCGCTTCAGGCTCGAGAGCCACGTCAACATGATGGAAGCCCGCCTGCGCAAACCCTGCCCGCAGGCGGTCCTCGCCAAACGCATCATCGGCGCGGGCACCGGCAAAATGCACCGGCCGCCCCACGGTGGCGCTGACCTGGGCGGGGTCGATATCGAGCATGCGCATCAGGCACGACAGAAAGCGCGCCACCAGTGATTCCAGCGTCATCACCTGGCCCAGCAGCCGCGTCTGCCGAAAGGACGACTGCGCCAGATACGACTTCATGGACATGATGAGGCGGCTTTCCGCCGGGTCTTCAAGGTAGGCATCGACCGCCGCCGCCCCTATGGCTTCGTGCAGGGAGGCGCTGCGGGACTGCATCTCGTCATGCCACAGACACAGCAGGGTGCGGCATGTCTCGGTAGGCGGATGATGGGGGAAAGTGAAGCGCGCGGGCTGTGGCCGGCCCTTGGCGTCCAGCACCACCACAACGGTATTGGTCGTGCCGAAATCTATGCCAAGCCGCACGCCATGGGGGGGCTTTATGGAAGACATGCGGCCTCCCATACGCGCCGATGCTGGCCGTGTCCATCGGGGTCATTCACATTTTGCGTGGGGTGGCGTAGGGGGTGGTATCATGACCTTGCCGTTCACCTGCGCCAATGCCCGCTATCGCACCGATACCCGACACGGCCACCCCCATGGCCCGGGGCAGGCCCATGGCAGCGTGCTGGAAGCACCATTGGTCACACAGGCCGATACGGGCGATACGCTGTGGCTGGAATATGTCATCGGGCCAGAAGGCGCGCGGTTCTGGCTCATGTGGTATGATGCCCGTGGCCTGCCGCGCCTGACCAACAGCGCGATCATGGACCATGCCAACCTGGCCATCATGCTGCGTGCGTTGGGCTACGGCGCGGCACTTGCTGCGGTGCAGGCATCCCTGCTCCCGGCCCCTCACGCACCCTGATCCGGCTACCCGGTTTTGCCGATGGGCGGCTGGCCTGTTATCAGAATCCCTGCACCCCTTTTTGCCGCATGTGGCACGAGACGATATGATGAACCCATTCCCCACTCCGGCCCGCCGTGGCCTGATGCAACTTGCAGCCCTTGGCGCCATCGTTCTGCTTGGTGCCTGTACTGCCCGTCATGGCCCGGCACGGGCGGCGCGGATCGGCATGCCCAACCCGGCTTCCGCCTATTGCCAGCATCTTGGCGGCAGGCTTGAACTGCGCACGTCCCCACAGGGCACGAGTGGCTGGTGCCACCTGCCTGATGGTAGCGTGATGGAGGAATGGGCCCTGTTCCGCCGCGACCATTCCGCCGGGCGGCCGTGAAGTCAAGCCGCACGCCCCGGCTCGCCCTGCTGGGCCTGCTCGGGCTTGCGGGGTGCGGCGATGCCCTGATGGCGCGCAGCCTGCCCCCAGAACAGGACTGCAGGCAGCGCGGCGGAACATGGCGCGTAATGCCCGATGGCCATACCGGGCTATGCACCCTGCCACCGGGCGCAAGCGTGGCAGGTGCCCGCATCATGCCGCGCCACCCACGCCCTGAAAAGCGTCTGTAATATTTGTAATACGTTGTTTTTTAACATTCTTCAGACCCCCACCGTCCGGCATGTCGCGCCACATCATCAAGGCGCTCCGTAACCGTCGGGGGCAGGCCGCATGCAACTGTGCCGCACGTTACCCGTTCTGGGTCAGGCAGGCTGTTTCACAAAGTCCCCTGCCGGTCGGTCATTGTCCACAATGGCCCTGAGCCGTCCTTTACCCGGCATGGTGTTTTCTGAAACAGCCTCCTGACGCAACAAGGAGGAACCCGTGCCCGTAGCCGAGACCACCACCCCGCACCGCTTCACGCCCATTGGGGTCATGGCCCGTTCATGCGCCCTTGTGGTGGGGATGGCGCTTATCCTGCCCCTCATGGCCTGTAGCGGTCGCATTGGGGAGGACGCCTGCATTTCCTGCTCGGCGGAAAAAGCGGACAAAACGGACACGCCCCCGCCCCCACATGACCCCGCAGCCCCTTCCGGCAATGCCGTGGGCGAAGGTGTGGGTGGGCCCACCGGCTCGCCCCAGCAGGCGGGACAGGATCAAAGCCCTGGCGCCGCCAGCGCGCCGGGCATGTAAAGCGTGGCAGGGGCCGCACGATCATTCACAGCAACGTGTTTTTCATGCCTGCCAGGCGGGGTGAACCCCCCAAAGCCAGGCGCGTTCGACCCTTGCCACCCTATTGAACAGAACCAAGGAGGATACAGGATGCGGTTTACCGTTATCCCCACCCTCCCCATCGCATTAGGGTTGGGGATCGGGCTGGCAGCAGATGCATATGCCGATGACCCGGCAACACCGCAGCAGGTCGCGGCCTGCAAGGCCGACGCCCTGCGGCTGTGCCCGCTGGACATACCGGATACAAGACAGGTTGCAGCCTGCATGCAACGCAAAGTCACCCGTCTGTCGCCTGCATGCCGGGACACCGTGCAGGGTAAATAATACCGTCCCGTGACCGGGGCACGTCAGGGCGCGGCCAGGGCATGTCCCGCTACCGCTTCTCGGAGGCTCACATGACGATTTCGCGTAATGTAACCGACATGACCACCCGCATCGGTGATTTCCTGACAGGGGCGCAGGGCGACCGCTCCGGCGCATTGTCGGTTCTCAACGACATTCTTGGTCCCCTGCCCGCGCCAGACGAACCCAGCATGCTCGAACACCGCGCGGAGGAAGCGGGCATGCTGCCGCTGATCCGCACATGGCAGGAGCACGACAAGGCCCCGCATGCCGATGAAAGCACGATCCATGCCCTGTTCCGCCCGACGGAACTCGAGCATTTTTCCACCCAGACGGGACTTTCCGAACAGGCTGCGATGAAGATCCTGCGCGAGATGCTCCCTTCGGCCATCCGTCACCGCGCACTCAATGCCCGCGCGGGCTGGCAGCCGGAAACCACGGCCGACCCCAACCTGCACTGACACACAACAACCAGGGTTAGGGTTACTTTTTTTCAGCCTGCCACACCGGGGCGCTTTCCGCCCGGTGGGGCAGGCTTTTTTTGTAGGCAGGTCGCTTCTTTATTCCTTACTCACGTCCTGACTGCATGGTGGCTGACGGACGAACCGGCTGCCCGATTTCGCGCAAGGGGTAGCCCGCCTTGACCCGCTGCTCGATATCTTCAAGCGAGCAGCCCCGCGTTTCAGGCACAAGGAAGTAACTGATCAGGAAGAAAACCGCATTGAAACCGGCCAGAAGCCAGAAGATGCCGTAATCCCCGATAAGACTCATAATGGACAGGAAAACATTGCTGATCAGCCAGTTGGTTATCCAGTTGGCGAAGGTGGAACATGCGATGGCCAGCCCGCGCCCCTGCAGGGGCTGGATCTCGGTGCACATGGTCCACGGCACTGGCCCCTCGCCCAGGGCATAGCCCAGCGTGAACAGCACCAGCAGCGCGATGATGGCAATACTGCCCATGCTGCCCCCCACATGCGCAAACAGCACAAACCCGAATGCACACAGGCTGAAAGAGGCCATGAGCGTGCTGATCAGCAGCAGCGGGCGACGGCCCCAGCGGTCAATCAGCATGATGGCCGCACCAGTCGCCACCATGTTGGCAAGGCCGAGCAGTGTCGTGCACCACACCGCCGACTGCACCGAAAAACCAAGATGTTCAAGCAGATGCGGGGCATAATACAGCAGGATATTGATGCCCGCGAGTTGCTGGAAGATCTGAAGCGCCATGCCCAGGGCCAGTGTCTTGCGAAACCCGGCGGAGGTTTTGAGGAGTGCAAGGCCGTTTCCCCTGGTTTTCCTCAGGTTCTGCTCGATCCGGTCGAGTTCATTATTGGCGCGCTCCCGCGATCCACGCACTTTTTGCAACACGCCACGCGCCTCGCGCCTGCGCCCCCGCATGGCCAGCCAGCGCGGTGAATAAGGCACCTGTGTCGTGGCCAGAATGAAAATTACCGTCGGCACGGCCAGAATGCCCAGCATCCACCGCCAGTGCCCGCCATAGGAGAGCAGGCTGTCTGACAGCAGGGCAAGGAGCATCCCGGCCGTGATGACAAGCTGGTAGAGCGAAATCATCGTGCCGCGCTGGCTCTTTTCCGTAATTTCGGCAATGTAGAGCGGCGCTGAAAAAGATGCGAAACCCACCCCGATGCCAAGGCAGACGCGGCCTGCAATCATGATGGGAATGGACGGGGCAAGCGAACACAGCGCAGTGCCAAGCAGGAACAGCAGCCCGGCATAGAACATCGCCCCCCGCCGCCCCCGATAATGCGAAACCGGGATGGCCAGAAGCGACCCCCCTGCCGCGCCAAGCATGAGCGAGGAGACAATCCATTCCTGTGCGCGCTCATTGGCCCCAAGGTCGAGCCCCATGAACTTGAGCGCCCCGGCAATCACCCCGGTGTCGAGGCCAAACATAAGCCCGGCAAGCCCGGCCGCCCCGGCAAAGAGAAAAGCGTTCCGACGTCCTTGCTGCACGCTGTCCCGATAGGACAGGTCATCATGCTTCAGAGTATCGTCATTCACGATGAAAAGCCTTTTTATCGTTATAGTTACAATATAAAACGCCCCTCCTGAAAAATAGTTCTATGAAATGTGGTCACCCATCCATGATCAGTAAGGCGCGGGACGATATGTGATGAACCGACTTCAATATAGTATTATAAAAATGCCAGAAAACAATAATTCCTGCAGGCTTATACGCCCCCTCGGTTTCATCACGGCACGATAGTGGTTTTTTATTGCCATCTGACTGAATATGGCAATTACCGTTCAGCCCGCTATCCTCTTTTCAGGAATTAACTTGTTTAAAGGCGATGCTGATTGTACGATTCGGGCAGAAATTTTAAAAATGTAATGATTTTACTAGAAATAATTTATTGTGGTGATTGCATTATTTATGAAAAAGTATTATATACTGTCGCCGTTGGTTTTTTCATCTTTTCTTACGGGCTGCTCCCATTACTGGACACCAGACCCCATGCGCCCGACCCATCTGGCGACAGTGGTGGATTCAGACGCCACGCTGTGCCTCTCTGTCAAACATTCGCGGCATGCATCAAAACTGGTCAGGCATACCCTGAAGCAGGTCATAACAGATAGCCCTCCTTACAGGCAGGCGCATCACCTGCCGCCCGTGATCCCGCATCCTGCGCACAATGAAGGCAGGGTGGAAAAGGATGCATTCTGTCCCCTTTCCCCCGTTTTCAGGCATGAAAAATGGAAGATCGTCTATATTCTAAAAAAAGTTGCCCATGAACCCAGACCAGGCTGGGTCAGCTATAGCTACAAGGAAAACGTGGACATAAGCGCCGCGATATTTGATAAATATGGTTACAATCAGGAACCCGCTCGACCGCATAAAAAATCCATGCCGGCACCGCCTGTAATCAAACGCCCCACCCCAATTGATTTATGGATCCAGAGGCATCTGTCTTACCCCCAAGCCGCAAGCAGTGCAGGGATTGAAGGCTATACAACCGTAAGAGTGTGGATCATGCCACAGGGTAAAGTCAGGTCGGTGCGTTTTATAAAATCTTCGGGCAATATTCTTCTTGATAACGCAACCATGAATATGTTTACAGGAGAGAGGTTGCCAGTTAATCGACATGGTAAGATGGTTAATCATATTGATTTTACAGTTCATTACGCTGCATCAAGCCAAAATAAATATTTTTGAATTATTTTTAGGACATTTTTTCAATATGGCCACAACATTAGAAAAGAAAATATATCATAATTCATCTATACTTTTATTATTATATTTTCTGGCAGGATGCTCCCATTACCGGACGCCAGACCCCATGCGCCCTGCCCATCTGGCTACGGTTCTAAGATCTGACAGCCTCTGCCGCTCCATCGAACATTCCCGGCATGCATCTGAACTGCTGGCTGCTTCCATTAATAAGGGCATTACCAAGAGCCCCACTTACATGCACGACCATAATCTGCCGCCCGGCACTTATAACAGACCATCCGTTACAGCCAATGTTCAGAAAGAAAAACGCTGTAAGTTGGTCGTTACGTTCAAGAACGAAGATATCAAAGTTCAGTACAGCCTGCAGAAGGTTGCGCACACAAACGAAAATGGTTCGCTGACTTACAGCTATCCTGAAACAATTCTGTTCCATGATGATTTCATGAAGAAATATGGCTATGACCATGCCGTGATGGAGCCAGACCAGCAGGCTGGGGCACCTGACCGACCAACATCTGAAAATGGCGACAGGATCAGTCTGTGGATCCGTCAGCACATGGTCTATCCGCCTGAGGCGCGTCAGGCCGGGATTGAGGGTTATACAGCCGTAAAATTCTGGTTGTCGCGGCAAGGCGACATCCGGTCTCTGCGGTTTATAAAATCTTCGGGCAACATTTTGCTCGATAACGCCACCATGAACATGTTTATGGGAAAAAAGATTCCGGTTGACCCGCGACAGAAAATACCATCGCCTTTAAATATAAAAATAAACTATTACCTTGCTCCATCACATTAATCCTGCCCCCTTGCGCATGAAACCGGGCCGGACCATCGGGCGTTTAAATGTTCTCCCTGACCACAGGTGACCCATGCAGCCTGATCGCCCCCTTGTTGCGGCCATTCCCGTGCGGAACGAGGCCGAGCGCATCGGTCCCTGCCTGCTCGCCCTCGGTCGCCAGCATGCAGCACGCCTGACCCATGTGGTGGTGCTGCTCAACAACTGCACCGATGCGACATTACACACCGTACAGGCCATAAGCGGCAGGCTCCCTTTTGCCCTTCACGTGGTTGAACGCACCTATCCGCCCCTGATTGCCCATGCCGGCACTGCACGGCGCGCAGCCATGACGCATGCGGCTGAACTCGCGGGGCCAGAAGGCATCATGCTCACCACCGATGCCGATGCCGTGGTGGCGCCGGACTGGCTGGACCAGACGCTCGCCGCTTTTGCCAAGGGAGCCGATGCCGTATGTGGGCGCGCGTTGATCGACCCGGTGGAGGCCGCGTGCCTGCCCGCCTGCCTGCATGATGATGACCGGGCGGAAACTGCCTATGCCACCATGCTCGACCGTATCCATGACCTAGCCGACCCTGATTTGCATGATCCGTGGCCACGGCATGTCGAGCATTCGGGAGCCAGTATTGCGGTGCGGGCTGGCCCGTACCACCGCGCAGGCGGCATTCCCGCCGTGCCACTTGGCGAGGACCGGAGGTTTCTGGCCGCCCTGCGCCGCGTGGATGCCGCCATCCGCCACGCGCCTGATGTGTGGGTGAGTGTATCAGGCCGGGTCGCGGGGCGCGCGCGCGGCGGCATGGCCGATACCATGGCCCGCCGCCTGATCCGGCAGGATGAAATGCTCGATGAAAACCTGGAGCCCGCCATGGCCTGCCTGCACCGCGCCCAGGCCCGCGCGGCCTTGCGCCCGCTATGGGGCCACCCCATGCGCCATGGCCCCTGGCGGGCGCGGGGCGAAAAACTCGCGCGTCAGTTGATGCTGCCCGCCACCGCCCTGATCGAGGTCTGCGCGGAACCGTTTTTTGGACTGGCATGGGACAGGCTGGTGGCTGCAAGCCCCCTTCTGCGCCGCCATCCTGTCCGGCGCGCGGGCCTTGTAGTCGAGCACCAGCACGCTGCCCGGATTGTGCGACGCCTGTTGCACGCGCAGGCACCGGTTCAGCCTGCGCTTGGTGAGTAAGACGGGGTTCTTTGCTGCTGTTTATAAAAAATTTCCGTTTTATTGAGTGTTTTGTTGTGCAACAGCGCCCAGCATGTCCAGCCGGTAATGGGGGTGGTGCTGGGTATGTGTGACCTGCATCCCGGCGGCAAGGCACGTGGCTATAAAACAGCGGGCGGCCTCGTTGCCATTGCATGGCGTGTCGGTCGGGCCGGTCCAGTTGACCAGTAAGATGGGGGCTTGTGGCTGCCGCACGCGCAGGCAATGGGTGGCAAGCCGCGTAATATCGGCACGCGAGAGAAAATACAGCAGTTCCGAAATAATGATGAGGTCACACGACGCCGCTGGCAGGCCAGGAAAACCATCAGGCAACTGTCCCCGGCAAAACGTCACTCCATCCAGCCCCGCACACCGGCGTCGTGCCTGCGCAAGGGCGGCTTCGGCCACATCTACGGCCAGCAGGTGGTCGCATTGCCGTGCCAGAAGGGCGGTCATGGCCCCAATGGAACACCCGAGTTCCAGCGCATGATGGAACCGCTGCCCCGCCAGCAGCGCAAGGGTGTGGCGGTATTTGTCGCGCTCATACGGGCGGCTTCCCACCCCCCACGGGTCGGAACTGGCTGCATGAATGCGCTCGAACACGGCGCGTGGCCAGCTTGCCCCGCTCATGGTGCAAGAAAAACCTCAAAATCCGTTATCAGCGCCGCCAGCAGGCTGGCAGGCAGGCTGAAGCCGGTGGGATCATCGGTAATCAGGCCGCCATACTGGCTTTCATGCGCGCTGACGGCACGCGCCTTGAGGGCGCGGTAAGGCGCGATGTCAAGCCGCAGCCCCACGGGTGGCGCATGGTCAAGCTCTGTCTCCGCCGCCAACAGCCAGCCCCAGACCGGATAGGCCAGCAGCCTCAGGGCATGATGGTGGTGCAGGGCAAGACCCATTTTCCATACGGCTTCATGATCGCAATGCGGATCAAGCCGTGAGGGCGCGAAAACCGTGGCGCAGCCATGCTGCATAGCCAGACTGGCCAGATCGCGCACGAGATGATCAAAAACCGGCCCCTCATGCGCAGTCGCTGCATCCGGCTGGTTCAGGAACACCACGCGCTCCGCCTCCAGCCCCAGACAGGCCAGCGCGCGCAGGGCCTCCTGCCGCCGCTGTTCCCGCAGGCGCGGGGCAGGCCACTGGCGCGAACGGGGGTGCGAGGCCGCGCCATCGGTTACGATCACGACAATTGGCGGCCGCCCGGCCTGGCAACACGCGGCAATCAGGCCACCACAGCCCAGGCTTTCATCATCAGCATGCGGGGCCAGGATCAGGGCCGTGCCGGGCGCAATAATGGGCAGGGGGGCCAATGGCAGGCTGCGCCACGCTGCGTGCAGGCTGGCCGCCTTCATGGAAAAGCCTCCGTGGGCGGCAGGTCGCGGTGCGTGAACCATGCAGCCGCCTCGCATAATGCTTCATCCGGGGCGGGCTGGCGCAGATAGGTGGCCAGATCGCGGGTCAGCCGTTCTGCCACGTTTGTCTTGATGAAGGCCGAAAGCCCCAGCCCGCGCTGGAGCAGTTCAATCACCTCCAGCCCTGCCCGCTCCACCGCAATCCGCGCCAGATTGACGGTGGCGGTGATATCACCCGCCTCGTAACGGTCCTGCACCGTAGCCACCAGGGCGGCCCTGCGGGTCCAGTCCAGGGCGGTCTGGGCCGCGATGAGTGCCCGACCGATGCGCGCCTGCTGGGCCGGAGCCTGCGCCCGCCCGCGCGCGGCAAGCTGTTCGCGCAGCACGGTGGTGAGCCGCTCGATCCCGCCAAGGGCCACGGCGATAGTCCGCCATGCCCCGGCTGAAAATTCCGGCTGGCGCAGATAGTCACCCGCCTGCCCGATCAGGCTGTCTGGCGCAACCGACAGGCCCGCGAAATCGCACTGCCCCGTGCCTGCCCCCCGCATGCCGCTCAGTCCGCCGATGGAGGGATGGATGACGCAGTCCTGCCCCACAGCAACGAGCAGCATGACCGTCGTGCCCGCCTGCGTGCGGGCCGTAACCAGCGCCCGCGTTACATGCCCCGCGCCTGAGGCAAAGGCCTTCTGCCCGCGCAGGATCAGGCCCTGAGCGGTCTGTTCCAGCTGCAGGGGATGCGCGCCATCGGTCACCCATACGCCAAGCAGCGCGCCCTCGCGCACATCGGCGGCGATGGCGGCACATTGGGCCGGAGAGCCATAACGGCTGACAAGGCGCAGGGCGTTGACATGCCCTTCCACCACACGGCCAAGCGCCAGGCTGCCCTGCCCCACCAGCCGTAACAGACGCAGCAGGCCCGTGGCGGCCTCGGGCGCTGCATCGGGCCAGCAGCCGCCAAACGCCAGTGGCAACGCTGCGGAAAAGACGCCCAGCGCCCGCAGGCGCATCAGGCCATGGGTGGGGAAAACCGCCTGCGCGTCGTTCGCGCTGGCCTCCGCCTCAAGTTCGGCACGACAGGCTGCCAGGGCTTCAAAGGGAAAACTCATGCAGGCAGGCTCCGTATTCCCGGAAAACAGGAAAACGCCGCAACCGGGTCAACCCGCCAGCACCCCTTCCCTGCCTGCACAAACAGCACCGGAGCGCAATTGGTTCCCCTCAGATCATGCGCTACGACCCGGAGCCGATCGACTTCCCGGCCCTGTCCGCCTTGCCTCACTCATGATCTGGCTGCCGATCGGTCCTAGCGCCGGCCCACAATATCGGCCACCTTCACGGCATAGCGATCGGTCATGCCCGATACGAAATCGGTCAGTGCATGCAGGGCGTCATAGGCATTGGTGACATGGGCGACCGGCAGCCGCAGGGCGCGCACCACCTGTGCATGATAGGCGCTCAGCCGGGTGCTGTCCCATTCCACGGCCCGGAGTTCATTGAGTAATGGCAGGAGGCCATCAAGAATGCGGTAGACGACATTGCGCCCGTAAACCTCAAGTTCCGTCTTGCGCGCCGCGTTGAAGATCTCGGTCCGCGCTACCTGCCTTATGGCCTGAAATTCGTCGCCAAGCCGTGAGGCCTCGACAAGCGAACGCGGGAAGTCTCCTGCCATGATGGCCGCGTAATTGTCACGAAACGCCTCCACGCACGCACCAATCGCGCCGCTTATGGCCTTGGCGCGATAGATGGAGACGACATCGGCACGGCTGCGTTCGGGGTAATCCCTGCGCGAGTGGGCCGTGAGTGCGCCAAGCAGATCGGTTGCCACCTCGAAGCTGATATCTTCCGCAAGGTAGGCATCTTCGAGGTCCATGATATTGTAGCAGATATCATCCGCCGCCTCCATCAGGAAGGCCAGCGGGTGCCGCCGCCACCATGAGCCGACAACCTGCCCACTGCCGTCGCGCACATCGGTGCGCCGCAGCCCGAGTTCGGCTGCGACATGGGCGAACGTGGGCACATCATTCTCGAAAAACCCATATTTCTTGAGGCCGATATAAGGCGCACCCTCAACCACGCCCTCAGCCCCCGCAAGCAGCCGGACAGGCGCTGAAACCGGGTATTTGGTAAAAGCCCCGAGCGAACCCAGCGCAAGCCGCATGCCGCCCTGGTTCCTGTACATTTCGGTACGGGTGAGAATGCGAAAACCCTGCGCATTCCCCTCAAAGGCATTGAACTCGACCCGCTGCGCGGGCGTGATCTCGTCCATGATATCGTGGTCGGTGGCAAATTTTTCCTTGAACCACGATCCGATGGCCTCTTCCCCGGAATGACCGAAAGGCGGGTTGCCGATATCGTGCGCCATGCATGCCGTCTGCACCAGGCCCGCCACCACCTTGACCTGGTCGGCGGTCAGTTCCTTGAGGTCATCGGCCAGCCATGACCCCACTTCGGTGCCCAGCGAATGCCCCACCGTTGCGGCCTCAAGGCTGTGAATCAGGCGGTGATGCACATGGTCATTATCATAAAGCGGGTGAACCTGGGTCTTGTTCGCCAGCCTGCGGAAGGGCGGCGAGAACAGAATCCGGTCCATGTCCTGCATATAGGCGGGGCGGTGCTCTTCCTGCCTGTAATCGGGGTCGTTCAGGCGTTCGGTGTTAAGAAGCGTGTTCCAGTGCATGCCCGCTCAGTCCCTGATGGCAATATGTGCGCCATCATCCGTGCTGCTTCTGCCCCGGTCAAGCCGCGGGCGCTCGCCATTAATCCTCGCCGCCCGACCCGCACAGGAATTCGATTGCCCACATAGCCAGCCGCATCACCGCCCATGTTAAAAAACACAGCAGGATGCCGTTACGGATTACTATGGAAATCTGATAAATCATATTCCATTGGGTCACGCGTCATTGTTCCTTCCAGCCAGGAATTCTGGCTTTATGATATGCGTTTGCACCTTCACGCCTTGATTTACCAGCATTTCCTACCTGATATTCCCTTGATCTGCATGGTCAGGGGCAAATAAATACCAGAGTACCGTGTTGTCATCCGTCATCTGCTGCCCTGCCTTTCCGCCTCACCCGCATTGATTGGTGTTCATGCAAGGCTCCGCGGGTGGAAGCCTTGCCCTTCAGGCCTTCGTTCAGCTTACAGGCTGCGTTTGCAAAAGTATATGTTTCGTTATCGAAACACATAAGCATTGCACGAAGCGGATGCGCTTTTCCAACAGTGCCTTAGCCGATGCTCGGGCTACATTTTTTTCATACGACACTGCGTCATAATAACACTGGATTTGCTGGCATGTGTTAGCCGACACATCCGTAATGAAGAAAGATCAGGCAGAAGGGGTTTCGGCTCCTGCCGTTTCTGTTTTCGCGTGCGCTGGTGGTTTTCCTTGCCACCCGTTCGTGGCAGGCTGGGCAGCATGAAACCAAACCTGCTGATCAGTGGCTGTCTTGCAGGCCTGCCGGTGCGCTATGATGGCTCGGCCCGCCCCCTTCTGGAGCACAGCCTGGCACGATGGAAGGCGGAAGGACGCGTGATGGTCTGCTGCCCCGAAACGCAGGCTGGCCTCATGACCCCCCGCCCTCCGGCTGAAATTGCGCAGGGACGCGATGGCGCGGCCGTGCTTGACGGGCTGGGTCATGTTCATGAAGCGACAGGGCAGGATGTATCGGCCCCGTTCGTGGCGGGTGCTCATCTTGCACTAGCCATGGTCCGGCAGCATCACTGCACACTGGCGCTGCTTATGGATGGCAGCCCCTCCTGTGGCAGCAGCTTTATTTATGATGGCACGTTTAGCGGCACGCGCCATGCCGGAATGGGGGTAACCGCAGCACTCCTGCGCCGCTACGGGGTGAGCGTGTATGCACCGGCGCAGTTTGCGCTTGTCGCAGCCAGAATGGATTGAGCCTTGCCGCACGGATGCAACGTATCATGATGCAGCCGGTAGCCACCGTAGCGCAATCGCGCCCGCCCGGCCCGCAGCGTGATGGCATGCATGCTACCATGCGTCTGGTCCTGCGCTTTTTCATGCTTCTTGTCTGTGTCGCATCACTGGCCGCCTGCGCCGACGATAATCCGCGCCTGGATAACAATGCGCGCGCGGCATCGGATCATGGCAATGGCGGCCCTCAGGGCGAATGGGGCAGTCTGGGCGGCGGCTGGAGCGGGCCAGGCAATATGGGCTGGTAGAGACCGGTTTTTATTTATGCGATATAAATAATATATAATCCATCTGACCGGCAGTAACGATACGGCCACGACCATCGGGATCAGTCAGGCCTCGCACCATGACTTCTTTGCAAAATGCATGACACAGGCAGGCGCATGGCAATAAAGACCCATGTAATAGAACCTGCCTGTTCACGCCTCAGGTAACGCGCTACCACACACCACCGTTACAGGCATAAAGGCAGATATGATGGATGAAGCTTTCTGGCAGGCGAAGTGGGAACGCGGCGAGATCGGCTTTCATGAATCCCGCCCCAATGCCCTGCTCACCCGCTACCTGCCCACCCTGCGCCTGCCTGCGGGGGCGCGGGTTTTCGTGCCCCTGTGCGGCATGAGCCTCGATATTCACTGGCTGCTGGCACAGGGCTACGCGGTGGTGGGCTGCGAACTCAGCCGCATTGCCGTAACACGCCTATTTGCAGCGCTCGGCCTTGTGCCGCATGTCACGCCCCTCGGCGCGCTTGATCGTTTCGAGGCGGGAAAACTCTGCGTTTTTGTTGGCAATATCCTCGACCTTACCCCCACGCAGCTTGGAGCGGTGGATGGCGTCTATGATCGCGCGGCGCTGATTGCCCTGCCCGCTCCCCTGCGGGTGGCCTATGCCAGCCACCTCGTTGCGCTGACCCATGCTGCGCCGCAACTGCTCATCTGCCTGGAATATGACCCGTCATGCCGGGCAGGCCCGCCCTTTCCGGTGGATGAAACGATGGTGCGCGCGTATTACGCCCCGACATTCACGATTACCCGCGTGGCACGACACGCCGTGCCCGGTGGCCTGAAGGGTGTCTGCCCGGCATGGGAAAGCGTATGGACCCTGACGCCCCCGCCGCACGCCACCGTGCCCTGAGGCCGCAAGCGCGTGCCCCATCCATCGTCATTTGCCCGACGGGTTGCCCGTTGCAATCCACAACACGAGTGCTGGAATAAAGAAATACAGCGCCGTGGCCGCCAGCATCCAGGGCATGATGAAAGACATGTCGGTATGCAGCACGTAGTGGCAGATCAGATTGGCAAGCCCCAGCATGACCACAACGCACAGGCAGGCGCACAGATTCATCACCGGTGTGCGCTCCGCGTTGATCTGCCGGATGTGTTCTATAATCGATCGCATGATTCCGCCTGTATCCGTATGGGTGCCGGGGCCGTATCCAGTCGGGCCAGATGGCGGCCCGAAACCTTCAGGGTGTATGCCACCCCTGCCCGGCCTCGTGTTGCCCCTTCTATAAAGCCCGCGGAACAGGAAGTCACTTCCATGAACGGGCGCGTGACACAGGCCATTTCGCGGGCTGCGTGCCTTCCGCCGCCGGTTTTTTTGCTGTAGCGTGCGGGGATGTTGACACGCGCTTCGCTTACGGCCACGGATCTCGCTCGCGTTCTTGAGCAGAGCACGGATTGCGTCAAACTGCTTGACTGCAATGGCAACCTGATCTGGATGAACGCCAACGGCCTGTGCGCCATGGAGATTGACTCCTTTACGCAGGTCGCGGGCGCGCGGTGGGCCGGGTTATGGCCCGATACGCTTCAGGTCGATATAGAAAGCGCCTTCCAGTCCGCCCGCGCGGGTGAAACCGCCCGTTTTCGCGGGGCGTGCCCCACGGCCAAAAACGACCCGCGCTGGTGGGAAGTCAGCATAACGCAGGTATGCGATGATGGCGGCAGGCCCATCGGCTTTCTGAGCATATCGCGCGATGTGACCCAGGCCGAGAACGATCGCGAAGCCCTGCGGGTCATGATTGGCGAGATGCGTCACCGCCTGCGCAACAGCTACACCATCGTGTGCAGCCTTCTGCGCCGCTTTGCCGCTCATAGCCCCCAGCTTGGTGAATTCGTGGCGGATATGGAACCGCGCATCATGGCGCTGGCCCGCGCGCAGTCGCTGTTTGATGATGACACGACGGCAGCCGACCTGCGCGAACTGATCGAGGTGCTGGTCACCCCCTTCTGCGGCGCGGCGGAGGCGTGTTTTACGCTTGATATTCCCCCTGGCCTTACCCTTGACCGGCGCACGGCCGATGCCGTGGCGCTGGTGATCGGGGAATTATGCGTCAATTCAGCCAAGTATGGCGCGGTCAGCCAGGGCGGTCGCATTGGCCTGTGCTGGCAGGGCGAACCGGGTGCATTACGGCTGGAATGGGTGGAACATGCATCCCAGCCCGCCTCGGCCCTGTCTGGCGGGCGCGGACAGGGCCTGCGCCTGATCAGCCGCATCGTCAAGGCCTGCATGGGCACGTTCGACATGCAGTGGCGTGCAGACGGGGTCACTGCCACCATGTTCCTGCCCCTGCCGTCATAAGGACGTTTTCAGGCAGCCTTCAAGCGCCGGAAACGAAGCGTTTCCAATTTTGGCGTATCGGCAGGCCTATTGAGCCGTATTGTTAAGGCGTCTGCCGGGCAGACCCGGTAGCGTAGCACGCAATATAGCGGAAGGTCATGAATATGCCCAAGGTTCTCGTCCTGTATTACTCATCCTACGGTCATGTGGAAACGATGGCCCATGCCGTGGCCGAAGGCGTGCGCGAGGCCGGGCTGGAGGCCGTGGTCAAGCGCGTGCCGGAACTCGTGCCTGAGGATGTCGCCAAAAACCATCATTTCAAAACCGAGCAGGCCGCCCCGCTCGCCACCACGGCGGAACTGCCAGAATATGATGCGATCATCGTGGGCGCACCCACCCGCTTTGGCCGCCTGCCTTCGCAGATGGCCAATTTCTGGGACCAGACCGGCGGCCTGTGGCTCAAGGGCGCGCTCGTTGGCAAGGTGGGTGCGGTGTTCACCTCTACTGCAACACAGCATGGCGGGCAGGAAACCACGCTGTTCTCGCTTATGACGAACCTGCTGCACCATGGCATGGTCATTACCGGCCTGCCCTACAGCTTTCAGGGCCAGTTGCGGGTGGATGAAGTGACCGGCGGCGCGCCTTATGGTGCGACCACCATCGCGGCAGGCGACGGCTCGCGCCAGCCCAGCCCCACCGAGCTTGATGGCGCGCATTATCTTGGCCAGCACGTGGCCGGGCTTGCACGCAAGCTTACCGCCTGACCCGCCCTCCCCCGGCCCGTTTGCCGGGGGAGTCCCCGCTGCCTAAGCGCAGTCCCCATCCTGTGCCCAGGGCGGGTGGCCAAACGCGCCTACCAGATAATCAATAAACGCATTGACCCGTATGGGCCGCAGCCCGCTTGCGGGCGTGATGAGGTACAGGCCCACCGGCGGGACTTCCCATCCGGGCAGCATGCGCACGAAGCGACCCGCCTTCAGCCCCTCCCACACCATGAATTCGGGGAACAGCCCGAACCCCAGCCCCGCCTCGAGCGCGGGCAGGAAGCCCGCCGCGTTATCCGCCCGCAGCCGCGCCGTTTGCGAGAGCACGAATTCCCGCCCATCGCCTTCATGGTGCAGGCGGATCATGCCGGGGGCGGCGGTATTGGTATAGACAAAGCTCTTGTGCCCCGCGAGCGCGCGCGGATGCTCTGGCGCGCCAATCTGCGCCAGATAGGCGGGCGTGCACACCAGCGCCAGCCGCACGCTGCACAGCCGCCGGGCACGCAGCGATGAATCGGCCAGCGCCGCGATCCGTAACGCCAGATCGTAGCCGCCCGCCACCAGATCAACCAGCGCATCGCTATAATCGATGGTGAGGTCGATTTCGGGGTAGCGCCGCAGGAATTCGGGCAGCACCGGGGCAAGGTGCTGTGTGCCAAATGTCATGGGGGCGGCCATGCGGATCAGCCCCGAAGGCGCGCGCGTGCCGCCACGGGCCTGTGTCTCGGCGGCTTCGGCTTCGGCCACGATCGTGTTGGCATGGCCAAGCAGCAGCCGCCCGGTCTCGGTCAGCGACATCTGGCGCGAATTGCGGTTGAACAGCGCCACGCCCAGCGACTGCTCAAGCCGGCTGATGGCCTTTGATACGGTGGGCTTGGAGAGCTGTATCTCCTCCGCCGCGCGGGCAAACGAGCCACGTTCCGCCACTTTGGCAAAAATGGCCCAGGCCTCGAAATCCGGCAGTCTCACCGGCAAACTCGGGAAAGGGTGCGTGCCATATGTTTCCCTAACTGATCTGCGTGCCCCTGTCTTTACCCCGCCTGATCACACGCAGAAGATGCAAAATTTGGAAATGAAACATTTCATTCATTTCCATATAAACACCAGCCCCGGTTCGATACCATGGGGGCAACAGAAAGGAAGAAACCCGATGATCGAAGTCCGACCCTTTGGCCTGCTGGGCCACGCCGACCATGGCTGGCTCGATGCAAGGCATCACTTCTCGTTTGCGGGGTACCATGACCCCGCCCGCATGCACTGGGGTGCGCTGCGGGTATGGAATGACGACATGATCGCGCCGGGCACCGGCTTTGGCACCCATCCGCACCGGGATATGGAAATCATCACCTTCGTGCGTGAAGGGGCCATCACCCATACCGACAGCCTGGGCAATACCGGCCGCACCGAGGCGGGCGACGTGCAGGTGATGTCGGCTGGTACCGGCATCCGCCACAGCGAATACAACCGCGATGCGGTGGCCACGCGCCTGTTCCAGATCTGGATCATGCCCGACCGTGCGGGCCATGCGCCCTCATGGGGCACGCGGGCCTTCCCGCGCAATGAGCGTGCCGGGCAGTTCGTGGTGCTGGCTTCGGGGCGGGCTGGTGATGACGACGCCCTGCCCATCAATGCCGATGCCCGCGTGCTTGGCGCGACCCTGGCCAGGGGGCAGACAGCCACCTACAGGCTGGGTGCACAGCGGCTGGGCTACCTGGTGCCCGCGCGTGGCGCGGTGGAAATAGACGGCGTGCGCGTGGGCGAGCGCGATGGCGCGGCGCTGTCCGACATCGAGACCGTGCACGTGCGCGCGCTGGAGGATGCCGAGATCATTCTGGTCGATACCATCGCCTGAACCGCCGGGAGCGTGTATCATGCAGGCCGGGGCACAACACCGTGCCCCGGCCTTGATCCACGCCATGACCGGGACCGATTGATCCGTGACCTTTTCCGCCTACCACGCCACATGGTCGCCTGAGGGCGCACCTGCCGCCGCTCCGCCTTATGGCGAAACCTATCCGGTGCAGCTGCCTGATGGCTCCACCCTGACCCTGCCACTGCGCGCCCTGCCCGGCGGCGAGCAGGCCATTGCCCTGCTCATGGCCAACCAGACCGGCTTTGCCGTCGAGCGCGAACTTGTTCGCCTGTTGACTGAAATGGTCGGCCCGTTGGCGCCTGAGGCGGTTGTTGGCGTGCCCACCATGGGGCTGGCCTATGCCCGGCCCGTGGCGGAAAAGCTGGGCATGGGTGACTACGTGGCGCTGGGGCACTCACGCAAATTCTGGTATGATGACAGCCTTGCCATCCCGCTTACGTCATCCACCAGCCCTGACCAGACCAAGCATCTTTACCTTGACCCCGCCCTGATGGAACGCGTGCGGGGCAGGCGCGTGGTGGTGATTGACGATGTGCTCAACACCGGGCGCACCGCTGTTGCCGCCGTGCGCCTGCTCGAGCGCGCGGGGGCATGCGTCGTGGCCATTGCAGCCGTGCTGACCGAAGGCTGGGCCTGGCGCGCGGCGCTGGAGGCGGCCACCCCTGGCGCCGTGCCGCCGGTGCACGCGCTGGGCCATATTCCGCTCTTTGGCGGGCAGGCAGGCAACTGGCGCCCCCTGCCCGGCACCTGAAACTGCCCATTGTCTTGCCGGGGTCTTTGCGGCATGACGGCACTATCAAATTCACTTTTGCCCGCAGCAGGTCGCCTTATGCCAGAACATACCCCCATCGGTCTTGAAAACCCCGCCGCTCCCGTCAGCGCGGTGACGCATTCAGGTAATTTCCACCTTGATGAGACGCTGGGCTATGTGATCCTGCATTACGCGCTCGCACCCGATGGCGACCTGCGCGGGCGTGTGATGGGCACCGGACCGGACGGGCGGCTGACCTTCACGCGCACCCGCTCGCCCGAGCGCATTGCCGCAGCCGACATTGTCTTTGACGTGGGCGGCAGATACGACCCCGTCACGGGCCGCTACGACCACCACATGAAGGAAAAGCCCCTGCGCGAGGACGGCACGCCCTATAGCGCGGCCGGGCTGTTGTGGAAGGATTACGGCATGGCCGCGATCCGCAGCATCCTCAAAAACCCCGCGCCGGAACCCGAGGTCGCCGCCATCTGGCAGTCCCTTGACCGCTCGCTCGTACTGCCCATCGATCTTGATGATAATGGCATGACCAAGATGGGCAAGCTGTCGCTGGCCGATATCGTCTCCGCCTGCCGCCCCACATGGGATACGGTTGAACTGTATGGCCCCGATGCCGCAAAAACCCGCGAGACCGAAGGCTTTGCCAATGCGGCGGTGGCGGTTGCCGGGCATCTCGTCAACATGATCGACCGCGTGCGCGCCAGCCTCAAGGCGGAAAGCCGCGTGCTTGCCGCCTATGCGCAGGCGGAGGACAAGCGCATCCTGCTCATGGAAACCGGCATGCCGACCGAGAAGGTCATTTTCGACCACGACCTGCCGGTGGTCTATGTCGTCTCCCCCGCCGCCCCCGATCGCTGGAACGTCAAGGCCATTCCGCCCGTGCGCGGTGATTTTGGCCAGCGCGTCTCCCTGCCCGAGGCCTGGCGTGGCCTTGATGGCGCAACGCTGGCCAGCGTATCCGGCGTTGCCGATGCGGTCTTTGCCCACCCGGCCCGCTTCATCTGCGGGGCAGCCAGCCGCGCGGGTGCGTTGAAAATGGCGCAGCTCGCCCTCGAGATCGACGCCGCACAGGCGAAGGGCTGAACGACACGCGCCCCTGAACCACGGGGCGCGGTCCTTACGGCTTCACGCGCTGCCCTGCTGAAAAAACGGGCACCTGAAAATGTCGTGCTGATCTGGGCAATGGTTCACGCGCAGGTGCGCATGAACCATTTGCCTGATGATGCCATAAACGTGATGGGGCAGGCTCTCTATCCGGCCATTCCCCCTCTTTCCAGCACGCCTGGCGCATCCCACGTCACCTCCATCGGGCGGGACATGTCCCCCCGCAAGGGAGGTTGCCATGAATATGGGAACACGCTACCGCACAAACCCCGGTGTCATGGATATGGTCGGCCTGGGCATGGTCCTGCTGACACTGGCGTTATGGCTATCCTTAATCTTCATATGAACCCGCAGCCCGACAGATACATCTGATCGGCCGCATGCCCCGCATACAGGAGGCGTCAATGAAGTTTCATCTCCGTCGTGCCTTTCATACCGGCACGGATAACGCCGGTTATACCAGCCGGTGGGACATCATGGGTCCAGCCCTGCTGGCCATCGCCTTTGCGCTTTCAACCGCGATGATCTTCTTCCTTTAGGCGGAAGGATCGTGACACCGGGCCTGCCGGGACAGGAATGGCCACGCAGGCCCGGGTCCATGCCCCCCAAACCATCTTCCTGCGCGCATCACGATGGCGTGGATGAAGCGTTTTCACGCCACAAGCTCATTGCGCGGTTACCTGCAAGGGCAGACAGCGCGGTGTAATCAGATATTCCCTCATGCCTGCCCAAACCTTCAGCCTCCTGCCACGTTGCCAATCGGCAGTCACAGGAGATCCTCATGAGCCGGACCCTACAGATCCTCGCGATCCTTTCCCTTACCCTGTCCATGACCAGTTGCGCCGATGGCCGACACCACCACCGCCACCATCGGGACTGGCAGGACGGACATTATGATGATGGTTATGGCCCCCATGGCGCGCGCATGCGCGGCGGCCCCGGCGGGCGCTGGTAACACCGCACCTTCCAAGGCAGGCAGATGGCAGGCAACATCCCGCGCGGTGCGTGCGTTAGGTGGAGGCAGGGCATGACCCTGCCCTTCCTCCACCATGACGGAGCGCCTGCATGACCACCACCATTCCCCCCCAGAGCCAGCCCCACCAGCCCGGCGTCGAACGGCTGATGGACCCACAGGCCGAGCACATCCGCGAGAGCTATCGCGGCAGCGGCAAGCTGAAGGGGCGCCGCGCCCTGGTCAGCGGCGGTGACAGTGGCATCGGGCGGGCCGCCGTGCTGCATTTTGCCCGCGAGGGTGCCGATGTCGCCATTCTCTACCTTGAAGAAGATGAAGATGCGCACGAGACGGTCCGGCTGGCCAAAGCCGAGGGCGTGAAGGCGCTTGCCATACGCGGCAACGTGGCCAACAGCGCCATATGTGATGATGCGGTCAAACAGACCGTCGACACGCTGGGTGGCCTCGACATTGTGGTGAACAACGCGGGCGTGCAGTATGTCAGCGAGGACCTGACTGATATTACCGATGACATGTGGCAACACCACATGGACGTCAATATCAACGGTTATTTCTACCTCACCCGCGCCGCCCTGCCGCATCTGGGGCGTGACAGCGTCATCATCAATACCTCCTCCGTCAATGCCTTTGCGGGCAATGCCTCGCTCGTGGCCTACACCACCACCAAGGCGGCGGAAATGGGCTTTACCCGTGCGCTGGCCCTACAGCTTGCGCCCAAGGGCATAAGGGTGAACGCCGTGGCCCCCGGCCCGGTCTGGACCCCGCTGCAACCCGCAAGCTGGGGGCCGATTGACCCCGAGGCCGTTGCCCATCTGGGTGACAAGACCCCCCTTGGCCGCGTTGGCCAGCCCAGCGAACTCGGGCCGGCCTATGTGTATCTGGCAGCACAGGATTCATCGTTCGTGACCGGGCAGACCCTGCACGTCAATGGCGGCATGATCGTCAATGGCTGAGCCGCTGCCTGCCCTGATGCTGCCCGCCGCATTATGGCTGCGCCTTTCGCCCCATCGCCGCTGGCTCGACATGCAGGGCCAGCGCCTGCTTGATTTCTCCAAGCCCTCACGCGTGGCGGAGGGGTTCGCCGCGCTTGATGATGATGGCAACCTGCCGCCGCCAGCCACGGCGGATAGCACGCTCAGCGCGCGCATGACCCATGTCTATGCCGTGGCTTCAGGGCGCGGCCTGCCGGGCTGTGGCCCGCTAGCCGCCCATGGCGTGGCGTGCCTGCTCGGCCCCCTGCGCGACCATGTGCATGATGGATGGTTTCTTACGCCCCCCACCGATGGCGCACAGCCAGAGGATGCCCGCAAGCAGGCCTATCTGCACGCCTTCGTAGCCCTTGCCGCCTCATCCGCCACGGTTGCGGGTGTGCCGGAGGGCCGCAGCCTGCTCGATGCAGCGCTCAGGGTATGGGAAGAGCATTTCTGGAGCGAGGAAGAAGGCGTCTTTCGCGAAAGCTTTGCCGCTGACTGGTCGGATGAGGAAAACTATCGTGGCGCCAACGCCAACATGCATTCGGTCGAGGCCTGCATGGCGGTGGCGGACGTAACCGGCAACCCCGTGTGGCGGCAGCGCGCGCTGCGCGTGGTGGAGCGCTTCATCCACACATTGGCCCGCGAGGCCGATTATGTCCTGCCCGAACATTACGACCGCAACTGGACACGCCTGCCCGACTACCACCGCGACACTCCCGCTGACGCCCTGCGCCCCTATGGCATGACGCCGGGGCATTTTGTGGAGTGGTCGCACCTGCTGCTCAAGCTGGAGGCCGCCCTGCTGCGCACGCAGGGCAATGCGCCATCGTGGCTGCTGGACGATGCCGTGGCCCTGTTCCACCGTGGCATGGAAACCGGCTGGGCGCGCGATGGGGCGCCGGGGCTGGTCTATACCATCGACTGGAACCTTCAACCCGTGGTGCACAATCGCCCCCACTGGTGCCAGGCCGAGGCCATGACTGCCGCCGCCGCCCTGCTCAAGCGCACGGGGCATGCGCAATATGAACAGTGGTACCGCACGATATGGGACTATATCGACCTTTACATGATCGACCGCAAACGGGGTGGCTGGATACAGGAACTTGACCGCAACAACCGGCCATCCGCCGTGGTCTATGCAGGCAAGGCCGACCTGTACCACGCCTGGCAGGCCACCATTACGCCGCTATTGCCACTAGCGCCAAGCTTTGCGACTGCCATATCGTTACTGGAAAATTAGAGGCAGGAACTGATTACGTTTTTATGTTTCAATAGTTATTTATAGAAACAGGACGTCTGTAATCATAAAATTATGATTTACAGCAGCAGCACGATAGCTGTCCTATCATTATCTGTTCCAACCATTCATTCCATCGACCGCGCGGAAAATCGTTTTGTCGCCAGAAACGCCTTCATGATAGCAGAATATTTTCTGCAAGGCTTTTTCAGGCAAGATTATAAGGCTGAACGATGTTTGATATTTTTTACCGGCGAAAACCGTCTTTATGGTGAAACAGGCTATAACGACACCATAAAAATTGGCGGTTTTTCTGCAAATTTATTTTCAAACAATACATTTTCAACACACGCCAATATCAGGAACAGTGGCTTGAAGCGTCTGAAAGGCTGTTCAATGTTCATAACCCAGACACGACCAATTTTTTTATGCCCTGGCCCTATTATGTAATTGATGGCACGGTTTATTTTCAAAATAGCATTCTTTTCGCCGATCAGTATTGCCTGAATAAAATTCTCTCCTTTCAGACAGATCTGGAAATATTGAATTTATTGACGAAGATGGTCAAAATATTTCCACATGGCAAACCGACCTGCACGCCATGCAGGCATTCAACATGAAAATGCACCGTCTTCTGGCCCGAAGCATCGCGTTCATGCCGCGCACGCTTTTCCATCTGGTTGCAATGCCGTTGCAGGTGCGTGACATAAAATCGTGGCAGGCCCTCCCGCATGGGGACAAGGCCGGGTTATAGTGGCAGGACCAGTCCTGCAAGCATCCGGGTGCGCCGCCAACCATGCCTTCGTCTTCCCCCTCCCTTCCATCAGGCCCGTGGCGGCAGGCCGCGCGTGCGTTCGGGCGCAACAGGTCGGCCATGGGCGCGCTGGGCGTGCTGGCGCTCATCACATGTGCCTGCCTTCTGGCCCCGCTCTATGCCCATGACGTGGCCCACAGCGATCCGTTCGCCTCAAACGTGGCGGGCAGCATTGTGCTGGGCGGGCAGGAAGTGGACATCATGCAGCCCAATGACAACCCGCTGCATCTTGGCCTCAGCCCCATCGGGCCGACGGGACATGCCGCCTACCTGCTCGGCGCTGACAGCCAGGGCCGCGACCTTGCCGCCCGCCTGCTGTATGGCGGGCGCAACTCCCTGCTCATTTCGGCCTGCGCCGCCGTGCTGTGCCTTGTGGCGGCAACACTTGCGGGCATCGTGGCCGGTTTCTGCGGTGGCGTGATCGATACCGTCCTCTCCCGCATCATGGACATCATGTGGGCGGTGCCGGTCTATCTGTTTGCCATCTCTCTCTCCATCGTCATGGTCAGCCAGAACATCCATCTTGGCCCGTTCGTGCTGGGGGCGGACAGCCTGCTCATTCCCATCTTCATCATAGCGCTGGTCTATATACCCTATGCCGCCCGCCCCATACGCGGGCGAGTGCTGGCGCTACGGCAAGCGGAGTTTGTCACCGCCGCCCGCAGCCTTGGCGTGCCGGGGTGGCGGATCATGCTGCTTGATATCGTGCCCAACATCACCACCACGCTGGCAACGCTTGGCCCGCTGCTCATGGCGCTGGCCCTGCTGGCGGAGAGCGCGCTGTCCTTCCTCTCGCTGGGCGTGCAGGCGCCACAGGCCTCATGGGGCACCATCATTCAGGATGGCGAGGGCCTGATCTATACCCGTCCGCTCGTGGCGGTCGCACCGGGTCTGGCCATCGTGGCGGTGGTGCTGGCGCTCAATATCGTGGCCGATGGCCTGCGCGATGCGCTTGACGGGCGCGGGGGCGCACGATGATCCCCGCCCTGCTCCGCCGTCTGGGCCAGACGCTGCTCGTGCTGTTTGGCGTGTCGGTGCTGGTATTCACGGTGTTTTTTGCCACGCCGGGAGCCGACCCGACCGCGCGCATCGCAGGCCGCAACGCCTCGCCACAGATCATGGAAAAAGTGCGCCGTGAATACGGCTTCGACCGCGCCCTGCCCGTGCAGTACGCCACCATGATGAAAAAGCTGTTCATCACCCGCGATCTCGCCTCCTACGCCGACCGGGGCGAGCTTGTGGTGCCGCAGATCGAGCAGGCCGCCCCGGTCACGGCCTGCCTGGTGTGCGGGGCCGCGTTCATCTGGGTGAGTGTGTCCATCCTCATGGGCACGCTGGCCGCAGCCTTCAAGGATACGTGGGTGGACCGTACGCTCATGCTGGCCGGGCTGGTGGGCATTTCCATCCCCGTTTTCTGGCTGGGGCAGGTCACCAACCTGATTACGCAGAGCCGCTATCATGACACATGGCTGTTCTCGTGGGTGCCGGGGCTGGGCTATGTACCGTTCAGCGAGGATCCGGGCGGCTGGTTCCGTTCGCTGGTCATTCCGTGGGTTGTGCTGGCGGTCATGTTCATCGGCATTTACAGCCGGGTGCTGCGCGCCGACCTCGTAGCACTTGCGGGCGAGGATTTCATGCGCACGGCCCGCGCCAAGGGGCTTTCCCCCACACGGGTCATGCTGCGCCACGGGCTGCGCACCGCGCTGGTTACGTTCGTCTCGCTGTTCGGGCTGGATTTCGCGCAGCTTGTGGGCGGCGGCGCACTGCTGACCGAGGTGGTGTTCGGCCTGCCCGGCGTTGGGCGGCTGACCTATCGGGCGCTCACCAATCTCGACCTGCCGGTCATCATGGCCACGGTCATGTATTCCGCCATTTTCGTGGTGGTCGCCAATGCGATGGTAGATATGGTGTATCTACTCCTTGACCCGAGGGTGCGTGATGCCCGCTGATCCCGTGCCCCTGCTCGATGTACGTGACCTGTGCGTGAGTGTGCCCGCGAATGGCGGCATGGTCCCGCTGGTCGAGAACGTGTCCTTCAGCGTGAACGAAGCCGAAATCGTGGGGCTGGTGGGGGAATCCGGTTCGGGCAAGTCGGTCACGGCCATGACCCTGATGGGGCTGATCGACAGCCCTGGCGTGCAGGTCAGCGGCTCGGCGCGTTTTCGCGGCCGGGAACTCGTGGGCATGGCCCCGCGTGCCCTGCGCGCCTTGCGCGGGCGCGATATCGCCATGATCTTTCAGGACCCGATGACGGCGTTCACCCCGGTCTATACCATTGGCTGGCAGATCGATGAGCAGATCCGCGTGCATGAACGCCTCTCGCGCCGCGCCGCGCGGGCCCGCACGGTGCAATTGCTGGCCGAGATGGGCGTGCCCGACCCCGCCCGCACGGCGCAGCGCTACCCCCATCAGCTCTCGGGCGGGTTGCGCCAGCGTGCCATGATCGCCATGGCGCTTTCATGCAATCCCACCCTGCTGATTGCCGATGAACCAACCACCGCCCTTGATGTAACCGTACAGGCCCAGATCCTTGACCTGCTGCGCGGCCTACGCCACAGCCATGGCTCCTCCGTGCTGCTCATTACGCATGATATGGGCGTGGTGGCCCAGACCTGCGCGCGCACGCTCGTGCTCTATTCCGGCCGCATGGCGGAAAGCGGGCCGACCGCCACGCTGTTCGCCCGGCCTGCCCACCCCTATACCGCCGCATTGCTGGACTCCATCCCCCCGCTGTATGGCACGCGGCCCCACCGCCTGCCCGCCATTGCGGGCGTGCCACCGACGCCGCAGGAGCGCCCTGCTGGCTGTGCCTTTGGCCCACGCTGCACGTATGTGCACGCCACCTGCCTGCCTGCCCCGCCAGCGCTTGTCAGCACCGGGGCGGAGCAGCAGGCCGCCTGCGTGCTGCCCACCGAGGGCACGCCCCTGCCACCCCGCGCTACCGCACAGGCCACGCCATCATGACCCTACTCATCCCCGTGCTGGAACTGCGCGACGTGCGCAAGACCTACCGCCTGCCGCGTGGGCAGAGGCTGAAGGCGGTTGATGGCATATCGCTCCGCGTCATGCCCGGTGAGATGCTGGGACTGGTGGGGGAATCCGGCTGTGGCAAATCCACGCTGGGGCGGTGCATGCTGCGGCTCGATGATGTCTCATCAGGACAGGTATTGTTTGAAGGGCGCGACATCACCACCCTGAGCGAACGGAAGTTGCGCCCGCTGCGCCCGGGCATGCAGATGGTGTTCCAGAACTCCACCGCCGCCCTCAACCCGCGCCGCAGCATTGGCGACCTGCTGGCCGAGCCGCTGCGCGTGCATCCCGCGCCCGATGGGCGCAAACGCACGCCAGCCACGATTGCAGCCCGCCTGCACGAACTCATGGCGCTGGTTGGCCTGCCTGCCTCCGCCCTTGCGCGTTATCCGCATGCCTTCTCGGGCGGGCAGCGCCAGCGCATCAATATTGCCCGCGCCCTTGCGCTGTCGCCCCGGCTGGTGGTGGCGGATGAACCGGTCTCGGCGCTCGATGTTTCGGTGCAGGCCCAGATCGTCAATCTGTTTGCCGACCTGCGCGAAAGGCTGGGGCTGACCTATATATTCGTGGCGCATGACCTGGCGGTGGTGCGGCAGATTTCCACGCGCGTCGCGGTCATGTATCTGGGCGCGATTGTTGAATGTGGCGGCACGGATGACGTGCTGCACACCCCCGCCCACCCCTACACTGCCGCCCTGACCGCCGCCGTGCCGCGCCCTGTGGTGGGGGCGCCCCCGGCCATGCTGCTACGCGGCGACGTGCCCAGCCCGGTCAACCGGCCTGCGGGCTGCCGCTTTCACACGCGCTGCCCCCAGGCGCAGGCGCGGTGTGGCGTGGAGGAACCGGACCTGCGCACCATCCAGCCCGGCCATGAAGTTGCCTGCCACTACCCGCTCCCGCCCGCGTAGGACCGGAAACATAACAGAGGTTTTTCAGGTTTCAGTGGGTTCCACGGCCTGCCCCAGCGTGTGCATCAGCCGGTTGGCCCAGCCAAAAATGGCGCTGGCCAGCACAAGGTCAAGCGCCTGAAGCGCGTTAAAGCCCAGATCGCGCACATGGTTCATATCGGCCGGAGTGGCCGCGATAGGCGTTTTGGAAAGCGCGACCGCAAAATCGAACAGGCCTTGTGAATACTCATCGATTTCAGCCGCAACGCCATCGGTAAAGATCGCATCCATCACCTCGGGTCGCCTGGTCAGTTCGATATAACGCGCGGCGTGGACCGAGCCGCAGTAAATGCAGTGGTTCACCACCGATGTCGCCACCGCCGCGAGTTCACGCTCCGCGCGTGGCAGGCCGTCCTTGCCGTACATGATCTGGTTGAACAGCGGCGAGCGGTATTTCAGGCTCTCGGGGTCGTGCGCCAGCGTGAGCGTATATTTCGAGATCTTGCGGTGCGAAGGCGTTTCCTGCAGCGCCTCGCGCTGGGCGGGGGTTGCCGTGTCATAATCCACCGGGGTGACGTAAGGCTCCCAGTCGAGCGTGTCGGTGGTAAAGCGGGTGACGGGCTTCATGCGAATGTCTCCTCAACCAGACGGACCCCTGCAAGCACGCGGACCTGGAAATTGATGCACGCCACAAGCTCGGCCAGGCTGACAACATCGCTATCGGTCAGGCCCGCGCCAAGCAGGGCATCAACATGCGCGCGGCTGGCCCTGGCGGGCGTGAGCGTAACCGTATCGACATAGGACAGGATGGCGGCCTCACGCGCATCCGCCGCCCCGGCGCCATCTGCAATGACCGTGACCTGCGGGCCCGCCCCCATCGTGGCCAGCAGGGTGGCGTAGGTCGTGGCCAGTTCCTCACAGCCATTGGCGCGCGCGATGCGGATGGCGATGGCGCAGCGCTGGGCATGGGGCAGACTGCCGCAGGCGGCAGGGGTAACGACGGCCTGCCCGCTGGCATCGCACAACTGCATGATCTTCGCACGGTCGGCCAGCGCTGCCTTCCCCTCGGCTGAGCGGGACTGCGCCGATAGGGAACTGAATGTCGAGAACGGGTTGGGCATTACGTTCCACTTTCTGGTGGGCCGGTTCCGCAGAAACCGGCAGTGGGGTCGGGGTGGCAGGCTACCATGCACTTACTGCATCGCAATACACCAAATGCCCGCATGACGCATTTTATTATCAAGACCCATGATGCAGATTTTACAACACAAATACGGATATCGAGACACCTGGCATCACGCAGCGCAAGACATTCACAATCATCATAATCCACCAAAAACAGCGCATATGCGGCCTGATTTGCAGGCACAAACCCGGCCTGCCCCGCCTGAGGCATGATGGGAGGGGACATATGGCCTTGCGCGGGGTGATATGCCACCATGCGGGATACAGTCATAAACGACGCCCCGGAAAAGAGACCCCATGCCCATTTCTGCCCCGACCAGTCTGGCCGACCTGTTCCTTGCGGTAAGGCAGCAGAAAACCGATCCTCTCGCCAGCGTGCACGAGGCGCTGACCCCGCGCACCCTGGCCGATGCCTATGCGGTGCAGGATGCGGTGGGGCTGCATCTCGGGCCGATACGGGGGTGGAAGGTGGGCGCAGAAACCCCGCAGTCCGAGCCGTTTGCCGCCCCCATCCATGCGGCCACGATCTTTGAGGATGGCGAGACCGTGCCCGCCTATGTCTGCCGCCATCTGGGCGTGGAGGCTGAAATCGGCTACCGCTTTGCCAAAGCCCTCCCCCCACGCGCAGCGGCATGGACGGCTGATGAAGTCATGGCCGCCATCGGCACCATTCACCCCATGATCGAGATTGTGGATACGCGGTTTGAAAAACCCGGCTCGCAGCACAAGCTGCTTCACACTGCCGATCACCAGAGCCATGGGGCGCTGATCGTAGGCCCCGGCATGGCGGACTGGCGGGCCATTACCCCCACGGGCGAGCCGGTCAGCCTGACCATAAACGGGCGCACGGTGGTCGAGCATGTGGGCGGCAATAGCGCGGGCGACCCGCTGCGCCTGCTGGTCTGGCTGGCCAACCATGCTGCGCGCCGTGGGCTGGGCATTGAGGCGGGATGCCTGGTCACCACCGGCTCGACAACCGGCACGATATTCGTGGTGCATGATACCGATGTGCGCGCAAGCTTTCCTTCCATCGGCACGGTGCAGACCCATCTGGCCTGACCCTGTGGGAGACATGACCATGCAGCCTGAAATCCTGCAGCTTGAACCCATGATGGACGCCATCGATAAATAGCTCGAGGCCACTTATGTGGTACACCGCCCCGGCCCCACGGGCGTGCCTGTCAATGTGGCGGGGCGCATACGCGGCATTGCCACCGGGGGCGGCTCGGGGCTCAATGTGTTTGCACATGAACCCGACGTGCCCGAGGCCCTGCGCACATCGCCGCGCACCGTGCTGCAACCCCACCGCGCCAGCGCCACGGTAGAAACCCGGCTGGCCATGGGCAAACTGGTGGTGGCCAACCTTGCCGCCCATTTTGCCCGCAGGCCCCCGCCCACGCCTGTCGTATAAGCCTTGGCCACGGGTGCGGGCAGACCGTTCAGGCGGAACCATCCACAAGGGGCCACGTTGGGTCAGCAGGCATTTTGCGGAGTACATCCCATGCTGACTCTTCTCATCATCGCACTCATCATCTTCGCCATTGGCGGGGGTGGGTATGGCTATCGCTCCGGCTGGTACGGCGGCTCCCGAAGTACGGGGTTCAACGGGCTGGGGCTGTTGCCTGTCATCCTGCTTATCATCGCGCTGTTCCTGCTGTTTCACACGCCAAACACGGCGCCCATGCCCTGACCACCCGGCACGGACGGGGCATGCGTTGTGGCATGCCTCGCCCTGTCGCGGGCAGGACCGGATGCGTTATTCTGGCTGATCCCCATCACGGGGCGGCCGTCCGGCCCACAGGGCCGCCAGCGCCGAGCCCGATATGTTGTGCCAAACCGAAAAAACTGCGCCGGGCAGCGCTGCCAGCGGCGAGAAATAGACCCGCCCCAGCGTTGCGGCCAGACCCGAGTTCTGCATGCCCACCTCCAGCGCCAGCGTGCGGCATACGGATTCATCAAAACCCAGCAGCCTGCCCCCCCAGTAACCACCGGCAAGCCCGATGGCGTTATGCACGATCACGCCCAGCAGCACGATCGGGCCGACACTGGCCAGAGCAGGCCGCACGCCTGCCACGATGCTGCCAATAATGATCATGATCGACACCATGGCCACCAGCGGCAGCGCGGGCGAGATGCGGCGGATGACGCGCGGGCACAGCGTATTGACCGCAACACCGCCACAGACCGGCAGGGCCACCATCTCCATGATGCTGCGAAACAGGCCCCAGCTATCCACGCTCACGCCCGCCGAAACATAAAGCCGGGTCAGCAGCGGGGTGGCGATGATGCCGACCAGCGTGGACAGCGTGCTGATGCTGACCGAAAGCGCCACATCGCCGCGCGAGAGATAGATCATGACATTCGACGCCGTGCCACTCGAAACGCAGCCCACCAGCACCATGCCCGTCGTAATCATGGGCGGCATGCGCAGCATGTGCGCGATCCCCCATGCCGCAAGCGGCATGACAAGGTAATGCAGCCCCACGCCAGCCAGCACCGGCGCGGGCCTGCGCGCAATGCGCCCGAAATCAGCCAGCGTGAGGGTCACCCCCATGGTGAACATGATGAAGGCCAGCAGCGGCGTAATGGCCGGGGTCACGCGCAGGAAGGGGCCGGGCATCAGCACGGCCGCAAGCGAAACCAGAACCGCCCATACGGGAAAAAGCCGCGTCAGCATGCGCCCGCCCTGCACATCCGCCCTGCCCTGACATCCATTGCCATCATGCTCCTGCCCCACGCCAATCGGCCACGGGCGTGTGCATAGCGGGCCACCTTGTGCATGAACAGCCTGTATTGCGCCTGCGCTGACGTTACGGTGTTGCCACGCCACATGGGCGGGTGGTTTACGCCAGCAGCGCAGCGTGCAACCCTGCGTCCGGCTGGTGGTTGAAACAGGGGCATGGCCCGGGGCACGACGCCATCAATACGCCGCAATACTGCCTCGTCATGCTGTTGTTTGCCTCTCTTCCCCCTGGAGACCTGCGTGCCCGATACCATCTACCGCAATGCGCTGTTTTTCGATGGCACGGGCGCAAGCCCCACCCGAACCGACATCGCCGTATCAGCGGGCAGGATCTCCGCCATAGGCCACCTGCTCGTGGCCAGCAGCCACACGACCGAGATCGACTGCGACGGGATGTGGCTCATGCCCGGGCTGCTTGACATCCACACCCATCTTGACCTCGAGCTTGAACTCGACCCCGCCCTGCCCGAGGTGGTGCGCCACGGCACCACGACGGTGGTGATCGGCAACTGCTCCATTGGCGTGACCTACGGCAACCAGCGCCGCGAGGGCGAAGACCCGATCGTGGACTGCTTCGCCCGCGTCGAGAACATGCCCAAGAGCGTGCTGGCCCGGGTGGCCGATGCGTGTGACTGGACGGATTCTCAAAGCTATCTCGATCACCTTTCCGCCCTGAAGCTTGGCCCCAACGTGGTGCCGCTCATTCCGCATTCCATGCTGCGCATCGAGGTGATGGGCCTGCATGATTCCATCTCGCGCCGCCCCACAAGGCGCGAGCGCGCGCGCATGGAGCGCCTGGTCGATGCGGGCATGGCGCAGGGTTATGCCGGTTTTTCAACCGATGCCCTGCCCTTTCACTTCCTGGCCAACGACCCGCACAAAAAGCGCAAGATCCCCACGCAATATGCCAGCTTCCACGAACTGCGGCAGTTGACCGGGGTCGTGCGCCGCTACGGGCGCGTGTGGCAGGCGACACCGCCCAAGGATGACATTGTCGATGCCGTGCGCAGCTTCCTGCTCACAAGCGGGCGACTGTTCGGGCGCCCGCTCAAGACCACGGTGCTCGCCGCGATCGATTTGCAGACCAACCGCGCCGCCGTCTCGATGTGCCTCATGCTTTCGGCCATGCTTAATTCCCGGCTGCTTGGTGGCATGTTCCGCTTTCAGGTGCTGGCCGCCTCGTTCCGGATCTGGAGCGATGGGGCGATCAATCCCATTGCCGATGAAATACCGCAACTGCGCGCCCTGAACGAACTCGAACTTGATGACCGCGCGGGGCGGGCGCGCATTCTCAACGACCCGGAATGGATCGCGGGCTTTCGCGAGATGTGGCTCAAGGGCAAATCCGGCTGGACATTCGACCGCCTGCGCCGCCTGATGCGACAGGAAGAAACCGTGCTGACCCGCAGCCTGGCCGACATGAAGGTGGCCGAATGCCCGCTGGCCAACTGGCAGGGCGAGACCCTGCTCGCCCCCTATAACCGCCTGCTGCGCTGGCAGCACACCAAGGGCCGCCAGGGTGCCGCCAATACGGCGGAGGCTGCGTTCTTCGCCACTTTCCCCGACCCCGTGCGCGATGATGCCACCTTCCTCCTGCACCTGCTGCGGCAGTGGGATACGGACCTGAGGTGGGAGACAACCTTCGCCAACCGCGACCCCACACGGCTGAAAAAACTGCTGTTCAACTCCCAGACCCTGCCCGGCTTCAACGATAGCGGGGCGCATCTGGCCAATATCGCCTTTTATGACGGCAATCTGCGCTTCCTCAAGATCGCCGAGCCCGACGGGCCCGAAAAGGTGGCGCTCGCCATCCATCGCCTGACCGGCTTGCCTGCTGATTTCTTCAACCTCAACGCAGGCAGGCTGCGGGTGGGCGCGCAGGCCGATCTGTGCGTGATCGACCCCGAGGCCCTGCGGCGGTGGAACCCGGAGGCAAGCTATGAATTCGTACACCGCTCCGAATTCGGCTGCCGACAGGTCATCAACCGCCCCCCTGGCGTGGTGCGCCATGTCATGATCGCAGGCCAGCGCGTCTGGACCGAAGGCCGCTATGCGCCCGATTTTGGCGCAAGCGCTCATGGTCGCGTCATCCGCGCCAGTGATCACCCGCTCGAACACGAGCAGGCCTGCGCCCTTGATGAGCGCGTGGTCCATGACAGGGCGGCCATCACGTAATCTTCACGCACGCACAGGCGGTTCGTGCAATTTTTTGATAGATACCCCGCCCTGCCCGTCATGCTATCCCGCCACATCATTTATGGCTGGAGAAAGCACGTACCCTTGGCATGGCGGCTGCAAACTCGATACATTGTGTCCCTCTCGGTGGCGATGGTGGCTGCGGCTGCGCCGGTGGCGAGCCTGCACGCCCAGAGCGTGCCCGTGGTCAGGCTGCATGGCGTCACCATCCGGCCTTATGCCACCGACCAGCTTGATACGGGGGGCTTTGTCTCGGCAGGCCCCGCCCATCCCGGCACGGGCGCGCGCGGGGCGCGGCTGCGCAATGGCGTGCGCGTCAATATCCATGACCAGGTGGAAATTGGCGCGATATGGGATTTCGGGCCTGCCCCCAATGGCCCCATGCGGCTGTTTGAGGGGCAGGT
This sequence comes from Komagataeibacter sucrofermentans DSM 15973, assembly GCF_040581405.1. Classification (NCBI taxonomy): domain Bacteria; kingdom Pseudomonadati; phylum Pseudomonadota; class Alphaproteobacteria; order Acetobacterales; family Acetobacteraceae; genus Komagataeibacter; species Komagataeibacter sucrofermentans. The sequence goes on from NZ_CP137157.1 coordinate 1,542,397, forward strand.
CTCCTATATCGGGCTGAAGCACTTCGTCTTTACCGCCGGTATCTTCAAGCCCAGCTTCGGCCTTGAATCCATGCAGGCGCAGGGCGATACGGTTTTTGTCGAGCGCTCCAGCATTTCCACCATTACCCGCAACCTCGCCACCGGCATCGAGCGGCAGGCCGTGCAGGCGGAGGCCTATGGCAGGCGCTACCATTTTGCCCTTTCCGCCACGGCTGGCACCGCAGGCCCCGGCGAGAATGGCAACCAGCGCGCCATGGCCTTCCGCCTCGTGGGGCTGCCGGTGCGCAGCCATGACGTGCTGGTGCATGCCGGCATTTCGGGGGAATGGGTGTTCCGTCCCGCCGCCATGACACGGAGCAGCCCGGCCATTGCACTATCCGACAACCCTGAACTCAACACCGGCACGGTCGCGAAATACCTCAATACCGGCCGCCTTGCCGCCACATCCGCCGGGGCTTTTGGCGTGGAGGCCGCCGTGGCGTGGAAAAGGCTGCTGTTTCAGGGCGAGGGCTATGACATCATGCTCGACACCAGCCCCGCCGCAGGCAGCCAGAACCTGAACTTTCATGGTTGGTACGGCATGCTGGGCTACACCATCAACGGCACGCCGCGACAGTGGAAGGGGCGCACCGCCGCCTTTTCTTCCCCCACATGCGCGCGGGGGCAGGATGTGCTGTGCAACGGCTATGGCGTGCTGGAAGTCGCGGCCCGCTATTCCGAGGTCAATCTTGACTCCGCCACCGTGCATGGCGGCAGCCAGCAGACCGGCTCGCTGGCCCTGAACTGGTGGCCGACCGCCATCATCCGCACCACCGTGCAGTATGAATACGGGCAGGTGAACGCCAGCAGGGCGCCTGAGCATTTTCATGCCATCATGTCGCTTTTCCAGATTAAATTCTGAGCGGTAGCGGGCCGCTCCCTATCCTGAATATGGGGTTTTGTAACTTTTTGTTGCCAAACACTCGCCACATTTACCGGCGCACACTGACCGGGTCGATGCATCGGCGATAACAGGCACATAGAGGAATACAGAACATGATGATCCGATCTGCTTCCATTCTCGCTACCGTCGCGGCAATCGCGCTGGCCACCCCGGCCTTCGCACAGGGCCATCCCGATTACTGCAAGTCCGTGTCCAAGGAACCTTCGGGCGAGTGGAAAATCAATTCCGACACCACTGTTACGGTTGGTGGCGCGCGCGTGGACCTCAAGCCCCAGTCGGTCTATCGCGGAGAAATCAAGATAAACGAGCAGGACGTTCATAACGAGTTCGAAAAGAGCTGCGGAAAGTAAAACCCCGTAACAGGGCCGGCATTGCGCATCCGGCCCTGTCTGCCTGCCACGACATGCGCTCTGAACAGCCTGCCGTTGAAAGAACCTGCATATTATAAAGACGTTTGGGGTAAACAGGGGTGGCGCCTGAACACTTTTGCCTTACGCTTTATGAACAGGTTATTTTCAGACAGCGGGAGAACGCCCTCATGGAACCATCCCCATCCCGCCAGCCGGTGCTGTTCCTGCCGCATGGCGGCGGCCCCTGCTTTTTCATGGACTGGCCCGATACGTGGGACCACATGGCCGCCTATCTGCGCGGTATCGCCGCCACCCTGCCGCGCAGGCCTGACGGCATCGTGGTCATGTCCGGTCATTGGGAAACAGGGGTGCCTACGGTCACCGCATCAGCGCATCCGCCGCTGATCTATGATTATTACGGTTTTCCACCCCATACCTACCACCTGCAATACCCCGCCCCCGGCGCGCCCGCGCTGGCAGCCGAGGTGCTCGACCTGCTGGCCCACGCAGGCATGCCCGGTGAGGCCGATGCCGGGCGCGGGTTTGACCATGGGGTGTTCATTCCCTTCATGCTGGCCTTCCCGCAGGCGGATATTCCCGTGGTGGAACTCTCGCTCCCGCGCGACCTCAATGCCGCGCACACCCTGCACATGGGGGCTGCCCTGCAGGGATTGCGGGCACGCAATATCCTGATCGTGGGCACCGGCATGACCTATCACAACGTGCGCCACCTGATGGGGCGCGACCCGCAATCCGATGAGCCGTCACGCGCATTCGACACATGGCTGACGCGGGCGGTGGAAGCACAACCGCCCATCCGCGCCGAGGCCCTGACCCACTGGGCGCAGGCCCCCGGCGCGCGTATCTGCCACCCCACGCCAGAGCACCTGCTGCCGCTGGTCTTTGCTGCGGGTGCTGCGGGAAATGACCTTGGCAGGCGGGATTACAGTGATACGGTCATGGGCAAGGCACTGTCCGGCTTCCGCTTTGGCTGAGGGCGTGCCGCCGCCCCCTTTCGCCTGCAAGGACAGGATGCCCATGACCCTGAAGTTCACCACCTGCATGCTTGCGGCGCTGGCCATTACCCTGCCCCTCGCCCCGCTTGCCGCCGCAACACCCGCAACACCCGCAACCGATGTGCGCCCCGGCCAGTACAGGGTCGAGCCCGGACACACGCAGATCACGTTCTCGCTGCTGCATATGGGCTTTACCCCTTATTCGGGCCTGTTTTCCGGCATTTCGGGCACGCTGCGGCTTGACCCCGGTCAGCCTGCCGCCTCACGCCTGAACGTAACCGTGCCGGTAAACAGCATCATCACCACCAGCCCGGTGCTGACCACCGAACTCAAGGGGCAGGACTGGTTCGATACCGCCCGCTACCCCAACGCCACCTTTGTTTCGAGCCGTGTCGTGCCGGTGGGGGCTGAGCATGCCAGCGTTACAGGCGACCTGACGCTGCATGGCGTCACCCGCCCCGTGGTGTTGCAGGTGCAGTATGTGGGCGCGGGCCTCAACCCGCTTGACAAGGCCTATACGGTTGGCTTTCAGGCCACCACAACCATCCGGCGCAGCGCATTTGGCATGAAGACCTACCTGCCCATGGTGGGCGACGAGGTTGCGCTTTCCATCGCTGGCGCATTTGAAAAACAGGACTGATCACGCCCCTGCCCGCACGCCCAGACCGTGCAGGAAAAACCGCCACGTTTCATCAACATAAGCTGCGCTGGCGGCGGCATCTGGCAGCGGGTCGCGCCCGAGCAGGCGCTGCTGTATGGCCCAGCCGGTCATGAGGCCGGTAAGCAGGCGGGCCGTGTGTTCATTGTCATGGCCGGGCGGGATCTGCCCCGCCTCACCCGCCGCGCGCAGCAGGTTGATGATGCGGCAGTGAAAGGGCGCCACGATTTCATCCATCGCATGGTCGATCAGGGCGGGGTAGCGGTAGCCATCGGCAATCATCATGCGGTAGGTCGCGATCACGTCCTCCTGCATGATGAAGTCGAGCAGCATGCGGCAGACCGCGTGCAGGGCCTGAAGCGGATCACGCAGCGAAACCTGCGTGTCGTGCTCGAGAAGCTGCGCGCATAAATGGGTAATGACCGCCTTGAACAGCGCCTCCTTCGAGGCATAGCGATGATACAGCGTCTGCTTGCTGGCCCCCGCCGCGCGCGCGATCTGCCCCATCGAGGTGCCCGCATAGCCGTGCGCGATGAACAGGTCGCCCGCCACCTCAAGCAGGTAGCGGTCGAGCTGGGCTGAATCCGCGGGCGTGGGGCGGCCTGAGCGGCGCGGTTTGGCCATGGCGTTCGACATCTTGCAATTCCCGGTCCGGCGGCAGTCAGGGCATGAACTTACGTGCTTATGTGGCTTGACCGAGGCATATTGTCCATCCTACTGAAACCGTACCGACCCGTTCCATAAATGGTGGCGCATGCCTGACACCCCCCCGACCGACCCTTCCCCCGCAGACCAGCCTGCCGCGCAAAAAAAACCGGCAGACCCGCGCAAGGCAGCCATCCGCAAGATGGTGCTGGCCTGTATTGGCGGCATGGCACTCATAGCCTTTGCCGTATGGCTGGTGCATTGGTGGACGCACGGGCGCTTCATCGAGTCCACCAATGATGCCTATCTGCAAGCCGATCAGGTCACGGTTTCAACCCGTGTCGCGGGATTTGTCGATGACGTGCTGGTGACCGAGAACCAGAAGGTGAGCAAGGGCCAGGTCCTGCTGCGCCTTGATGAGCGCGACCCGCGCGCCCGCTTCGAGCAGGCCCGCGCGCTGGCCGATCAGGGACAGGCCGCCATTACCCAGACCAAGGCCCAGATCGATGCGCAGGATGCCCAGATCGCGCAGGCGCAGGCCCGCGTGCAGGCAGCACAGGCGCAGGCCGATTTTGCTGACCGGGAAGTGGCCCGCTACCGCGCCCTTGCCGCCACCGGCGCCGAAACCAGCGAGCATTACGACCAGTTGCGCAACAGCAGCGCGCAGGCCCATGCCCAGCTTGCCCAGGCCACCGCGGGCCTGCAATCCGCCCAGCGCCAGCTTGCCACCTACAGCGCCGAGATCCTTCAGGCGCAGGCCCGTATCGAGCAGGCCATTGCCCAGCAGCGCACGGCCCAGGTTGATCTTGACGCCACCACCATCCGCGCCGCCATTGATGGCCGCGTGGGCGACAAGACCGCCCGCGTGGGGCAGTACGCCACCGTGGGCACGCGCATGATGACCATCGTGCCGGTGCAGGATCTGTATCTCGTGGCCAACTTCAAGGAAACGCAGATCCGCCGCATGCGGCCCGGCCAGCCGGTTGAAATCTCGATCGATGCGCTGGGCGGCGCCAGGATCAAGGGCACGGTCGAGAGTTTCGCGCCGGGCACTGGCGCGCAGTTTGCGCTGCTGCCGCCTGATAACGCCACCGGCAACTTTACCAAGGTGGTGCAGCGCGTGCCGGTGCGCATCCGCATCCAGCCCGAAGGCAGTGAGCGCGCGGTGCTGGTGCCCGGCCTGTCGGTTACGGCTGCGGTCGATACACTGGTCGAACCCGCGGCGGATGGTGGGTCGTGAACCCCGCTGCCCCGGCTGAAGAACAGGCCCCGCCCGAAAAGGCGGATGCCGCCGCCTGGCTGGCCGTGGCGGCGGGCACCATCGGCGCGCTCATGGCAACGCTTGACACCTCCATCGTCAACTCAGCCCTGCCCACCATCCAGGGTGAGATCGGGGCCAGCAGCAGCGAGGGCACATGGGTCACCACCGCCTATCTGGTGGCCGAGATTGTCATGATTCCGCTGGCGGGCTGGTTCGAGCGCATCTTCAAGCTGCGCAACTTCCTGCTCATCGCCGCCGTGCTGTTCACCATCTTTTCCATGTGGTGCGGGCTGTCGCCCAACCTGCTGCACATGATCATCGGCCGCGTGGGCCAGGGGTTTACGGGTGGGGCGATGATCCCCACCGCCATGACCATCGTGGCCACCCGCCTGCCGCCCGCCCAGCGCCCGGTGGGCATTGCGCTGTTTGGCATGACCGCCGTGCTCGGCCCCGTGATCGGGCCGGTAATTGGCGGCTGGCTGACCGAAAACCTGAGCTGGCATTACGCCTTCTTCCTCAACCTGCCCATCAGCATCGGGCTTGGGGTGCTGCTGTTCGTGGGGCTGCCTGCGGGCAAGATCGACTGGGGCGCGTTTCGTGAGACGGATTATTACGGGCTGGCGGGCCTGATCATGGGGCTCGGCGGCCTGACCGTGGTGCTGGAGGAAGGGCAGCGCGAACGCTGGTTTGAATCCGACATGATCCGTGAACTCAGCATCATGTGCGTGATTGGCATGGCGCTGCTGGTTATTGGGCAGTTCCGCTCGCCCCGGCCGGTCATTCACCTTAAAATACTGCTGCAAAAGAGCTTTTTTGGCGTGTTCATCCTCAGCCTGGGGGTGGGCGGCGCGCTTTATGGCATCCTGTATCTCATACCGCAGTTCCTTGCCGCCGTGCCGGACTACAATTCCGAGCAGTCGGGCCTGGTCGCGGCCATAAGCGGCGTGCCCACGCTGCTCATGCTGGCGGTGTTCCCCATTCTGGTGCGCAAGCTCGACATCCGCTTCGCCATTGGCTTTGGCATGTTCCTGTATGTGGTGAGCTGCTTCATGAACGCCCACCTCTCGCCCGATAGTACGGGCGAGCACTTCTTCTGGTCGCAGGTGGTGCGTGGGTTTGCGCAGTTCTTCTCGCTCCTGTTCCTCAACCAGGCTGCGACCAGCGCCGTGCCCATGCAGTATGCCGAGGATGCATCCGGCCTGTTCAACGCCGCGCGTAACCTTGGCGGCTCGTTCGGGCTGGCGGCGGTGGCCACCCTGCATGACCGCAGGCTGGACCTGCACACCGCCCGCCTGGAGGAAACGGTCACCGCCAACTCCCTGGCCGGGCAGGACTTCGTGCAGCATTTTGGCCTCGCCCGCCTGAGCGCGCTCATTACCCGGCAGGCCACGGTCATGACCTATAGCGACCTGTTCTGGATATTTGGCATAGCATTGCTGGCCATGCTGCCGCTGGTCATGCTCATCAAACCCCTACCCAAAGACGCCGGCATGACGGTGGGATGACAGATATGATGCGCCTTTTCCCCTCCCTGTGCCGCACGCCACGCCGCCTTGCGCTAGGTGTTGCAGCCAGCTTTCCCCTTGCCGCCTGCTCGGTCGGGCCGGACTACAAGGGCCCACCCCATGTCGCCCCGGTGGCGGAGCACACGCAGGCCTTCAACCGCGCGGACCCCACGCGCACCCCGGCGCAGGAGCCGCTGGCGCAGTGGTGGACCGGACTCAATGACCCGATCCTGACCGCCCTCATCACCACCGCGCTGCAAAACAGCCCTGACGTAAAGCAGGCCGCCGCCCGCCTGCACACGGCCCGCGCCACCCAGCGTGAACGCTTCGCGGGCTTCTTCCCCGGTGGTGGGGCAGCCGCCTTCTGGGACCGCACGCGCATCCCCACGGGCGATATTACATCCGTGCTTGGCGGCAGCGGGGCCGAGCAGGCCATGACGCTGCCACCGGCCATCAAGTCCGATTCCTACGGCGCGGGTTTTGACGCCAGCTGGGAAATCGACCCCTTTGGCGGCAACCGGCGCGGCTATGAGGGCGCGCGCGCGCAAAGCGAGGCCCAGCTGGCCCAGCTGGCCGATACACGCCTGCGCCTCGTGGCCGATGTGGCCCGCAACTATGTCAGCCTGCGTGATGTGCAGAACCGCCTGGCGCTGATGGAACGCACGATCACCATCGAGCGCCAGATGCTGGACCTGACCCGCCAGCGCCGTGCCCAAGGCACCGTATCGCAAGAAGACGTAGCCCGCTTTGCAGGCCAGCTTGCACAGGTCGAGGGCGCCATTGCCCCGATGAAGGCCCAGCAGGCCAGCTATATGGATGCGCTTGCCACCCTTGTGGGCCGCGAGCCCGGCCAGCTTGACGCCATGCTGGCCACCCCCGCCCCCGTGCCCGTGCCGCCTGCGGTCGTGCCCGTGGGCAACCCTGCCGACATGATCCGCCGGCGGCCCGACATCCGCGTGGCCGAGCGTGACATCGCGGCCAATAATGCCCAGATCGGGCAGGCTATCGGGCAATATTTCCCCAAGATCAGCCTGTTTGGCACGGTGGGCTTTACCGGGGCGAACGGGCAGCGGTTCTTCTCGGGTGACAGTTTTTCCTACATGGGCGGGCCAACGCTGGAATGGAGCATCCTGAACTTTGCCCGCACCAACTCACGCGTGGGGCAGGCCAAGGGCGGGCGTGACGCGGCACTGGCTCATTACCAGACCGTGGTGCTCGCGGCCCTGCAGGATGCGGAAGGCAGCCTGTCGCGCTTTGGCCACCAGCGTGAATACGTGCTCAAGCTCGATGAGGCCCGCGCCGCCTCCGACCAGTCATGGGCACTGGCCCAGCAGCGCCAGCGCGCCGGCACGCTCTCGGTCATCGACGCGCTCGATGTGGAACGCCAGCGCATCCAGATCGAACAGCAGCAGGCGCAGGCGCGCGCCAGCATGACCACGGATTACATCGCCGTGCAGAAGGCGCTCGGCCTGGGCTGGCAGGCAGCGCCCGCCGCGCAGGCCATGCCGGCGCAAACCCCGGCGCATTGACGCGATGCGACCTGCCTGCCCATTGCCGCCGGATCATTGCGTTGTCGCAGGCCGCCATGTCGGGACAGACATGAAAGACATGGCGGAGATGTTACAATTTGCAATGCAACTCCCGCGCCCAAAGCAGTGCCCGGATCTTGCCATCATGCCTGATCTGAATTCATAACGGTATGCAATAGCACCAGGCAGGAGACCGGGCTTTGCGATTTACCCACACGCGGGGCTATGCCGGCATAGTCCTCTCGGCAGTGCTGTGCTGCACGTCCGCTCCGCCCGTATCGGCCACAACACCTGCGGCACCGGCACAGACCGCAGCCCCCACACCCGTCAGCACCAGCACGCCCGACACCATCATGGTCAATGACCTTGAACGGCGCACCTTCCAGTGGTTCTGGGATGCAGGCGACCCGCACACCGGCCTCATACCCGACCGCTACCCCTCACCCCAGACCCTGAGCAGCGTTGCATCCGTGGGTTTTGGGCTGACGGCGTATGGCATCGGGGCCGAGCGTGGCTATATCACCCGCGCGCAGGCGGTGCAGCGCACGCTCGCAACCCTGCGCTACCTGATGCAGAGCCCGCAGAATGACAGCCCGGACAAGGCTGCCGGTTATCACGGCTTTTATTACCATTTTCTCGATAAAACGACCGGCTTGCGCTTCAACCGCGATATCGAACTCTCCAGCATCGATACCTCGCTGCTCATGCAGGGGGTACTGTTCGCGCAGGCCTATTACACCCGCGACACGGCCGCCGAACGCGAAATCCGCACCCTGGCTGACAAGCTTTACACGCGCGTGGACTGGCAGTGGATGCGCAGGCCCGATAACCGGCTGAGCATGGGCTGGAGCCCCGAGCACCAGTTCATTCCCAATTACTGGGAAGGCTACAGCGAGGGGATGATGGCCTATATCCTTGGCCTTGGCGCCCCCACCCACGGGCTGGAACCCGCCTCGTGGCAGGCCTGGCTTGCCACCAACAGCCAGCGCTGGGGCGATTATTACGGCCAGACCTTTCTCAACTTCGCTCCGCTGTTTGGCCACCAGTACACCCATGCATGGATCGACTTTCGCGGGTTGCATGATGCCTGGGCGCGCGAGAAGCAGATCGATTACTTCGAGAACAGCCGCCGCGCGGTCTATGCCCAGCAGGCCTATGCCATTGCCAACCCCGGAAAATGGCAGGGCTACAGTGCCACGACATGGGGCCTGACCGCGTGTGACGGCCCTGGTGACACCATGCAGCAGATTGATGGGCAGGCGCGGCATTTCCTGTCCTATTCCGCCCGTGGCGCGGGGCGTGACTACACGCTCGATGATGGCACCATTGCGCCGACCGCCGCTGCCGGTTCAATAGCCTTCGCGCCCGAAATCGTGCTGCCCACGCTGCGCGACATGAAAGCCCGGTACGGCCAGCAGATTTATGGGCAATACGGCTTTGTGGATGCGTTCAACCCCAGTTTCCACGATGGCAAGGCATTCTGGACCGACCATGAATACCTGGGCATCGATCAGGGGCCGATCCTGCTCATGATTGAAAACTGGCGCAGCGGGCTGGTGTGGAACGTGATGAAGCGCAACCCCTACATCCGCGCAGGACTTGAACGCGCGGGCTTCGAGGGGGGCTGGCTGCCTGCGGCACCCCGCACCGCAACCGCCCCGCAACCCACGACACAGCCTGCGGCGATGGACGGCGCGCATGCCAGCGCCGTGTTACCCGCAGCACCCCATCCCTCATGAAAGCGGGTTTCGGGTAACGCCGCCCTTTATAAAAAAAGGCGGCACCCGAAAACTTTATGGGGCCGCATCAATGGGCACCACGTCGATCAGCTTCTTGTTGACGAATTCCTGAATGCCGAGCGAGGATAGTTCCCGCCCGAACCCCGAGCGCTTGACCCCGCCAAACGGCAGGTCGCAGGTGGTCCATGTGGGGTGGTTGATATAGACCATGCCGGTCTCGATCTGCTCGGCCACGCGCACCCCGCGCGCGGTATCGCTGGTAAAGACCGAGCCGCCCAGCCCGTACGGGTTGTCATTGGCAAGTTGTATGGCTTCCTCATCATCACGCACGCGAAAGAACATGGCCACGGGGCCGAACAGTTCCTGATGAAAGATCGGGTTCTCCGGCGTGACGCCGGTCAGGATGGTTGTTTGTACAAACGCACCGGTCTCGGGCGGAGCCTCGCCCACGCGGATGGCGATCGCGCCATGCTTGACCGCAAGGGCGACCTGATCGTTCAGCTGGTCCGCCGCACCCTGCGATGACAGGGGCGGCACGCCACTTTTCTCGTCCATCGGGTCACCGGGCACAAGTCTGGCCAGGGCGGTCTCGAAGCGGTCGAGGAATTCATCGGCAATCGCATCCGCCACGATGATGCGCTTGGAGGCGACACAGCACTGGCCACCATTGTTCATGCGCCCCCACACCGCCCATTTGACGGCTTTTTCCATATCGGCATCATCCAGCACGATAAAGGCGTCGCTGCCGCCGAGTTCCATGGTGGTCTTCTTGAGCGCCTTGCCCGCCTGCGCCGCCACAATGGCCCCTGCCCCCTCGCTGCCGGTCAGCGCCACGCCAATCACCCGGTCATCGGCAATGATCTCGCCTAGCTGGTCACGCGTGGCGTAAAGGTTGGTGTACAGCCCCTCCGGCGCGCCAGCGTCCCGGAACAGCTGCTCGAAGGCGGCAGCCGATTGCGGCACGTTGGAGGCATGCTTGACCACCACCACGTTGCCCGCCATGAACTGCGGGCCAACCACGCGGGCAAGCTGGTAATAGGGGAAGTTCCACGGCTCGATGGCAAACACGATGCCCAGCGGCTGGCTGATCAGCATGGCGTTGTCGCCCCGGCCGCTCTTTTCGGTCAGTTTCTGGGGAGCGAGGAATTCTTCGGCGTTATCAGCGTAATATTGCAGGATATCGGCCGAGAGTTCGACTTCCGCCAGGCTCTCACGGTACAGCTTGCCCATCTCGAGGGTGAGCAGGCGGGCGTAATGGTCGTTGTTCTGGCGCAGGAGCTGAGCCGCGCGCCCCACAATGGCCGCCCGTGCGCTGAAAGGCTGTTTTGACCACTGCCTGTAGGTTGCCTGGGCGCAATCAAGCTTCTGCGCCAGTTCCGCATCTGTCAGGTCAGGGAATGTCGCGAGGGTCTCGTTGGTAAACGGATTGACGGTCCTGTAGGCCATTGCTCTGCCTCCGTACGAAATGATGCAGGCTTTCGTGCAGCAGCGCCCCGATTGACCGATGAGAGGGCACGGGATGGCCCCTGCATGCTGCCTGTTCTGGCCCAACGGCAGGCAGCAGCACGGGTTGCCTGCATATGACAGGCAACGGAAACTTCTTTAGGGCCAGCCCTGTTCAGGCTGGCACCTTCTTCTCCACCGGCGCAGGCACGCGGATGAGGTAGTCAAATGCCGAGAGCGCCGCCTTCGCGCCATCGCCTATGGCAATGACAATCTGCTTGTAGGGCGTGGTGGTGGCATCGCCTGCGGCAAACACGCCCGGCACCGAGGTCGCGCCATGGTCATTGACCACGATCTCGCCAAACGCGTTGCGCTCCACCGTGTCCTTCAGCCAGTCCGTATTGGGCAGCAGGCCGATCTGCACGAACACGCCTTCCAGATCAACATGATGGTCCGCCCCGTCGCCACCGCGATAGGTCAGGCCGGTCACGTTGCGGCCATTTCCCTCGATGCGGGTGGTCAGCGCCTCGGTCAGCACGGTAACGTTGGGCAGGGTGGCCAGCTTGTCGCACAGCACCTTGTCGGCCTTGAGGTGCGAGCCACGCTGCAGCAGCGTTACGTGCGCCACGATACCGGCAAGGTCGATGGCCGCTTCCACCCCGCTATTGCCGCCGCCTGCCACCGCCACGCGCTTGCCCTTGTAGAACGGGCCATCGCAATGCGGGCAGTAGGCCACGCCCCTGTTGCGGTATTCCTCCTCGCCCGGCACGCCAAGGTGGCGCCAGTGCGCGCCAGTGGCCACGATAATGGTGCGGGCGTGCAGGATCGCGCCACTTTCCAGCGCCACGCCATGCAGCCCGCCGGGGTGGGCTGCGGGAAAGAGTTCGGTGGCAACTTCGCCCGGTATGACGTCCACATCATAGGCGCGGACATGGGCTTCAAGTGCTGCGGAAAGCCTGGGGCCGGTTGTTTCGGGCACCGAGATGAAGTTCTCGATGCCTTCGGTATCCATCATCTGGCCGCCAAAACGCTCGGCCACCAGCCCGGTGCGCACGCCCTTGCGCGCGGCATAGACCGCAGCCGAAGCCCCCGCAGGCCCGCTGCCGATAATCAGCACATCAAAGGGCGCGATGTTCTTCAGCTTCTCCGCCGCGCGTTTTGGCGCGTCCGCATCGAGCTTCGCCAGAATCTGGCCTGCATCGGTGCGGCCGGTCTCGAACAGCTTGCCGTTGAGGTAGACCTGCGGCACCGACATGATGTTGCGCGCCGCCACCTCATCGGGAAACAGCGCGCCATCGATCGTGACGTTGCGGATATTGGGATTGATGACACTCATGGCGTTGAGCGCCTGCACCACGTCGGGGCAGTTCTGGCATGACAGCGCCACATAGGTCTCAAAGTCATAATGCCCCGGCAGGGCGCGGATCTGGGCCACCATCTCATCAGAGAATTTGGGCGCGTGCCCCCCCACCTGCAGCATGGCCAGCACGAAGGAGGTGAATTCATGACCCATGGGGATGGCGGCAAAGCTCACGCCCCCCGCCTTCGCCCCGGCTGACTTGATGACAAAGGAGGGCCTGCGCGTGGCCTCGCCCTGCTCGCTGACCTGCACCCTGTCGGAAAGGGCGGCGACCTCGTGCAGCAGTTCATGCATCTCACGCGAGGGCGGGGTGTCATCTAGCGAGGCTTCGAGCACGATGGGGTGCGCGAGACTGGCGAGGTAACCCTTGAGCTGCGTCTTGATGGCATCTTGCAACATGGCACGTCTCTCCACTTTTTCAGGCAGGGTGTGCGGGTTCTGGCCCGGCCCGCGCAGTGCGGGGCCGGGCCAGAGGCGAAATCAGATCTTGCCCACGAGGTCGAGCGAGGGGGTCAGCGTTTCACTGCCTTCCTTCCACTTCGCGGGGCAGACTTCACCGGGGTGGGAGGCGACATACTGCGCCGCCTCGATCTTGGAGAGGAGTTCGGCGGCGCTGCGGCCAACGCTGCCTGCCGTGATCTCGATGTACTGGATCTTGCCTTCGGGATCGAGCAGGAACGCGCCACGGTCGGCCACGCCGGCTTCCTCGATATACACATCAAAATTACGTGCGATATGGCCCGTCGGGTCGCCAAGCATGACATACTTGATCTTGCTGATGGCAGGCGACGTATCGTGCCAGGCCTTGTGGGTGAAATGCTTGTCGGTCGAGACCGAATAGATTTCCACGCCAAGCTTCTGGAAGGCGGCATAATTATCCGCAAGGTCTTCGAGTTCCGTCGGGCAGACAAAGGTGAAATCCGCCGGATAGAAGAAGAATACGGACCATTTGCCCTTCACGTCGGCATCGGTCACCTTGATGAACTGGCCGTTATGGAAGGCGTCGGTCGTAAACGGTTTCAGCGAGTCATTGATGCGTGCCATTGGAATGCTCCTTGGTTTCGCGTGTCAGTTATCGACGGGTTCTTATCCCACGCCCACGAAATGCGCAGAAACAGTTTCTGTCAATGTCTGTGATAGGAGAAACCTTTTTACAAATGTTCCGAAATAGGTTCTATCTATACGCATGACCTACATTCCTCTCTCTGGCCTCTCCCTGCGTGATATTGAATATGTTGTGGCGGTAGACGACCTGCGCAACTTTTCACGCGCAGCCGAGCGGTGCGGCGTGAGCCAGGGCGGCCTGTCGGAGCAGGTACGCAAACTCGAGGCGCTGCTGGGCGTGGTCCTGTTCGAGCGTTCGCGCCGCCATGTTGCCCCCACGCCTGATGGCGCGCGGCTGATCGGCATGGGGCGCGAGGTGCTGGCTGCCGCCCGCGCCATGATCGAGGCCGCGCGCGTGCGCACCGGCTCGCTTGAAGGGCTGCTGCGCATTGGCGTGATTGCAACGCTCGGCCCCTATTACGTGCCCAACCTGCTGCCGCTGCTGCGCCGCAACTACCCGCAGCTGCAACTGCGCCTGACCGACAGCCTGACCGACATCATGCTGCGCATGCTGCGCCATGATGAACTCGATATCGTGCTTGCGGCGCTGCCGGTCAGCGGCGAAGGCTTTCATAGCGTGCCGCTGTTCAGCGAGCCGTTCCTGGCCGCCTTCCCCGCCGAGCATGCGCTGGCCGAGCGCAAGAACCTGACCATGCTCGACCTGAAGGGCCCGGACCTGCTTCTGCTCGAAGACGGGCACTGCCTGCGCGACCAGGCCCTGGCCCTGTGCGGCATGTCATCAAGCCACGCACCCGAACGCCTGGCCGCGAGCCTCGAGATGTTGTGGCACATGATTGGCGCGGGCGAAGGCTATTCGCTCATTCCCCGCCTTGCCCTGCGCAATCGTGGCGAATGGGACGGGCTGATTACGGTCCAGCCCATTCCCGCCGCAAGCCGCACGATCGGACTGGTCTGGCGCGCCTCCGACCCGCGCGGGGCAGCCTTTGCCGAATTCGCCACATGCCTGCGCAACAACACGCCCGAAGGCTGCACCCCGCTGCCGCACTTCCCTGCAAAAACCAGCCTTACCCTTGAGCCGGACATGCCACAGAAAGACTGATGGCTTCAGTTCACCATCAAATCGGGCATGAAAACCGCCCAATACCGCGTTGGACAATCAGGGAATTCGGTCTAGGATAGATTTTTCCGCATGAATGAACGCTGCCTGGCGGTGTTCAGTTCTCCCTGTTTTCTTTCAGCACAAGCACGGAACCTGATATGCGCCGCACTGTTGTCTCATGGGGCAATATCTCTGCTTCCTCTTTGGTCATTGCTCTTTCCGTCCTCTGCGGTTTTTCAGGCCCAAGCCATGCCAGCGGCGATAATGACACCAGTCTGGTTATTAAATATTCCGCGCCAAATTATACAACTACCGTAGATGATGGATCAGACATTACACTCAAGGGGACAATAGAGTTTATTGAAACCAGGGATAAAGAGTCAGGATCTTATTATAAATACGCCGTATTAAAAACGGATAAACCTTACCGGCTCACGGAAATTGAAAATACGGGGGAAGGTGACTTCATTGACGACAGCAACGTAACGCCCACGACGTTCCTCCCGATCACGGAACATGACCCGAAGAATACAATCAGCGAGTTCACGTCCTATCTGGGGCAGTATGTCACGCTGACGGGCAAGATAAAATCAACCAGTCACAATGGCCCGGTGCTGGAGTATCAATCCATCACCTTGCCCCAGAAAGATAACTGACGCCTGATCCGGGCCACCGCCGTGGGCTGGCCCGCTACCCGTTCAGGCGGGTCACAAGAAGCTGGTTGATGCGGAAACCTTCCACGTCAACGACTTCAAAGCGGAAGCCCATCGTGTCCACCCGGTCCGCCTTGCGCGCCATGCGGCGCAGGCGGTGCATGATGAAGCCACCGATCGTATCGAACGGGCCTGCTTCATCAAGATCGACTGCGTCGAGTTCACGCCGCACATCCCCGATCGAGGCGGCGCCGTCAATCAGCCACGAATTGGCATCACGCCGCACGATCAGCTGCTCCTCGAACGGGTTGGCCACGCCCCCCATCAGCGCCCCCATGATATCCTTGAAGGTAATCAGCCCCACCACCAGCCCGTATTCATTCACCACCAGCGCAAAGCCTACGCCGTGGATGTCGAACTGGGCCAGCGTATCCCACAGATTGATGGTCTCGGGCACCGAAAGCACGTCGCGGCGCACCTGAAAGATCGGGCTCTCGGCCGAAGGGCCACCCTTGCGCACGGGCGGTGGACTGGCGGGGTCGCGATCCACCACGGCAGCCAGCACGTCTTCCGCGCGGATGGAACCCACCACGTTGTCCAGGCCGCCATTGCACAGAGGGTAGCGGGAATAGGGCTTGGCGCGTACCTTGACCTTCTGCATCTCGGTGGTTTCCTGCAGGTCGAGGAACACGATCTCGTCACGCGGGGTCATGGCGGAGGTAATCGAGCGGTCCTGCAGCCCCAGCACGTTCTGGATCATCTGGTGCTCCTGCTCGAGCAGCACGCCCGAGGCCGTGCCGGCGGCAAGGATGGCCCGCAGGTCCTCAGGCGTTACGGGCTCCACCGCCGAGGCGGCGGGAATGCGCAGCGCGCGCAGGATCGCATCCGACATCTTGGAAAATACCCACACGATGGGAAAGAGCAGCCGCAATGCCAGGGCGGGGAACCACCCCACGGCCAGCGCGATCTTGTCAGGCGCGTTCATGGCGATGCGCTTGGGCAGCAGGTCGGCAAACAGCACGAACAGGCCGGTGACGAGCATGAACCCCAGCACGGAGGCCAGCGTCTCGGCCGTGGCCTCGCTCAGGCCCCACTGCGTAAAGCCATGCGTGAGCGAGGGCGAGAGCATCTGCGAACTGATCATGCCGCCCAGCACGCCCACGCCGTTGAGGCAGATCTGGAGCACGGTCATGACCTGCCCGCTGTTGCGCCGCAATTTCAGGAAGGCGACGGCCCGTTCATCCCCCGCTTCGGCACGCGAGCGCAGACGGGCATCACGGGCGGCGGCAAATGATATTTCCGATAGCGAAATAAATATATTGAGTGCGACCAGAAGCACAAGCGCAATCAGGCCAGAAAAAAACAGGACCACCAGAACACCCACAAAATAAATGTAGCACTGTATAACACGCACCCTGCCCCCATCGGCAGGAATATATGCACGCAACGGATATTTTTTTACTTGCTCCATCATGCCGGAACAAAAAAAATCATGGACCCGCTGCCGCTTCGGACCTGACGATCCGCCAGGCGCAAAAGCGACCGGAACATAAGCGTTTTCGGGCCTCTCTCGTTTTGGGCGTAAAATCTTTTTCCACTTTGCTGGTCACCAGCCTGCCCGCATACTTGCCGTATCATCAGAAGCGCTGTTGCGTTGGCTCTGGCCCGGAGGGGCAGGAGGGATCCATGCATGGAACCATTAATTATGGTGAAACCATAAAATCACTATTGATAGAGTTATAATTCTGCCTTATCTGTAAAATAAGATACATGACGCGCGTACGTCGCGCTTTTTCTCCCCGATATAAGGGGTAATTGTGGTCCCGCCTGCGTGCTTTCCCCGCACGCGGGTAGGCATTAACAGCCGTAGCAAGGAAACAGGTGATCCATGAACGCAACGCCCTCCCCCGCCCCGGCACAGACAAAGGCCGTCCTGGCAGACCTGGCAACCCGTTTTGCGCAGCGCGCGGCGGCCTATGACCGATCGGGGGAGATTGCGACCGATAACCTTGATGATGTGCGCGCGGCGGGCCTGCTGGGCCTGACCATAGCCCGCGCGGATGGTGGCCTGGGGGGCGGCCTGCGGCAGATTGTGGAGGTGATCGGCACGCTGGCCAAAGGCGACCCCACCACGGCGCTCATTGTTGGCATGCATTACCTGCAGCACGCCGTCATTGCCAAAGCCACCAACTGGCCTCAGGCCGCGCGCAGGCAGGTGATCGAGACCGCCCTGCACGAAGGTGCGCTGATCAACGCGCTGCGGGTCGAGCCTGAATTGGGCACCCCCTCCCGCGGGGGGCTGCCCGGCACGCGCATCACATGGGTTGACGGCAAGCCCCGGCTGAACGGGCGCAAGATCTACTCCACTGGCTCCACCGCCCTGCGCTGGGGCACGGTCTGGGCCGCAACCGATGAGGCCACGCCACGCGTGGGGCAGGTGCTGGTGGACCTGACCCTGCCCGGCGTGAGCATAGAACGCAGCTGGAACCAGATGGGCATGCGCGCCACGGGCAGCCATACCGTTGTGTTCGATAATGTGGAACTGCCTGACACCGCGCTGGTGGACCTGCGCGCACCCGAAGAATGGCACACCCGCGATGGCTCGCTGGTGGTGGGACATGTGCTGGCCATTGCCTGCCTGTATGATGGCGTGGCGCGCGCGGCGCGAGACTGGCTGATTACCTTCCTGCATGAACGCGTTCCGACCGCGCTGGGCAAGCCGCTGGCCACGCTGCCGCGTTTCCAGACCCTGCTGGGTGAAATCGATGCGCTGCTGATGGTCAATGAAAGCCTGATTGAAACCGCGCTGACCAAGGCCGAAAGCGGCCACT
Organism: Komagataeibacter sucrofermentans DSM 15973; assembly: GCF_040581405.1. Lineage (NCBI taxonomy): Bacteria > Pseudomonadati > Pseudomonadota > Alphaproteobacteria > Acetobacterales > Acetobacteraceae > Komagataeibacter > Komagataeibacter sucrofermentans. The sequence goes on from NZ_CP137157.1 coordinate 1,560,494, forward strand.
ACCCGCCGCATGAAGCCAACCTGGCCAAGTATGTGGTAACGGAAAACGCCATCAAGTCGGTTGAACTGGGCCTTGCCGCGATTGGCAACCCGGCCCTGAGCCAGGACAGCCCGCTCGAGCGGCATTACCGCAATGTGTTATGCGCGCGCATCCATACCCCTCAGGCCGATGTGGCGCTGGCCGCCGCAGGCAAAGTTGCACTTGATACGGGGCGGTAAGACGGTTTTGTGCCGGTTTCTTTTCATTCATGTACGATAATAACAGGCACATCCGATTATGAAAGTTATTGAAAATTACCTTTTCTAAAGGTGAAAGAATAATTATTTTCAACCCTGCATGCATTTCGTAGAATCAGGTCTGACCCAACCTTCGAGATCAGGCGTGTAAACATAATGAAAAAACAATCTTTTCTTGCGCTTGGCGCGGCATGCCTGCTGGGCTTTGCAACATCAGCCCAGGCCCAGCCCTTTGGGGGGCCGCAAGGCCCTGGTCCGGGTGGCATGGGTGGCCCCGGCGGGGGCCCAGACCATGAAGGACCCCATGCAGGCATCGATCACCGCGGCCCCGGCCCGGAGCGCCGCCCTGCCCCGCATGGCCGCCTCGACCACCGCATGGCAGGTCCCGGCCGCAACCGCGATGGCGGCTGGCATGACAACAATCCGGACATGAACCGCGTGTGGCATCAGGGCGAGCGTTATGATGGCCCACGCAACAGCCGCTGGATTGTCAATGACTGGCAGGGCCACCGTGGCCTTTCCGCCCCGCCGTCAGGCTACCAGTGGATGCGCTACGGCAACCAGTACCTGCTGACCGCCATCACCACCGGCGTGATCGCCGGCGTGGTCAGCGCCACGCTAGGCGGCGGGATGCGCTGATACCTGTAGGGCAGATGAAGTCATGGGACCAGTCCACCCCATGACCCATCTTCAGTAAAGCGGGGCCCGGTTTGACTATACGCTGCGGGCCGTTATCGGCCCGTCAAACTTCATGACCGTGCTGCTGCAATCGTTTTCGGTCCGGCGGGGTACTGCCGCCGGATGCCCTCTGCCGCATGCACCTTCTCCCTGCTGTCAACATCGTGCTGTGGCTGGCATGTGACCTGCGGAAGTCATCAGCACGGCTGCTGCTCATGCGCGGGCTGGCCATCGCCCCGGTCATCCTACTTGACCATGTTTGTGCCTGACCGGCGCAACACATCGCGACCTGTGGCCATCCTGTCATGGGTCATGAGGGCAGTAATCCTCGTGCTCAATTTCAGGTTGCTGTTCACTACGCTTTCCTGACCGCCATATGGGGTCGTGCAGGGCAGTGTTGCAACAATGAACCATTCCCGCCCCTTCTGTGCCGGGCCAGACAGGCTATAACGCTCACAGCCCGTTATAACATGCGGGAGCGTGTCAATATCTACCAGAATGGAAAACAGCCATGTCCGTTGAAAACATGCTTCGTGACGCCATCAGCAAGAAAACCGTCGTCGGTTTTACTTTCGATGCCAAGAACTACATCGGCTCCCCCCACGCACTTGGCGAGCGTGATGGCAAGCCGCAGGTGCTCATCTATCGTGGCGAGGATGCCCACGAAAAACGCGTGCCCCCCATGGGTGAATGGAGCGTTCTGCCGCTTGACACCATCACGGACCTGAAGCTCCTGCCTGCGGAAGCCTTCCATGCCGGCCACCCCGATGCGAAGGTGGAAAAGGAACTGCACAAGGTTACGCTGCGCGTCGCGTAATACAGCCGGTCAAGGCCCCTGCCCGGTTCGTGGCAGGGGCCTTCTGTTTTTTCAGGCCTGCCCCTGCCGTGGGGGCGTCTTGGCCATGGCATCGACCTTGAGTTCGTTACCCGCCCAGTTATCAATCAGGTTGAGATAGCTTGGCACGGGGAACTTGATGCCCTCGACATTCATGCGCACGGCAACACGGCTGTAATACTGGCGGTACACGGTCCATTTGGAACCCGGCGCCGTGCGGATGGAGCCAAGAAAGCGTGCGCCATTGCCATCAGCCTGTTCAATGCCCAGAAACGTGAAATCCGACAGGATCAGATGCGTAAAGCGCGGGATCTTGCGCAGGGCGGCAAGTTCTTCCTGCAGTATTCTGGTCAGTTGCTGCGTATCCTGGCTGAGGTCGATCATGACATCAACCACCACAAGATTGTAATCGCGCGAAGTATTGGCAATAGACGACACCCCGGAGAACGGGATGATATGCAGGTCGCCATTAACCGAGCGCAGCCGCAGGGTGCGGATGGACAGATGCTCCACCGTGCCCGACACGCCGCCCGCCGTAACCCAGTCTCCCACCTGTATGGCGTTTTCCACCAGCATGAAGAAGCCGGTGATGAAATCCTTGACCAGACTCTGTGCGCCAAAGGCGATGGCCGCACCCATGATGCCCGCGCCGGTAAGCAGCGGTGCCACGTTGATGCCGATCTGCGAGAGCGTGGTCACCGCCACGATGATGATGATCAGCGCCAGCAGCACGGTCTTGATAATGGGCAGCACGGTGCGCAGGCGGCTCGCGCGTCCCTGCTGTGATGAATTCTCAAAGCGCGCGATCTGGCTCTGCAGCACGGCATTGGCCGCCTCCCAGATAAACACCGCGACCGTATAGGCCACGATGACCGATGTGATCGTGGCCATCACCTTCTGCCCCAGCCTGCCGTGGAACAGGAAATTGATGGCTGGCAGCCCCAGCGCCTGCAGGAACAGGATGATGGTGGCAAATGACAGCAGGAAAGACAGGATCTTGCGCGCAACAGGGTAATAATAATTCACCCGCGCCTGAAGGCCGGGATAACGTGCTTCCATGCCGGGCGAGATATGGAACAGCCGGTTCTGCACATTATAGGCCAGCACCGAGAACAGGCGCGACAGGATCACGACCGCCGTGGTCAGGATGACCGTGCGGATGATCCACGCATAACCACCCTGGATGTGGGTGGCCCAGATCAGCCACAGCGCGAAGTTGAAGAACATGGCGGGCACCCACCACAGGTACACAAGGCGGCTCACAAACATCCAGAACGGCTGCTGGAGCAGGCGCGCCGAGGGTTGCAGCGCCGAGGCAACATGCCTGCGCACCCGCCATGTAAAGATGGCCACAAGCACATGCTCGATCAGCACGACCGAGCGGATGATGGCCTCCGTGCCACGGGCAGGCATGTCGAACACGCCGCCAAGCGTGGAAAGACACACCACAACCGAGGGTGCCGCCACCAGAAAGTTGAGCCAGCGCGTTACCATGAAGGCGGTCTGGTCGCTCGCGCTGCATAGCCGGATGGCAGGCGAATACGGCACGAACAGCGTTTCCATAAGCAGGTACACCACCCGCGCCACCACATAGGCGTTGGTCAGCGTCAATGTCACCAGCATCGCCTGGTGGGTGGTGGTCAGCATATAGGCAAAACCGGTGCCCAGCCCGAAGAACAGCCCAACCGGCACCAGCTTGATGAGCATGTGCATGAGCGAATACGGCACGCGCGCCAGCAGGCGCAGGGTGGCGTGCTGGGCCTGCATGTCCAGCTGCCGGGCCGCGGCTTCGGTCGCGGCCTGTTCGCCCGTGTCATCCGCAGCGGGCGCTGCCTGCGTGGAAGGGTCTGGCGCGGCAGGTGAGGCATCGGGCAGGTTGAGGCGTTTTTCCGTGGCGATCGCGCGGGCGGTTACTCCGCGCAGGGGCTTGCGTAATAGCAGCGAGAGTCCATGCTCGCCCGCCAGCGCCAGAAGCAGGATCAGCGTCGCCCTTCCCACCGCATCCAGCAGGATGCCGCGTGATTGCGGATCGGCGAAAATGGTATGGGTCCAGTGAACGACGAATGCCAGATCCCCGAACAGGGCGACAAAATGCTGCGCCTGCACGATCAGGCTGGCCCGCAGGGCTTCCGTGTCCTGCACCAGGTCGCTGCCCAGGCTGTCGGGCTGCACGGTCAGTTGCTGGGCCGGGGCCGCCGCGTGCGCAGGTGGCGCGGCAGTCGGGGCGGGTGCTGGCGGAAGCCCGGCGCTCATGGCCGCGAGGGTATTTTCAAACTCGGCGCGGCGGGCGGGGTCATTGATGACTGCCAGCACCTGCCGTGCCTGCTCGGGGGTCATGCCATGTGCGCTCGTGGATGCGGGCGCCGCACTTTCATCCGCCGCACGGGCCGCGTGTGGCCCGTAAGCCGCCAACAGGACCAGCACCCCCAGAACAGCCGCGCGCAACAGGCCCGCGAAGCCCCTGCGTTGCCCGCTTGCGGAAAAATGCCGCCCCTCGCCCCGCTGGCCGGTTTGTGTTGAATGGCGCATTTTTCAAATTCCGTCCCGACTGCTCGATCCTGCCGATCTGCCGGGCAGATATGGCAAAGGAATGCACCACAGCCCGGACAGATGGCGCGATTTATCGCAGAGATGGATGTAAAAGCGCAGGCATGGGGAAGCCGGGCAGATATGCAATAAATTGCCCTACCCCTTTGTCCTATACTTTGTATCAGCAACAATTACTTTCCATGCTTAATTTTTATTTATATAATTCCTATATAATAATTTTATATCGATTTATCTCATATCTGAAAAATAAATCAATCTGCCCCGCCTGCCACGCTCCCGTTACGGCTTGCCCACATGCTTGCGGATAAGCGGTATGGCATCAGGGTCATGCTGCAGGGCGCGCGCGAGCAGGTCCTGCCCCAGCGCCTTGAGCGCAAGCGGGTGCATGGTCTCGACCGCGCGGTCCAGGTCGTGCCGCTCCGTGTCAGACAGGTCGGGATCATCGACAATGCGCTGGCGCAGCGCTTTCAGCGTTGCAGGCCCCGATAGGGTGACGTGCATGTCATCGGGCCGGTCGAGGTAAGCGCGACCGGCTGGCGTCAGGCTGGTTTCGCCCGTAATGCCAAGGCCCGTGGGTCGTATGCCCACCCCACCCTTGCACAGGCCCTGCAGTTCAAGGTCCATCAGGTTGCGGGCATATTTTTCCTCATCCGCCGCCTGCACGGGCCGCAGGGTGGTCGTGCCGCCCTGATCGGCCATGTGGCGCAGCAACTGCCCCTGCAACTCACGGTCAATCACGTCCTGCCTCCGCTCATCATGCATACAGGCGCCATGTATGCTCCGGCACGATCGGGCAGACAATAGTCGTGTGAATACATACGGTTATGCAGCATCAGTCACAATCGGGCGCATCGCGGCACCATTGCGGCACATCCGCAAGGGGCACGCACGTGCCTGCCGCCTGCTTGACCCGGGCCAGCACGTCAAGCGCATGCGCGCGCACGGCGCGGGTGTTGACACGACTGGCGCCTTCGCGGCCCTGCGCCATGGCCTGCCCAAACTGACCGAGCCGCCGCAGCAGCGCCGCACGCTGGGCTTCATCAAGGTCAAGCACTGCTGCATGGAAGGCATTTTGCCAGATCTGCACGGCCAGACGCTCCTGTTCAGGCGCGGGCAGAGGGTCGTGGCCCTGTCTCATGTTGGTTAATTATCCTGATCTATAGAGATTTTTTTGAAAATAAATCATTGATGAAAAAAGAAAAGTTTCCGGGTGTCACCTTTTTGAAAAAAAAGGCGATGCCTTCTGAAGCTTTTATAATTTCAGGGCATTACCGGAGTTGCCTTTTCAAACAGCCCCTTGAGCCGGAAGATATGACGAGCCAAGCCCTCAGGGCCGGGCCGCAGGCCACGTGGCGGGCAGCCCCATCGGGCAGGGCACATCATAGGTCAGGCGATCAGGGTGGATGTCGCGCAGGATTTCCATGTTGCGAAACAGTTCGCGCCGGTCGGGCCGCAGCGCCTGACGCGACAGGAACGCCCGCGCCTCGGCCTTTGCCGCCTGCATGGGGTAATCCTGCCCCGCAGGCTTGAGGTGTTCTATGGCTGTATAGTCCACAATGCCAACATTATGGTGGTTGCGGCGTGCCGCGTTGCAGAACGCGATATCCGTCGCCCACGCCCAGCGCAATTCGGGAAATGGGTAGACATAGGCCATGGCATCGCGGTGGAAGGCGGTAACCGGCCCGTCTTCCACATACCGGGTAACGCGCCCGAGACTGTTCCATTTGCGATAATTGAACGTAAAGGATGTATAGGAATGGTAACGATGGGCGGGCTGGGATATTTTCAGCCCCATGACTTCGCATAGCGATATGAACCCATCAAGAAAACGCGGCGGCAGGGCAACGTCATCATCGGTAATGACCACCCAGTCATAATCCTGTAGTTTTACTGTTGCGAGGGCTGTATTGATGTTGGCAAACTTGCCCTTGTCACGCATCTGGGCGGTTACAAAATCTACCTTATGCTTTGTGTTTCTCAGCCGCCTGAACACCTCATGCAGCCTGCGTTCGCGTTTTGGCACCCGCACGGATGTGACGAGAATTCTGCGCACCGGCTGCCTGTGGGCAATATTCCTGACATGGCGGAAATACTTACGGTTATGGAAATCAAACACCATATCCGCCAGAACGGAAACCTTGCGTTTTTGCCAGAAGTTCTTGTGCTGGCAGAAATCGGAATCAAAGAAATCCGTTTTTTCCTGTTCTGGTATTGTCATGTTTTCCTCTCCATTACCATTCCCGGGGCCACAGGCGATGGATGACACACGCTGCAACCGGAGCGTGGATATGGCAGAACAAACATGATCCTGTTCGTGAAGTTTCAAATTATTTCTGGAAAAATCATATTCATGTACTGTCTGGAACTGTTTCTGCGCCAGCACGATACAACCAGGAGGGAATATGCCTGCAGGACTGCATCCATCCCTGCGCGTTTCTTTACAGAGGATAGAATATCATGCGCATCATTTCTGTCTTTGCAGTAACGGGCGTGGTGCTCATGGCCAGTGGCCCGGCTGCCCTGGCCCAGAAACACCCGACCGACCGGAGCGTGAACCTGCCGGGGGACAATTCACCCTCTGCCATAGAACGGGCGCATCCGCAAAGCCGCAAGACCGTGCCGCTGCCTGAAAAGAGTGAACGGCCCGACCACCCTGCAGACCAGCCCGATCAGCCCCTGACCCGCCAACCCGCTGCCAATAAAAGCCCGGACGGTCCGGGCATGTCATCCAACCACCAGACCCTGCGCAGCCCATCTGCCCTGCAATAGAAAACTGCCCGGCATCGCCTGTTAAAAAATAGCTTCACCAACAATTTTACTTATGACAACAGACTTTTGCGGGGCTGCTGCCGCAACCCCGCTTTGTCTGATGTTATCACGCTACAACCCAAAAATAAAAAACAGCGCCCGTTACACCTGCCTCAGGCGCAGCCTTTTGCGTGCGACATGGTCATGGCGTGGGTGGCAAGATAGCGGAACTGCGCCTGTTCTTCAGGAAAGGCAGGAATACCCTGCAAGGCATGCGTGGTTTTGCGGTAGCGATGCAGGTTGCTCAGCCGCCGCCAGGGGCGGTCGGGGTGCTGCTTGTTCCACAGGCTGATCGCCCGCAGTTCAACTTCCTGAATGTTTACATCATGATCTGACTTCGGCATGTCCATCTCCCTTGCATCTGCGTTGTGGGTATTGGAACTGTCACGAGGTTTATGCTGGTGCGGTGGGTCATACCCGCCACGCGCATCCAACGTCGCATCATAGCATGGGTTCCTGCGCGGTTGCGCACTCTCCCCATACTGTGATGGCAGGTGCGTTTACACGCGGCACTCAAACCTGGTTTTTCGTTATGGTCCCTGCGCAGCAGCGCCCGTCAAGATCGCGCCAGTATTATGAAATGACGTGGGCCGCGCATGAAACGGCGCTGCCATGGCCAGCGCCCTACACCCACCCTTATGCCAACAGACACGGTGGATGTATTTGACAACCCGGATCGGCAGAGCGGGTTAGATGCGGCCTGCCGTCATGCTGGTAGCCTGCCCGTTACAACGACCGGGAAATAGACACCCCGGCCGGGAGCGGCCTGTGGTCTGACATGCTGCACACCGCCATGCAGACAGGCATGGGCATGCTCCACCATCAGCCGCTCCGCCACCTTTTACTTCACGCTGGCCGGGGTCGATTTGGGAAACATCATGTTTTTCAGCCCATCAAGGGTGGCAGGCAGGTCACGACTGCCTGCGGGCGCGCCATTTTCACGCAGCATGAACGCCAGCAGATCCGCATTCTGCGCGGGTGTCAGCGTGCCGGGCGCAAAAAGCGGCATGGCTTTTGCCATGTAGTCAAATAGCTGGCTCAACGGCGCCCCCGCCCAGTTGGCGGCAAAACGCCCTACAAGCGGCGGCACATCAAACGCCCCGCCCAGATCCGCCCCATGGCACACCGCGCAGGACTGCTGGTAGGTCGCAGCCCCCCGCTCGGCCTGTGCCGTCGTGTAATACGACATGGCGGCACGTGCAGGCGCTGCCTGGGCCACCTGCACTGTCAGGGCCAGCAGCCCGGCCCCCAGCGCGGCACCGCGCGCCTTTGCCTGTAGGCCGCGCATCAGCCCTGCACCGCCGGGAAACGGGCGAAGAGGTTTTCAAATATGCCAATCGCCTTTTCCGCCTCGCTGCGGTCGGCATGTTCAAAACTGCTGCCCACACCATCCATTTCGCCCAGCCCCGACATGTCAAAACCCTGTATCATCAACCCGTCACTTTTCGAAAGCGCCGAGGCCCCCTTGTACCGCACCCCATACGTCACATCCGGCTGCGGCGGCAGCCACGCGGTCTGGCCACGCACGGGAATGAGCGAACGGTCCCCCCACAGGTCACGCGCCGCATAGCCGGGGCAATTGATGATGACAGGCTCGGGCAGGCTCTTCATGTCAGCAGGCGTATGGAACTCGCGGATAACGATCCGCCCCCCCGCCTGATAGAACTCGGACAGCAGCAGATGCCCATATGCCCCGAAATTGAAGATCATGAGCGGCGTGCGCCGGGCATAGGGTACCGAAAAAGGATTTTCCTGCGCTGAAAGCAGCTCGGAGGCAGGAATGATATCGCGTATCCGCTCGCCATAACTGGCAAATTCGCTTGATTGCTGCGGCATGCCGGTCGTGGCGTAATCGCCCTTGCCGGCCGGATTTTCCGGCTCGGTTTCCGGCGCGTCAAAAGGCGTATCGGACAGGGCATAGCTGTCACGGAAATCGATCGGGTTGCCGGGCAGGCCGAGGTAATCACGGTAGCTTTTCCATGAATAACGGGCCATCCGCTCCCATGTATCGGCAAATTGCGGGCCTGCGGGGGCGGTCAGCGCCACGCGTGAATCCGGTGTCCAGCTACCATTGGCCCGGACCGAGCGGGTATGGGGCAGAAGGTCACGCGTATAGATCGTGACATCGAGCCCCGCGCGCTGCGCCGTGAGCGCCGTGGTCAGGCCAATGACCCCGCACCCCACCACCGCAATGCGCCGGGGCGACAGGGCGGCCGCCTTGCCCACCGCCATCTCGGCCGAGCCCCATGAAAGTGACCACCCGCTGCCGCCATGGCCATAATTATGGATGACAATCTTCTCGCCCACCCGCTCGACATCAAGCCGCGGGCCTGCCGCGCGGAACGGGCGCAGGCAGACCTTGATATCGGTTATCTGGTCGGCATGGGGGCGCATGGGCACAAGCCGGGGCACCGTGCCGGGCACCGCCGTGCGGTGCAGGGCCGCCGCCGCGGCAGGCACGGACGCCCACCGGCCACCAGCCAGCGCACCAAGGGCGAGGGAGCCGGCAAACAGCCCCCTCCGGCCCAGGCGGGAGGGCATGTTTTTCAGGTCGTCAGGAAAACCGTTCACGTTCAAACCTCTGCTTGCCGGGTGCCTGTCACGAAAAATCCACGCGTTTCATGACAGGATCATTCATGCAAATCCGTTTTGGAAATATTCTGTATGCCGCTTTTTCAAATCCGCCATCATGGCCTGATACATGCACGATGCGGCAGAGTAAATTTTCCCTGTCCCGCCGTCAAACCAGAGCCGGACAAAAACGCGCCCGGCACTCATTACGTCATGCAGGCACAGGTAATGGATATGGTTGCGTGATTACTAATATTATGGCATTTTATATATGTTGAATATAATATTAAGGATTTAAGTAATGGGTTTCAATGCATCCTATCTGGCGTTCCATGGCGTGCGCCGTGAAGAAATACTCGCCCTTATGGAATTTGAGGATACCGGGATCGAGGATGAAGCACGCGAGGCCGATTTTTCCATCGCCGACATGCCTACGGGCTGGACCATCCTGTGGTCCAGCCAGTGTGAATACCTGCCAGACAGCAAGCCGTTTCACCTGCCTTTCAGGTGCCAGCATAGCATCGTGGGCTGCTGCGTGCTCGAAACAACCATGATGAGCGTCGGCTTCGGGTGTGACTATGACGACCAGGGAAAAATGTACAATAGATGGAACATTTTCCACGAGGCCGCCAAGGGGCACGATAACCTTGAGCGCACCGGCACCCTCCCCCCTGAAAGCAGCGCCATCATCGAAGCCGCCCGCGCCGAGGCGGCCACGCGCACGAACGTGGATGTGTTTTTTGACATACCGGTCAGCGTGATCGAGAGCCTGACCGGCTTCCGCTACGACCGGCCGGTTTATGACGGCAAGGAAATCCTCTTTACCGAACTGCGTTCCCTCGCCACCGCCTGATTCAGGGCAGGCCCCGCCCGCCCGCATCATGCACGAGGCAGACAAGGGGCACCTGCCCGCGCGTAAACGGCACGGTGGCCTGCACGGGTAAGGCACCCAGCAGGCTGTGCCATGGGCCGACTGGCTGCGGCAGGGTCACGCGCAGCGCCATGTCGCGCCCCAGCGCCAGCGTATCGGCCTGTATTTCCATGCCCAGTGGCAGGCGCGGGGCCACCACCAGCAGGGTGAACCCGTCATGCTGGCGCAGAAAGGCGATGGCGTGGTCGCGATCCGCCCCATCCACCTCAAGCGGCTGGTAGCTCCCTTTGGCAAACAGGTCAGGATAGCGCGCCCGAAACGACAGGATGCGCCGGATCAGGTCAAGCTTGACCTGCCCCGTGCGCCACGTGGCGGCGGAGGCGGCAAAACTGCTCGTATGCTCCAGCAGCGCATGGCGCAGGCCAAAATCAACCGGGCGGCGGTTATCGGGGTCAACAAGGCTGAAATCCCACAAATCACAGCCCTGGTACAGGTCCGGCACGCCGGGCGTGGTCAGCCGCAGCAGGGTCTGCGCCAGCCCGTTGAGCGCGCCCGCCGGGGCAATCCGCGCCACCACCCGCTCCATCTGCGCCATGAAAGCGGCATCGGCGGCAAGGCGGCGCACAAAGGCCGTGCAGGCTTCTTCATACGCCGTGTCGGGGTCGAGCCAGTTCGTGTGGCGCTTGGCCTCGCGCAGGGCCTTGGTCTGCCATTGCACGATCCGTTCGCACCACACCTCACGTGCAGCCACGCTGGCCAAGGGAGTAAGCGGCCACGCGCCGAGCATGGTCTGGTACAGCATCAGTTCATCAATGCGGTCCGGCCCGATGGCGGCTTGCGCCCCATTGCGGGCAAACCATGCGCTGACCTGCACACGCCATTGCGGCGCCATCTCGCTCAGCACGGCAAGGCGGGCGCGGCTGTCTTCGCCACGCTTGTGGTCGTGGGTCGCGGTCGTGAGCATGGCGGCAGGGTGCAGGCGCGCCCGCGCGGCGCAACCGGCATGGAAATCCGCAACCGTAAGGCCGAGCCGCGCCGGGTCTGACCCTACCTCGTTGCGCGAGATCAGCCGCGCATAGCGGTAGAAGGCCGTATCCTCCGTTGATTTGGCCGCCAGCGGCGCGGTCAGGTGCTCGAAGGCCTGCTCGGCGCGGCGCACGCAGGCCGGGGGGGCGTGCTCCGGCCGGGCTGACAGCGCGCGCATGACCGCATCAAGCACCGGTTCCAGCCCGGCTCCCAGCCGTGGCCGGGCCGCCCTGGCTGCGGCGTGCAGGGCCGCGTCATCTTCGGCATGGTCCTGCACCGCTTCATCGCCAAAATAGGTGCGGTAGAGTGTGAAGGATACCAGAACGGCCTCAAGCACTGCCCGCAGGCCAGCAGGCGTGCACGCGGCCCCCTCCGCCTTCTCCGCCGTGGCCAGAAGGTGGACCAGACGCCCGAATTCAGCAGCAAAGCCATTGGCAAGCAGTTGGGCGCGGGCCTCTCGTGCAATCAGGCCGCAGGCTTTGGCATCCGGCCCGCAGGCCGCCCACAACTGATCCAGAACCGGTGCCGCGCAGCCATCATGCAGCACGGCGGAAACCTGATCCATGAAGTCATAGCCCGTGGTGCCCGCAACCGGCCAGGCGGCGGGCAGGCTCTCATGGGTGGCGAGAATTTTTTCCACGTAAATGGCCGCCCCCGGCAGGGCGTTTTCAGGCCGCAGGCGGGCCAGCGCATCAAGCCGCGCGCGCAGGCGCTGGCAGTAGGCGGCGGGGGCGGTCAGTCCATCAATATGATCGACCCGCACGCCATCAATCAGTCCGCGCTGGTAAAGCGAGAACAGATAGCCATGCACCGCCTCAAATACCTCCGCGCGCTCCACGCACACGCCAACAAGGCCGGTAATATCAAAAAACCGCCGCCAGTTGATCCGTGTCGCGGCCTCACGCCAGCAGGCCAGACGCCACGGCTGCATGGCCAGCAGGCGTTCCAGCCGGGCACGGCCTTCGGGGTCGCACCCATCATGCAGGGCGGCAAGGCGCGTCAGGGCCGCCTGCCCCCGTTGTGTTGCCGCCCAGTGCCGCAGGGCCGCCTGCGCACAATCCGCTTCCGCCCCCGGCCCGCCACGCACCGCCACGGTGGTGAAGGCCGCAAGCAGCGCGCCGGGCGCGTCCACCTGCGCCAGCAGGGCCGCATAGCTTGCCGGGCAGAGCGGAAAGCTGTGCTCATGGTGATGGATGTGGAACAGTCCCCCATCCCCGTCATAACGCAGAATAAGGCTGCCTGCCGCCATTGCCTTAAGCAGCGGGCGATCAAGGAAGGGCAGCAGCACGCGCCCGCGCAGATCCGGGTCGGGGTCATGCCAGTCAATGTCGAACCATGTGGCATGGACCGAAGACTGCCCCCAGGCCAGTACATCCATCCACCACGCATTATGGGCATCGACAGCCATGTGGTTGGGCACGATATCAAGGATCAGCCCCATGCCGTGGGCATGCAGCCGGTCGGCAAGGCGCGTCAGGGCCACCTCGCCCCCCAGCGCGGGGTCGATCCGGTCATGGGCTACGGTATCATAGCCATGGGTCGAGCCGGGGCGCGCGGCAAACAGGGGCGAGGCATAAAGATGGCTTATGCCAAGACGGGCGAATTGCGGCACGAGGGCCGTGGCGTCATCGATCGTCATGCCCGCGCGGAACTGCAGCCGCAGCGTGGCCCGCACCAGGGCGGCAGGGGTGCTGCTATTCATGGGCGCGGCCCGCGCGCAGGCGGTTGAAGCGCCGACGCGTATCATGCCCCGACAGCAGGGTTGCGGCCATGCCGGGGTAGCGGCGCTGCCAGTTGGGGTGGCCACTCGTGGTGCCCGGCAGGTTGGGCTGCTCGACAAGGCCGAGCATGTCCTCCACCGCCATGAGGGCCAGCGGGCACGCCGCCCGCCCCACGAAGCCGATGGCCTCCTCCACCACCCTTGCCGCCCCGGTGGCGTCAGGTGATGGCTTTTCCCCCGCCCGCCCCCGCGCGGCAGACGCGGGGCGGTCCTGCATCAGGGCGGACCACAGGGCGGTGCGGTCATTTTCACGCTCGTCATGCACGGTGTTGGGGTCGAGGCCCGTGGGGAGCTGATGCAGCTTCTCGCGCCAGGCGATGTCCGTTCCCTGCCACCATCCCGCCACCGTGGGCAGGTCATGGGTGGTGGTCATGGCCGTGGCGTGGGGCGACCATGTGGCGGGCGGTTTGAACACCCCGTGCGGCGTGCGCTCGAAAAACAGCACGTTCATGCCCATGATGCCGTGCGCGCCCGCCGCCTTGCGAAAGGCGGTGGTGACCGTGCCCAGGTCCTCGCCAATCACCATGGCGTCGGCCCGCATGGCCTCAAGGGAGACGAGCCGCATCAGGTCGCGCACGGGAAAGGACAGGTAACTCCCCTCAGCCGAGGCGCCGCCCTGCGGTATGATCCACAGTCGTTCCAGCGCCATGACATGGTCAATGCGCAGCCCCCCGCCATGGGCGAAGCCTGCGCGCAGCGTATCGATAAAGGCGCGGTAGCCCGTGGCGCGCAGCCCCGCGGGCGAGAACGTGGTCAGCCCCCAGTCCTGCCCCAGCGGGCTGAGCGCATCGGGCGGCGCGCCAATGCCTGCACCGAGCAGGAACTCGGACTGCCGCGCCCAGCATTCGCTGCCCGTGGGGTCCACGCCCACCGCCATGTCCTTGATCAGGCCGATGCGCATGCCTGCCGCCCGCGCGCCCGCGCAGGCACGGGCCAGGCTGGTGGCCGCCAGCCACTGCACGAACACATGGAACGTCACGTCATGGGCGAATTCCTGCGCAAACCGCGCCACTTCGGGGCTGTCGGGCTGGCGCATGGCCACGGGCCAGCGCCGCCAGTCGCTGCCGCGTTCGCCACGGGTGGAGAAATAGGCATGCAGCGCCTCGAACAGGGCATGCTGCTCGAGCGCCCTGCCCCCCGCCGCGCGGAAGTCGCGCATGGCCTGTGGCGGACTGGCCGCGATCCGGTCATCATACAGCCGCCTGAGCAACTGGTAGCGGCATGTGCTGGCCCGTACCCAGTCGATCAGCGGCGCATCCTCAAGCTGCCTGAGCGTATCGACATAGGCGGCCCCCTGCTTGACTACGGCAGCCTGCACGGTTGCGGTGTCGAACACGGCATGCGGGTCGGCCAGCAACCCGTTGAGGAACAGGCGCGAGGAGGGTGAATACGGGCTGTATTGACCGGGGCGCGCGGCAAACATGGCATGGGCCGGGCTGATGGCCAGCGCATCCGCCCCCCGTGCCGCAGCCACGCGGGCCAGCGTTTCCACCGCGCCAAAATGGCCAATGCCTCCATCGCCCGCCATGCGCAGGCCATAAACCTGCGCGCCCAGACCCCAGGCCCGCACGCTGCCCCCGCCGCATACCCGGCTCACGCGCGGGCAGGATGCAGGCGCTATGGCCAGGGTGGTGGGCGTGTCGCCCATTTCCAGCCGGTGGTAGCCGCACACCCCCACGGGGGGCAGCGCGGGGTGGCCACGCATCAGGCGCAGCCTGCCTTCAATCTCCCCGCCATTTTCCAGCACGAGGCGAAAGCGGCCCCCCGCATCGCCGGGTGGCAGGGGCAGCACGGTGGCCTGCCCGGCAACGCCCACCACCATGGCAGGGAGGGCCCCGCGCGGGCGTGGCGGCGGGGCATGACCTTCCAGCACGGCCAGCAGGCGGCGCAGGCTCTCGTTCGAGACGCGGTGCATCTCGCCCGCGGCATCGCGCCAGCGCAGGCTCAGCCCGGCATGGCGGGCGCGCTCGACAAGGGTGCGGTTATTCATCCTGTGCCTCGTTCAGGCAGGCCATCATGGCATAAGGGGGCAACGTGGCCGAGAACAGGTCCGCCCCGTACGGCAGCACCGCATGCAGGCAGCGCCCCTGCGGCATGTCTGGCAGGGGGACTGCTGCATCGGCCAGGTTGAGGGCAATGGACAGCACCGCCCCATCGCCCATGCGCCACCGGGCAAAAACCGCCCCGGCCCCCAGAACCCGTGCGCCCATGGCGCGCGCGCCGGGCAGGCGAGGCGTAATCTCGGCATGGCGCAGGGCCAGCAGTTCCGCAATCTGCGCGTTCCATTCCCTGTGGGCGGGGGCATCGCGCTCGGCGGGGTCAAGGCACGAGGCGGCATAGGTTTCAGGCGCGTTGGGGTCGGGGATGGTGTCGCGCTTTTCCGCCGAGGCGAAATGCGAAAAACCGGCGAACTCCTGCCGCCGCCCCTCGCGCACGATCCGGCCCAGCGCCGGGCTGTAATCGGTAAAGAACAGGAAGGGCTGGCGCGAGCCCCATTCCTCGCCCATGAACAGCATCGGGATCTGCGGGCACAGGAGCACCAGCCCGTAAGCCGCACGCAGGGCCTGAGGCGTGGCCAGCACGCCCAGCCGCTCGCCTAGCGCGCGGTTGCCAATCTGGTCGTGGTTCTGCAGGAAGATGATGAAGCGGTCAGGCGCAAGGTCAGCGCTCGGGCTGCCCCTTGCCTTGCCATTGACCGGCTGTACTTCGCCCTGAAAGGCAAAACCCTCGGCCAGCACGCGCGCCAGCGCAGGCGCCGGATCGGGGGCGAAATTGCCGTAATAGCCCTCGTCCTCGCCGGTCAGCAGCACATGCAGGGCGTTATGGGCATCATCATTCCACTGGGCGCGATAGCCCGCGCGCAGCAGACCGGCATCATTGTTTTCATTTTCCACGATCAGGTGCACATGCCGCCCGCGCTCGACATGGTTGCGGATGAAAGCGGGCAGTGCCAGCAGCCAGTCCCGATCCACAATCGCCTGCACGGCATCGAGCCGCAGGCCGTCAAAGCGGAACTCCATGAGCCAGTACAGCGCGTTATCGATAAAGAACTGACTGACCGCTTCCTGCCCGAAATCGATGGCCGCTCCCCACGGCGTGGCCGTATCATACCTAAAGAAGGGTGTTGCGTAGTCGGCCAGGTAATTTCCGTCAGGGCCGAAATGGTTGTACACCACGTCGAGAAACACCATCAGCCCCAGCCCGTGCGCCGCATCAACCAGCGCCTTGAGCGCATCGGGCGGGCCGTAGGCGGATTCCGGGGCAAAAGGCAGCACGCCGTCATAACCCCAGTTGCGCCCGCCTGGCACCTCGGCCAGCGGCATGAGTTCGATGGCCGTGACCCCAAGGGCGGCAAGGCGCGGCAGTTCGCGGGCCACACCATCATAGCCGCCCATCAGGCCCACATGCACCTCGTATATGACCACCTCATGCCACGGGCGGCCCGACCATGTGGCATGCTGCCAGGCATAGGCGGCGGGATCGACCACCTCGCTTGGGCCACGCACGTCATCGGGCTGGTAGCATGAGGCGGGGTCCGGCACCGCAAGGTCGCGGGCCACGCGGTAGCGGTAGCGCGTGCCCGCCCCGCAGGGAAACACGCATTCAAACCACCCTTCCCTGTCGCGGGCCATGGCGACCGGCGCATGACCCTGCGCCTCGAGCAGAACCGTGTGGCATGAAGGCGCCCAGAACCGGAAGCGGGTATGCCTGGCATCAAGCAACGTGGCCCCGGCGTAGCGGTCAGAGTGGAAATGGGTGCTCATGCGGCATCCTCCCCTGCGTTATCGCCACCGGGCACGAAGGCCAGCAGCACAAGCCCATGGGCGGGCACATTGATGTCATGCACGTCAGCACCCAGCGCCTGGGCCGAGCGTTCGGGCTGCGTGGTGTCGAGCAGCAGGGTCCACTGCCCTGCGGGTGCGGGCAGCGTCGCGTTCACGTCGCTCCCGCCGGGGTTGAGCAGCATGTAGGTGATGTCGAGCGTGCCATCGGCCTCGGTGCTGGCGCGGCGCACGCCCAGCAGGTGGAATGTCTCGTCAGTCCACTGCTCCACCCCCATGGGCGTGCCATCATGGCCGAACCAGCCAATATCGGGCATGTCAGGCAGCGGCTTGTGGCGGCCATGCATGTAGCGTGCCGCCCGCAGCGAGGCGTGGGCACGGCGCAACGTGGCAAGGCGGGCAACAAAACCGGTCATCAGTTCGCCTTGGGGCGTGGCGGCGCGGCGCCAGTCCAGCCAGCTTGTGGGGTTGTCCTGGCAGTAGGTATTGTTGTTGCCGTTCTGGGTCTGGCCAAACTCATCGCCCGCCAGCAGCATGGGCGTGCCGTGCGAGAACATGAGGGTGGCCATCATGGCGCGCTGCACGCGGCCACGCAGGTCAAGGATGGCGGGGTCATCGGTCGGGCCTTCCACGCCCCAGTTGGCGCTGTTGTTATCAGCGCTGCCGTCCTGGCCGTCTTCCCCGTTGGCCTCGTTATGGCGCTCGGCGTAACTGACCACATCCTCGAGCGTGAAGCCGTCATGCGCGGTGATGAGATTGACCGAACTCCACGGCCTGCGCCCCCTGCGGTCGAGCAGGTCGCCCGATCCTGCGATGCGGGCTGCAATATCGCCCTGCTGCTGGCCATCGCCACGCCAGAAGCGCCGCGTGGTATCGCGGAAGCGGTCATTCCACTCGGCAAAGCCGGGCGGAAAGTTGCCGAACTGGTAACCACCGGGGCCGGGATCCCACGGTTCGGCGATCAGCTTGCGCGTCGAGAGCACGGGGTCCTGGATGATGGCATCGAAAAAGCCCGATCCCTGATCAAAGCCGTAGGGTTCGCGCCCGAGCACCGGGGCGAGGTCGAAGCGGAAGCCATCGATGTGGAATTCGTTGGCCCAGTAGCGCAGCGAGTCCAGCACCATCTGCAGCACGCGCGGGTGCGACAGGTTGAGCGTGTTGCCGCAGCCGGTATCGTTGATGAGGTGACGCTCATCGCCGGGCACGAGACTGTAATAGGTGGCGTTGTCCAGCCCCCGGTAGCACAGCGTGGGCCCGAGTTCGCTGCCCTCGCAGGTGTGGTTATAGACCACATCCATCACCACCTCGATGCCCGCCTTGTGCAGCCGCCTGATGGCCGCGCGCAGTTCATGCGGCGAGCCACTGGCCAGATAACCCGCATGCGGCACGAAAAACGCCAGCGTGTTGTAGCCCCAGTAATTGGTCAGCCCGCGCTCGATCAGGTAGCGCTCGGGGGCGAAGCACTGGATGGGCAGCAGCTCAAGCGTGGTCACGCCCAGCCGGTGCAGGTGCGCGATCATCTGCGGCGCGCCAAGGGCCTGGAACGTGCCGGGCTGGGGGTTGCGCTCCAGCGCGCGCTGCATGGTCAGGCCTTTGACATGCGCCTCCATGATGACGGTATCGTGCCACGGCACGCGGGGCAGGATGTCATCCTCCCACTCATAGGCATCGTTCACCACCACGCATTTGGGCATGGAGGGGGCGCTGTCGCGCCGGTCGAAGGACAGGTCGGCGCGTGGCGAATGCAGGCGGTAGCCGAACTGCGTGTCCGACCATGAAATCGGCCCCGTGAGCCTGCGGGCATAGGGGTCGATCAGCAGCTTGTGCGGGTTGAAGCGGTGGCCGTTGGCCGGGTCATACGGGCCGAAGGCACGAAAGCCGTATAACAGCCCCGGCTCGGCATCGGGCAGGTAGCCGTGCCAGATTTCATCGGTATATTCGGGCAGGCGGAAACGCGCGATCTCGCGCCGGTCGCGCGGATCGAAAATGCACAGGTCCACCTGCTGGGCATTGGCCGAGAACACCGCGAAATTGACGCCAAGCCCATCCCAGCATGCGCCAAGGCGCAGGGGGCTGCCGGGCGAGAGCGCGGGCGGGAAGCGCATCATGAGCCCTCTCCCGCAGGCTGAAGGTAGAGGGCTGCCAGTGGCGGCAGGGTCAGCACGCACGAGCAGGGCTGGCCGTGGGCGGGCTCGGCCTGCGCTACAACACCACCGCCATTGCCCTCACCGCTGCCGCCATAGACGCTGGCATCGGAATTGAGGCGCTCACGCCACGCCCCGCCCACCGGCACGCCCACGCGGTAGCCATGACGCGCCACGGGTGTCAGGTTGAGCACCACCAGAACCGGGGCATGGCCCGGCGCCAGCCGCAGCCAGGCCAGCACGGCGTTGGCGGTGTCATCACCAATCACCCACGCAAAACCGGCGGGGTCGCTGTCAAGCGCATGGAGCGCGGGCAGGTCGCGATAGAGGCGGTTGAGGTCGGAGATGAGCCCAAGCATGCCCGCCTTGAGCGGGTCATCCAGGCTGCGCCACGGGGGCTCGCCCTCATGCGACCATTCGGCCTCCTGCGCGAACTCGCCCCCCATGAATAACAGCTTGCGCCCGGGATGGGCCCACATGAAGGCGAAAAACACCCGCAGGTTGGCATGGCGCTGCCAGCCATCACCGGGCATGCGGGCCAGAAGCGAGCCTTTGCCGTGCGTCACCTCATCATGCGACAGGCACAGGATGAAGTGCTCGCTGAAGGCATAATGCAGCCCGAACAGGATTTCATTAAGATGATAGCCACGCCAGAGCGGGTCACACGCAAAAAAGCGCAGGCTGTCATGCATCCAGCCCATGTTCCATTTATATGAAAAGCCAAGACCGCCCTGCGCCACGGGGCGGGTCACGCCGGGCCAGGCGGTGGATTCCTCGGCGATCATCATCGCATCGGGGCAGGTTTCGCGCACGGTCTCGTTAAGCTGGCGCAGGAAGGCCACGGCCTCGAGGTTCTCACGCCCGCCATGGATGTTGGGTATCCACTCCCCTTCCCTGCGGCTGTAATCACGATACAGCATGGAGGCCACCGCATCGACGCGCAGCCCGTCGATATGAAAGCGCTCAAGCCACATCAGCGCGCTGGCGATAAGGAAGCCGCGCACCTCGTGGCGGCCAAAATTGTAGATATGGGTGTTCCAGTCCCGGTGCACGCCCTCGCGCGGGTCCTGATGCTCGTACAGCGCGCAGCCGTCGAAACAGGCAAGCCCGTGCACATCATTGGGAAAATGGGCAGGCACCCAGTCGAGGATCACGCCGATGCCCGCTGCGTGGCAGGCATCGATAAAGGCGGCGAAATCAGCGGGCGTGCCATGCCGGGCGGAGGGCGCAAACAGCCCGAGCGGCTGGTAGCCCCATGAGCCGCCAAACGGATATTCCATGACCGGCATGAGTTCGACATGCGTAAAGCCCGCCGCCTGCACGTAGGGAATGAGTTCGCCCGCAAGTTCGCGCCACGACATGATGCGGTCCGGGTCGCCCTGCGGCCTGCGCCATGAGGGAACATGCAGCTCGTATATGGCAAGCGGCGCATCATCGGCCTGTAACCGCCCGCGCATGGCCATCCAGTCCGCATCGTTCCAGGCAAAAGGTGCTGGCGAGGCCACGACCGAGGCCGTGGCGGGCGGGCGCTCGGCAAACCGGGCGAAGGGATCGGCCTTGTGGGGCAGGATATGGCCCTCGCGCGTCATGATCTCGAACTTGTAGCGCTCGCCGGGGCCAAGGCCGGGAATGAACAGCTCCCACACCCCTGCGCCGTGGCGCAGCCGCATGGGGTGGCGCCTGCCATCCCAGAAATTGAAATCCCCGATGACCGAAACCCGCCGCGCATTGGGCGCCCAGACGGCAAAGCGCACGCCCACCGTGCTATCAATCACCATGGGCTGTGCACCCATGAGGTGGTCAAGATGGCGGTGGCGTCCTGCGGCAAACAGTTCGAGGTCAGTCTCGTCCAGCAATAGGCCGAATGCGTAGGGATCGGCGGTTTCCTCCACCGCATCGGCCCAGACGATTTTCAGGTGATAGCGCGCGCCCGCGGGAACGGTGCCGACATGCAGCCCCGTCTCGCCCATGCACCGCATGGGGCGCTCGATCGGGCTGGCACGGGGGCGTTCAACCACCAGCCGCACGCGGGCCGCATCATGGTACAGCACGCGGATGACATCGACACGCCCCATGTTATGGCGGCCAAGAATGGCAAACGGATCAGAACTGCGCCCCTGCACAAGATCATCAATACCATCGGGAAGAACATAGTGGGCTGCATCGTGCCTGATCCGCATGCCGGGGCCTTTACTGTGCTGTAGGGATGTGCCGTGAACATGGCCCAGCAGGGGGGCCAGGCGTATTAATGGGGGGCTGCCAGCGCGCGTGACAGCCGCGGTGGCCTGCGCGCGATGCGCCGCCTACGGCCCTCACGCAGGCCATGCCGCCCCGATGGCAGGCTGATCACGTTTGAATCAGCCCGTCCGCCCGCATCCATGCCCAGCATCTCGGCAAACAGCCTGACATAATGGGCGGCCTTGTCGTTCCATGACACGTCATAGGCCGCGCCGGTAAGCTGGAGCTGACGCCACATGCGGCGGTTGCGCCGGTAAAGCTGGCGCGCGCGGGCCACGGTGGCGAGCAGGGTCTCGCCATCAACGGGCGTGAACAGGAAGCCCGTCGCCGCACCCTGGGCAATGGCGGCGGGGTTGGCGTTGACGATCGTATCGGCCAGGCCGCCCACGCGGGCGGCAACCGGCACCGCGCCATAACGCAGCGCGCCAAGCTGGGTCAGCCCGCAGGGCTCGAAACGCGAGGGGATGAGCAGCGCATCAACCGCCGAAGGCAGCCGGTGACCAAGGGATTCACTATAGCCGAGATGGCAGGCAAAGCGGCCGGGAAACTGGCGTTGCAGGGCAGCAAGACGGCGCTCGATTTCGCGGTCGCCCTCGCCCACCACGATAAGCTGGGTGTTGCCTGCCAGCAGGCGCGGGGTCACGTCAGCCAGCAGGTCGATGCCCTTTTGCGCGGTCAGGCGGCTGACCACACCCACCACAAAGGCGTCCGGGTCGGCCCACAGGCCGAATTCCGCCTGCAGGTCGCGCTTGTTGGGTGCGCGCCCTACGGTATCGCCCACCATGTAGGGAAAATGCACTGCCGGGTCGGAGGCCGGGTTCCAGGTCTCGGTGCTGATGCCGTTGAGAATGCCCTCGAGCTGGTCGCTGCGGTGACGCAGCAGGCCATCGAGGCCCATGCCGCCTTCGGGGGTCTGGATTTCCTGCGCGTAGGATGGCGAGACGGTGGTGATGCGATCGGCATGGTACAGCCCCGCCTTGAGGAAGCTGATGGCCCCATAGCATTCGCATCCCTCGACCGAGAACGCCTCGGGCGGGAGGCCGAATTCAGCCACGCACCGCGCGGGAAAGCGCCCCTGGAAGGCAAGGTTATGGATGGTCTGGATGACCGGCACGCGGGCGGCCACTGGCTGCCCGCCGCGTTCAGCCGCCTGCTGGTCGTAATGCAGGTAGGCTGCCGTAAGTCCGGCCTGCCAGTCATGCGCCTGCACAAGGTCGGGGCGCGGGTGCGGGGTGCGGCCCTGGGCAATATCGGCCGCCATGCGCGCAAGGACTGCGAAGCGGAGGCCATTATCGGGCCAGTCCTGCCCCTCCGGGCCCAGATAGGGATTGCCGGCACGGTTGAACAGCGCGGGCACGTCAAGCACCAGCAGGTCCAGCCCGGCCACATGGGCCGACCACAGCGTGGCCTCATGCCCCAGCAGGGCGGGCTGACGCATCACCTGCGTGCGCGCGGACAGCGCCGCCATGACGGCAGGGTAGCCGGGCAGCAGGGTCGTGACCTCCACGCCATAAGGGGCCAGCGCATGAGGCAGGGAACCCACCACATCGCCCAGGCCCCCGGTCTTGACGAAGGGAAACATCTCTGCCGCGACTGAAAGCAGGCGGATTGGGGTTGAAAAAGGTGTAACCGCATTCATCATCGGCCTGTTTCCTTGCAGGAGGAGAAACCGGTCCTATTTCTGGATCTGTAGCGGTTAACGGGTTATTAACCCCATGGTCTCACCCACACGGTTAAGTGATCCCTTTTATGGATTCTCATTACTTATTTTATCAGTGAAGATTCAATAAAAATGGCAATTCCGTGTCATTATTTACAGTACTGATTCATAGGGTTATTATTGACCCGGTCGGGGCGTGGCATGAACATGACAGAGCATGATCCCAGTCATGCCAGTCATCGCAAATGGCCTGAGCCGCCACATATCCCGGTTGCCTGACAGTAACGGCCATGCATTCCGCACCGCCGTAAAAAAGAAGCCCATCAAGCCCGATTGCCCGATCCGTTATGGATAATGGACCACGCACGGCGAAACGGCGCCTGACGGTTATCTTGATTTTTACGAACCCCTGCCAATGCCGGATGACGGCGCGTTCAGGATGGAAGAACAGCACGCCACCCGCCGCGATGCGCTGGGCGCGCGCCACGCCTCCCCATATGCCGGGCTGGCAGATGACCTCCGAACGATATGATGATGACATTACCAGCCTGACAACCGCGCACGCCTTCTGGCCCTGCCCGCCAGGTGGTGGTTCAATACGGCATCCGACAGGATTTGTTTCGTGCCTGAAAGCAGCAGACCAGTCGCGAAACAGTAAGGCCGCCTTTGTTGAAAAAAGGCGGCTTTACAGGCAGTGCCGCCACGATCAGAACCGTGGCAGCGGGATACGGGGCGCGAAAAGGCACGCCATCACGATAAGCGTTACAAAAAACACCACCATGCCCCCCACAATAAAGACATGCCGTTTGTCTGCCGGGGTGGCTAGAGGCGTGTCGCGGTGCGGGTCGGTCATCGCCCCACCGCGCAGTTGTTTGTCTTGACCGTATTGCATGGGAAGTACTCCCTTGGCAGGTATTGCCTTCCCTTTTCATGCCCGTTGGGCAGAACAGGGTGGTGTCGTGCCTGCGGTTTTACTGTGGCAGATCCTTGGCCATCTGCAGGTGGTTTTCAAGCGTGGGCAGTGTATTGCCAGCCCATGTCTTGAGGGCTGCGTTATCACCGCTCTGCGCATAACGGCGGAAGAGCGAGACAGCATCTTCATGCCCCGCGATCTGGTCCGCGCGGTACTGCAGGGCGAAGTCACGGCCATGCAGGGTCTTGAGGTGATCGAGCTTGTCCTGATGGGCCTCGTCAACCGAACCAGGCGGACTGATCTGTACATTGCCGCTCTGGATCAGGTCTTTCAGGGCGGCGGATGTTTTCTTGTGGTCTTCGATCATCCGGTTGGCAAAGGCGGTCAGCTTGGGGTCATTGGCCTGCAATGCCAGTTCGCTTGACTGGATTTCGAACATATCACTGATCGTAGCGATCTTGATGAAATCCTCCGTGCGGGGTGCAACACCCATCAGGGAATTGATGCCTGCCTTTTCGGGTATGGACTGCGCCAGGACAGGCCCGGGCACGCAGGCCACCAGCCCCAGTATCACCATCATGCTTTTTTTCATTGTTTTACTCCAGATGGATCAGAAATCCGTATCATCCCGGACCGGCCGGGCAATGGAAGGAGCGGAACCCGGCAGGGATTCAACGCCCTGCATCAATCAGGATTTATCGTGATCGTGACCATACTGGCCGCCCTTGTGGCCTGCTTCCGGGGCTTTCTTGCGCTCATTGGCGAAGTTGCCCGGATTGTGCCGGCTATCAGCCAACGCCAGGGTGGCAGTACGGATGCGTTCTTGCATGGGAATGCGATCAGCCATGATCATTCACCTTTTCCAGATTACAGCGTGGATACGGAATCCTTGTTTTTTCTCGCCGCCTCATGGGGCAGTGGCGAGAAAGCAATCCCGGCAACAGGCGCTGTCGAGGGTTCAACGAGGCAACCGGCAGGCGGTTTCGGCATGGCCATGGAAAATAAAAAATAAATATTCAGCACCAGAAACGCTGAATATGGACCGAATCCATAATAAAGCGAAGCCTCGCCCTCACTTCGCCTGCAACCCATCCCCGCGCTACGCGATAGGAAGCCCATGCCCATGACGACTGCATCAGGAAAAGGAAAACATGCAACACCTGTCCCGCTTCGCGTTCGCCTGCGCCAGCCTGCTGCTCATGATGCTGGCCCTTTTCCTGCTGACATTTGGCATGTTCGACCTGATCAGGGCGGTGGGGCAGTCGTGGCATACGGGTCGCAATGCCATATTGCAGGCCATAAGCTATGTCGTGATTGCGGTGGCGGTTTTTGACGTGGCCAAATATTTTGTCGAGGAGGAAGTGATCCAGACCAGTGGCAAGAAAAGCCTGGGCGAGGCACGGGCCAGCCTGACCAAGTTCATTACCACCATCATCATCGCCGTATTCATTGAGGGGCTGGTTGGTGTTTTCGAGACAAGTACAAGCGAACCGGCTGCCATTCTCTACCCTGCAAGCCTGCTGGTGGTGGCAACCTTCATTGTTCTCTCACTTGGCGCGTTCCAGCGCATGAGCGTGGATGCCGAGCGTGAAAAGAAAAAGGTGGGCGGGGGTGAGGAGTAAACATTCCTCACGTAAAATGGCCCCAGAATTTCAAAAGTTTTTGGTGAAGCTTTTTTTGAAAGCTTCAAAAGTAATGCCGCCTTTAAAAAAAGGCGGCATCCACAAATTTTATTTACCCAAGCAGTTTTTACATCCGTAGCAGATTATTTCTGCGCGGGAGCAGCCGAGGTTTTGGCACCCGGAGGGGCCAGCGTCTCGGACACATCTTCCGAGACGAACACGATGCCATCAAGCACCTGCTGCAGGGCGGCGGAAGCCTCCTTCGGGTGGCGGGCCTCGGTGAAGACAGTGGCGCGGTTGATCGCCCCCTGCGTGGGCTCAAGCGCGGTCAGCGCCATGATGAAATCGGCATCCTCGCCCACCACCTGCAGCGTCTGCGCGGCCTGCTTGGTCTGGCCAGCCTTAAGCTGGGTATTGGCGGTGGCGATGGCGGCCTTCTTCTCGGGGGCCAGCGTCTCGCTACCAACGATTTCACCGCCAACCGGAATCCAGGTCACGGGCGTGGTGCCTGTCACATGACCAGGTGCCGCCGGGTGCTGCGGAACCGGGTGGAGGCTGGTCTCGGCGGCAATGAACTGCGTGCTGGCCTTGCCTGCGGCGGTCAGGCGCTTGGTTGCGTCATACAGCGCGGGAATGGCGGCGTCGGTCTGGCCTGCATCGAGCACCTGCTTGGCATTGAGCACGTCGAGCATGGCGCGCTGCCCATCAGCCGAGAGGTGATTGAACGCACGGGTGGCCTTGAACTTTTCCCAATCCGTATGCACCGATGCCGCGTGGGCCCCCAGTGGTGCGGCGAGCAGTCCCGCCACGGCGGCCAATGAAGCGATAAAACGCATGGTTTCCCTTTTCAGAGCAATCTGTCTGTTATCTATTATATGGCCCGGATATCCGGGCCCGGGCGGAATGTTACAAAAAATGGCATGCGGGGTCCATGACTATTGCCATTATGGCCCAGTGGGCTGCAGGCGGGCGGTTGTCTGCCCGCGGCACACCGTGCCATGATCGCGCCAGACCATTATCGCTTAGGGAGAAACTGCATGTTCAGCCATATTGCTGTTGGCGCAAACGACATTGAAGCCGCGAAGAAATTCTACGATAGCATATTTGCAACCCTTGGCGTGCCCGCCGCCACCATCAATGCCAAGGGCAAACTGGTCTATAATGGCGATACGGGTTTTTTCCTCGTAACAAAGCCGGTGAACGGCCAGCCCGCCACGGCCGCCAATGGTGGCACGATCGGCTTTGCCGCCCCCTCACCTGAAGTGATCGACGCATGGCACGCCGCAGGCGTAGCCAACGGCGGCACCACCTGCGAAGACCCGCCGGGTATCCGTCATATGCCCAATGGCGACCTGTACCTGGCCTATCTGCGCGACCCGACCGGCAACAAGCTGTGCGCGCTCTATCGCGTCAAGTCCTGATCCGGGCTACCTTATGAGCGCCGCTTTTTTTGAAAGGCGGCGTTCTTTTAAAGATTTTTACTGCGCTATGCTTCGTAACAGGCAGGACGAATACAGGCCATGAGTTGCCAGCCTATTGTCTTTTCAGGGCGATGGCGCCTCTGCGCCGCTGCCATTGTGGCCAGTACGGTGGCATGGGGGCAACCCGGCCACGCACACGGGCCAGACGCCCCTGCCCCTGATCCGCTACAGGCCGCCTGCACGGCGCTGCACGCTCCGCCCGTGCTACAGGTCTCGCTTCTGTTCGGCCTCAACCGGCCTGATGGCGGGCATGTCAGCCAGCGTGACTGGACCCATTTTGTGCGTGACATCGTCACCCCGCGCTTTCCCGCCGGTTTTTCGGTCCTGCGCATGACGGGGCAATGGCGGGATGAACGCAGCGGACGCATCATACGCGAACCCTCTCGCATCATATGGGTGGCAACTCCTTTCACCTCCGACCTCAGGCCACAACTTGAGGCGATACGCCAGGCCTATCGCCAGCGCTTCGGGCAGGATTCCGTGGGACTGGTCATCACGCCGGGCTGCGCCGCGTTCTGAGAAGAGGCTTCCGGACTTTAGTTTCACTCGTCATGCTTCTCTTAACTTGAGGAGTTTAAAGTGCTTACGTTATCAAATTTATTGAAAATTTAGTTCACGGTCTATGAACGGAAAAACGTGGTTTCAAGATAATCCCGTACCAGAGGGCTTTGCCCGCTCGGGCGTGCAATTCTGCCAATAAAACTGCCATCATAAGCATGGCCAGGATGGCCCAGACCTTTCGCATTCTCTTTAAAAAAGCCCGGTTGCGCTTCAGATCCCATTCGGGTGAATCATCCAGGCGGAGTTCGGCATCCAGACCACCTTCCTCATACAGTTGACCCAGCACTCATTACCCTTCAGGCGCGCCCGTACCACTCAAAGGCCTGGGAAATATCTTGTGCCACGCCGTACAGCCCCATCTGGCAAGCCCGACCGACTGCGAACATGCCCTGTCCGCTTCCTTCCGCGGCGGCCTTTCGCATCCGTTGCCGTGCCGAACTGATGCCGCATGGAAACGGCCAGATGCAACATGACATCCGTGCTGCCTCTATCCGCCACTGCCTGCAGGCGTGCCCGTGACAGGGGCGCAGGCACGGGCCGGATGGGCGCGTCATGTGCTTCCGTCGTGATGTAATCATCAAGGATGGTCAGTATTTCCGCATCCGGAATATGTTTGGATTTTTCTTAAATCTGAAATTCTTCTGTTAACAAATACATTACTGAGATTAATAAATGAATATTAATTTCATATTATCATGAAATTGCATGACTGTATTATGCATGAAAACGATCAATAGATGAAAGTGCCGATTACTTTCAGGAAGGCAGCATGCCCTGAAGCCGACAGCCGGGGATCATGAAACGGTTCACCCCTTGCGCGGGCGGATCAGGCCGGGTCGCGGGTTGCATTGCGCGACTTTGTCAATGCGGGTTCAATCGGGTTACGTATGGCAGCCAGCGCCCCACAGCATGAAGGACCGGATAACCGTGACCCCACGCAAGATCATCATCGATACCGATCCGGGGCAGGACGATGCGATTGCCATCATGCTCGCCCTCGCCGCCCCTGAGCTTGACGTGCTGGGCGTGGTCAGCGTGGCGGGCAACGTGTCGGTGCAGCACACGACCACCAATGCCTGCAAGGTGCTGGAACTCACCGGGCGCACCGACATTCCGGTTCATGCCGGTTGCGCAGCCCCACTGCGCCGCACGCCCATTACCGCTGCGCATGTGCATGGCCAGACCGGCATGGATGGTCCCACCCTGCCCGACCCCATCCTGCGGCCCCACACGCAGCATGGCGTGGATTTCCTGATCGATACGATCAGGGCGCACCCCCCGGGCAGCATAACGGTGGTGACACTGGGGCCGATGACCAACCTGGCCATGGCGCTGGTCAAGGCGCCCGATATTGCACAGCGTATGGCGGGCCTTGTTTCCATGGCGGGCGCATGGGCACAAGGCGGCAATATCACGCCCAGCGCCGAGTTCAACGTCTATGCCGACCCCGATGCGGCCGATATCGTGCTGCGCCACGCCATTGCGCACACGCTTGTGCCGCTGGATGTGACCCATCGCTTTCTGGTCACACCGGCACGGATGGCGCAGCTCAGCGCGCTGAAGGGGCGCTGCGCGCGGGCGGCAGCGGCGATGCTGGGCTTTTCGGAGCGATTTGACCTGACCAAATACGGGTGGGACGGCGCGCCCCTGCACGACCCCTGCACCATTGGCTGGCTGCTCGCCCCCCACCTGTTTGCCGGGCGGGAGGTAAATGTATCAATTGAGGTAGATAGTCCGCTCATGCAGGGAGCCACGGCTGTTGACTGGTGGCATGTGACTGACCGGCCCCGTAACGCGCTTTTCCTTAATGACGTGGAAAGTGACGGACTATGGGCGCTGCTGCTGGCGCATCTGGAGCGCCTGCCCTGAAGCGTGCCGACTCGCAGGCCGTTTATTGCATTACGTAAAATAACCATCCTGATCCTGCCGCAATCCGGGGCTTACCTGCCAGCAGGAGGACGCCATGAAAAAGATGATTCTGGCTACTTTTACCGCCCTGCTCTTGCTCGGTACCCATAATGGAGCGCAGGCCCAGCCCTGGGGATGGCATGGCGAGCCACGCTGGCACGCACCCTATGGCGGCGGGCCACGCCACCCGCACTGGCGCGAGAGTGGCTGGCGCTATGGCCGCCCCCCACCACCACGTCGGTGGGCATGGCGGGCACCGCCGCCGCCCTATCCCTACTACCCTTACTGATGATGGAACCCGGCCCCGTGCCGGGTTTTTTCTATTTTACGCGATACCTGCAAAAATAATGGGGCAGCTTATTAACGATCAGGCTTGTGTCTGCCCATAATTCCACGTAGAAAATTGGACAGATGCCGAATAATTCACTTTATCGTATCGTATTTTTAGCGCCAGGCGATCAGAAACGGATAACCCGCCATCATGCCCCTGCTTGAATCCATCAACCTGCTTTATGTTCTCTCCGGTCTTGGCGTTGGCTTCCTTGTGGGCATGACCGGAGTGGGCGGTGGCTCGCTCATGACGCCGCTGCTGATCCTGCTGTTCAAGGTGCACCCGCAATCCGCCGTAGGCACCGACCTGCTCTATGCCGCCCTGACCAAGACGGTGGGCACGCTGGTGCACGGGCGCAAACAGTCGGTGGAGTGGCATGTGGTGGGCCGCCTGGCGCTGGGCAGCATACCGGCAACACTGCTGACCATTGCCGCCCTGCACTGGGCGGGCAGTCCCTCACCTGCGGTGACGCATGTCATCTCGGTCGCACTGGGCATTGCCCTGCTCATTACCGCGCCGAGTGTACTGTTCCGGCACAAATTGCAGGATCTCTCGCGCCGCAAGGCCGTTCCCATCGCCCCCGCCACGACCGCGCGCCTGACCACACTGCTCGGCGCGGTGCTTGGCGTCATGGTCACGCTGTCCTCTGTCGGCGCGGGTGCGATTGGCATGGCGGCGTTGATCTTTTTATACCCCGGCCTTGAAATCCGTCGCCTTGTGGGCTGCGACATCGCCCATGCTGTGCCGCTCACGGCCATTGCGGGCATGGGGCACTGGTGGATCGGGGATATCGACATGCCCCTGCTGGCGTCGCTGCTGTGCGGGTCTGTTCCGGGCATTATATTGGGCAGCCTGTGCATCGGCCTTATTCCTGACCGGGCGCAGCGGATCATACTGGCCGCCATCCTGCTGACAGTGGGCCTCAAGGTTATCTGACGCACACACCGGAGGTAGACCGGCAATAATCAGGGAAACGCTTTTCTCAGGAAAGGTCACTTCCCTGACCTTCCATCAATAGAAGTTTTTTAAAATATCTTCCTGATAATAGCGGTAAATCTGCTTTTTTTGCCTGATACAACAAAAAAACACCCGCTCCGTTACCGGAGCGGGTGTTTTGTGTTTACGTAACCGGGCTGGCTCAGACCAGCGTGTCGTCGGTGTTCTTCTTGCTGCGGCGCGTGCGGGTCTTGCGCGCGGGCTTTGCAGCAGGTGTTTCCTCGACTTCCTCGGCCACGGGCTCAACCACGACTTTACGGCCAAGCCCGATCTTCTGGGCGAGCGACGAGCGGTGTGCTGCATAGCTCGGCGCCGTCATCGGGTAGTTGGCGGGCAGGCCCCACTTCTCGCGATACTGCTCCGGCGTCATGCCGTAAGCGGTCTGCAGGTGGCGCTTGAGCATTTTCAGCTTCTTGCCGTCTTCAAGGCAGACGATGTAATCGGGGAAAACCGACTTCTTGATGGGCACGGCAGGCTGCAGCGGCGCGGGTTCAACCGCCTTTTCCGCCCCGAGCGCCTTGAGCGCAGTATAAACGGTCTCGACAAGGGTGGGGATCTGGTCGACAGCAACCGTATTGTGATTGGTGTGCGCGGCCACGATCTCGGTGGTCATGGATACCAGTTCGGTATGCGGGATTTCTTTATTATCCAATGTCGGTACTTTCCTTGGTGGTCGGGTCATCAGGGGATGATTGACCCTATGAGTAATAATCATGCGTGTATTATGCAACCACAATAAAGCATTTTAATCCGTATTTTTTACGCCACCCCCATTACAGCCCCGCCTGCTTTTGCCGCCAGCATAGGGTACATAGGGTGTGCCATGCTGTTCTTGCAGATCATGATTACATCATAATAATCCAACCATTATCCCGCTCCCAACATATATGCAATTATTTTGTTTATAATAATTAAATGAAGCGCGCCCGGCAAAGAGCCTGTTACTGCTTTTGCATTACGGATTTTTCATTGTATCCGCGTCAATAACAGGAACGGAGTATAAACACATAATGTTACGACAATTTTTAGGATTAACGGTTTATATTAAGATCGAAATATAATATATCTTCATCAATAATCACAAATGTTCCGATTCATTATGCATGCCAGAAGGCAGGACCCTCCATCATGTCTTGCCAAAATACTTTTATATATCAGCACTTTTCCAGCATAATTCTTGAATACAGTATTCATGATCGCACCATACCGCCACATGGGCACTGCATGCCCCGGGACATGGGCCCGCAATAAAGAGACCACCCCTCATAGCCGGGTTCACGCTATTGTAATGCACTGTATAACGGGCTGCATTGCAGGCATTGCCCATCAGTACCCGCCCTTCCCTGTTGTTATGACAGGCGGCGTGTTACTTATGATTCGCCCCCCGGCCCCCGCAGGCAGGCTGGCGAAATATCCATTATGTAATGAATTGTAATTTTGATCAGGTCTCGAATCCCGACCTAACGCAGGCCATCAACCATAACGTGCGGGAGGCCCCGGCTGCATTTTTCCACCCGCGCCACAATATCATAGGTCTGGCCCAGCGTTGCGGGCGTAATAACGGCCTGTGGCGGGCCTGCGGCAATGATCCGCCCTTCGCGCAGGATCACGTCGTAATCGGTCATCCGCACGGCAATATTGAGGTCATGCAGCACCATCACGGTCACGATCTGCCGTGAAGCGGTTTCACGCTGCAGGATGTCCATCACCGCAAACTGGTGGTGCAGGTCGAGTGCGCTGAGCGGTTCATCAAGCAGCAGGGCATCGGGGTGGCGGCCAAGCGCCTGTGCCAGCCCCACAAGCTGCCGCTGCCCGCCCGAGAGTTCATCCATATACCGCATGGACAGATCGGCTATGCCAAACACATCGAGCATATGCAGGGCGGCATCGATTTCATCGCCCTGCACATCGGATGGAACAACGCCGGTGGCATGCTGGGCCGCGAGCATGGATTCCAGCACCTGCAGGTGCACCATGGCAGGCAGGGCCTGCGGCAGGTACAGGCAGCGCCGGGTGCGCTGAGCCAGATTGAGCCGTGTCAGGTCATCAGCGCCCAGCATGACCCTGCCGGTTGCCTCGCCCAGCCCGGCCATGGCGCGCAGCAGCGTTGACTTGCCGCTGCCATTGGGGCCAAGCAGCGCCGAGACCCGGCCGGGCGGAAATGGTCCGGCACTTATATCATCCAGCACCGTGCGCCTGCCGTAGCGCACGGTCATGTGCTCGCAGTACAGCCTATCCATCAGTTCATGCTCCGCCTGCGCAGCACAATGGCCAGAAAGAACGGGATGCCAACCAGTGCTGTCACAATACCGGTGGGAATGACCACGCCCGGCAGCAGGTTACGCGCCGCGATGGATGAGAGCGACATGACCAGCGCGCCCACCAGCATGCTGCCCGGCAGGTAGAAACGGTGGTCCTCGCCCAGCAGGCGGCGGGCGATATGCGGCGCCACCAGCCCCACGAAACCGATCGTGCCCACAAAGGACACGGCCAGGGCCGACAGGATGCTCACCCGCAGCAGCGCGCCACGCCGCACGCGCGGCACATCCACGCCCAGGCTCGCGGCGCGTTCCTCCCCCATGCGTAGCACGGTCAGCTTCCATGATGCGGCAAAGGAAAGAGGGGCCACGATCACGCAGGCGGCGGCCAGCAGGCCCAGCTTGGGCCATGTTGCCCGGGTCAGGCTGCCCATGGTCCAGAACACAAGGTCCTGCAACGCATCTTCATTGGCCACGAACTGCAGCAGCGACACCAGTGCATGAAAGGCGAAAACAAGCGCGATGCCAAACAGCACCACCGTGCCGGTGCCCGCATTGCGCCTGCGCGAGACCATGTCGAGCAGCAGCACCGAGCCTATGGCAAAAACGAACGCATCGCCCGACACCACCCATGCATCGGGCACGCCGGGCAGCCGCCAGCCCAGAATAATGGCGAGTGATGCGCCAAACGCCGCCGCGGCCGAGACCCCGAGCGTAAACGGGCTTGCCAGCGGGTTGGCCAGCACGGTCTGCATTTCCGCGCCCGCCAGCCCCAGTGATGCCCCGACACAGACCGCCATGAGCGCATAGGGCAGCCTGATCTGCCATACGATCACGCCCTGCCCTGCGGGTACGTGGTGCGGGTGCAACAGGGTGCGGATGAGCGCTGAAGGCGAAAGCCCCGATGGCCCGAGCGAGAAATCAAGCACTACCGAGGCCACGATCAGCGCAAGCAGCAGGCCAAGCAGCCCCATGCGCCGCCGCAGCAAGCTCTGGTAGCGCCCGCGCACCTCACGCGCATAAACCGACAGGCCCGCGGAGGGGGAAACACAAGGCGTGCCGATCGGTTCCTCAGGGACGCGCATCAATCCAGAAGGTCCCTTCCTGCTTTACGGGGAGGAAACGGCCGTAGAGTTCCTTCTGCGTGGCATCGGGGTCGATATCGGCAAACAGGTCGGGGTGAAACCACTTCGCCATGACTTCGATGGCGAGAATATTGTATGGCGAATCATAAAACGAATGCCAGATGCCATGCGCATGCCCATCCGTTACGGCGCGTAGCGATGAAATGCCGGGGCGTTCCATGACCTTGAGCAACGAGGCGCGGGCCACATCCGGCATCACTTCCGCACCCATGCGCACGCCGGGCCCGCTGGCCTTTGGCCCCTTGGTGCCATCAGCAATATAGATGTCGGGGTCAGAGGCGATCACTTTTTCGAGGTCAATATCACCAATATAGCCCGGCAGGAGCGGGGCCGCGATGTTCTGGCCGCCAGCGGCTGCAATAAACGCCCCCATATTGCCCTTGCCCGCCGTGTGGCAGCAGCTCTCGCGCATGGCGGCCAGCATTTCAATGAACACCTTTGGCTTCTGGCTTTCGGGCAGCGGGGCCACACGATCGGTAATGCGCTTGAGGTGCGACTGATAGAAGTCAAGATAATCAGCAGCTTCGCGCTCGCGGTGCAGCACCTGACCAAGGATCTGCATGGAGCGGATGGTGTCCTTTACCGGGTCGGCGCGGAAATCGACGAAGATGACCGGAATATGCGCGCTTTCAAGCTGGCCCACGAGTTCGCTCGCCTTGCCCGGCCCATGGCCCGACACGGTCAGGATCGCAAGGTCGGGGTGCAGGTCGAGCACGCGTTCGGGGCTGACGGTATCCGCCGTGGTCTTGCCGATCAGCGCGACATCCGCCGCCTGCGGAAAGGTGGCCACATACTGGTCATAGCTCTGCGTATCCGCCCCGCGGAACTCACCCTGCCAGCCCACGATCCGGTCAAACAGGTGCTGTTTTTCCAGCGGGGCAAGGGCGTAGATCAGCCGCCCTTCCCCCAGTATGATGCGATGGACACTGACCGGCACGTCAACCTTGCGGCCTGCAAGATCGGTCACGGTATCAGCCCGCGCGGCAGGGGCGTAACCCGCAAGCCCCATGGCCATGACCGCGCCACAGGCCACGGCCCGCCATCCGTCCAGTATCCGTTTCATGATGATACCCTGCTTATTTCTGGGGATAGGCGAAGTTGAATTTCTCGCTGAACGGCTGCCAGAAGCCCGGCGTGCCGGTTTCCTTGTCTACATGGTGCAGGAAGCCGTTCTGCTCGGGCGAGGAATAGGTCAGCACCACCGTATAGCGGCCCGGGCCGTTCATCTGCACGTTATCGGCATAATGCGGGCCATCCTTGGCAGTCATGAAGTGCATGGTGCCCTCGGCCTTCCACGGCGTGCCATCCTTGGTCAGCCTGTAGCCGATGTTCAGATACGGCACCCAGGCGCCATCGGGGTAGCCCCACACGTTATCGGCCGTGGCATGCACGTCGGTTTCAAGGTGGATGGTGTCGGGCTTGGTGTT
The DNA here is from genome assembly GCF_040581405.1 of Komagataeibacter sucrofermentans DSM 15973. NCBI lineage: Bacteria > Pseudomonadati > Pseudomonadota > Alphaproteobacteria > Acetobacterales > Acetobacteraceae > Komagataeibacter > Komagataeibacter sucrofermentans. The sequence continues at coordinate 1,596,315 of NZ_CP137157.1, forward strand.
GTCCATCATGCCCGCGGGCATGGGGTCGACCATGATGCCGGTCAGGTAGCTTGAGGCGATTTCCATGTCATGTTCATGGACCGGGCCACCGATCGGGTATTCACGCGCCTGTGCAGCGGTGGAAAGAACAGGCAGCGCCGCGACGGCGAAGGCCAGAATGGAACATTTCTTGTTCATGATGACGGTTTCCATACTTAATTGAATTAAGTCCGGGTGCCTGCTGCCATTTATTGTTGTTTACAGTCACACCCGGGCCTGATCGCAGCTTCCCAACCGGCTGATTTCCAAGTCCTGATAATGATAATTGTTATCACTGTCAACGGATGGTATGCCCTCTCCAAGGTAACGGAGAGCCACCTGCCATGATCACCCACCCCTTCGCATTCATGCGCCTGCCCTATGCGGTCCTGATGGCGCTGGACAGTCGGATGTTCCACTTCTGGCTCCAGCCGGTCCATTACCTGATCCGCATCGTGCATATCATCAGCATGGCCATGTTCTTTGGCATGGACATGCTGTTCGACCTTGGCGTGCTCCGGCCCCGCATGGCCGCGCGCATCGCACCCGCAGCCCAGCTCATGGTGCGGCCACTGCACGTAACATTCGCCATCGCCATGGTCTCGGGCGTGGTGCTGTTCTTTTATGACCCGGTGCATATCGGCAGCCGCGCGTATCTTACCCCCAAGCTGCTGCTCATTACGCTGGCCATGCTCAACGCGCTGTGGTGCCACCGCAGCGTCTATCTGCCCGTGCTGCGCGGCAATGCCGCCATGAGCGTGCGCGGGCGCATCGGGGCCAGTCTTTCGCTGCTGTTGTGGAGCGGGGTGATGATCATGTCGTGTCTCAACAGCGAAGGCGTGCCCAAGGTTTTTCTGAGATAATGGCAGGATTGCAATATGCGCATACCGGTTTGAATTGACGGTTTCACGTCGAAATGTAATTGAGAGTCATTATTAATGATAACAATTCTCAATACGGCGGACCCCAATGAGCCCCTCATCCCTCGTGACTGCCATAGCCAGATATGCCTTTATCCGCTGCCCGGGCCTTCAGCCCGCCAGCCTGACGCGCCACCGCCTGCGCGCGGGCTCCTGCCTGGTCTGCTTCGGGCTGGTGCTGCCTGCAACCGGCTTCGCGCAGGTGCAGACCCAGATCGAGGAAGACCGCGCCCGCCTCGGCAACTCCACCCCGCTGGTTGAACAGATCGACCCCGCCACGGTGCGTGATTCCGAACGCGCCACCGCCGAGGCGGAAGAAAAAGCCGCAGGCGATGGCGACAAGCTCGATACAAGCGGCAACCTGCTGGGCAACATGTGGGGCGCACGGCCGTGGCTATACAAACATGGCATCAGCTTTGACATTCAGGAAGTCGATGAAGTCTGGGGCAACGGTACCGGCGGCACGGCTTCGGGCAATGACATGGGGGCCGGGTCCGGCACCGGGCCGTCCTATGACGGCGTGACCATGCCCACCCTGACCGTCGATACCGAAAAGCTGTTCGGGCTGAAGGGCGGCCTGTTCAATGTCAGCGCACTACAGACCCGCGGGCGCTCGATCTCGCAGGATCATCTGGCCAATTTCAACCCCGTCAGCGGGTTCGAGGCCGATCGCTCCACGCGGCTGTTCGAGCTGTGGTACCAGCAGTCCTTTCTCAATGGCAAACTGGATGTGAAAATCGGCCAGCAGGATCTCGATACCGAGTTCCTGATCAGCGATTACGCCTCGCTTTACCTCAACGCCAATTTTGGCTGGCCCATGGCGCCTTCGGTCAACCTGTATGGTGGCGGCCCATCCTGGCCGCTGTCCTCGCCCGCCATCCGCATCCGCTACCGCCCGAGCGAGAAGTTCACCTTCATGTTCGCCGCCGCCGATGACAACCCGCCGGGCAACCGGTACAATTCCCTGCCCATCCAGCAGGCGACCGGCGCGGCCCTCGGCAGCAACTCCGACCCCACCAGCCAGACCTATAACGGCGCTAACGGCACCAACTTCAACATGGGCACCGGCGCGCTGCTGATGACCGAACTGCAATACGCCATCAACCCCCAGCCCGCCGATATGTCGAACGTGACCAAGAACCCCGGCCTGCCGGGCGTGTACAAGCTGGGCGGGTATTACGACACCGCGAAGTTTGCCGATTACCGCTATAACAATATGGGCCAGGCGCTCGGCGGCCCGAATGACACCACCGGCATACCGCGCTGGGACCGGGGCAACTGGATGGTGTACGGCATCATAGACCAGATGATCTGGCGGCCCTCGCTCAGGTCAGCCCGGTCGCTCGGCCTGTTCGCGCGCGCCACGGGCAATGGCGGGGATCGCAACCAGATCAGCTTCGCCATTGATGCGGGCCTGAACCTCAAGGCGCCGTTCAAGGGCCGCGACAACGACACGATCGGGCTGGGCTGGGGCATTGGCCGCGCCAGTTCGGGCCAGCGCCAGTTTGACCGCAACGTGGCCCAGACGGCCGGGGCCGGTACCTACAACCCGGTGCAGGGTAATGAAAACCACCTTGAACTGACCTATCAGGCGCAGGTCACGCCGTGGATGGTGATGCAGCCTGACTTCCAGTATGTCTGGCACCCTTCGGGCACTGTGGCGGACTGGACTGGCATGCGCCGCGTCGGCGATGAGGCAATTTTTGGCCTGCACAGCAATATTACGTTCTGAATGTCTTGATTTAAGAAGATAACCCGCACCCTGTCAGGACATTTCTGGAGTGCCGCCTTTTTTAAAAGGCGGCACGTTGGTGTGTGTCACCATATCATAAGCAGCATTTATCAAAATATCATGACAAACGATTGGACCCCTCCATAGGGCTGCCTTCATCCTCCGCCACATCTGGCCTTACAGGCTGAACCCGGCACATGATGTAAAGGCATAAGACAATGGGGGGACAGAGCACCGCATTTCCCCTGCACGGCGCCCCGGATACGGGCCTGCTGCGCCATATCCGGCGTTTTTCATGGATTTACGCGCCTTCGCTGGCCGATCTGGGCTTTGCGGTGCGCACGTCGTGCGCCGCTATCCTCTCGCTGCTCATCGCCATGTGGATGGAACTCGACAGCCCGCAATGGGCACCGCTGACCGTGTGGGTCGTGGCGCAGTCCTCACGCGGGGAGAGCCTGTCAAAGGCGCGATGGCGGATTGTGGGCACGCTGGCGGGCAGTGTGGCCGCGATTACGCTCATGGCCGCCTTTCCGCAGGCCCCGGCCATGTTCTTTGTCTGCCTGGCACTCTGGATCGGGCTGTGCTGCGCCCTTGCCACCCTGCTTGATCAGTATCGCGCCTACGGGCTGGTGCTGACGGGGTTCACCTCCGCCATCATCGCAACCGGGGCCATCGTGCAGCCCGATGATGTGTTTGCCGTAAGCGTTGCGCGTAGCAGCTACATCATACTGGGCGTGCTGTGCGAGGCGGTGCTAGCCGTACTGTTCATGCCCAACATGGTCGAACGCACCCGCGCGCAGTTGCAGGCGCGGCTGGACGATACATTCCACGCCACCTGCGCCGCCATTCCGCAATTACTGGGCATGACCGCGCCTGCTGCCCGGCAGGCCGCGACCGGCAGGCTGCTGGACCGGATCATGGCTTTTAGCGGGCAGATCGAATTCGCGGCCCTCGAACTCGGGCCGCGCAACCGGGTGGGCGATCATGCCCGCCGCGCGCTGGCGGGCATGCTGGTCATGCTTGCCCATGCCCGCGCCCTGCAGATCCTCTCCCCCCGGCCTGATGCCAGCCCCCTGCCCGCGCATGAGCCACCCGAGCGCGCGCTGGCCACATGGCTGCACGACCATGCGCCCCCGCCCGACCCTGACAACATGGCGGCACACGCCTGGCAGCCGGTTGCCGTGGCGCTGACGCATGAAGCCACGGTGGTGCATGATGAAATGCTGGCCTGCCAGGCCACCCGCCATGACGACCGGTTCCGCTTCAGCCTGACCTCGCGCCGCCATGCGCGTGAGGCGGTGCATAACGGCATCCGCTCCAGCACTGCCATCATGATGGCAGCCGTGATGTGGGAGATCACGGCATGGCATCATGGCCCGGCCTTCATCTCGTTCGTGGCGCTGATCTACGGGCTGATGGCCACGCGCGAGAACCCGCTGGTCGCCACCCTTCCCTTCCTCAAGGGGGGGCTGTGGTGCACGGCCACCGCCGCCATCATGGCGCTGTGGGTCATACCGGCCATCACCTCGCCCGAGATGCTGCTCGCGGCCCTGCTGGTGCCCATGACCATTGGCGGGCTGGCCGCGCGCAGGCCGCAGCTTGCGGGCCATGCCTTCTCGTTCAACATGTTCCTGCCCGTGCTGATCGGCCCGATGAACCAGGGGCGGTATGACGAGGTCGCCTTTCTCAACAACGCGCTGGCCTTCGTGGCCAGTATCGTGTTCGTTCTGCTGACCTACAGGCTGGTCATCCCCTTCCGGCTTGATGTGCATATCCGCCGCACCGCTGCGGCCATAAACCGCCGGCTGCGCCATCTGGCCCAGAGCCGCGATCGCACCAATGCCACGGCGTGGCTGGGCGCCTGCGCGGCAAGCCTCGTACGCATCCTGCATCAGGCCACCGCCGTGCCGCAGCCTACCGTCAATGCCTGCCTGAGCGAGCAGATCGGGGCGATGACGGTGGGCCTGTACATCATCCGCCTGCGCGACATGTTGCGCACGGGCGCACTGCCGCCACGGGCCATGCGCATGGTCGCGCTTTTTCTGGCGCGGTGGCAGCGCGGGCAGGCTGGCCCCACCACCGCACATGTGCTGGCCTGGCTGCGCCATGAACAGACCCGCCCCCATGCGGCGCACGACCGCGCAAGCCTGGCCGAGGCCGTGGCCTGCCTGCACATCATTGCCGCAAGCCTGCATGAGCATGAGCCGGACGTGCCATGGTAAGGTGACAAAATATGTCGTATCGGATATGCCATGAGCGCATTATTATCACATGCACAAAAGGGACTATTTCATGCGTAAGATTGTTACAGCTGCCGCCATCGCGGCCATCACATGCGTTACCGCCACCGCGCAGGCCGAGCCGGGCGGCTGCCTGAAATATGGCGCCGTAGGGGCCGTGGGCGGCCATGTAGCAGGTAAGCACACCATGCTCGGCGCTGCCGCCGGTTGCGTGACCGGCATGTACAAGCGCCACGAATACCGCAAGGAAGCCCGTGCCAAAGCCAAGCTGTATGACCAGGAACACCCCGGCGCGAAGGGCACCTACATGGAGAAGGCAACGGCCTATGACGTGGAACACTCGACCACGCCGGGCAAGATGACGCCTGAAACCCCGGCCACCACTCCCGCGCAGCCGGACAGCAGCGCGAAGATGTAAGCTTGCGGGTCCGCAGGGCGCGTGCTTCGGGCCGCCCTGCGGACCCCTGCGCTTTACCCCTGCCCACACGGCCAAGGACCGCCATGCGCGCCATTCTCTTCCTGTTTCGCTCGACACTGGCCATTGCGCTGGTGGCAGGCCTTACATGGTGGCTGGCCGGGCCTTTCTTCCACATGCCAGTGCTCGGCGTGGCGCTGGCGGTGGAAGCCGTTGCCTTCTGGGTGTGCGGGCTGCTCTATACAGAGGACTATCCGCACCACATGGCCACGTTCGCGGGCATGACCATTGCGCTCGGGCTGCTGAGCATTGGCGTCATGCTGCCCTTTGCGCGGCAATATGTCATGATTCACCCGGCCTGACGGGCACGGACAATTATTTTTTCATATTGGCTCAATTTAAGGAAAACTATTATCCATAAATGAAGTTAATGGGATGTGGCTTTCGTGACACCACAACGTCTCCCAATCCCTAAACTTGGCGTCCCGTCTTCCGGCGGGACGCCCTTTTTTTTGCTCAGGCTTTCTGCAGGCCGGGCTGGCATAGGTCAACAACCTGCCATCGCGCCCCCTCACCTTGTCGGGCACCTTGAGCTCGGCTCGGCGCGCCATACATCCGGCCCCACCCGGACGGAGTGGCGGTGCGCATCGCCCTTCCCGTTCACCACATTGCCGGGACAATGCCGGTCGATGCACTGCAACAGGCGGTTGCGGCTGTACGGGGAGCCTGATCCGGGGCCCATGCTGCAAAACAGCTCACCCTGTGGGGTGCGAAGCCTTCTCCTGCCGAGAGGGCAACCATTTTTCGCTCAACGGCTTCCCCATCCCATCTGGTGCTGCTGGAAAAGACCGTTGCTGTGTAAGGATTTCAAAGAAAGCATTTGTGACAGTTTCATGAAATTTGCCTGTCCATGACAGGACAGACGTTTTCTGTTTCTGTCATTGTGTCATGATCCGCCTCAACGGCGCCCTGCGCACAAACCCCGCTTCATGCGCGCAGGCCACCAGATGAATACGCGCCTGACCCTGCCCTTTCGTAACCTCCAGTGTTGTTCAAGCCATACCATGACCAGATCCAGACCTGCCGCCCTTTTCGCCCACCCTGCATGGGGGCTGGGGCTGCCCCTTCTGGCGGGGCTGTTTGCCGCAGCCGCGCTGGCCAGCACGCCCTGCCCCGCGGCCGACCCGCTTGAGCCCACAACGCCCGAGACGGGATATTTCACCCCCGCCACCCAGCCGGATGCAACCGCCTACCTGCCACCTCCGCCCCAGCCCGGCACGGTGCGGCAGGCGAATGATGACCAGGCTTTCGCCGCCACCCGCGCCTTGCGGGGCAGTCCACGCTGGGCGCTTGCAACGGCGGATGCCGACCTGCATGAAAATGCGCTGCTGCACAGCTTCTCCTGTGCGGCCAGCCTGCCCCTGAGCACCAGAAATGCGCCAAAACTCAGCGCGATCATTCACAAGATGGATGTGTCGGAAATTGCCGACATGCGTCAAAGCAAGGCCTACTGGCACCGGCCGCGGCCCTTTATAGGGAACAGCCAGCCCATCTGCACCGAAAAGGATCGGGCGCATCTGGCCACGTCGGGCGCCTATCCTTCCGGCCACACCATGCTGGGCTGGAGCACGGCGCTTGTGCTGGCCGAACTGCTGCCTGACCGCGCAACGCAGATCCTGCAACGTGGCCGGGTGTTTGGCGAGAGCCGGATCATATGCGGCGTGCATTGGGAAAGTGACGTGCAGGCAGGCTACATGCTGGGCTCAGCCGAGATTGCCGCCCTGCATGGAAGCCCGGCCTTCCGCGCGGATATGGATACGGCCCGGACGGAACTGGCCGCCCTGCGCGGCAAGGCCCCAACGGCAGCGACGCCATCATGCGCCCTTGAGCAGGAGGCAGCCAGCCATTCGCCCCTGTAATGAATTCAACAGGCTCTGACCCAGCGTCGATTTATCGCCGCCCCGTGCCTCACTATGTCATTGCGTTGCAACAGGATGTGGATTTGTGAACACAGGCATGGGCCAAATCACATGAAGGCCGCCGCCCGCGCGGAGGACGATATAGGCAGTGCGCCTGCTTTATAATAGGATCGACTAGGAAACGATTGAAAAGCCTGTTTTTCCGACGGCTTCAAATAATTGCCATATCTGGAAACGATCGATGAAAAAAAGACTGCTGGCCGCCCTGTTCTCCCTTTCCCTTCCCGCAGCGCCTGCCCTCGCGGCGGATGGCGCAGCCCTGTTCCAGACCAACTGCAGCGCCTGCCACCAGGCCGATGGCCAGGGCGTGCCCGGGCAGTTCCCGCCGCTGGCCGGGCGCGTAAGCAAGATCGCCGCAACACCGGAAGGCAGGCAGTATGTCATTGCCGTGGCGCTGAATGGCCTGATGGGGCCGATTACCGCTGCGGGCAATACCTATGCAAGCTTCATGCCGCCCTTCAAGACCCTGCCCGATGACCAGATCGCAGCCATTCTGAACCATGTTGCGGGCCTGCCCTCAGGCCCCGATGCAACCGTGTTTACTGCTGAAGACGTTGCCGCGGGCCGCAAGGAATCCCTGACCCCACCCGCCGTAATTGAAAAGCGCAAGGCGCTTGACGCGCAGCATCCGCTGCCCTGAGCCGCAGGCACAAAAAAGGGGGATCGAGCCGATCCCCCTTTTTTTATGGCGTTTGGCAAGAATGCCGCCTTTTTGACAAGGCGGCATGCGGAAAGGTTTATTTGCCCGGCGCGCGCACGGCCGTGGTCTCGATTTCAATCAGCCATCCCGGATTGGCCAGATGCGCCACGCCAAAGGCCGAGCGCACCGGCAGGTTGGGCTGCTTGGCCGAAGGACCGTAGAACTGGGTGTAGGCTTTCATCATGCCGTCAAAGTCAAGCTTGCCCAGCTTGGGGTCTTCCACCATGTAGACATGCATCTGCACCACGTCGCCCATGCCCAGACCCAGCTTTTTCAGCTCATCCTGAATGCGCTGCAGGGCTGCATAGGTCTGCGCCTGCGTATCGCCATAGGCGGCAAGGCTCTTGGGGTCGGCCTTCTTGTCCTGCACCGGCGCGCCCATGCCGCTGAGATAGACGGTGGAGGCCCCCGCAGGCACCTCGATGGCGGTGGAAATGGGGAATTTCCCCTCCACATGGCGCACGATACCATCATCGGCATAAGCAGGCATGGCAGCCGCCATGCCGCCAAGAACGGCCATGGCGGCAACGGTTTTTTTCAGGTCGAACATTCTCTTACTGCTCCTGTGGTGTTGCGGGGGGCCGCTGGGCCGCCACGTCAGACGCACTTACGGCATCGGTATAGTGATTGCCAAAATGGGTGCGGATATAATTCACCACATTGGCGATCTGGTCATCTTTGAGCGTGCCTGAAAACCACGGCATGCCACCATAACCATTCAGGATCACATAAACCGGGTAGGCGCTGCTCTGCAGCTTGGCGTTGCCTGCAAAGGCCGGGAACTGCGCCCCGGCCCCCATCGCGCCCTTGCCATCAGGCATGTGGCAGCCCTGGCAGACATGGCGGTACACATCCTCGCCGGTATTGAGCGGCTGCACGCTGCCCACCACGGCGGCGGCGCTATCGGCGCGCGCGGGGCCAACGGGGGCGGCAAGCAGCGGCAGGGCCGCAAGCGCGGACAGGAGAAGGATCTTACGCATCAGCTGGCTCCCTGCGCGCGCTTGTGCAACTGGGTTACGGCATCAAGGGCGGACAGGATGGCGCCTTCCTGCCAGCAGCCGACATAGGATGCGTGCTCGCCTGCCAGAACCACGCGGTTATCCATCGCGCACAGGGCCTTGTAGTGGGTCTTGCGGGCCTGCTCGCTCCACATCGAGCAGCAGCCCATGGACCACGGCACGCGGCTCCAGGCGAAGCTCACGCCGTTGGAGAATTCCTTGCGGTAATGCCTGGGGTGGATGGCCTCGCCCTGTGCCAGCGCGTGCTCGATGCGCTCCTGCGGCGTCATGCCCGCAAAATCGTAGGCTGCCGGGCCAAACATGTAGCCGCCAAGCAGCACGGCTGGCCCGCGCGAGAAGTAACCATGGCTGGGATAGGAGATCTGGCTGATGGGCTGGTCGGTAAAGCTGATGCCGCCGTAGATCTGGTCTTCTTCCTCCCAGAAGCGGCGCTTGAACTCCAGCCCGAGCTTGACGGAGGAGGCATAGGGCACCGCCATGATCGCGGCCTTGAGCGGCGCGCTGACCTGCACGTCAAGCTGCGAGAGCACGGGCAGCGGTATGGTGCATACGCAGTAATCGGCCTTGGCCTCACGCACGACGCCGCCATGGTTCATGTCGTTATAGGTAACGCTTACGCCCTTGTCGTCCTGATGGATGGACGTGACCTTGCAGTTGAGCGTGATGAGATCGTGCACCTGGCGGTTGAAGCCCTTGCCGATCATGTCCATGCCGCCCACGGGCTGGAACATGGTGGTCTGCATGTCGAGGCGTTCGTGGAAGGCCATCCACGTCCACAGGCCCGAACCCAGCACGTCCTTGCGGTCGAACAGGTCAGAGGGCACCGGCTCGCCATTCAGGCCGCCGCCCTGCGCCTTTTCATAGCCACGACATTCGGAGCTGATCACGCCCTTGCGGTAGTTCAGCCCGGAATCAAGGCTGCCCCACTGGCGCATGGCCGTGCGCAGGTGCTCGCGCTCATCAGGCGAGACCACATCATCAAGCTTGTGCTGGTCAATCGCCTTGCCCAGCAATTCGGCGGTAAAGCCATTGAAGTCAGCGGCATACTCGCGGTAGCGCACGGCCTTGCCGCCAAATGCCTTGCTCGAATGCAGCCATGAATTGTGGTTGAGCTCGACAAACGGCTCGAGTTCCACACCAAATTCCCGGCAGTAATGCAGCAGGCCCTGATGGTGGTAGGGAATGCGCCACGGGCCGGGATTGATGTAGTTGCCCGATGCGAAACCGACCTTCTGGGTGGCGCCGCCAAGCTCGGTTACCGTGTCACCGCCACGCAGGCTGATGTTGCGGCCACCGGCGCGCCCCTGAAACTCCAGTATCTGAACCTGATAGCCCGCCTTGCGTAGTTCGTAAGCGGAAAGCATGCCCGCAAGCCCTGCGCCAAGCACCAGCACGCGGGTGCCGCGCTTTGCACCCGACAGAACGGGCGGCGCGGTAAAGTCCGTGCCCTGCGCATGGCCCATGGAAGTCATGGCTTGATACAGCGCGGCACTACCGGCCAACGTACCGATACGGGTAAGGAGTTGCCTACGCGTGGGGGCTTTGCGTGGATGAGCGTTTGTCATCAAGAAATCCCAAGCAATCAACGAAAACAGCTCATTACCCTTAACCAACAAACAGGAACTTAACCATATCTGCTCCGAAATCATTTTTTATCGGAACGATTGATGTTGCTGTTATGCAACATCAAGCTACAGCCCCGCGCCCTATAGGCCACTCCTTGCCCCCCGATGCACAAAATAATGCTGAAAGGGCTTTAAATATGCTTGCGTCGGGACAAACGGCATGTGTACGGGCCAAACCCGTCACGCCCCTGCTCCGGCATGACGAAAGCAGCCAGCCTCATGGTCATGGATCATGCCGGCGGCCTGCATCCAGGCATAGGCCGTGACCGGACCGACAAAACGAAAGCCCCGCGCCTTCAGCGCCGCTGCCATGGCCTGCGACAGGGGCGAGGCGGCCTGCACGGCCAGAGCCGGCTCATGCACCGCCTGACCGCCGGGCAACAGGCCCCACGCGAAGGTGGCAAAGTCCTCGCCCGCCGCCCGCATGGCAACATAGGCACGGGCATTGCCGATTGCCGCCACGATCTTGGCACGGGCGCGGATAATGCCGGGATCGGCCATGAGGCGGTTGATATCGGCCTCGGCAAACCGCGCGACGCGATCAGGATCAAACCCCATGAAGGCACGGCGAAACCCCTCACGCCGCCGCAGGATCGTGCGCCATGACAGCCCCGCCTGAAAGCTTTCGAGCACCAGCATTTCCCATAACTGGCGGCTGTCATGCACGGGCACGCCCCATTCCTCATCATGATAGGTCATCATCATGGCATCGGCCTGCGCCCATTTGCAGCGTGGGCGGGCGGGATCGGGTCTGTTCATGTCTGATTCCATGCGCCGGGTGGCATGCTGTCCGCTCCCGATCCTATGGCAGGGTAAATGCCAGCGTGTCGGCCAGATGCTGGCGATAGCGCTGGATATCCGCCTCGATCGACGGGTTCTTGATCACGTCCGTGGCAAGGAAGGTTGGCAGGGCCGAGAGCGCAAGAAACTGATTGGCCTTGTGGAAAGGAAAATAGACGGCATCGATCCCCCTGCCCTCAAAGAACTGCGCGGGGTCGACAACGGCCTCTTCCGGTGCATTCCATGTCAATGAAAGCATGTAATGCCTGCCATGCAGCAGGCCACCTGAGCCGTATTTGCGCTCGGGGTGGGCGCGGCTGCGGCCATCGCTGGCGTAAAGCGCGCCGTGACCGGCGGTAAAGACCTCATCCATGTATTTCTTGACGATCCACGGCGCGCCCATCCACCACCCCGGCATCTGGTAGATCACCAGGTCGGCCCACAGGAAGTTCTGCACTTCTTCTGTAATGTCATAGCCTGAATCAATCTTTGTCTGCCGCAGGGCAAAACCTGCCGCCGCCAGCGTCTCGGCTGCGACAGCCTGCAAGGTATCATTCAGCCGACCGTGCGAATGGGCAAACTTTTTTCCGCCGTTCAGAAGAAGGATGTTTTTCACGCTCTGTCCCCTCATGTTCGACCATCAGGGATAAGGTCTGCTTTCGCGCCACACAACGGGCAAACACTGGGCCTGCCCGGCAAAGGGCATAAAAAAACCGGGGCCGCATTGCACGGCCCCGGTCGGGTCAGTCAGATCCTGACGGGTCGGATCAGTTCACGTCGTCCAGCGCATAGACCACAAGGTCATCCGTCACCGGCGTCATCATGAAGTGGTGGCCACCGGCCATGATGGCGACATACTGCTTGCCCTTGTATTCATACGTCATGGGCGTGGCCTGGCCGCCACCGGGCAGCACGTCGTTCCACACTTCTTTGCCGGTATGGATATCGAAGGCATGGATCATGTTGTCGGTTGTCGCGGCAACAAAGATCAGCCCGCCAGCGGTAATGACCGGGCCGCCATTGTTAGGCGTGCCGATGGTCAGCGGCAGGTGCGTGGGCAGGCCAAACGGGCCGTTGGCGCGCGCGCTGCCCAGCGGGTGCTGCCACAGCACTTTCTGGGTGTGCATGTCGATCGCGGTAATCATGCCATAGGGCGGGCGGTTGCACATCATGCCCGTATATTCATCCCAGAACGGCGAGACCACGATGCCATAAGGCGTTTCCGCCATGGCGCCAGCACCTTCGGCACCGCCGCCGCCGGGCTTGAAGTTGGGGTCATCCACCGGCATCAGGCCCAGCTTGTCGGCCTTCTTGCGGCTGACCAGCTGGTCATACATCGGCGTGTTGTTCCAGTTGGCGATCAGGATACCGGTCTTTTCGTCATACGCCACGCTGCCCCAGTCCGAGCCACCGTTATAGCCGGGATATTCCAGCCAGGGCTTGTCGATGCTGGGCGGGGTGAACTCACCCACGTAATGCGCGCGCCGGTATTTCAGGCGGCAGTAAAGCTGATCGATGGGGGACATGCCCCACATGTCGGCTTCCTTGAGCGGAGCGAAGCCAAGGCGCGGCATGCCAACCGACCAGGGCTGCGTGGGCGAGCGCGTGTCACCCGGCACCATGCCTGGCGAAGGCGCGGGCCGTTCTTCAACCGGCAGCACCGGGTCGCCCGTGCGGCGGTCGAGCACGAACGTCTGGCCACGCTTGGTGGGCATGATCAGGGCCGGAACCGTCGAGCCATCAGGCTTGGTGAAGTCCATCAACGTGGGCTGCGAGCCGATGTCGTAGTCCCACACATCCTTGTGCACGGTCTGGAACACCCAGCGCGGCTCGCCGGTTTTCACGTCAATCGCCACGACGGCGGAGGAGACCTTGTTTTCTTCCGGGCTACGCATGGCGCTGTAGTAATCGGCAGCCGAGTTACCTGTGGGCACGTAAACCAGCCCCAGCGCGTTATCACCAATCATGGCCGCCCAGGAGTTGGGGGTGCCGCGACTGTAATGCTCGCCTTCCTTCGGCTCGCCATGTTCATGCGGACGGTTGACATCCCACGCCCACAGGAAGCGCCCGGTCTCGGCGTCATACCCACGGATCACGCCCGAGGGCGCCCAGCGGCGCTGGCCATCGAGAATTTCCTGGTTGGTGATGATCGCGCCATTGACGATGGGCGGCGGCGCGGTCTCGGCCACGAAGCCGGGCACCGACTCACCCATGCCCTTCATCAGGTTGACCATGCCGTGCCAGCCAAAGCCTTCGCACACCTTGCCATCTTCGCTGTCCACCTCGATCAGGCGTTCATCAAGCGTGGCTTCAAGAATACGGTGATGACAGTGCTCGCCTTCCGGCACGGTGGAGGAAGTGTAATACACCACCGCCTTACACGCCGCCGTGTAGGGGATGCTCTCGTATTTCTCGTTGGCATGGAAATGCCAGACTTCCTTGCCGGTAGCGGGGTCGATGCGCATCATGTCGTTCAGCGCGGAACACATGTACAGGCCGTCACCCACCTTGATGGGCGTGGTCTCGGCCGCCCATTTATTGGTCTGCCCCGGCCCCGGCTTGCTGCCGGTGTGGTAGATGAAGGCACGCTTGAGGTGGCCGATATTGGCAGGCGTGATCTGGTCAAGCGGCGAGAAGCGGGTCGCCTTGTCATCACGCCCGTAGCCGGGCCAGTCATCATGCGCGGGGTTGGCCGTGACCTGGTCCACCATGGGGGTGGCTTCGCTCGGCTCGGCAGGCGGACCGTCAGGGATGTTGGCAGCGTTCACACCCGGAGACTGGGGCGCATTGGGCGAAGGCGCCGAGAACGCATCGGTCGGCGGTGTTGGCGTGCCGGGCGCAACCGTGGCATTGCCATTGCCGGGCGGCTGGTCAGCAGGGGGAACCTGCGCAAGTGCCGAGGCGCCAACGGTGCCCGCAATAATGGTGGCGCCGAGCAGCAGAGTGCGCAGCATGGGGGTTTTGGCGGACATTATGCGACCTCCCGCACGGATGTTGAGTGAGCGCTTTCCATGCGGCGCAGGGCGGGCAGGCACAGAGCCACGGCAATGGCGAGGATGGTCGGCCCGAACACGCGGGGCAGCAGGCCCCAGCCATCAAACCCGACTTCCCAGAAAGCCCACAGCCACGTCACGCCAACAGCGGCCAGATACAGCATGGCCCCCATGGAGCGGCCCATGGCCATGAGCACGCCCGCTGCCGTGACGGCAATGCCAATAATGACATAATACCAGGAGCCACCCAGAAACATGAGTTCGGCACCCATATAGGCAAGGGGCAGCCCCAGAAGAACGATAACAACCGCAAGACCCAGGATCGCCCACGCGGCGGGGGTCTGTGGTTTTATGAAAGCTGACATGATGGATATTCCTCCAGTATCATGTAACGGAAGCTAATCCCGTTAATATCATGCATGAAAAAACTTAATCGTGAGGTCGGTAACGGATTTATTATAATTGTATCAATATTTACAGTAATCCGCCAAAAAAACGGCAGACTCATGCCGCTTCTGGCAATCTGCCTTGCAAGCGAAGCGTAGTGGAGGAATATTTTTTACTTCGCGGCCTCGCCTGAGGAAACTATTTCGGTTTTACCGTAAAACAGCCATGCGTCATGCGATCTTCAATAGCGGGAAGGCACAGGGGCAGCACGCGGTGCCGAAGAAACATAACGCAAATAAATCTGCCTCAAAAACGGGCATGTTATGGCCTGTTGCATTATAGAGGCATTAAAGACCACCCCGAAGCATGGCGTTGTAAAGGGGTACAAATATTTTCTTTCCCCTTGCCATCCGCAAGCCAGATGGCACGGGGCCTGCCCATAACAGGTTTACAGGCGCGGGTATAATGAGGGGTGGACCTTATATAAAGGTGTATCATCCCTCTTTATGATGATCGAAACGGCACTCTTTTCATCATCCCGGGTTAATGCCAGCAAGACTGACATTGTGCCTGCCAGCCCCGCACGCGGCATATCTGATGACACAATGTTTCAACATCGGCAGTAGGGACACGGATGAACATGGCACGCCCATCTCACGCAACAGGAATGACCAGACATGCTCCGTCTGGCTGCAAAACCGTGTGGGATGGATAGCAGGGCAAAAGCGCATGGACCGAACAATCATTGCGCCAGCCTAATCGGGCGCTCCATTCATGCTGTCATTTGAAATGAGAAAACTGCTTGAATAGTATCTCAGCATGAAGAGCGCTTCCCTTCTGGCAGAACATGCCAGCGCGCGCAGCACGGCAGGGCGCGGATCGTGTTTTGCTTCAGCAACCGCCCCGATTGCGCCCGCTGCCATTGCGGGCCGAGACCATGCCAACCATGGGATCAGTATATGGCCTACAGGCCCAGATCAGCATCATCTATATACGATTATATATAGACAATGACAGACCTGTTCCTCATCATATGCTGTCATGTCAGGCAACCTGTCGGGGCAGAAGATCGTGCAGCGTGGTCTGGTCCAGCACATCAAGGAAAGCCGTAAGCGAGCGGGCCAGCAGATGACGCAGGCGGCACATATCGGCCAGCACGCAGGCCTGCCCGTATTCTGGCTCGCAGGCTTTCATGGAGAGCATGTCCGCCTCCATCATGCGCACGATGTCGCCTATGATGATCTCATGCGGCATGCGTGGCAGTTCCAGCCCCCCTGCCCGGCCCCGACGCGTATCGACAACCCCGTTGGTAGAAAGCCGATTGACCACCTTGACGAGGTGATTATGGGAAATGCCATGATTTTCGGAAATTTCATGAACGGAAACGCGTCGACCAGGGTTTTGTCCCAGATAAACCAGAACGCGAATGGCGTAGTCGGTATGAAGGGTCAGGCGCATGGTGTCTGTGCTCTGGCTCCCTGTCTTGTAAGGCCCGCCTGCATGATGATGCAGCAGGCGGTAGGCCAAGGCGACGGCGTGCGGGACATGGTATTCCTGTTATTACACTATGTGAGCCAACTTCCTCGTACCATAACAAAAAAGACTGCTCTTGTCCTTATTGCAACCGGAAAATATGGTCTTTCTGTTATATATACAAATCTTATGTCACTATAATTTAAACTGATAAATGACTCGGCACGGATCATGCCGGCACCCGCGATCCTTCACCATCACGCGTACCGGATTTCCCGAAAATCACATGCCTTCAGCCTGCCTGCATGGGCCTGATTTACAGTTTTTTAGGCTCATGCAGGATATCATGCAGGGTAATGCGATCGAGCACCGACAGGAAGGCATTGACCGATTTGGCGAACAGCCCGCGCAGGCGGCAGGCATCCGCCAAAACGCATGCCTGTCCGTTTTCAGGATTGCAGGACACAATTTTGCCCATATCCGCCTCCATAAGGCGAATGATGTCGCCGATAATGATCTGGTGCGGCGCGCCGGCCAACTCCAGCCCGCCACTACGCCCGCGCCGCGCCAGAATGACACCGTTGCTGGACAGACGGTTCACCACCTTGACCAGATGATTCTGGGAAATGCTGTGCGTCTGGGCAATCTCCTGAATCGCGACCCGTCTACCGGGATTCTGCCCAAGATAGATAAGGGTCCGAATGGAGTAGTCGGTGTAAAGGGTAAGGCGCATGGCGTGTCATGACGCCTGTAACGTGATCTCGGTATGATCTGGCGCAATGATGTGTTCCGCAAGCACAAGATTTGCGGCCGAAATCGGGGGAGAAATATAAAAACCCTGAATCCGGTCAGCGCCCATCTCGCGCAGCGCGTCCATCTGGGCTTTCGTTTCCACGCCGCTCACGGTCACGCTCAGCCCAAATGCATGGGCCAACCCGATCAGATGTGCCACCACATCGCACGCCTGCTGGCTGGTTTCAATGTCCTTGACCAGCCCGCGTGAAATTTTGGCCTGCGTGAAAGAAATCGTGCGCAGAACCGAGATTGGCAGCGTCGCCAGCCCGAAATCATCCAGTGTCAGCTGAAAGCCAAGTTCCTTGAGTTCCTGCAGGCGCTGCAGCACGCGATCGGAGCGCCTGCCCGCCAGAACGCTTTCCGATACTTCCAGCACGTAATCGGATGCCTTGCCGCCCTGCCGCTTTATTTCAGCCTCAAGATCATTCTGGAAGCCGATATTAAGCAGGTCCAGCCGCGAGAGATTGATGGTCAGGTTGGGATACGTGTCGAGGCTTGTATTCCACATCCGCATGTCATTCTGGAAGGACTTGACCAGGCGCGGGCTCATGACCTGGGCCAGGGCTGCATCAAGGAACACATCGCGGAAACTTTCCGCCGCCAGCAGGCCGCGCTGCGGGTGGTGCCAGCGCAGCAGCGCCTCGATCTGATCGCACCTGCCGGTGCTGAAGTTCATGATCGGCTGGTAGTAAAGCTCGAACTGGTCCTTCTGCACCCCTTCACGCGCATCATTGAGGATCTGGGCCCGCTCAAGCGCATGCTGGTGCAGGGTAATGTCAAACATGCGCGCCTGGTGGCCACCCGCGCGCTTGGCGGCATAAAGCGCGATATCGGCATTCTTCTGAAGCGATTCAGCACTTTCCTGGCTGGCAATGGGGCTGACCCCGATGCTGCCCGACACGTTGACCATGGTGTTGCCCACCTCGATCGGCGCTTCAAGCTCGGCCAGAAGCTTCTCCAGCATGAGGGAAAGCGGGTATTTGTGCAGCGTGTGGTTGAGGATGAGCGCAAACTCATCGCCCCCCAGCCGGCAGACCGCATCTTCAGGATGAACAAGGGCAAGAAGGCGGTTGGAAATCACCTTCAGCACCACATCGCCCGCATGGTGGCCATGGATGTCGTTGATCTGCTTGAAGCCATCGAGATCGAACATGACCAGCATGATATCGCGGGTAATGTTCTGCGATTTGTCTTCCACCGCGGCCTGCAGCATGTTGTTGAAACCGCCACGGTTGAACAGCCCCGTCAACGGGTCGGTTGCGGCAAGCGACTTGAGCCGGTCACGGGTGTTCATGAGTTCGGTAATCTCGAAGCGGGTCGCAACATACCCCTCCACCGCGCCAAGCGAGTTGGGCTTGGGCATGATGGTGGTCGCCACCCAGTACAGCGTGCCATCCTTGGCCCGGTTGCAGATATTGCCACGCCATATCTCGCCACCCCGAATGGTGCGGTACATCTGCCTGAAAAAGCTCGCATCATGATAGCCGGAATTGACGATGCGGTGCGTCGCCCCCAGCAGTTCCTCACGCGGGTAGCGGCTGATCTCGCAAAAGCGGTCATTCACATAGGTAATCACACCGCGCACATCGGTAATGGCCACGATCAGGACATTATCCACAACATCCGCCCAGAAATCAGAATCCTGGTGGGTCAGCGCGCGCAGGCGGTCATCGTGCTTGAGTGACATGGCATATGGCTCCATCTATCCCGTAGCGGATCAGGACTTTGCGGGGGTTGCGGGGCTTGCAGCGGCAGGCCTGGCTGTGGAAGCAGCTTCTTTCTTGCCGCTATTCTCGGGCTTGCCATCCTTCCTGGCGCGGGCTGCCTCAATCTCGCGAATGACGGCAGGCGCTCCGCCACGGCGCACCCAGGCTTCAAGATCCTGCGGTGCCAGAGGCTTGGCGAACAGGTAGCCCTGCATCACGTCGCAGTTCAGTTTTTCCAGCAGGTCACGCTGCTGTTCGGTCTCGACGCCTTCGGTCACCACCGTCATGCCCAGCCGCGAGCCGATGCCGATCACCGCCATGGTCACGGCCTGGGCATTGGTGTCGTATTCAAAATCGTTGATGAAGCTGCGGTCGATCTTGATCTCGGTCAGTGGCAGGCGCGTCAGTCGCGACAGCGATGAGTAGCCGGTGCCGAAATCATCCATCGACAGGCCGCAGCCGATATTGCGGATCGACTGGAGCACTTCCTCGGTGTCGCGGCTGTTATCCATCATCACGCTTTCGGTGATTTCCACCGTCAGGCGTGCGGGCTTGAGGTTGTGGTCCTTGAGCAGGGCGGCGATATGCTCGGGCAGCGCGCGATTGCGGAAATGCACGGCAGACAGGTTCACGGCCACGGTGGGCACATGCACGCCGTCACGGTCCCACTTCACGATCTGGCGGCAGGCCTCAAGCAGCGACCAGCGGCCAATGGCCTCGATCTGGCCGGTCTCTTCCGCCACAGCGATGAAGCGCGAGGGGAAGATGTTGCCCAGATGCGGATGATGCCAGCGCGACAGCGCTTCGACGCCACTTAGTTCAAGCGTATGGGTGCGCACCTGCGGCTGATAGTGCAGTTGCAGCATGCCCTGCGCCAGCGAATCACGCAGCGCCGAGCCGAGCACCAACCGGTCCTGCGCCACCTGGTTCTTTTCCAGATTGGCGAAGCGGAAAATGCCGCGTCCGTCTTCCTTCGCCTGCCGCATGGCGGTATCGGCGTGGCTGAGCAGGGATTCGCTGTCCGGACCGTTGGCAGGGAAGGTGCTGATGCCGATCGAGCACGAAATCGACAGCGTGTTCTGCCCGATCTGAAGCGGCCGACCGATGGTTTCAAGCAGCTGGCGGCCGATATCCTCGATCTGCTTGCCGTCGCAATCGGGCACCACCACCACGAATTCGTCACCGCCCGAGCGGCTGAGCACGTAATCTTCCTTGGCGATGGAGCGGATGCGCCCTGCGATCTCGACAAGGAATTGGTCGGCATAGACATGGCCAAGCGCATCGTTGATATCGCGGAAACGGTCAATATCGAGCATGAAAATGGCCAGCGTGCGGTTGCCGGGCTGGGCGATGATGTCTTCCATGACGCGATGCAGCGCGCCACGGTTGAGCAGGCCGGTCAGGCTGTCATAGCGGGCAAGCTGGGTCATGTGGGTCTTGGTGGCGTGCTGCTCCAGCGCCAGCGCACAGAAGGGCAGGCACGCGCCCACCAGGCGCTGCGGCCATGCGCCAAGCTGATTGGGCTCGCGCAGGTACAGCGCGAAAATGCCCGTCACGCGCCCGTCACCTGCCATGACGGGTGCTGCATAGCACGACTGCAGCCCCAGCGAGCGGCACATGGACTGATAATTATCCCACACCAGGCGGCCGGTATAGGAGGCATTGGCCTTGAGCTTTTCCACATCCGAAGGCGACGGCACGGTGGTTTCAAGCGCATTGCGGATGCGCGGCGGCAGGGCGGAGGTGCAGATCACCCGCCAGGGCTGCGCATCATCAAGCACCAGCAGGGCCGCGACCGAATTGGGCACGAAGGCTTCAACCTTGCGGCAGATCAGCTCGCCAATATCCTGAATCAGCATGTCACTGGCCGGCGCCTGCAGCACGTCGTTCTGCAGGATCAGGATCTTGCGGCGCTGGCTCTCTTCCGTGACGTTCTTCATCACGCCCATGTAGTACGTGAGCCGCTTGTCCCCCGTGCCGATCTGCACCTTGGAGAGCGAAAGCTCGCCACAGATGTATTCCCCATCCGCGCGGGTGAATTCCACCTCGCGCGATGTGCCGACAATGCGGTTATGCCCGGTCTCGCGATTGCGGTCGATGTAGCGGTCGTGCTCATGGCGCAGGCGGGTGGGCACCAGGCAGTCGACATTGCGGCCGATCACGTCAGCCCGGGGAATGCCCCACAGCGATTCCGCCGCCTGATTATAGAAGATGATCTCGTTTTCCTGCCCGATGATGACGGTTGCATCAATGGCCTGCTCAAGGGCGGGAAGAAGGATTTCTGTGGTGAGGGCAGTGATGTCGGGCATCGTCGTGCTGTCTTTCTTCGCTATCATTCGGGATGGGCCACGATCGCCCGCAGGCGGTCAGGATCGAGAATATGGATGGCGCGGCGTTCCCGGGAGATAAGCTGCTCCCGATGGAAGGCGCTGAGCAGGCGGCTGACGGTCTCGGTTGTCAGGCCAAGGAAATCAGCCATGTCGGCGCGTGAGATGGCCGGATCAACGGGCCAGAGTTCACCTGACCCCATACGTGTGCCCTGACCGAGCAGGAAGGTTGCGAGGCGCTCGCGCGCGGTCTGGCGGCCAAGCATGAGCAGCCGGTTATGCAGGCTGACCAGCAGTTGGCGGGCAGAATTCAGCGAAGCCGCGCAGGCACCGGGCGAGGTTTCATGCAGGTGGCTCAGATAGGGCGCGGGCACGCACACCACCTGTAGCGTGCGCATGGCTTCGGCGCTGTAGTGGTAGCGGGTGCAGGGATAGGCGGGAAGCACGTCGCCTTTATGGGCAAAACCGATAATCTGCCGCCGCCCGTCAGGCAGTGATTTGAAAAGACGCGCCCCTCCGGCCACCACATGGAAATGCATGCTGGCGGGCATATCTTCCGTCATGAATTCCCGACGTTCGGAAAATGTCCGTTTCATTCCATCAGAAGACAGAGAGGGCCGCACAAGAGACATGTTAATTTTTTTCTGTTTTCAGCACGATTACGAATGCTCTCATTAATGACATATTTCCGCCATAAGTTAATTTGTAAAATATATGCAGAATATCCGATACGGTTTTTATGCATCTGCCTGATAGTTTATACTTTCAGTTAATGGTTAACGGATTGCCAGACCGTATAATGTAAGTGTCCATAGCGGATCGGGACTTCACTTACCTCATCACGATACCCCATGGCGTATGACGCAGCGCCGCCCGCCGGGATCGGTAACGGACACGCATTTCCACGCTTGCGGCACGCGATCCATATGGCGCACGACATGCCGTGAGCATGGATGTGTTATCGTTGATTCCGATCATTGCGGCCGGACCGGTACCGTCTGTCAGGCAGATGAGGTTCCTGTTCCCATGGCGCCCTTGCAGGAACCGGGGTTGCCTTCGCCTTCTCCTGTCAGGGCCGGACGGGAAATAACCCGTTATCCGGCACCTGGTGGGTTGCCTCGCCTGTATGCCACGGGGGGAACCCCATGGCGTTCTGTTGCCCCCTTCGTGGCCTGTCGGGCCGGGAGGCTGACCGTGCGCACCCGCGTGGTCAGCGTGCAGCGGCCTGGATACGCCTGTCAGCGCGTGGTCATGCCTTGCAGGCGGGAAGAAGACAGTCGTGCCATCATATCGGACCACGTGGTCCATGACTGACAGGCAGGCAGTTCATTCCCCTCTCCCATGGCGCAACCATGAGCCTTCAATCTCATGGAGATGATTTAAGATTTTATGAAAGTTTTCGGGAATTTCAAAAATATAAAATATATCGCATATAATATGCATCTTATTGAAAAGACCGAGAATTTTTCTAAAAATCGCGAAAAACCGCCATAATTTCTAAGTCGTATCGCAGCGGTCTTTTTTTGAACAACAGGACGTGAACAGTCCTCTATCCACCCCGCGCCTCACGTCCGGCCAGACGCGCCGGTGGGCAGGCCCGTGAGAATCATGGCCGTGGTGGGGCGGGTGGCCGCGACATAAAGCAGTTGCTGTGCCTCAAGCACATTGGTGGCGGCGCGGCGGCTGATATCGCCCACATCCACGAACACACGGCCAAACGTACTGCCCTGCGCGGTATGCACGGTCATGGCGTAAACCGCCTGAAGCCGCCCGATGCTGCGGCGGAACACAAAGCGGTGCTGCCAGCGCGCGCGCTCAAGGGCGGCCTCGCGCTTCAGGCGCTGCTCGATCTCCCCCATGTTCGCGCCGGGGCGCAGGATGGCCACCGGCGTTTCATCGCCCGCCAGGGTACGCAGCACCACATCATACACCGGCAGGTCGGTGGTCCATCCGGGCACCTTTGAGGTGGCGGGAAAGGCATGGCGCAGCACGCCGGGGCGGATATCAGCTATTTCCGCCTCCTCATTAGTGGCCACCATCACGCGGCGGCCTTCCACATCCATGACCGGAACGCGGGCAATCACGCGCTCGCCCACCACAAAGGGCATGGGCGTCTCGCCCCCGTGCACCCACCGGCGCACGGTGCGGTTCACGGCCTCGACCCGCGCATTGGTCCAGCACAGGTAGCGGAACGCATCACTATCGGCCCGGAAGGCATCAGAGGTGAAAGCACGCTGCATCCAGGCATCTGGCGCGCGCGGCACGAACAGGCCCGCGCCCTCATGGTGGCTGGCGCGGCACCATGACCAGTCCAGCGGGCCGCCCTGGCTTTCGCGGATGGCGGTGGCGGCGGCCACCAGCGGGTTGTCGGCCGCCTGCCGCACCACGGTTTCGAGATGCGAGGCCGAACGTATGGCGAAGGACGGGCTGATCGCCTCGCCCACTGGCGGCAGCTGCGCCGGGTCGCCCACAAACAGCACGAAGCGGTCGGGCACAAGGTCGCGCACCCAGCGCATGAGTTCGGAACCAACCATGGAACATTCATCAATGATGATGACATCCGCCGTAATCGGCTCGGGCCGGTCGGCGCGTTGCAGCACCTCACGGCCATCCTGCGCGCCGGGCTGGAGCGAGAGCACGTTATGAATGGTGCGGCACGGTGCAAGCTTGCCCACCCGCGCCTTGAGCACGGCGGTGGCCTTGTGGGTGGCGGCGGTAAACACCACATCCGCCCCCTGTTTGTGCAGCGCGCGGGCCACCTGCTGCATGAGGGTGGTTTTGCCCGTGCCTGCGTAACCGGTCAGCAGATGCGTGGCCGAGACCCCGCGCGCGGCCAGGATTTCAGCCAGCGCACGCTCCTGGCACGCGGTCAGGACCGTGCGGGACATGGAATGCTGGATCCTTGGATGGAGCGGGACGGGCGCATCGGGGGGTGAAGCGTTCCTTCTGGGCAGGGCATGGCTGGGGCAGTATTAGGCCGCCCCCTTCAAACGGGCCAGCACAAATGCATGGCTCATGAATGAAATACCCCGCCACCTCCATGAAGATCGGACATGGCTTGACGCGCCGCGCGCGCCCTCGTTACGCTGAACCGCGCCTGAAGCAAGGCGTTACAGGCCGCATGATGCCCTGCGCGCCCTTCCCCATCACAGTGCGTTGCAACCGGCGCTGGCCATGTGTGGCGGCAGGTCACGTTCACCGCGCTTTCATGCCCCTGCCCTTACAGTGCAATCGGGACATGCGCGCGATGGGTGAGGAAACCGGGCAGACCACGGCACCCCTGTTACCCTGCTGGCACCCTTTCATGAACGCGACGCCTGCCCATCATCCCGCCCGCTCCCGGCCCCGACGCCCGCATGCATGACAGCGCCACGACCGGCACGACGGGAGCCGTCATCGCCCTTCAGCAAAGGTTGTAAGTTCCCTTGCCGCTTTCTTTCGCCTTTGGCGCCCGCGCCATACGCTCGCTGCGCCATCGCAACTACGCCATATGGGCCAGCGGCGCTGTCGTATCGAACATTGGCACCTGGATGCAACGCACGGCGCAGGACTGGTTTGTGCTGACCCAACTGACCGCGCATGACGCGACGGCGGTGGGCATGACCATGGCCTTCCAGATGGCGCCGCAACTGCTGTTCCTGCCATGGACAGGCTATGCCGCCGACCGTTTCGACCGCCGCGGCCTGCTCATGCTCACCCAGGGCCTGATGGGCGCCCTGTCACTCGGGCTTGGCATACTGACGGTCAGCGGCACGGCGCGACTGTGGGAGATGTATGTCTTTGCCTTCCTGTTTGGCAGCGTGGCCGCTTTTGATGGCCCGGCACGCCAGACCTTCGTATCGGAACTCGTCGGGCGCGACGACCTGCCCAATGCGGTGGCGCTCAATTCGGTCTCCTTCAATGCCGGGCGCATGCTGGGGCCGGTGGCGGCGGGGGCGTGCATTGCCGCCGTGGGCACGGGGTGGGCATTCGTGCTCAACGGCATTTCGTTCATTGCCGTGCTCATGTCGCTGCTGGCCCTACGCGGGCGGGCCGTGGCACTACCCGCAAAGCGGGGCGCGCGGGGCCTGCTGGAAGGCTTCCGCTACGTATGGCGGCACCCTGACCTGCGCACCATCGTGCTGATGCTTCTGCTCATTGGCATGTTTGGCCTGAATTTTCCGCTGTTCATTTCCACCATGGCGGTCAGCGTATTTCATGTCGGCGCGGGGCAGTATGGGCTGCTGAGCGCCTGCATGGCGGTGGGCACCATGCTCGGCGCGGTTCTGGCGGCGGGTCGTGAAAAGGTCTCGATGGCAACCCTGCGCACGGGCGCGCTGCTGTTTGGGGTGGGGTGCCTGCTGGCCGCCGTGGCCCCCGGCTACGGGCTGTTTGCCGCGGCCCTCGGGCTGGTGGGGCTGGCGACCCTGACCTTTACCACCACGACCAACAGCCTGATGCAGCTTTCCGCCGCCCCCGAGATGCGGGGCCGCGTCATGGCCATCCGCCTGGCCGTGGCCCTTGGCGGCACACCCGTGGGCGCGCCGGTCGTGGGGTGGGTGGCCAATCATTTTGGCCCGCGCTGGGGGCTGGGGCTGGCGGCGGCCTCCGGCTTTGCCGCCGTGCTGGTGAGCCTGCGGGCACAAAGGCCTATTTCAAAAACAGACCCGTGACCAAAAATTTTTCAGGATGTTCGCCAGCATTGCCCTCAGGCGCAACGGCGGCCGTTCACCCATACTTCCTGCACGCTCAGGTCAGCCCCCATCACCACAATATCGGCCCGGCGACCGGGCATGAGCATGCCACGGTCATGCAGGCCCAGCCAGTTGGCGGCATGCGTACTGACCAGTGCGGCCGCCTGTGGCAGCGAGGCCCCGGCCTGCATGGCGTTACGCAGCGCCTGATCCAGTGTCAGCACGCTGCCCGCCAGCGTGCCATCAGGCAGCCGCGCCACGCCATCGGCCACCATCACGTTCTGGCCACCGAGTTCACTCGGGCCATCACCCGCGCCGGTGCCGCGCATGGCATCGGTTACGAACACCAGCCGGTTCCCCATGACCCGATGCGCCAGCCGGAACAGCGCAGGATGGACATGATGGGTATCAAACACCATCTCGGCATAGGCCATGTCACTGCACAGCAGGGCCGCAGCAGCCCCCGGCGCGCGCGCCATGACCGGCGGCATGGCGTTGAACAGATGCGTGCCCCCTGCCGTGCCCCCCATGCCGCAGATCCGGCATATGGCCCGCTCCGCCTGCTCGTAACCCGCCTGCGTATGCCCGATATTGACCCGTATGCCCGCATTGACGAATTTCTGGATGGCGGCATCCGCCTGCTCGATTTCCGGGGCCAGCGTCACGATCTTGATGGCGCCGGTCTCGATCACCGCACTCACCCGCGCGGGCGTGGGCAATACAGTAAAGGGCGGCTGCGCGCCACGCCTGTGGGGGTTGATGAACGGCCCTTCCAGATGGGCGCCGGGAATGCTGGGGCCGCCATAAATGCCCAGATGCACCACATCGGCCACCGCATGCAGCGCCGCCATCACATCAATCCACGGGGCGGTGATGGTGGTGGGCAGCAGGGTGGTCACGCCATGCGCCATATGAAACATGGCCAGATGGCGGATGGCATCCACCCCATCCATCACGTCAGCCCCGCCGCCGCCATGCACATGCCCATCAATAAAACCGGGCAGAATGTAGCGATCAGGCACAAGCGAGAGCGGGCGGACATCGGTAATGGCCGTATCAAACACGACACGCCCCGGCATGACCCGGTCTGGCAGTACGATGTGGCCATCAATATTCACGGTGCGGCGTTCCCTATCCGGCAGGGGTGTAAAGGCTTTACGGCCCTGTTACCCTACTGCACCGTGAAAGGCCATATGTTGCGTGAATACGACCGCAATCCAGATCAGAATAAGATACGTATCAGATACAATAAATATCCTGCGTGTAATGCCTGTAGCCGTTACATGAAATGACGGGATGCGTATTTCCCGCGCCATCATGGGCCGTGCCCCGGTCATGCTTCACGCACCACGAGGCTGGCCTGATCCACCCTGCCCTGCCTGCACGGTCCGGCAGGTTCCCTCAGTTGCCCACGCCACCCGACTGATAGGCGGAGAACCAGGCCGCCAGTTCCTCCGCTGGCAGCGGCTTGGAGAACATGTAGCCCTGCAGCACGTCGCAATCCATGTTGGCCAGCAGGCGGCGCTGTTCTTCATGTTCCACGCCTTCGGCCACCACGGTCATGCCCAGGCTCTGGCCAATGCGCACCACGGCCATCACCACCGCCCGCACCTTCTCGATGCTTTCCAGCCCGGTCATGAAGCTGCGGTCGATCTTCACCTCGTTGACCGGCAGGCCCGCAAGGTTGGACAGGCTGGAGAACCCGGTGCCAAAATCATCCATCGACATGCCAACCCCCATTTCACGCAGCTTCTGGGCTACGCGGATGGTGCGTTCGTAATTGTCGATCATGGTGCTTTCGGTAATTTCTATGGTCAGGCTCTCGGGCGGGATCCCGGTCTCTGCCAGCAGTTCGGTCACGAACTGGGGCAGTGTTTCATCACGGAAATGCAGCGGCGACAGGTTGACCGAAACCACCGGCACCTCCACCCCATCACGAATCCACTGCGCCATCTGGCGGCATGCCGCGCGCAGCGACCATTTGCCGATGGCCTCGATCTGCCCCGTTTCCTCCGCCACGGTAATGAAGCGCGCGGGCGAGACAAAACCAAGCGAGGGGTCGATCCAGCGCGAAAGCGCCTCCACGCCGTAAAGCTTGCCGCTGCTGGCGTGCACCTGCGGCTGATAGAACAGGCGCAGCCGGTCATGGGCAATGGCATCACGCAGGGCGGCGGCCAGAATGAGGCGGTCGCTGGCCTGCTGGTTCATGCGCGGGCTGAAAAAGCAGCAATGCCCGCCCCCGTTCGCCTTGGCCTGGAACATGGCGGTCTCGGCATTCTTGAGCAGGGTGTCGCCGTCCTCGCCATTTTCGGGGTGAACGGCCACGCCAAGACTGGCCGAGAGGCTGACCGGCACATCGCCAATATGCGATGGCACGGCCAGCACGCGCAGGATATTGGCGCTGAGCGTGGAGGCATGCTGCTGCTCGCCATTGGTCACGATGGTGAACTGGTCGCCACCGCTGCGCACCAGCGTGTCGTCTATGCTCAGCACCTCGCGCAGCAGGCCGGCAATGCGGGCAATCAGGTCATCACCCGCCGTATGGCCGAACACGTCGTTGATATGCTTGAAGTTATCTATGCCCACGGTCACGAGCATGAGGTTACCCCGCACGGCGCGGCGCAGCATGCGCGGCATGTTCTGGCGCAGCCAGCGGCGGTTGGGCAGGCTGGTCAGCAGGTCAAAGTCGGACAGGCGGTTGATATGTTCCTTCGCCTCCTGCCGCTCTATGGCCAGGGTGCACAGGTGCAGGCTGGTGGCCACGGCCTTCTGGCAGGCGGCATCGGGCAGCGAACTGGTGCGCGAGTAGCAGGTGAACACGCCCGCCACCCGGTTGTTGCGCAGGATGATGGGCGTGGCGCGCGCGGCCTTGATGCCGTTATGCAGCGTCTGCTCGCGCATGTGCTGCCAGCGCGGGTCATGGGCAATGTCCGGGCTTTCGGCCACGCTGCCGGTGCTCGCGGCAACGCCCGAGCAGGCGGCATCGAGGCCTATGGGTAGCGTGTCATACAGCTTGACCAGCGAGAGCGGCAGGCTGGCGCGGCCCTTGCATTTAAGCCGGTCGTCCTTTTCCACCAGGTAGATGGCGGGCATGACATCGGGAATATAATGCTCGATGCGGCGGCAGATGAAGTCCATCACCTCATGCAGGCCCAGATCGCTTGAAATCGCTTCCAGCGTGTCGCGCTGCAGGCTGTCAAGGAAGTGCTGCTCGGTAATGTCGGTCAGCACCACCACGATGTTCTCGATCTCGCCGCTGTCATTGAACACGGGGTTCATGGCCGCCGAGACCCAGATATCGCGGCCACTGGCGTGGCGGGCGCGAATATCGAGCGTGAAGCCGCGGGCGTTGCGCGCGCCCTCGTGCAACTGGTTGAGAATGCCGATATCGGTCGTATCGCCCGCGAGGATGACCGACAGGCCATGCCCCGTCACCCGCTCGGCGCCAAAGCCGAACATGTCGCTGAAGGCGCGATTGACATAGATGATGCGGAATTCAGGGTCGAGAATGGCCACGCCACGGTCGGTCTCGCGCACCACGAGCGAGAGCAGGCGGATCTTCTCGCGGTCATCAACTTCCTGTGAAATATCGCGAATCAGCGCCATGTAGCCGATCTTGCCATCCACCGCGATGCGCGACAGCGAGAGGTTGGCCCAGAAGGTCGTGCCATCGAAACGCTCGACGCAGACCTCGCGGCTGGTGCCGACGATCTTGTTGATCCCGGTCTCGCGGTTGTGGCGGATCAGGTCATCATGGGTGGAGCGGATGTTGCGCGGCACCA
This sequence comes from Komagataeibacter sucrofermentans DSM 15973, assembly GCF_040581405.1. Taxonomy (NCBI): domain Bacteria; kingdom Pseudomonadati; phylum Pseudomonadota; class Alphaproteobacteria; order Acetobacterales; family Acetobacteraceae; genus Komagataeibacter; species Komagataeibacter sucrofermentans. The sequence goes on from NZ_CP137157.1 coordinate 1,625,879, forward strand.
GCACGTTGACATTGCGCCCGATCACATCCTGCCGCGAACAGTGCCACAGGCCCTCCGCCGCCTTGTTGAAAAAGGTGACGGTGTTATGTTCATCAATCAGGACAACGCCAAGAATGGTCTGTTCCAGCGCGGGCAGGACGGTTACCTGCATGTCGTCTATCATGTCGCGGGGCATCTGGCTGTAGGTCTCCGGCTGGCTGAAAGCGAACGGGGGTAAGGCTGAAATCGTGACACCTGATTTTATGTTCCGGGCCACTGTAATAAGTGACAGCCAGCATGATGTTTCATACCCATGACTGTGTTAATAAAGAGTATATGCCAAACCGTATAAAATATTGTACAAATCATGCATGTAATGAACAGGGTATATGCGGGCATGACGTGCGGCGCGTGGGGGCGTGAATATCCGGGCGGCCTCCCCCACGGCAGATGACAGGTCCGGCGCGGCCCTTGATGGAGCGCCCGATGCGTTCCCCTCCTTTTTCGCTGCGCTGTCACTTAATGGTGCAGTCGCGTGCATCGCTGGAAAAACCGGTACTGCAGGTATAGCATCACACTCCGCGTCGCATGCAGGAGCCTGTATGGCACAACTGAAGTCCCGTTACCCCACCGGGCAGACTACGCTGTCCGGCCCTGTTCCCCCCCGGCCGCCCCGCCGGGGCGAAAGTGAAATGACGCAGCATGACTGAACAGGCATTCCACCAGGCAGGAGATGAAGGCATCCAGCCCCATGGCTGGCTGCTGGCGTGCGATGCGCGGCTGGGGCACATCGTGCGCTGGTCGGCCAACGCCCCGGCGCATCTGGGGCTTGACGGGCTGGAGACGGGCCTGCCGCTGCGCGATGTGATCGGCCGCGACGCCACCCACAACATCCGCAACGCGCTGGCCATGCATGGCGAGGCCCATCGCCGCCCGGCGCTGGTCTTTGGCCAGGAACTGCCCTGTGGCGGGCGGTATGACGTGGCCATCCACACCGCAGGCCCCGACATCATGCTGGAATGGGAGCCCGCCCTGAGCGAACGCGACGGTGCGCACCTGTCGCTGCTGCGCACCATGATCGACCGCATCCGCGAGATTACCGACTTTGACCGGCTGTTCCGCACGGTCGTGCGCCTGCTCTCGGGCGTGCTGCGCTATGACCGCGTCATGCTCTACCGCTTTGCCGAGGACGGATCGGGCAAGGTCGAGGCCGAGCATCACGGCCCCAACCTCGAAAGTTTCCTGGGCCAGCACTTCCCCGCCTCCGACATGCCCGCCCCCTCGCGCAGGCTTTACAGCACCAACCTCATCCGCGTGATCGGCGACGTGGCGGCCGTGCCCGTGCCCGTGATCTCGCCGGGCCATCCCCTGCCGCCCGACCTGTCGCACGCCCATCTGCGCGCGGGCACGCCAAGCCATTACAGCTACATGCGCGGCATGGACGTTTCAGCCTGCGCGTCGGTCTCGCTGATGGTGGATGGCCGCCTGTGGGGCATGATCGTGTGTCATCACTACAGCGCCCATGTGCTCAACATGAGCGAGCGCATCGTGGCGCGCATGTTTGGCGAGTTCGTCTCGCTCCAGATCACCAACCTGCTGCGCACCAAGCGTCTGGACATGACGCGCCAGACCCATGGGCTGATCGAAACCTTCCTCAAGGGCGCGGCCCCCGTGGCGGACATGCCCGCCTACCTCATGGCGCATCTGACCGACATGCTCACCTTCGTGCAGTGCGATGGCGCGGCATTATGGGTGGGCGGCCAGTGGACCTATACCGGCCAGCACCCGCCGCCCGCGGCCATGCCAGCCATGCTGGACCTTGCCCGCGCCCGCGCAGGCAGCCAGATCTGGCATACAAGCTGCCTGACCGCCTACATCCCCGATGCCGAACAGTATGTGCGCGAGGCGGCGGGGATGATGATCGTGCCGATTTCGTCGCAGCCCGGCGATTACCTGCTGGTGTTCCGTGGCGAGGAAATACGCAGCATGAAGTGGGCCGCCGACCCCGCCGCCCCACCCCGGAGCGAAGATGAAGACGGCTATTTCGGCCCGCGCAGCAGTTTTGCGGTCTGGACCCAGCAGGTTACCGGCGCCTGCCTGCCGTGGTCGGGCGATGACATGGAGGCTGCGACGCTGGTCCGTTCCGCGCTGATCGAGGTCATGGGCGCCTACCACCAGTTACAACTGCGTGAACGCGCCACCGCCGACCTGCGCCAGCGCATGCTCAACGAGGAACTGAACCACCGGGTCAAGAACATTCTGGCCGTGGTGCAATCGCTGGTCAGCCAGCCGGTGGAACCCGAAATGACGGCGGCCCAGCATGTCGCGCGCCTGCGCGGGCGCATCCGCGCGCTGGGGCTGGCGCATGACCAGGCCGTGCGCAGCGATGGCGGCGGCCTGCTGCGCGCCCTTCTTGATGCGGAACTCGCGCCCTACCGCGAGCGTTGCTTCATCACCTGCACCGGCCCGCGCATCTGGCTGACAGGCCAGGCGCTGTCGGTGCTGGCGCTGGTGGTGCATGAACTGGCCACCAACGCCGTCAAATACGGGGCGCTGGGTCAGGCGCGCGGGCGGCTTGATGTGGCATGGTCGCATGATGCGGCACACGATGAGTGGCGCATTACATGGCGCGAGCGTGGTGGCCCTGCCGTCACCCAACCCCGACGCCGGGGTTTTGGCTCGGTGCTGATGAAGCGCGGCTTTCCGCATGAACTCGGCGGGGCCACGCATGCGCATTTCCACCCTGACGGGCTGGAGGTGATCATGCACCTGCCCTGCCGCCATGTCAGACCCGCCCCGGATATGGAAACCCCGGACGCCGCCCCTGCTCCGTTACACGCTGAGGCCCCAAAGGAGAATCCCGTGCTCGATGCTGACATCCTGCTGGTGGAAGACCAGTTCCTCATTGCCATGGAAGCCGAAAGCGCGATTGAGGAAATCAATATCGGGCAGGTCCGCACCGTCGCCTCGGTCTATGAAGCGATGAATGCCATCAGCGCGCGCGTGCCGGATGTGGCGATACTTGATGTAAACCTCGGCGGTGAAAACTCGCTTGAGGTCGCGCGCATCCTTCAGGCGCGGGGCGTGCCCTTCATCTTCGCCACCGGCTATGCCGACCGCACCATGATCCCGCCCGAGCTGCGCGACGTGCCGGTTGAGCGCAAGCCCTATTCAGCGCGCGCTCTGGCGGAAAAAATACGCCAGATCGTATCCTGACCCGATCCTGACAGCCCCGCGCCCCAAGGAGATTTTCCACTTATGAAACGCCTTCCCGGTCTCTTTCGTGCTTCTTTCTCCGGTATGGCCAGTATGACGGCCCTCAGCCTGTGCACCCCCGCCCAGGCGGCCCCCCAACCCGATGCGCTGCAGGTGCCATCGGGGTTTCATGTCAGCGTGGTCTCGGATCACGTGCCGGGCGCGCGTGAACTCGCCCGTGGCGCGCGGGGCACCATCTTCGCGGGCAGCCGGGGGCCGGGCAAGGTCTATGCCATTACGGGCGTGGACGGGGGCGGGCCGGTAATGGTGCGCACCATTGCCCAGGGGCTGACCCTGCCGGTGGGCGTGGCCTACCATGATGGCGACCTGTATGTGTCCGACACGCAGCGTATTGTCGTGCTGCGTGATATCGAAAATCACCTCGACAAACCGCCCAAACCCGAAACCGTGGCTGACAACCTGCCCTACCGCATGGGCGACCATTCATGGAAATTCATTGCCTTCGGGCCAGATAACCGGCTGTACGTGCCCATCGGCGCACCGTGCAACATCTGCGACGTGGGGCATGATTTTGGCCGGATCATCAGCATGGCGCCTGATGGCACCGACCGGCGGGACGTGGCGTTTGGCATTCGCAACACGGTCGGATTCACATGGCAGCCCGGCAGCGGCACCATGTGGTTTACCGATAACGGGCGCGACAATATGGGCGATGACATGCCATCGGATGAACTCAACCGGCTTGATACGCCCGACCAGTCCTTTGGTTATCCCTACTGCCACCAGGGCAACGTGCCGGACCCGGAATTTGGCAGGCAGCATGCCTGCTCCGAATTCACGCCGCCCGCCCTGCTGCTCGGCGCGCATGTGGCAGCGCTCGGCCTGCGGTTTTATGAGGGCACCCAGTTTCCCGCCGCCTATCACGGCAACCTCATCATTGCCGAGCACGGATCATGGAACCGCAGCCAGCTTGCGGGTTATCAGGTCGTGAACGTGGCGTTCGACGCGGATGGCAAGCCCAGGGCGCCGCAGGTGCTCGTGGGCGGGTTCCGGCAGGGGCAGCATGCATGGGGGCGGCCAGCGGACGTGCTACCCCTGCCCGATGGCAGCGTGCTGATCAGCGATGATCTGTCCGGCACGGTCTATCGCCTGAGCTATGGCGGGGCCGCACCCACGCCGTAAGCCATGCAACCAGCCTGCCGCCCCTGCCCTGCGGAAACGGTGCGACACAACCGGGCGGAGAAGTACGGCAGGCCCCTCCATTCCAGCCAAGGAGGCATGTCATGTCCATGCGCAAAACGCTCATGTTCGCCGCCCTGCTCATTCTGCCCGGCATGACCGCGCAGGCTGCGCGTCCCCCTACAACGCCAGCCCCTGCCATACTGCCCGATACGACCCAGCCCACCCCGCCACAGCGGCTGTACCGGCATTTATGGGCCGACGACAAAGGTGTGAGCCATATCACCACCTGCCCGGTGCATGATTTTTTTCTTAAAAGCATGTCGCCCCCTGCCGGGCCGCAATGGCAGGACCCCATGGCCCCGCAGATGGCGACCATCATGATGACGGTCCAGCCCGCTCACTGGAATGGCACCTGGCACCCCGACCCCAAGCCACAGTGGATCATTCCGCTGCAGGGACGGTGGTATGTGCGGGCAATGGATGGCACGCGGGTGGAAATGGGCCCCGGCGACATCCTGCTTGGCGAGGATCAGGCCGTGCGGCCCATGGCCAAAGGCCCCTTTCGTGGCAAAAAAGGCCATGATGCGGGCAATGTAGGCGATGGTCCGGTCACGCTCATGGTGATCCAGTCCGAGGCGGCACCGGTTACGAACCAGCCCTGCCGCTACAATTGAAGGTACCTGGCCTTATCCACAGATTCCGGGGATAGTCAGAAAGATAACCCTGTGGAAAAAACATGAATATTTTCATTCATGCTGTAAAATAAACAATCTTTCAAAAGGGCATATGGTTTCGCGGCCCTGCCCCAGCGTGCCGGCCATGGAGCCACGCATGGAGGGCTGGGTCGCAGCGCCCATGCGGGCCGCGCCCTCAGTCGAGGCGCTGGATGCGCCGCGCATGTCGGGCATGCTCACGCAGGATATCGGTCAGCCCCGGCAAGTTGGGCTCGCAGTTCTCCACCAGCACGCGACCGTTGACGATCGTGGTGCCCGCCACGGCGGGGCCACAGCGCAGCCAGGCCTCGACCGGATCGGTCAGCGCGCCCGCCAGCGCCACGTCGGACATATGCCAGATCACAAGATCCGCGCAGGCGCCGGGGCGCAGATGACCGATCTCGTCCTCCCACCCCAGGCAGGCGGCTCCGCCCCGCGTGGCCATGTTCAGCGCCTCACGCGCGCCCATGGATTCCGGGCCGCCGCGCATGCGGCCAAGCAGCATGGCGTTGCGGGTTTCCATCCACATCGAGGCATGATCGGTCGTGGCCGAACCATTGCAGCCCAGCCCCACGCGCATGCCGCGCTCCTGCAGGTTCTGTACGTCGGCGCTGCCACCGCCGATCATCATGTTCGAGCCGGGACACTGCACCACACTCACCCCGGCCTGCGCCAGGCGATCGATCTCGGATGAGGAAGGATAGATGTAATGGGCAACCCATGAGCGCGGGCTGGCCCAGCCCATCTGCTCGAAATGCTCGGTTGGCGTGCAGCCATAAACGCTCAGGCTGTAGTCATCTTCCTCCATGTCCTCGGCCAGATGGGTATGCAGGCGCAGGTCATGGCGCTCGGCCAGCGCCACGGACTCCCGCATGACGCGATCGGAGGCCGAGAACAGCGATGCCGGGCCAAGGGCAACCCGCCCCATGGCGCCGGGCGCGCGATCATGGAAAAGACCGACCAGCCGCTCGCAATCGGCCATGATGGCCTCTTCATCCTGCACGAGGGCGGCGGGGGGCAGGCCACCATCTTCCACCGAGCGGGTCATGCTGCCGCGTGTCGCGTAGAAACGGAACCCGATGTCACGCGCCGCGCGGAACTGCGCATCGATCAGGCCGGGCCGGGGATGGACGTACATATGATCCATCGAGGTGGTGCACCCGCCCATCAGCAGTTCCACCATGGCCACATAGGTGGCGACATAGGTCGCCTCCTCATCAAGCACGGTCCACAGGGGATACAGTTCCTGCAGCCACGTGAAGAGCTTGCTGCGCGTGACCGGCGCGTACGAACGCGTCAGATTCTGGATCATGTGGTGATGGGCATTGACCAGGCCAGGCGTGACCAGCCGCCCGCGCGCGCTTATGACGCGACGGGCCTCGGGCCGGGGCTGCCCTGCGGCGCCAACGGCGTGGACGCGATTTTCCCTGATCGCTATCCAGCCATCAGGAATTTCCCATTCACGGTCAATGTAAAGGTGGGCATCACAAATCAGGATATCGATCATTACTTACCCATGCTGCCCCAGTACCGGCATGGGCAGGCTCAGGACAGGCCCACTGCATCCCGGTTTGCTGGAGACGTAAACGCTTCATCATCACTTAAGTAAATTCATTAGGTATTTTTCGAAACATGCCATCATCATGCGTGCCTGTCTATATGTATAGATCGGAATATTGAGGGGGAAAAAGGAGAATAACAACCCGCGATTGTAAAAAACAGGCGCGAAAGACCACCTTCTTTCCCTTTCAGGTTGTATGGAAAAGATAGAATTAATGTGGAAATCGTGTTTTCTTGCAAAAAAATTGGAACAAAATATTACGTTAATATATATTAACTTTATGCTTTGTGATTTTATTTAGATCAGTCTATAAAAAATCACTTAAAAGATGCCTATTCATTTCTAAAGCACATAGTTCCCGACTGGAAAATTGACACTTAGGTATATTTTCCTATAATCTGAACTATGCCGGCGTATTAACAGGTCATGCCTCGGAATAGCAGCATTATTACCTTTGAACGGCATCATATTATTAATATATGTTTATGTGAACACTATCAATATTTATGAAAGCGTCGACTGTCTCACTTACCATAATCGTATAATGAAATGGTTCGGTTAAAAACGTCTTTATGAATATGGCAAAAATCGGGCAGCGCCTGCACCCGGTGCCGGATCTTGCGGCAGGGCATCCGCAACAGGATACATGCCGTACCTCAATAAAAAATATTCATGATATTATCAGAAACATTCCACCTGCGGTTGCATTTGTGCCTTCAGTCCCTCGCGTTGATGTGATCCTGCCCGATCATACCGGGGCGTGCGGTATTGCTGGTTGCATTTGCCGTATCCTCTGGCCGATACCACCGTCATGGCGCGGACTGTCCCGCGTTACGCGGAAGACGGATATGCTGGTTCACGAAGGCCCATCGCGCAGTATCAGAACCGACCTCAGGCTGGGCTGCACGCTTGCCGCGGTGGCAGGCGGCGTCAATGCGACCGGTTTTCTGGCAGTCGGTGCCTATGCCGCGAACATGACAGGCAACCTTTCTGCCATGGCGACAGGGCTGGCGCAGGGCGGGCGCATGACCGTGCTGTGTAGCCTGGGGCTGGTCGTGGCCTTCGTGGCGGGGGCCATGGTGGCAACGCTGCGCCTCAGGGCCGGATACAGGCGAGGCGTGGCGTGCATACATGCCCGCATCATCGTGCTGGAGGGCATCGTACTCGTGGCGCTGGGACTGACCTCACCCTGTCTGCCCACGCGGCCAGGCGTGGGCGTGCTGGGCTATGGCCTTGCTTTCCTTATGGGGATGCAGAACGCAACGGTCACCCATATTTCAGGTGCGCGGGTACGCACCACGCACATGACCGGCATGCTCACCGACCTCGGGCTGGAACTGGCCCAGTGGATGGAAAACCGCACGCGCCCCTCGCCTGACGTGACAACCCGGCTGCGCCTTCATGGGGCGATCATCGCCTCCTTCGTGCTGGGCGGCAGCGCGGGCGCCCTGGGTTACGGGTTGTGGGGCGCGCGGGCACTCACGGGGCTGGGGGCGGGGCTGATCCTGCTTGCGCTGCCTGCCGTCCTGCGGGGTAGATGGCGGGCATAAAGCGCAGGGCAACGCGGTTGCATGCCACCGGGTGTCATTTTATCCTTGGTGTTGCAACAGGCTGCATGGCCGCGCCAGAGGGATGGGAACAGACAGCATGACACAACAGACAAAGGCTACCGAATTTCTCACCGCCAGTGACGTGCCCTTTTCGGTGCACCATTATGAATACGCGCCCGGCGGCGGGCTGATCGGCATGCAGGCGGCATCCTCCATCGGGGCCAACCCCGCCTGCGTGCTCAAGACCCTGGTGGTGGAGGTGGACCGCACAACACCTGTCTGCCTTGTGGTGCCGGCTGACCACAGGGTCAACTTCAAGGCGGTCGCGGCCCTGTTCGGGGGGCGCAACGCCCGCATGATGCCACCGGAAAAATCCGCCGCGCTGACCGGTTTCCGCTCCGGTGGCACCAGCCCGTTCGGGCAGGCCAACCCGATGCCTGTCGTGCTGTCGGCTGCGGCCATGGCGCAACCCACGGTCTATATCAATGCGGGCGACCAGGGGCTTGTCGTCTCGCTTGCCCCGGCCGATGCCCAGAAAGCCGTCGCAGCCGAGGTGGCCGATATTTCGGCCCCGCCCCCCGCCAGCAAGGGCTGATCTCCCCACCACGGCAGGGCAGGCCAGCGCGGGGCTTAAATCCATTCCCCTTGCGTTTCAAACCCTGCTATGCGGGAGGCATGAACAACAAGACCCTGACAGCCCGCATGCTGCCATTTGCCGCGGCAGTGGCCATCCTGTCGTGGGCCAGCGCTTACCCGGTGGTGCGCATTGCGCTGCGTGACATGCCGCCGGTGCCGCTGGCCGCGATCCGTTACGCGGTGGCAGCGGTGCTGGCGGCCGTATGGCTGGCCTGCAGGCGCGTGCCGCCGCCCGCATGGCGCGACGTGCCACGCGTGCTTGCCTGCGCGGGCATTGGCATTTCACTTTATAATGTACTCTTCAACATCGGCGAGGTTACGGTCTCGGCCGGGGCGGCGAGCCTGCTCATCAGTTCCTCTCCGCTGCTGACCGCGCTGATTGCCATGCCCGTTCTGGGCGAGCGGCTGACCGGGTGGGGCTGGGCAGGCTCCGTGCTCAGTTTCTCGGGCGTGATCCTGATCGCGGGCAGTCAGTCAGGCGGCATCGCCTTCGGCTCGGGGGCGACGATGCTGCTGGCCGCGGCCCTGTGCGCCGCGATCTATACCATCATGCTGCGCCAGCTCATGCCGCGCTACGGGGCACTGCCCACCATCGCCTACATCCTCATGGCGGGGGCGCTGCTGCTTGTGCCGTGGCTGCCCCGCGCCTGCGTGGTTGTTGCCCATGCGCCGTGGTCGTGCACGGCGGCGGTGATTGAGCTGGGCCTCTTTCCCGCGGCCCTGGGCTATGGCGCATGGACCTTCGTAATCAGCCACATGGGCGCCGCGCGGGGCTCCGCGCTGCTCTATGCCCTGCCCCCCGCCACCATACTGCTGGCCTTTGCCCTGACGGGGGAAGTGCCCGCAGCCCGCACGCTGCTTGGCGGTGGAGTGGTCATGCTGGGGGTCGTGATCATGAACACATGGGGCCACCCGGCACGGCGGCAGCCCTCACGGGGCTGAAACGGCATGATGGCGGACTATCTCAAAAACAGGGGTTTCAAACCGTCTCTTAACCTTTTGCGGGCATAACGCCGTGAACAGGAACGAGACAGGGATTGAGAATGGCTGTTTCCCCCGATCATGCGGAAATGGCTGCCTGCTGGGCCAGTTTCGATGCCGCATGGTACCATGCCCGCTATGCGCCGGTGCTGGACCTTATGGGAGTAACACCCGCGCAGGCGTGTGATTTCTACCACGAGCATGGCGTAGCACTATGCCACGCCCCCAACCCGTTCTTTGATGAGGAATGGTACCGCGCCACCTATCCTGACGTGGCGGCGCTGATAGCACAGGGTGCGTGGCGCAGCGGGTTCGACCATTATCTGAACGTGGGCCTGCGCGACCATAACCCCCACTGGCTGTTTGACGAACACGCCTACCGCGCCGCCTACCCCGACATGACGCAGGCCGGCCTCGAGCAGGCGGGCTACCGCAATGGTTACGACCATTACCTGCGCGCGGGCGATACGGAAATGCGCACCGGGTCATGCTTTTTCGACCCCGCCACCTATCTTGCCCTTGCGCCCGAGGGAGAAGGCAGCACCCTCGCCCGCCCTTTTGCCGATTATCTGCTACGCGGGGCCACGGCCCTGCCATGGCGCACTCTCTCGCCCTATTTCGATGCGGAATGGTACGCGCGCACTTATCCCGATGTGCAGGCGGACATTACGCAGGGGGTGTGGCAGTCCGCCCTGCACCATTATCTGTGCAATGCCACGCCGCTGGCCTTTGACCCCGGCCCCCTGTTTTCCGAATCCTTCTACTGCGCCGTCAACCCCGATGTGCTCGAGGCGGTGGAACGGGGCGAACTGCGCAACGGCTATGCCCACTTCCTGCGCCACGGCGTGCATGAACTGCGCAAGCCGTGTTCGATGCTGGACCTGGCGCAATACATGCGCGACCCTGCCATTCAGGCCGATGTGACAGAAGGCCGCGCGCGCGATGGCTTTGGCCACTATCTCACCGCCCGCCCCGACCTGCGGCCTGCCGCCCCGCCCGCCGTAACCGAGATGCAGGCCCGCGCCCTGTTTCGCCACATGTGCGCCGTGCGCCTGCCGCTGCTGCTGGCGGCGGGTATCGATTTCAGCAGCGGGGAACCGCCCGCGCTGAGTGTCATCATCATCGCGCATGACCAGTTTGAAATGACCATGTCCACCCTCGCCTCGCTGCGGGCCAATTACGCGGGCGCGCTGCAGGTGATCGTGGTCGATTCCGGCTCGCGCGATGGCGTGGCCCATATCGAGCAGCACGTAAAAGGCATCGAGGTGCTGCGCTTTGCGGGCAATATCGGCTTCGTGCGCGGGTGCAATGCGGGCCTTGCCAGAGTGGTGGCGCCTGCCGTGCTGTTTCTCAACAACGACGTTGATCTGCAATACGGCGCGATTGCCAACGCACTGGCCCGCCTCATGGCTGATGAGACAACGGGGGCCGTGGGCGGACGCATCATCCGCACCCATGGCGTGCTGCAGGAGGCAGGCAGCATCGTATGGCGCGATGGCTCGGTGCAGGGCTACATGCGCGATGCCCACCCCGCCGTGCCCGAGGCCGGATTTGTGCGCGCGGTTGATTTCTGCTCGGGCGTGTTCCTCATGGTCCGCGCCGATGTGGTGCAGGCCCTTGGCGGATTTGATGAAGCCTATGCCCCCGCCTATTTCGAGGAGACGGATCTGTGCCTGCGCATCCGCGCGCAGGGCTACCGCATCCTGTACGACCCCACCGTATGCCTGGTGCATTATGAATGTGGCACGTCGGACGCCACCAGCGCCTCACGCCTGATCGCGCGCAACAGCGCCCTGTTCACCCGCCGCCATGGCCCGGAACTGCGGCGCAGGCCCCTGCGGCACGACCCGCTGCAGGCCCGCGCCCGGCATGCCGATGCGGGGCGCGGGCATGTGCTGTTCATCGAGGACAGGCTGCCACTGCGTTATCTGGGCTCGGGCTTCACGCGCTCGAACGATATCATCACGGCGCTGGCTGAACTGGGCTACCGCGTTACGGTCTACCCCGTTTTTCGTCCGATTGAGGATCTGGCCACGATCCGGGCCGCCTTCCCCGATCATGTCGAGGTCATTCACGATCGAGAACTGCCAGACCTGGGCGCTTTCCTGCAGGAGCGCCGCAGCTGCTTTGATGCCATCTGGATCGCCCGCACCCATAATGCCGCCCGCCTCGCCCCTATTTTAAACGAGGCCGCCTCCAGCATTCCCACCGACCGCATCGTGGTTGACACCGAGGCTCTGGCCACCTGCCGTGACGTAGCCTACGAGCGCCTGCACGGCCTTGCCAGTCCCCAGCCTTTTGCCGCGCGGCTGGCGGCGGAACTGGCCCCGCTGTTCATTGCCCGCCAGATCGTGGCGGTGAACGGGGCCGAGGCCGATCTGCTGCGTGAAGCAGGTTTTGATAATGTGTCCGTTCTGGGCCATGCGCAGGTGCCCCGCGCCACGGGGCCGGGCTGGGAGGCGCGGGGGGACATCCTGTTCCTTGGCGCGGTGCATGACCAGAATGCACCCAACCTTGATTCGCTCGCCTGGTTCAGCGCCGAAGTGCTGCCCCTGCTTGTGGCCGAACTCGGGCCGGACATCCGCTTTGGCGTGTGCGGTTATGTCAATCCGCGCGTTGATCTTGGCCCCCTGCGCCAGCACCCCAATGTGCGCATGCTGGGCCAGGTGGCCGATACGGCTCCCATCTATGACCGGTATCGCGTCTTTGTCGCCCCCACCCGTTTCGCTGCGGGCATTGCCTATAAACTGCACGAGGCGGCGGCCAATGGCCTGCCCATCGTCGGTTCGCCCCTTCTGTGCCAGCAGGCGGGCTGGCAGGAGGGGCATGACATGCTCTGCGCCGACATAACCGACCCTGCCGCTTTTGCCGCGCAGATCATCCGGCTGTATCATGACCAGACATTATGGGACACGGTGCGCGCCAATGCGCTGCACCGCATTGCCACCGAGCAGGCGCCGGATGCCTATCAGGAACGGATCAGTGACATCATGCACGGCCTGTTCGCGCCAGACTGAGAGCGTTTGAAAACAGCGCCTTGATCGCGGGGGATCGCCTCTGCTCAAGGAAGGTGGTGTTATCCTGAACTGGCTTTTCAACAGTCCCTGAGGCCGGTCGCGTTGCTGGCCCGTATCATGGAGAGGCCGGATGACCGATATTTCCTTTGCTGAAGGCATTGATGCCGCCCTGCAGGCCCGCGTGCTGGCCGCCCCGCATTTCCGCCGGTGGCATGAGGCCATGCGTACCCGCTTCACGTTGCGCCATGTGCTCGTGCGCGACGCGGTGGCCTTTGGCCCGGACCGCATGGGCTTCATACTCGTGGAGGCCGACGCCCTGCATGATGGCCAGGCCGTGCCCGGCCTCGCGCTGCTGCGGGGTGATTCCGTATCGGTCATGGTCGTGCTGCAATGCCCCGGCTACCCCGACCGCACCATTCTCACGCGTGAGCCCCGCGTGCCGGTAGCCCGGCCCGACCTGCTGGCCCTGCCAGCGGGCATGCTCGATGGCGGCGCGTTTGTCAGCACCGCGCTGCGCGAACTGTCGGAGGAAGTGGGAGCCGACCTGCGGGTGCGTGCCGAGGATCTGGTGGAACTGACGCGTGTCTGGCTCTCACCGGGTGGGTGTGACGAGGCGATTGGCCTGTACTATGCCGAACTGCGCATAGACGAGGCCCTGGCCCAGAGCCTGACGGACCGGCAGACCGGACTTGCCTGCGAGCACGAACATATCCGCCTGCGGGTGATTGACCTGGCCGATCTGCCCCATATTGGCATGACAGATGCCAAAACGTTGCTTTCATGGCACTTGTACCAGGCACGAAAATGAACATACGTTTTTTTGTTGACACAACAATGTGAGGGTTGTCATAACGGCGGGAAGCAGACTGCCTTGTGCAACTGCTTCTTGGACGTTTCCTCCCTAAACTCAGCGGTGCATATGCACCGCTTTTTTTTGCCCTGTTTTATATAAATTTCCTATAACTCTATGTCGTGTAGTATAATGCGGCACAGACCAAATTACATGAGGGGAACAAAGCAGAATGAGCGGTATCTTCAATGATGTTATGGGCAAGCTGAGCGATCTGGCTGGTGCGACAGGCCTGTCGGAGCAGGTGCATTCCTACCTGGCCGAGCTTCTTACCCCCGCCACCATCACCAACCTGCTGAACCAGGCGGAACAGGCCGGGCTGGGTGACAGGGTGCGCTCATGGATTGGCGATGGCCACAATCTGCCCATCTCGACCGATGAACTGCGCACGCTGCTGAGCAATGAGCAGGTCCAGGCCATGGTGAACAAGACCGGCCTGCCCGCTGCGACCATCCTGCCTGTTCTGGCCCATCTGCTGCCCGAGGCCGTCAATACCCAGACCCCGGCAGCCGCCCCCAAAACCGCCTGAATACAAAACGGGGCCGGTCACATGTGATCGGCCCTTTTTCATGGATGCTGCGGAAAGCATCAGAGGTCATTTTAACTTTTTGGGACGCTTGGCCGCGACATTATTCGCTGGCGGGCGCATGGCCCTGACAACCTGACTTAATGTCAAAACCACTCCACGGAAATTCCACAGATCTAGCAGCCTGTCGGGTTGGGGTAACCTGTGAAGGGGTGAGGTTGTAAGGTTATGAGATGAGCAGCTTTATCCCGTTTGACCGGTCTCAGCCGTATCTTCTGCCGCCTGATTTGAAGTCGTGGCTTCCGGCTGACGATATGGCGCATTTCATTGTTACCGCTGTTGAGCGGGTTCCGATGAATGCGTTTTGTGTGCCAGTACGCACGGGAGGCAAGGCACAGTATCATCCGCGGCTGATGCTGGCCCTTCTGATTTTCAGTTACGCGAACGGAATTTTTTCCTCACGGCGGATCGAGCGGGCGACATATCGTGACATCGGGGTGCGCTTCGTGGCGGCGAACCTGCATCCGGATCACGACACGATTGCCGCCTTTCGCCGAACGAACCGGACGGCCATTGAAGCTGCATTTGCGCAGGTCCTGCTTCTGGCGCGCGAGACGGGCCTGCTGCGTCTGGGTGTGGTGTCGATCGACGGCACGAAGATTGATGCCGACGCCTCGAAATACCGCTCCCTGCGCTACGACCGGATCAGGGCCCTGCGTGAACAGTTGGGGGTGGATATCGCGAAACTGATGGAACAGGCGGAGCACGCGGACGCCACAGACAGTGATCCGCAGGCATTGCCGGAAGAACTTGCCCGCCGGGAAACGCTGAAAGCGAAGCTGGATGAAGCCTGCGCCCGGCTGGAAGCCGACGCGAAGGCTCAGGCCGAGGCGGCGCGACCGGCATACGAGAAAAAGAAAGCCGTCTATGACGCAAAAACAGGGCGTCGCGGCCGGGCGCCGAAACCGCCTGATGAGGAACCGCCACCCGACCGGCAGATCAGCCTGACTGATCCCGACAGCCGCCTCATGCGGCGTTCGGACGCCCATGAGTTCCGGCAGGCTTACAAATGCCCAGGCTGTGGTCTGCGCTGAAGGCAGCCAGCTGATCGTGACAACCGGCGTTGTCGCCACGTCAGCGGACGCGCCATCCTTTGCCGACACGGTGCTGTCGATGGAAGACACAATCGGTCTCCCGGAGAAGGTGCTTGCTGACACCGGTTACGCCAGCGGGCAGGCGGTCCGGAAACTGCGGGAAAAGGGCATTGATCCGCTGGTCGCCATTGGACGGCCCTGTGCCCGTAGACCTTACGACTTCCGACCCCGGCCCGCAGAAAGGGAGCCACGCCGGATAACCGAACCCTGGCGGCTTGCCATGAAGGACAGGCTGGAAACTACAGAAGCCGGAGATGTTTACAGACTACGAAAACAGACCGTTGAACCGGTCTTTGGAATTATCAAAAGCATCATGGGGTTCAGAAGATTCAGTCTGCGCAGCCTTGCAAAAGTTACGACCGAATGGACACTCGTCGCTCTCGCATACAACTGCAAAAGAATGGCTCGGCTTCACGCAGCATAAGCCGGGTCAGCCTCAGCGGTATCAGCCGCAAAATGCCCAACCCGACAGGCTGCTAGATAGATTTCCATAGGCACTAATATACGATGATAGATTTTCCCCTACAGGGAACTATCACACATTATTCTAATTTTCGTGAGTTTTCTGCGGGACGCCGTGGTGGGCGCAACAGGGATTGAACCTGTGACCCCTACCATGTCAAGATAGTGCTCTACCGCTGAGCTATGCGCCCTCGGCGTCCGCTGAAATGGCTTTTACTGCCCCTTTCAGGCGGGCGCAACCCCTCTTTTCAAAAAAAACGCATTGACCCCCAAGCTGCCGCCTGCCCCTATGGCGGCCATGCGCTGCCCTGCCTTTCCGTTCCCGCCATCTGCTCGTATGTGGCTGTTCCCCATGGGAAAACCCGCATGACGGAACGCGCCGTGCCGCCCTTTCACATCATTGAGCCACACGGCATCCATCGGCCTGTTATCGTGGCGTCTCCCCATTCGGGGCGTAACTACATGCCTGAGTTCCTGCGCCTGTCGCGGCTGGGCGCGCTTGCGCTGCGGCGCAGCGAGGACTGTTATGTGGAGCAGCTGTTTGAAGCAGCGCCAAGGCAGGGAGCCACCTTGCTGCACGCCACCTTTCCGCGCGCCTATTGCGATGTGAACCGCGAGGCATGGGAACTCGACCCAACCATGTTCCGCGAACCGCTGCCCGCCTGGTGCAATACCACCAGCCGCAAGGTCAAGGCCGGGTTTGGCACCATTGCCCGCATTGTCTCGCGTGATGGGCCGATCTATGCGCGTCCGCTCCCCTTCGATGAGGCGGAAAAGCGGATACGCACCTGCTGGCGGCCCTATCATGATGCTCTGGCCCATCTGGTGCATGACAGCGTGGCGCGGCACGGCTTCTGCCTCCTGCTTGATGCCCATTCCATGCCTGCAGTGAAAGGGCGCGGAGAGCAGCCGGATTTTGTTCTGGGCAATGCCTGGGGCACGGCCTGCACCCAGCAGATGACGGCGCTGGTGGAGCATGTGCTGACAGGCCACGGCTACAGCGTTGCGCGCAACGTGCCTTTTGCAGGGGGGTATGTAACCCGGCATTACGGGCAGCCACGGCGCGGAGTGCAGGCCCTGCAATTGGAAATGAGCCGGGCGCTGTATATGGATCAGGACAGCCTGCAGCCCCATGAAGGCTTCGCGCGCCTGCAATCCGTGCTGATGGAAGTCGTGGCCATGCTGGCGCAATATGGCGACATGCTGGCGCAGATGGCAGCCGAATAGGCCACGAGGGCGCAAAAGCGCGGCGGAAGTCGCTTTCATCGCCTGTATGCCCGGCCTGTCACCTTGATCCGGGCACGCTCTATTACTGATCTTCTGCCTTTGATCGCAGCGCCTGTTTTCGGCGCCCGGCCTCACATGGCCCGCGCACCAATAAGGCCCGGCGCACGTCGCCACGCAACGCCAGTGTAAAATACCGCGCATATTGACGCAGCGCACCAATCATTCGCGCAATAAATTTTCCCCTCCCGGCCCGAGACCGGAATAAATTATAAGGTATATGGTCTTAATTTTATTATGGATCGCCTCATTCCGGCATGTCCGCTTATTGTAATAGTCTTTTTTTATTTTATGCAGTCTGTCCGCAACCGGGCAAGGGATACCTCGTTGATCTCCTCACAGCGTGCAGTCCCGGGATTGCTTCCTCAGCAAAACCCCATGATGGAACGAGGAAAAACAAGGATCCCCTGTAGCCGCTGCCAGTAAAAGGTGAAGATCATGAGTCATCATATCTCCCTGCATAACCGTATCGCCCTGGCCCCTGCCGATAGTCGCGGGGGCGGCGGTGCCGCGCACAATCCCGGCAATTTCGCCAATGACCGCGCCAAGGCGGCCGAGGCAGGGCACAAGGGGGGGCAGAACAGTTCTGGCAACTTTGCCCGTGACCCTGAACGCGCCGCCGAGGCGGGCCGCAAGGGTGGCCAGCACAGCCACGGCAGCACGGGCCATGAGGCGGAAAAAACCACGCAGGCAAGCCGCGGGGGCACAGCCCCCCGTTCCGGCAATTTTGCTGATGACCCCGAGCGGGCGGCACAGGCCGGGCGCAAGGGCGGCCAGCACAGCCACAGCAAAACCTGAACGCACCGGCTCGGGGCGTGATGGGGCTACACGGCCATGCCGTGGCCCCTTCCCCCTCTGGCTACATGACAGAACCCGCAAGGAGAAGTTTCATGTCTGCTACGGCAACCAGCACAATGACCAACAAGCATGACCTCATTTCCTCCGACCAGGTTGAAGGCACGGCAGTGTATTCACCGGCGGGCGAGAAACTGGGCACGGTCAAGTATTTCATGGTCGACAAGATTTCAGGCGATGTCGCCTATGTTGTCATGAGCTTTGGCGGCTTCATGGGTATGGGGAACAGCTACCACCCCCTGCCGTGGAAAGCCCTTCATTATGACCCCAACCGTGGCGGCTACATCGTGGCCCTCACGCGCGCGCAGCTTGAAGGCGCACCGGCCTATGAACAGGATATGTCGCCTGACTGGAGCAATGACACCTATGGCCAGCAGGTCGATACCTATTACGGCGGATTGCCCCACGTATAAATCGGGCCGTAATCGGTAAACTTGAACCGCAGGTGACAGCTTTAGGCCGTAACCTGCGGTTTTTTTTGGCCTGCCGTAATCATGAAAAATTTCTGGTGAAGCTTTTTTCAAGCTGACAAAAACGGCACCCGAAAAGTCTCCATCATTTTTCCCCTGCGCGCCAGGCCCGTTCCCGCGCGAGAAGTATCTTCTTGCGCACGACACCCCAGCGATAGCCCGACAGGCTGCCATCGTGGCGGATCACGCGATGGCAGGGCACCACCACGGCCAGCCGGTTGGCCGCACAGGCCCCGGCGACCGCCCGCACCGCGCCCGGTCGGCCAATGCGGGCCGCAAGTTCGCCGTAAGTTACGGTATGGCCGCAGGGTATGCCGCGCAGGGCCTGCCAGACCTGCCGCTGGAAGGGCGTGCCCTGCACCTCAAGCGGCAGGTCGGGCATGGCCCATGGGGTCTCGACGCAGGTGGTCACGACCGCCAGCGCGTGCGCCAGTGCCGCATCATCCGTGCCTCCGGCCCGTGCCGTAGGAAAACACGCCTGCACGGCCTGTTGCAGCACATGCTCATCCGCATCGAGCATGATGGCCACAAGCCCCTCCGGGCCAAGCGCCACCATGACCATGCCAAGGCTTGAAGGCCCCGTGATGAAACGGATGTCGGTATTCTGTTTTAATGGTGCCATGACCGGACAGCCTCATTCCGTGCGGCAGCTATTGCAGCAGAGAGCGGGGCTATCATGCAAAAGTTTTTGGTGACGTTTTTTTAAGCTCAAAAAAAGTGCCGCCTTTGAAAAAAGGCGGCACCCAAAAACTTTTATTTTTATAACAGTTCCTTAACGCAGGATGCCGGTATGCCCGACCGAGTAGCGGCCCGGCTGCGGCCATACGGTCAGGCCATGAGGCTCCTGCCCCACCGGGATCTTGCGCATGGCCCCCGTGGTGGTGTCGATGGCGTAGACGACATCATCAAACCGGCCCGAAAGCCACAGCGTTTTGCCATCATTGCTGACATTGCCCATGTCGGGGCTGCCACCGCCGGGAATGGGCCAGTTGGCCACCACCTTGTCGGTTGCAAAGTCGATCACGCTCACGCCACCCGCCTTGCCATGCGGCGGCCCATGAATCTTGTGCGAGCCACGGTTGGCCACGTACATCATGGTGCCGTCACGGCTGGGATACAGGCCATGGGTGCCGATGCCGGTGGGGATGAAGCCCGTTTCGCGGAAGCTGTCGCCGTCGATGACGAACACGCCATCGGCATGCATGTCGGCCACGTAAAATTTGTGCCCGTCGGGCGCGGTCAGGATATCCTGCGGCATGCCGCCGCCAGACAGCTTGAGGTAGCCAATAACCGTACGGTTGACGGTATCAACCTTGGCAAGGTAGCCGCCAAACTCACAGGTGAAGATGGCGTAGCGTCCGTCGATGGAAAAATCGGCGTGGTTGACGCCCTTGCACTGCGGCACCGACACCGACCCCTGCAACGCCATGGTGTGCGGATCGCGGAAGTCGAGCCGTTCACGCGCCTCGGCCACCGTAATGGCCGATTTGCCATCGGGGGTGAAATACATGTTGTACGGATCATCCACCGCCACTTCAGGCAGGGGCTGGGTGGTGCGCGGGTCGATGGGGGTAAGCGTGCCCCTGGTCGTGCCCTCGGCGTTGTTGGTCACCCACAGGGTGCGCAGATCCCACGCGGGCACGACGTGCTGCGGGCTCTTGCCCACCTTGAAGCGCGAGACGACCGTATAGGTCTGCGGGTCGATCACGTACACATTGTTCGAGCGCAGGTTGGGCACGTAAATGCGCGCCGGATCCTTGGCCACCTCGGGGTTGAGGTTGTTGGCCCGGGTCTCGGTATAGATGTTGTGGGGGTCGAGCACGGGCGGCATGCCGGGAATGGTGTCAACAGCCTGCGCCATGGCCACCCCACCTTGCAGCAGCAGCATGCCCAGACCCAGACCCAGACCCAGACCCAGACCCAGACCCAGAACCGGTAGTTTTTTCTTGTGTGTCATAGTGTGATCCTGTTCGTCGCGGCCCCTATAGCACGCCGTGGCAGCAGCGCAATCAGGGCGAATTCCGTCCTGTTAGGTCGTGTTGCATGGCCGCAACCGTGGCGTTGACCTGCATGTCCGCCCCCACCTGCCCAAGGGCTGCATCGGCCCGGCGCGGATCGCCGCCATACACGCCCTGCGCCGCGGTGGGCAGCGGGGCCGTACGCAGCGCCTGCTGGCGCACGAGGGCGGGGTCGAGGGCCAGCATCAGCGCGGTGTCAGACAGGTCGGCATGCGTGCCCACCTCGGCTGCGTGGCCATGCTGGCGCAGCCAGGTTGCATAGGCGCCCGGCACCACGTCGTAATAGGCAGGCACGTACAGCACGTGCGCGCCCGCAGCCTGCCAGCGGTGGTTGAGCGTATCGGCCACCATGCGCAGATCCTTCTGGTAGCCGCCATGGTCACCGATCAGCACCACGCGCGTGAAGCCCTGCACGCGAAAGCTCTCGGCTGCATCGCTGAGCAGCGCGCGGAAGGTGGCCGGCGTGATGCTGATGGTACCCGGAAAGCGCATGTGCGAGGTGCGCGGCGACGTGCCGCCTTCGGGCACGTAAGCCACCACCGGGGCCACGAGGGCATGGCCCGCAGCGCGTGCAATGCGGCGGGCGAGCAGCAGGGCGCGCACGTCATGCTTGCCCACCGCGATGTAAGGCCCGCTCTGTTCCGTGCCGCCAACGGGCAGGATGATGGTTGTATCCCCCCCCTGCACCGCGTTGCGGATTTCGGTCCAGGTCAGGTCCGTAAAATCAACCGTGTCGGGGCTGGCTGCGGCCGGGCCGCACCACAGGGCGGCAAGCAGGCTGCCCATGGCCAGAAGGGCTGGACGGTTACGCATGGATGGCAAGGCTCTCCTGCAACAAGCGATTCATGCGCTCCTGTGCCCTGTAGCGGCACGATTGGCAACAGTCATACGACACATGCATGAAACCCTGCTCACCCATACCCGTTGGAAAAGCCACATCTCCCGCTCTCCAGCACGGACATACACCCCCTCATGACAAAAACACCCAAAGCCCCCAAGGCCGTGGCGACCCATACTGGCGCCGGTGGCGAAACCCACCAGACCGCTGGCGGCGATACGCCGGTCATGACCACCCAGCAAGGGCTGGCGGTGTCAGATGACCAGAATACCCTGCGTGCGGGCGCGCGTGGTCCGGCCCTGATGGAGGACTTCCATTTCCGCGAAAAGATCTTCCATTTCGACCATGAGCGCATCCCCGAGCGCGTGGTGCACGCCCGTGGCTACGGCGCGCATGGCTATTTTGAACTGACTGACAGCCTGGCCGATGTGTGCAAGGCCGATATCTTCAACAGGGTGGGCGAGCGCACGCCCGCCTTCGTGCGGTTTTCCACCGTGGCGGGCAACAAGGGCTCGGCCGATGTGGTGCGCGACGTGCGCGGCTTTGCCGTCAAGCTCTATACCAGCGAGGGCAACTGGGATCTGGTGGGCAACAACATCCCCGTTTTCTTCATTCAGGATGCCATCAAGTTCCCCGATTTCGTGCATGCCGCCAAGCAGGAACCAGACCGCGACTTTCCGCAGGCGCAGACCGCGCATGACAATTTCTGGGATTTCGTGTCGCTGTCGCCCGAGGCCACGCACATGGTCTGCTGGGCCATGTCGGACCGCGCCATCCCCCGCTCCTTCCGCTTCATGGAAGGGTTCGGGGTGCATACCTTCCGCCTGATCGATGCGGAAGGACAGTCCACTTACGTGAAATTCCACTGGAAGCCCAAACTGGGCCTGCAATCGGTGGTATGGAACGAGGCGCTCAAGATCAACGGGGCCGACCCTGATTTCCACCGCCGCGACCTGTGGCAGGCCATCAAGTCAGGCAATTTCCCGGAATGGGAACTGGGCGTGCAACTGTTTGATGATGATTTTGCCGACAGCTTCGACTTCGACATCCTCGACCCCACCAAGCTGATCCCCGAGGAACTGGTGCCCGTGCGCCGCGTGGGCCGCCTCGTGCTTGACCGCATGCCTGACAACTTCTTTGCCGAGACCGAGCAGGTGGCCTTCTGCACCCAGAACATCATCCCCGGCATCGACTTCACCAACGACCCGCTGCTGCAGGGGCGCAACTTCTCGTACCTCGATACCCAGACCAAGCGCCTCGGTGGCCCCAACTTCACGCACATCCCCATAAACGCGCCCAAATGCCCGTTCGCCAACTTCCAGCAAGATGGCCACATGGCGATGCACAACCCCAAGGGGCGCGCCAATTACGAGCCCAATTCGTGGTCGCAGCCCGCCGGTGGCCCGCGTGAGACGCCCGCGGGCTACACCTCCTTCCCCGAGGAAGAATCCGGCCCCAAGCTGCGCCAGCGCTCGGAAACGTTTGCCGACCACTACAGCCAGGCCCGGCAGTTCTACATCAGCCAGACGCCAGTGGAACAGACCCACATGCGCGATGCCTTCGTGTTCGAACTGAGCAAGGTCGAAACGCCCGCCATTCGGGCGCGCATGGTCAGCTACCTGCTGCATGTCGATCAGGCGCTGGCCGAAGGTGTGGCGAGCGGGCTTGGCCTCTCGCCCCTGCCCGAACCCGCCCGCGCTGCCCGCCCGGTGGTGGAAGGGCTGGAACCCTCGCCCGCGCTGAGCATCCTCAAGAACGGGCCGGACAGTTTTGCAGGCCGCAAGCTGGGCATCGTGGTGACCAACGGCGTGAATGCGGACCTTCTCTCCGCCCTGATTGCCGCGACCGAGGCGGTGGATGGCACGGTTGAACTGATCGCCCCCACCGTGGCGGGCATTACGGACAGCGACGGTAATGAAATTGTAGCGCAACAGAAGATCAATGGCGGCCCATCCGTGCTGTATGATGCCGTGGCCCTGCTACCCACGGTGGAAGGCGCAAACCTGCTGCGCCATGAGGCCACCATGCGCGACTTCATTGCCGATGCCTTCGCCCACGCCAAGTTCATCGCGCATAATGATGCCGCCGAGATCCTGCTGGCTGCGGCGGGTCTGCACCCACGTGCACGCGACGCCGGTGTGATTGCACTGGAGAGCGGGGATGACGCCACTACCTTCATCCAGACCTGTGCGGCGCTGCGCCTGTGGTCGCGCGAAAATCAGGTCCACGCAGTCTGAAAACGCCCTGCGCCCGCCCCTCCGCCGCGATAGCGGAGGGGCGGGATGACCTTCCCTGAACCAGAAGGATTCTACTTTTATCGTTGCGCGCAGAATACTCTCGACCTGCCCGCGCAATTTTGAAATCAGGCTCTGGAATTTCCGTGACGACAGGGATTGTGCCGCAGGTCCCGCACCTTCATCTCCAGCATAATAAAGTGAAGTGCTGATGATGGGCCAGACTTCTTCCTTCCTGATTTCATGGATATCGTGTGCGACTACATCTTCCCCGAATACCTTTTTCATTATCTCGACTGAATCCCTGTTTTCATAAGGTTCGATTAAGACAGATTTCAGAAATACACTATAATTCCAGGCATCTTCTTCCAGAATCTCCACTACCGCATCGAGCAATGCCTGATCGACTGCTTTCATTTCCATATTTCCCTCACTTCAAGACCCCGATAATATTTTTTTACTCGTACGGCTGACACTCATGGCCCGCAAGGTTTCCGGTGCTTCATGCCCGGAAAGCCGCTATATCCGTTCACGGTGCATGATACCCATCAGGGCAACCGGGCAGGCCTGTCCGGCTGGATGAGACAGGAAGAACGCTCCATGACCGACCCGAACCCCACGACTGGCCGCCCCGATATCTCCATCCTGTACTGCACGCGCTGCAACTGGCTGCTGCGCGCGGCATGGATGGCGCAGGAACTGCTCTCCACCTTTGGGGAGGAACTGGGCAGCGTCAGCCTCATCCCGGCCAGTGGTGGCCGGTTCGAGGTCACGGTCAACAGCCAGCTTGTATGGGAACGCAAGCGCGATGGCGGCTTTCCTGGCCCCAAGGAACTCAAGCAGCGCGTGCGCGACGTAATCGCGCCGGGGCGCGACATGGGCCATATTGACCGCAATGGGGGCGCATCCGGTTAGGGTCTGGTCTTTTTTGGCAAGTGTCGCGCACCATGCCGTCGGCTGCATTGTAACGCCTCATGGCGCACCCCATAATAGTAGCATGAACGCTTCTGCTTCTTCGGCCGCCAGCGCGCGGCCTGCCGATATCCGTGCTGAAGTGGCACGGCTGCGGAAACTGGCGACCCTGCTCAATGCCGCCTTCCGTATGCCCGGCACGCAGGCGCGCTGGGGGCTTGATACACTGATCGGGTTGCTGCCCGTGGGCGGCACGGCGATCATGGCCGTTCCCTCCCTCTACATCATCTGGAAAAGCTGGACGCTGGGCGCAAGCCAGCCGGTTCTGGCGCGCATGCTGGGCAATGTGCTGATCGAGGCGGCGGCTGACCTCGTGCCCGTTCTGGGCGATATTTTTGATACCGCCTTCAAGGCCGACCTGCGCAACGTGGCCCTGCTGGAAGCGCATCTGGGCCTGTCCACGCCCTAGACGGGCGCGGCGGGGGCGCTACACTAGGCGCCCCTGCACCCCTGAATTCAAAGAAATCCGCCGCCCATGCCTCTCCCCTTTCTCCATACCGCGCGGGCGGGCCAGCCCAAGGCCCGCGCCTGCCATGGCCATCAGTCCATGGACGCCAGCGCGGCATGAGCAAAAAAGCCCCCCACATGGCCACCGCAACCCGTGCCATGCTCGCCGATGCGCTCGGCCTGCTGCGCCAGGGTCAGTTCGCCCAGGCCCGTGCCGTGCTCGAAGGCTGCACGCCTTCCCCCGATGTCGAGATCCTGCTGGCGCATGCCCATGCGGGGTGCAACCGGGTGCAGGAGGCGGCCCGCCTGCTATGCCGGCAGGCTGTCGCCAACCCCGGCGCCCGCCACCCGGCACGTGACATGCTCGACCTGCTGCTGCCCCATGAGCGCGTGGATGAGGCCGAAGCCGTGCTGCGCGCCGTGCGCCAGCGCGCGGGGCAGGATATCCGCACGCATGACATGCTGGGCGAGCTGCTGCTGCAACGGGGCCGCACAGCGGAAGCGCATGCCGTGCTGACCGATGGGCTGAGCCTGTCACCCGCCCAGCTCACCACCGGCAACCTCATGGCCGTGTGCCTGATGGAACAGGGCGAATACGCCGCCGGGCGCGACCTGCTGCTCTATATTCTCGAACACCACCCCCGCAGCGCCATGACGCATGCCAACCTCGCGCACCTGCTGGCGGCGTGGAACCGCACCGATGAGTCGCTCAGGGTTCATGCCCGCGCCCTCGCGCTGCGCCCCGATGATGCCAATCTGCGCCTGAACCATGCCCTGACCCTGCTCAAGAACGGGCAGATGGCGCAGGGCTGGGCCGAATATGAATGGCGGCGCAGGCTGCCCGGCCGCGAACGCCTGCCCGCAGCACGGATGCTGCCCGTGCTGGAGCCGGATGCCGACCTGCGGGGCAAGACCATCCTCATCACGCGCGAGGGGGGACTGGGCGACATGCTGATGATGCTGCGCTTCGTGCCGGTGCTGGCGGCCCTGGGCGCACGGGTGTACGTGCAGGCCCCCGACACGCTGCATGGCCTGATCCGCCGCATGGATGGCGTGCGCCGCATGTTCCATGACCGCCAGCCCGTGCCGTTTCATGACTGGCACTGCCCTTTCCTCAGCCTGCCGCATGTGCTGCACCGCATGGCGAACCATGCAGGTGCTGCGGTGCCCTACCTGCGGGCCGATGCGGGGCGCGTGCAGGCCTGGGCGCCCTTCCTGCCCGCGCGCCCCACATTGCGGGTGGGGCTGGTATGGGGCGGGGCCAGCAGGCCCGATGTGCCCGCCGCCCACGCCATGGACCGCAGGCGCTCCATCCCGCTGCGCAGCCTGGCACCGCTTGCAGGAGTGCCAGGCATCTCGCTGGTCAGCCTGCAGATGGGCACCTACGCCATGCAGATGATGGACATGCCCGCCGGGATGCGCCTGCATGACCCCATGGAAACCGTGCGGGACATGGATGATACGGCGGCCCTTATCACAGGCCTCGATGTGGTGGTGTCGGTCGATACGTCGGTGGCCCATCTTGCTGGCGCGCTGGGCTGCCCGGTCATATTGCTCGACCGGTTTGACAATTGCTGGCGCTGGCTTTCAGGCCGCACCGACAGCCCGTGGTACCCCACGCTGCGCATCATTCGCCAGATCCGCACCGGGCAGTGGGATGACGTGGTGCGCAGGCTGTGCAGCATGCTGGCCAAGCGCGACCTGCCACCCTCGCGCCTGCAGCCTACTTCCTGATAAGCCCCTTAACCCTGATAGAGCGGCCCCGGCGGCAGCAGCTTGCCGGGGTTGAGGATGTTGAGCGGGTCCATGGCGTGCTTGAGCGCGCGCATGACCGCGAGCGTGCCCGCGCCGTGCTCGGTCTCGAGAAATTCCAGCTTGCCCATGCCCACGCCGTGCTCGCCGCTGCATGAGCCACCAAGGGCCAGCGCCCGGTGCACGATCCTGCGGTCAAGCTCCAGCGCCCGGGCATGACCCGCGGGCGTATCATCGGTGATGATGAGGGAGTGGAAATTGCCATCGCCCACATGCCCCAGCAGCGGCACGCGCAGGCCGGAAGCTGCAATATCCTCCCGCACGCCCGCGATCAGTTCGCCCAGCTTCGAGATCGGCACGATGCAGTCGGTTGAAATGACGCGCGCGGTCGGCTCGATGGCCTTGGCGGCCCAGAAGGCATCGTGCCGGGCCTTCCACAGCCGGGTGCGTTCCTCCGCCGTATCGGCCCAGGCAAAGGCCAGCCCGTTATTGGACAGGGCAATGGCCTCGACCGCCGCCACCTGCTCCTGCACGCTTGCAGGCGCGCCGCCAAACTCGAAGAACAGCGTGGTGAGATCCTGATAGCCGTCCAGCTT
Organism: Komagataeibacter sucrofermentans DSM 15973; assembly: GCF_040581405.1. Lineage (NCBI taxonomy): Bacteria > Pseudomonadati > Pseudomonadota > Alphaproteobacteria > Acetobacterales > Acetobacteraceae > Komagataeibacter > Komagataeibacter sucrofermentans. The sequence goes on from NZ_CP137157.1 coordinate 1,653,172, forward strand.
CGAATACCGGATCGAGGCCGCCATCTGCACGTCATCGAGCAGTTCCACCCGGCTGATGGGAATGCCGCACTGGATGATCTCGATCGCGGTCCGCACGGCGTCATTGAGGTCGGCAAACTGGCATACGGCGGCGGAAAGCGCCTCAGGGCGGCCATGCAGGCGCAGTTGCACCTCGGTGATGATGCCCAGCGTGCCTTCCGAGCCGATGAACAGCGATGTCAGGTCATAGCCGGTGGACGACTTGCGCACCCGCCCCCCGGTGCGGATCACCTCGCCCGTGGCCAGCACCACGGTCAGGCCCAGCACGTTCTCCTTCATGGTGCCATAGCGCACGGCGGCCGTGCCCGAGGCGCGCGTGGCGCACATGCCGCCCAGCGTGGCCTCGCCACCCGGATCAACCGGAAAGAACAGCCCCGTATCGCGGATCTGCGCATTGAGCGCCTGCCGCGTCAGCCCGGCCTGCACACGGCAGTCCAGGTCCTCGGGGTTCATCCCGACAATGGCGGTCATCTCGGACAGGTCGAGGCTGATGGCCTGTTCGGCCGGCGTGACATGCCCCTCGACCGACGTGCCGGCGCCAAAGGCCACCAGCGGCACCGCATGGGCGTGGCAGGCACGCAGCACGGTAGCCACATCTTCCGTTTTACGGGCAAAGACCACGGCGGCGGGCAGGCAGGCGGCTTCCATGGCCTCGCCATGGCTGTGGGCCTCGAGCACCGAGGGCGACGTGCTGACCTGCCCGGCCAGCCCGCCGGCGCGGATGGCGCTCAGGGCGGCCTGAAGGCGGGCTGTGGGCGAGGCGGGCGTGTCAGTCATGCAGGGTGTCCAGGTAGAAAATCAACAAAGTGCCGTAGTCTAACAGCATATTACGGCACACGGCCAGACGGGCCAAACATGCCGGTCATGCCTGTTTTTTCAGGCATCTGCCTGCAACCGGCCCTTGCGCCTGCCCCCCTATGATGCCCAAATGCACGCCGCAAAACGGGGGAAAACAGATGAACATGGCCTTTCTTACCTCGGGCATGATGCTGGCATTTGCTGCATTTTCCTCGTTCTCGATCAGTGATGCCTATTCCAAGCTGCTCGCAGGCCAGCTTGACCCGTTCGAGGTCGCCTTCTCGGGGGGCGTGTTTGGCTTTCTCATCATTCCATTCATCCGTAACAAAAACGAATCCTACAAGGACATCTTTGCCCCCACCCACCCGCTGATGTGGGTGGTGCGCGCCGTGGCCACCTTTGCCGCGACGGCCGCCAGCGTAGAGGCCTTCATGCTGCTGCCCATGCCCGAGGCCCTCTCGCTCATGTTTCTCATGCCGCTGTTCGTCACCATCCTGTCCGTGACATTGCTGCATGAGAAAGTGTCGGGCTGGGCGTGGCTTTCGGTCATACTGGGTTTTGTGGGCGTGCTGATCGTGCTGCGGCCCGGCGTGCGGGCGCTGCATCTGGGGCATCTGTGCGCGCTGGTGGCCGCCATTGCCAATGCCGTGGGCGTGATCGCCTACCGGCTGGCGGGCAATGACACGCCCCGGCTCTCGCTGTTCGGCTCAAGCCTGTTCGGCCCGTTAGTCGGTGATGGCGTGCTGATGCTGGCCCATGCGCACTGGCCGCACGGGCTGAAAACATGGATGTTCCTGTTCGGCTACGGCTTTCTTGCCGCCCTTGGCCAATTGTTCATGATGATGGCCACCGCCCGCGCACCCGCCAACCGCGTGGCCCTGCCCCAATACAGCCAGATGCTGTGGGCGGTGGCGTTCAGCTACTTCCTGTTTCACCAGCCGCTTGATGGATGGACCTTCGCGGGCATTGTCGTGGTCACGCTATCGGGCATGATCAACTGGATCCGCCAGCATATCGTATACGAAGAACTCATCCTGAAGGAACGCCGTGCCGCCCGGCGGCGGGCTGAGACCCATGTGCCTGATCGGGCCTGAAAATAGGGCCTGTCAGCGCGGCGTGGTAAGCAGGATGAACAGCACCATGGTCAGCACGGAGGCAACCGCGCTGAGAAACAGGGTTGAGGCCGCCTCCTGCTCATCGGTTTTGAAGCGGACTGCCAGAATGACCACGACCGTGCCCACGGGAATGGACAGCGTAAGCACCGTGGCGCGAATGACATCATGCGGCATGCCCAGCACGGCCAGCACCAGCCACGCCCCGGCGGGCACGACAATGTTGCGCGCGAGCACCGTCATCACCACCGGCAGCGTAATGTGCACGCGCTGCAGGAACAGCACCACGCCTGATGCAAACAGCGCCACGCCTGTTGCGGTATTGCCCAGCAGGCCCATGGCGCCGAGCAGCGAACGGGGCAGATGCACGTTCAGCACCACCAGCAGCGTAGCCAGAAGCGGCGCCCACACGATCGGCTCCTTCAGCGCGGCCCTCACCTGCCCCATGAAACTGACCGATGCGCCATCCGCCACGGTTGCATCATGGCCCAGCATCATCATGCAGACCGGCGTCTGTACCAGCACCATGGCGAAGACGGCAGCCGATATGGCAACCGCCGTGCTGTCATGCCCGATCAGGACCGGCAGCATGGCGGACCCGATAAAAGGCACCGAGGGCGCGCCAATGGCCAGCCCCTGCAATGCCGCCGCCGCCCCGCCACGATGCGCCACATGCCGCGACACCAGATACGCCACGCCAAAACTTGCGCACATGAGCCCGAAGACCGAAGCCGCGAGTGGCATCTGGCCTGCAAGGATGGTGCGCGGCATGTGGGCAATGCCCACGAACAGGTTGAGCGGAAACGCATAGAGCATGACCAGCCGGTTCAGAACGGCAACATGCGTGCCATCAAAATCATGGTGCCACCCGGCACGGTACCCCAGAACAAATACCACAATGAGCGGCAGCATCGCGGCAATAATGGTCGAAAGCATGGAACGAAGCGGCCTTATCCTACGCGCACCCGGCCATGTCGTGGCTGGGGAACTGCCAAAAACAATCCTGAGCAGACCTGCGCGGATAAGGCAATGGCATCCCTGCATCCGGGATCACGTTTCGCCTTCAATGAAAGCTGACGGTTTCTTTATGTTGCAAACAATAATTTTTAATTTTTTTTAAATTTACTACAAATTAATTCAAAATATTTAATAAAATATTTTTGTTACTTTCAAACAACCCCAGACCATTTTTTAGATTGGCTCTGGCGGACGTTATCAAAAAAACAATTTCTTTTATTTCAAAAGAGATTCTATGCATGAAGTCGCCTGCAGACAGACCATACAAATGGAAACTCATTCCTGTGGATGTCGGTCGACTGCACGAAAATCAATACATGGATCATTCCCGTTAAAATATTTTTTATGCTTTCATGCCTCAACGTATACATTGCTGCGCATCGTCTGAAGCAGCGATACATGGTCTTTTACAAACCTGTCCAGATTACATTTACTTATAAGTAAAAAACAATTAAATAAAATTTACGTGAAGAAATATAAAAGAAAAACTCTGAAACAATACTGGCGTTTGCGTGCAGCTATCCCCTCCCCAGAACGGTGCCCGAGCATCGTTCACTGCCGCACGAAAAGACCCAGCCCATGGCCCCAGATCCCTCCCGCCGATACCGCCGCGATATTGATGGCCTGCGCGCCATTGCCGTTACCGCCGTGGTTCTGTTCCATGCTGGTCTTTACCCGCTTAAATCGGGATTTACCGGCGTGGACATCTTTTTTGTCATTTCCGGCTTTCTCATAGGCGGCATCGTGTACCGCGATGTCGGGGCGGGGCGCTTCCACTTTGATGCTTTCTATGCCCGCCGCGCCGCCCGCATCCTGCCCGCACTCATGGCCGTCATCGCCTTTGTCACGATCCTTGGCCTCGTGCTGGCAAGCCCGCAGGACTACAGGCAGATCGCAATCGGGGCGATGGCGGCCCTGAGCGGGTGGTCCAACATCCTGTTCTGGCGCCAGATCAACTATTTCTCGCCCGATGCGCATCTTGATCCGTTTCTCATGACATGGTCGCTCGGCGTGGAAGAACAGTTCTACCTGCTGTTTCCCTTCCTGCTGCTTGCGCTGCGCCGCACGGCGCGCCCTTTCGTGCTCGGGGTCATTGGCGTGCTCTGCCTGGGTTCCCTTACGCTTGCCGTCATTGGCATGGGCCGCTGGCCCACGGCGGTTTTCTATCTTCTGCCCACGCGGGCATGGGAACTCGGGGCAGGAACCTTTCTGGCCATCGCCCGCTCAAGGGCAACAAAACCCCTGCCCGCCCTGGCCGCCAACATACTGGGCTTTAGCGGTATCGGGCTTGTCGTGCTGTCCGTGTGCCTGTTTAACGAACATACGCCCTTCCCCGGCCTGGCCGCGCTGCTGCCGGTGGGGGGCACGCTGGCGCTCCTGCTGGCGGAGGGCAGTGTTTTCAACCGCCTCGTCCTGTCCGCGCGCCCATTCGTGGGGGTGGGGCTTGTTTCCTATTCATGGTATCTGTGGCACTGGCCACTCATGGCGTTGACATGGCTGTGCATGGCGCAAGCCCCCGGCCCCACGCAGCTTGTGGGCGTGGCGGTCGTGTCTCTGGGGCTGGCCGTGCTGTCATGGCGTTATATCGAACAGCCCTTCCGCCATGCCCGCCTACCCAACCACACGGTCCTGCTGCGCTATGGCAGCGCTACCGCATTATGCGGGGTTGCCCTGTCAGTCATTTACATGAGCCACGGCTTTCCCGCCCGCTTCAACCCCGCCCTTCAACTGACGGAAGCCAGCCTGGCGGCAGGGCGGGGCGGTTCCTGCCTGGCCAATTATGGCGATGCCCAACCCAATACCGGCTCCGCCTGCGTGCATGAGACCGGACACCTGCAGATCGCCCTGCTGGGTGATAGCCACGCGGCAGCCCTTGCCCCCGCCCTTTCGCGCATCGCGCGCGAAGGCGGGTATGATTTCGTGCAGTTCACCAAATCATCCTGCCCGCCGCTGATGGGGGCCACACGCCTCATGCCGCAGCATCCGGGCCATGCGGCCACCTGCGCGCTCTACAACGAACGCGCCATAAACCTGGTGGCCAGCAACCCTGAAGTGCAACTGGTGGTCCTGACCGGCTACTGGTCCGCCCCTTATGAGACCGATGCAGGCGACGACGCCTATGTGGACCCCCGACATCCGGTGGATGATGGCGTGGTGGCTGGCATCGCCCGCATGCGCGCCGCCCTGATCCGCACCGAAACCATCCTGACCCATGCAGGCAAGAAAGTGATCGTGCTGGGCGACGTGCCGCATTTCCGCCTCGACCCCGCGCGGGAGGCGGTCACGGCGTTCATGCCCGTGCGCTCATGGATCGAGCACCGGCTTGACCCTGACCTTGCGCGTGCGGACGGGATCGCCCCGCTGCCCTGGGTCGCAACCCCCTCCCGTTCCATTGAAAATGCCGTGCGTGCGGCCGCCACCGCGATTGGCGGCATAACCTATGCTTCGTTGCATGACCGCTTCTGCACGCCGCAGGGGTGCCGGTTCAGCCGTGATTCCGCATCGCTCTATGTAGACTCCCAGCACCTGTCAGACATGGGGGGCACATTCGCCCTCAATGGCCTGATTGATGTCGCGCCCTCCACAATGGCGAACAGGTAAACGGGGCTGCCTGTCCTCGTGATTTCCTTCATGCCTGCCCGTGCCAGGCAGCCATGCCCGTCATGGCCGTTCTGGCATGAAGCCGCTCGCCTCCTGTTGCCCCGACGCGGAGAAGGCAGCATGAAACCATAAAATATTTCCTTTTTGATAATTAATTAACATGTTGATTTATCTATATTTGCACCAAGTTCCTAATGGCACTGAATGCATATATCACGGTTACGTTACCGACCTCTCCCTTGCGCGAGGGGGATCGTCTATATATCACTGGATATAGATGATTCTCCGGCTTTCCACCGGGGCATATCCAGAACTGTCCGGTTTGCAGGAAGGGCATAGACTTATGCTTTACACGACCATGAGTATGAATTTCCAAATATCCGGCATTATGGAACATCAAAAAAAGCAGTAATAAAAAAACGAAATATTTTTACTGTATTTTCTTCACGCCGGGCTTTTTGCATTGCGCGTAATGCGCTCTTGCGCCCCGACCTGATGAATACACCATTACCCTGAAGGAAAATCACCGTGTCAGCAGACAGCATCACGGCGGCCCCGCCGTTCAAGTCCCGTTATGGTAACTACATTGGTGGCAAATGGGTTGCCCCCGTCGATGGTCATTACCTGACCAACACCTCCCCCGTTGATGGCCGCGTGCTGTGCGAGGTACCTGCTTCCACCGCAGCCGACGTGGAACTGGCGCTTGATGCCGCCCACAAGGCAAAGACCGCCTGGGGCGAGATGGCGCCTGCCGACCGCGCGCTGATCCTGCTCAAGGCAGCCGATGTCATGGAGAAGAACCTCGACCTGCTGGCCCGGGCCGAGACATGGGACAACGGCAAGCCTATCCGTGAAACCCTGACCGCCGACATCCCGCTGGCGATCGATCATTTTCGCTACTTCGCTGGCTGCATCCGCGCCCAGGAAGGCACACTGAGCGAGATCGACGCGACCACCATCGCCTATCACTTCCATGAGCCGCTTGGCGTCGTGGCGCAGATCATTCCGTGGAACTTCCCGTTGCTCATGGGATCGTGGAAGCTGGCTCCTGCCCTGGTTGCCGGTAACTGCGTGGTCATGAAGCCTGCCGAGAGCACGCCTGCTTCCATGCTGGTGCTGATGGAACTGATCGGTGGCCTGTTCCCGCCCGGCACACTGAACATCGTCAACGGCCTGGGCCGCGACGTGGGTGCCGCCCTGTCCAACAGCGACCGCATTGCCAAGATCGCCTTCACCGGTTCCACCCCCACCGGCAAGATGATCGCGCATGCCGCTGCCGAGCACCTGATCCCGGCGACCCTGGAGCTGGGCGGCAAGTCGCCGAACATCTTCTTCGCCGACATCATGGACAAGGACGACGACTACCTCGACAAGGCGATCGAAGGCTTCACCATGTTCGCCCTCAACCAGGGCCAGATCTGCTCCTGCCCCAGCCGTGCGCTGGTGCATGAATCGATCTATGAAAAGTTCATTGAACGCGCCCTGCCCCGCATCAAAGCGATCCGTCAGGGCAACCCGCTTGACCCCGACACCATGATGGGCGCGCAGAATTCGCACGGCCACCAGGAAAAGATCCTGTCCTACATCGACATCGGCAAGGGAGAAGGCGCCCAACTGCTGACCGGTGGCGGCCGCCCCGACCTTGGTGGCGACCTGAACAACGGGTGCTACGTGCAGCCGACCGTGTTCAAGGGCAACAACAAGATGCGCATCTTCCAGGAAGAGATATTTGGCCCGGTTCTGGCCGTGACCACCTTCAAGACGGAAGAAGAAGCGCTGGCCATTGCCAACGACACCCCCTTCGGCCTCGGCTCGGGCGTGTGGAGCCGCGATGCGAACACCTGCTACCGCATGGGTCGCGGCCTTGAAGCCGGTCGCGTATGGATCAACTGCTACCACGTCTATCCGGCGCATGCCGCCTTTGGTGGCTACAAGAAATCCGGCATCGGGCGCGAGACCCACAAGATGGTGCTCGAACATTACCAGCAGACCAAGAACATGCTGGTCAGCTACAGCGAAAAGAAGCGCGGCTTCTTTTGATCCGCTGAGGGGGTGAAAACCCCCTGGCCATAAGGCAGGACGCGGCGGTCGGGCTGTTTTACCGGGCCGGCCGCCGTGTTCCATTGTCCGGGCCATTAGCGTCGGGTCCGTGGCAGGACAGTTTTCGATATTTCAGGATATGCGACAGGGTTTTTTCCCACGGGACCGGGACACTGTGCGGCAGAAGTAAAAAAGAGGCATAGGATGGCACAAAAGTTTCGGGTCGTAATCGTAGGCGGTGGCGTGGCTGGCCTGGCGCTGGCAACCCGGCTGGGTGACAAGATCGGCAGATCGGGCCGCGCGGAAATCACGCTGGTCGATAAAAGCTTCGCGCATGTGTGGAAGCCCATGCTGCACTGTTTTGCCGCCGGCACCGCCGCCAACGAGAACGACCGCATCAGCTTCCTGTCGCAGGCGAGCCGCCATCATTTTGAATTCTGGCCCGGCGAGATTGCGGGCATGGACCGCAAGGCCAAAACCATTACGCTTGCCCCGGTTGTCGAGCCCACGGGCGAGGTGATCCTTGATGAACGCAAGCTGGAATATGACGCGCTAGTGCTCTCGATCGGCAGCCGCGCCAATGATTTTGGCACGCCCGGCGTAGCCGAGCACTGCCTGTTCATTGACAACCTTGTCGATGCCAACGGCTTCAACGACCGCTTCCGCATGGAACTGCTCAAGGCGTTCGGCAACAACGAGCAGCTTGACATCGCCATTGTGGGCGGTGGCGCCACCGGCACGCAGCTTGCCGCCGAACTGCACAAGGCGCTTGACCTCGCATCGCTTTACAGCTTTGGCAAGAAGCCGCCCAAACTGAACATCACCCTGCTTGAGGCGGGCCCGCGCATCCTGCCCGCCTTCCCCGAGGCCGTGTCGGTCGCGGCCCAAAAAGAGCTTGAGGCGATTGGCGTCAAGGTCCAGACCTCGGCCATGGTCAGTGGTGCTGATGAAAAAGGCTTCATGCTCAAGGATGGCACGCGCATTCCCGCTACCCTGCGCGTGTGGGCTGCAGGCGTTAAGGCCCCCGATGTGACGCGCAAATTTGGTGAACTCAAGCTGTCGCGCTCGGGCCAGCTTGAAGTGCGTCCCACGCTGCAACTCGTGGAAGATGACAGCATCTTTGCCATGGGTGACTGCGCCTTCATTGCTGAAAAGCCCGTGGCCCCCACGGCCCAGGCCGCCCGCCAGCAGGCCCATCACCTTGCGCGCTACATGCCCGCCTGGATTGGTGGCAAGGTGCTGCCGCCTTTTGCCTTCCACAACAAGGGCGCGGTTGTTGCCCTGGGTGACTATAACGGGTGGGGAACCTTCCCCGGCGGGCGCGTGTTTGGCGGTGGCTGGCTGCGCGGCATTACCGCGCGCATGGTGCATCTCATGCTCTATCGCCGGCACCAGTTTGAACTTTACGGCGCGTTCCGCGGCACCATGTCATGCCTGGTGGACTGGCTGGACGTGTTCGTGCGGCCTTCCGTGCGGCTTGACTGAATCATGCCAGCATAGGGAGCGCCGTTTTTTCACGAAGGCGGCCTTCCTTGAAGCTGTTTGAAAAAAGCTTCACCAGAAACTTTCTTATGATTGCTATACCAGCAGGGCGGGCGCCATCAGACCCCACCCTTTCTTTATGGTTCAGCCGAAGCGGGTGCGGCCCATAGCGAGGATTGCAGTGCGTATGTGTTCTGTAGCAGCGGCACCAGCGCCGGGCGGCCCTTGAGCCTGATCCACTCATCAAGTGCCGTGCGAAAAATGGCGATACCGCAGCGCGCCATGAGGCGGGCGGCAGCCTTGCGGTTCTTGCGCTCGGTAATGCGCCTGGCCAGCCCATCGGCCAGGCAGTCTTCCCACTTGCCGTATTTCTGCAGGCTCACGGTGTGGAGCGAGGGTGTTTTTTCGATCAGGAACACAAAGGCATAGGTATCCTGCCGGTTGGCCGCGATGCGTGGCACGAGCGAGGTGAAGGCGTGCATCATCGCATCGGCGGGGTGCATGTCGGCCGGGCACGCCGCGAGTGCTTCGGTCAGGGTCTGGGTCATGCCGCGCGTCCAGGCCAGCACGATGTCGCCCTTGGTCTCGAACATGCGGAACAGGGTGCGACGCGAGACTTCCGCCGCGTCGGCGATCTCGTCCACCGTCGTCTCGTCATATCCCTTGGCGGAGAACAGCCGCATTGCCTCGGCAATCAGCGTATTGCGCGCGCGGGCCTGCTTGCGTTCGCGCAGGCCTGGCTTTGGCTGATCGTCAGGGGCGTCGGACTTCATGCAATCTCCTTGTGGGCATTCCCGTCATGCTGCATGGGTATTACGCATATTCAGGATGCGAGGAAGAGCAAAACGGTTTCCGGTTACGCCACAAGGAACTGGCGATGATAGGCATGCATGTCATCAAACAGGCAGAATTCCGGCGGGCCAAGATCGATTTCGGGCAGGCGCGCGGCCATGCGCCCCTGCCACTGCACCATAACATCGGCAAATTCACCGGCTTCGCGCGCGGTAAAGGCCCTGATCCTGTAGCCTATTGTGGCATGAAAAACATAGCGCTCCTGCCATGCATCATGCATGCCCAGATGGGCGGCAAGGCTGGCGCGGAAGCGGCGCAGCGCATTGGCGCCCTCCCGGTCCAGCGCCTCGAGCCGGATGCGGCAGCCCTGCCTGTCGCGCAGCGTGTCGGGCCGCGCGGGGCGCATGCGCAGGGGGTTGGGCAGCCTGCCGGGAAAGGCGCGGAGCCTTTCGCCCGCCCACGCATCGCATTGCGGCATGGGGGTATCACGGGCCAGGTCACGCGGCCATGTGCGCTTGCCCCGGCGGGAATTGTTCAGCCCGTCAAAAACCGTCATGTGATAACTTGAAGGCGGCAGGAGCGCGATCTTTGCAGCAAAATCGAACTGGCCCATCTGGTTGTGCAGATCAAGCATGGCGTGAAAAAACGCGCCATCGCGGGGCAGATGGCAGATAACCGTATTGCCGGGAAAGTATCGGGGCCTGCCATCGGGATGAAATTTATTCTGATTGAACAGCACTGCTTTCTTCTCCTCCGGCTGGCCGCCGCCCCTTCTCCGCGCCAGGCCCAGGTTTTTACCGCCATTTTTCCGGGCAACCACATGCTTTTACCGCAGGGGCAGGCATGCCTTGGGCCGAACAGGGGACCTTTATTGCCGCCTGCCGCTTTACAGCGCCATGATGGGCTGGAAATATGAACCCGACAGGGCAAATACCGCAACAGCCCCGCAGCCCCCATGAAGGACTGATCTTGACATGACCCTGCCTGCCCGAATCCTTGGCACGCTCGTGGCCAGCGTATGCCTCGCCACCCCCGCCCTGCATGCCCATGCGGCTGAAACCACAGCCAGCCCCGGCACGCCGGTCGGCACAACCGCGCTGGCCCCGGCCCTGAGCCTGCCCGATGCGGGCCGCGCCCTGCGCATGACCTATCTTTCAACCGATGGCGTAACCGGCAAGGGCACGGTGCCCGTCACGGCGGAAGTCATCCTGCCGCCGGGCAAGGCCCCTGCGGGCGGGTGGCCTATCGTGGCCTGGGCGCATGGCACCGTTGGCATCGGGCAAGGCTGCACGCCCTCGCTCCACCCCTATAGCGCGCGCAACAGCACATATCTGGCCGCCTGGATGAAGCGGGGCTTCGCCGTCGTCGCCACCGATTATCAGGGGCTGGGCACGCCGGGCGTGCATCCTTACCTCGATACGCGCGTCGAGGCCTATAACGTGCTTGATAGCGTGCGCGCCGCCGTGGCCGCCGTGCCGGGGCTGCGCAACACGGTCATGATCGTGGGCCAGTCGCAGGGCGGCGGGGCAGCCTTTGCCGCGGCGGCGTTTGCGGCCACCTATGCGCCGGATGTGAATATTCGCGGCACGGTGGCAACCGGCGTGCCCTACTTCACCCCAGCGCTCGGCGCGCAACTGACCGCGGCAGCCCAGGTGGCGGGGCCTGTGAAGTATGACCCACTTGTTGTCTACATGCTCTATCTGGGTGCCTCGCTTGCCGCACGCGACCCTGCCTTCCACCCCGAGGAAGCCTTTACCCCCCGCGCCATGGCTGCCTACCACGCCGCATCAACCACCTGCGTGGGCGACATGGAACAGAAGATCAGGGATGAAGGCCTGACCCTGCCCAACGCCCTGCAACCCGGCTTCCCCAAGGCGCTGGCCCCCGCCTTCGCCGGCATGGCGTACCCCACCCTGAAGCTGGCACAGCCCCTGTTCGTGGGCACCGGCACCAATGACCACGACGTGCCGCCCGTGTTGCAGCTCTCGCTGGTCAAGGATGCCTGCGCGGCGGGCAGCACGGTTCAGGCCCATCTGTACAAGGGGCTGGACCATTCACAGACCGTCAACGCCTCGCTGCCTGATTCGGCGGCCTTTACGCAGGCGGTCATGACGGGCCAGCCGGTCACGCCGCAATGCGCGCCGGTGCCGCAGTAAGGCCATTCCTAGCCCGTCGCGTGCAGGAATTCCTCGACCATGCGCAGGAATTCCCATGGCTGCTCGGCATGCAGCCAGTGCCCGGCCCCCTTCAGGCGCACCAGCCGGTAATGGGGAAAAAGCTGGCGCATGAGCGGGTAATGATCGGGCTGCACATAGGGTGAAGCCCCACCCGCCACAAACAGCACCGGGCCACCATACTGCGTGCCCGGCGGCAGGGCGGGCCAGCCCACTACCTGCGCCATGCCCGCCACGATCTGCTCCAGCCCTATCTGCCAGTGCGGGTTGGCACCGAGCACGATGTTCTGCTTCATCATGTCGCGCACGGGCTTTTCGGCAATGGCGGGGGCAAGCCAGGCATCGGCCTCGCCCAATGTCAGAGTGGCGGGAAAATGCAGCCCGGCCAGCGCAGTCGCGATCGCACCCGAATGCGCATGCCCGCCCGGCCCCGGTGCAATATCGGCCACAAGCAGGGCATGCACGCAGGCAGGCGCCTGCAACGCCAGCATCATCGCCACCTTGCCCCCCATGGAATGCCCGATAATCGTGGCGGGCAATGCGTCATGCGCGGCCAGCGTTTCATGCACATCGGCTGCCATGGTGGGGTAATCCATCGGCCCATGCGGGCTGCCGCCATGGTTGCGCAGGTCAAGGGCAAGGACGCGGCGGGTTGTGGCAAGGCGGCGCTGGAAAAACCCGAAATTGCGCGCCCGCCCGAACAGCCCGTGCAGAAAAACCACCGGCGGCAGGCTGCTATTTCCATTCTCCGGTCCGCGTTCGATCACATCAAGCAGCACGCTGGCCCGCTCCTTCTCTTATGCCTCAAGGCCGCAAGCATAGCCTGCGGATAAAGACCGCGTGCTCATAATTCCGTGCCCCCGCCGCCCTGCCCTGCCGTGGGCCGCCCTTGAAAACCCTTCCGCGCGGACCGACATGTAAATCGTTACGCCCGATGAAGATGATCGGCGCGATGTTTTTTAATAAAAACAGGACTGGAACAGACCATGAGCGCTGCTGAAACCCTCCGCAAACTCAGCCCCGAAGATGTGCAGGAAATTGCCAAGCAGCTTGAGGGCACGCTGCACCAGCACAAGACCGACCTGCACAAGCAGATTGCCGAGCACCTGGCCAGCCTGAAGGGCGAGGTCACGCTGCATGAGAACAAGATCCCCACCTCGTGCAAGGTTTACGGGATGATGTTCCTGCTTGCCGCCGCGCTGGCGAGCTTCATCTTTGGCCGTAAATCGGCTGAATAAGCCCTGCGGGCACGGGCAGCCCGGCGTGGTTGCCCGTGTTCAGAAGCGGAAGACGAAATTCGACTGGTAATAGGTGCCGCTCGACCCGCCCGCCTCATTGAGCGCGCGCGATGTCATGAACCGCGAGACATACTGCGTCCATGACAGATGGGTATTGATCTGCCACGCCACTGAAACCTGTGGCGCCATGCCCACGAACCGCCCCCGGAAATTACCCGCGAACTTGTAGTAACCCGATGATTTGTAAACCGGGTCATTTACGCTATCGCGCCAGAACAGCGGGTATTTGAACTGGATGCTGACGGACTTGAACGGCGTGATGCGCACGAGCGGGGCAAAGCTGATCAGGTTCGAGCCTGTCATGTAGGTTGTGGTGTCGAGATAGTTGGTCTGCGGGTTGAAGGGCGAGAGATAGGTGCCCACCGTGCCCTGGCTTCTTGAGGCATTGCCGCCAGAATACACATCCGTCTGGATACCGGCAAAGGTGTGCAGCGACTGCTCGGGCAGCCGATAACCCACCGTGCTGTTGATGGCATAGGCGCTGACCCCGCGCGCCGCGTTGTTGCTGGCGTTACGGAACACGCCGCCCTGCCATATGCCACCCACCGAGAATTCGATCGGGCCTGCAATGCCATGCCAGCGCATGCCGAAGTTGTTGCGCGTATCCGATCCGTTGACCGCCTTCTTCGGCCCCGCGATTGCCCCGGCCGAACCATTGAGCTTGTAGCCGATATAGAACGCATCAACGAAGGAATACCCCTTCTGCCCCATGAAGGTGAAATCCGGGGGTGCCCAGGTGGCGTTAAAGCCGTACAGGCGGCTGCCATAGTTCTCCACATCGTGGAACATGCGGCGGTCACTGTCATCGGTCTGCACGAAATCCCATGCATCGATGCGGACACGCTGCCACACCATATAGGCGCGGAACCCATCCCATGACAGCGGCACGTTGGGCGTCTCGCGTGCATAGAGCATGTACGATGGCGCATCGAGAAACTGCTGGCGGCCAAACATGAAGCCGCTTTTGGCACCCAGCATGTTCCACCGCACCTCCACGAAGGCCTGCTGCGCATCGAGCCGCTTGCGATAGGTCGAGCCATAGCCATAACCGCCCCACCCGCCTGCATCCGCATTGACCAGCTGGCCAAAAAACCGCAGGTGCTCGCCAATATGCAGGTCTGCGCCATACAGGTTGCGCACGCCAAAGCGGCCGGAATCATTGGGTTTCTGCGTGCCCAGGCCGGGGCGCGTTTCAAACCAGTTGCGCAGCCGCGTCTCACCCGAGAAACTGATCCACACATTGCCGCTGCGGGTGAGCGGAATGTATTTCAGCGCATCGAACAGGTCATCATGCTTCTTGGGGTCGCGCAGGTTGCGCCAGTCCTCGGCCCAGGGGCTGACGCCATACCGCCCCACCGGCCCGAAGCCCGCGGCCTCGCCATTGCCACGGTTGAACACGCCCCAGTCATACTGATGGCCGCTGCGGCGGTTTTCCTGCCCGCCAATGCGGATGGGCTGCCCCACCGGGTTGGCATGCGGAAACGTGAGGATGGGCGGGCGCTGGGTCATATGCACCACCATGCGCTCCGGCTGACCGGGCGCGGTGCTGCCGCCTGCGGGCACGACCGGATCAGGCGCCGCCTGGGCTGCATGCACCGCCAGCATGGACATGCACAGGGCGCCCCCACGCATATACCGATACCCCAGTTGTGTTGCTGAATGGAGGGTGGACATCATGTTCATGCACCACATGGCGTGCCGGGTGGCTGCGGCAGCAGGTTAAATACTGATAACGATCGTATTATGATAAAATATTCCGGTCAATATCGTATTTTATAATCCTCTCCATCGTGAAACCGTATGAACCAGCCCGGCGGCAAAAGGCTGATACAGGAGTATCTCCTTGAAAAAACGCTGTTAAGCCACAAGGAACCAGATGCCGATTCATTGCACGAGAATGATCGTACGATACGAAAATATCCCGGAAAAATACCTTCTTTCCGCCTGTAGCATTTATGCCACGGACAGGGCATCAAACCTGCCCGTCCTTCCTGCAGGGCGTTAATAAACATAACATATCGTATTTAATATTGACGCACGCAGCCTCTTGTCTCTTTATGCCCTTCCGCCCCGGCACGCCATGCGGCCCATCAGGGGCGTTGTCAAAAAGACCATCACGCCATAGTGGTGCTGCATCGTTGCTCTTCCCGCGATGTACCGATCAGGAATGCCATGAAACAGATTGCCCCCCTCACCCGTCGCACCCTGCTTAGCCTGTTTGGCGGCATCGTCTGCCTGCCCATGGCAACACGGGCCATGGCGGCAGAAGGCAAGCTGATCCGCGTTGGCATCATGGCGGGCGAGGACGAAGATCTGTGGCGCGTGATTACGGCCAATGCCGCGAAGGAAGGACTCAATCTCGGCATCGTGACATTCTCCGATTACAACACGCCCAACGAGGCGCTGGCCGAGCACGAGATTGATGCCAACGCCTTTCAGCACGCCCCGTTCCTCGAGGCCCAGAAAGCGGCCCGTGGTTATGACATCGTCAGCGTGTGCACCACCTATTTCTCCCCCATCGGGCTGTATTCAGCGCGGTGGAAAGCTCTGGCTGACCTGCCGGACAAGGCCGTGATCGGCGTGCCGAACGACCCGAGCAATGAAGGCCGCGCCCTGCGCCTGCTCGAAGCGCTGGGGCTGATCAGACTTGATTCCGCAGTAGGCCTGCTGCCCACCCCGCTCGACGTGACCGAAAACCCCCATCACTTCTCCTTCCGCGAGCTTGATGCGGGCATTGTCGGCCGCACGCTGCCTGATGTGGATGCCGCCGTAATCAACACCAACTGGGCGCTGAAGGCTGGCGTGGACATACAGAAGCAGCGGATCGGGGTGGAATCGCTGCAAAACAACCCTTACGTCAACTTCGTGGCCGTCAATGCCGCTGATGCCCATGCCCCCTGGGTCGAGGCGCTGGTCCGCGCCGTGCACCAGCCCGCCACGCGTGAGGCGATCGCCACCATCTTCCACGGCGCGGTTGAACCGGCATGGACGTAAATGTTGTTGACGTACGCCATGTGAGCCGCCGCTTTGGCGGGCATGTGGCGCTTGATGATGTCTCCTTCTCGGTTGCAAAGGGCGAGATCCTGGGCGTGATCGGGCGATCAGGAGCGGGCAAGAGTTCGCTGCTGCGCTGCCTTGGCGCGCTCGACCGGCCTGATGCGGGGCAGATCCTGATAGAAGGCCAGGACATCACCACCCTGCCGCAGGCGCAGCTTGTGCCAT
The DNA here is from genome assembly GCF_040581405.1 of Komagataeibacter sucrofermentans DSM 15973. Taxonomy (NCBI): domain Bacteria; kingdom Pseudomonadati; phylum Pseudomonadota; class Alphaproteobacteria; order Acetobacterales; family Acetobacteraceae; genus Komagataeibacter; species Komagataeibacter sucrofermentans. The sequence goes on from NZ_CP137157.1 coordinate 1,669,747, forward strand.
TGCGGCGGCGCATCGGCTTCGTGTTCCAGCATTTCAACCTGCTCAGTTCGCGCACGGTGGCCGGCAATATCAGCCTGGCGCTTGAAATCGCGGGCGTGCCGCGCGCGCAACGCCAGGCGCGCATTGAGGCGCTGCTGGCGCTGGTGGGCCTTTCGGCGCATGGGGATAAATGGCCTGCCCAGCTTTCGGGCGGGCAGAAGCAGCGCGTGGGCATTGCGCGCGCGCTGGCCAATGACCCGGCCCTGCTGCTGTGCGATGAAGCCACCTCCGCCCTCGATCCCGAAACCACCACCGCCATCCTCGACCTGCTGGCCGAGATCAATCGCGAACTGGGGCTGACCATCATCCTCATCACGCATGAGATGGATGTGATCCGCCGCATTGCCACCCATCTCGTGGTACTGGACCAGGGCCGCATTGTAGAAAACGCCCCCACGCTGGCCATCATGGGGGCGGCCACGCAATCCACTGTTACCCAGGCCCTGCTGTCGGAAACGCAGCCACAGGTGCCACCCGCCCTGCGCGCGCGGCTGGTGGCGGAGCCTGCGCCCGAGGGATGGGCGATCATCCGCATCAGGCTGGCGGGCGAGGCGGCGTGGCAGCCCCTGCTGTCGCTGCTGGGCCAGCAATATGGCGTGGAAGCCACCGTGCTGCAGGGCGGCACCACCGAGATCGCGGGCCAGCCCTTTGCCGACCAGATCGTGTCGGTGACCGGTTATTGTGCCGAGATCCATGATTTCCTGACGCAGTTCGACCCCTCACTGAAGGTTCTTGGCCATGTCCCGGCTGATCATTGACCTGATCGCACGCGCAACGTGGGAGACGACCATCATGGTCGCCTGCTCGGGGCTGCTCGCGGTGCTCGGCGGCCTGCCGCTGGCCCTGCTCATGGTGGCCATGCGGCGTGGTGGCCTGATGCCCTGCCCGCCCGCCGCCCGCCTGCTGGGGCTGGTGGTGGACATCCTGCGCGCCATTCCCTTCATCATCCTGCTCGTCATCCTCATTCCCGTGACGCGGATGATCGTGGGCACCTCACTGGGCACGACGGCGGCCATCGTGCCGCTTTCGCTGGCGGCCATTCCCTATTTTGCCCGCATTGCCGAGGTCTCGCTGCGCGCGGTGGACCCCAATCTGGTCGATGCCGTGCACGCCATGGGCGGCACGCGGTGGATGATCGTGCGCCATGTGCTCATACCCGAAGCCCTGCCCGGCCTCGTAGCAGGGTTGACGGTCACCCTCATTACCCTGACCGGGGCCTCGGCCATGGCAGGCGCCGTGGGCGCGGGGGGGCTGGGTGACCTTGCCATCCGCTACGGCTACCAGCGCTTCAATTCGCAGGTCATGTCGCTTGTGGTGCTGGTGCTGATCGTGTTCGTGGCCATTATACAGGCGGCAGGCAACGCCCTGTCGAACCACCTGCGCCACGATTAGGGGCTGCGCGAAAAGGCAGCCCCGAAGCAGCCATAGGGGGTCTGCGCCCCTGCCCTCAGTCCAGCCGGATCGAGGGGCGCACGAACACGTCAAGCCAGTCGACAAGGCACGAGATCGTGCCGCGCACCGGCCCATACAGCTCGAACTGGTGCTGGCGATAGAGCATGAGATGCACCATCCGCGCCGACAGGCCATGCAGCCAGCCCCCGCCAAACACCGTGCCACCGGGGAAGGTGCCCCAGCCATTGTAATCGCCCAATGCCACGACCGCTCCCTTATTATGGAAGGTGAAGGCAGGCATGGGCTGGCCACTCATCATCCACCGGGGCAGATGGCGGGCCAGATGATGGGCCTGCTGCCGGGCCGCCTGGGCTGTAGGGGCAACGGGCTTTTCAGCAATGAAGGCGCAGTCGCCCATGGCGAAGATGTTGTCATCATCAAGCACCTGCAGCGAGGGCCGCACTTCAAGCTGGCCCGAGCGCGACAGCTTGAGGCCGCCAAATTTGCTGGTTACATCCGGCGCCTTGACCCCCGCAGCCCACACCCGCAGCGTTGCAGGCACGCGCGAGCCATCCTTGAGCATGAAGCCGTTTTCATCAGCACCGCTGACCATGGCACCTGCGCGCACGCTCACGCCAATGGCCTCAAGCTGCCTGACCGCCGCCGCCGACACCGCCTCGGGGAAGGCAGGCAGAATACGGGGACCGGCCTCAAGCAGGGTAATGCGCAGCTTGGGCGGCTTCTGGCCAAAGCTGTAGAGCGAGGCCAGATCAAGCGCCTTGTGCAGTTCGGCGGCGAGTTGGGTGCCGGTCGCCCCCCCGCCCACGATGGCAATATCGAGTTCGTTGTTATTGGCAAAGGACCGCAGCAGTTCCATGCGGAAGCGGTCGTTGAAGCCATTGGCATCGACAAGGTTGTCAATGAACAGGCAGTGCTCGGCCACGCCGGGCGTGCCAAAATCATTGGCGCGGCTGCCGATTGACAGCACCACCGCATCATAATCAAGCGTGCGGGCCTCCACCACCACCTCCCCGCTGAGCGGATCCTTGATGGGAGCGAGCGCGATGGTCTTGGCCGCGCGGTCGAGCGCCGTGATCTCACCGGGCCAGAACTCGAAATGGTGCCGGCTGGCCTGTGACATGAAGCTGATGCGGTCATTCTCGTTGGCGGCGGTGCCAGCCGCAAAACAGTGCAGCATCGGCTTCCACACATGGGCGAAGCTCTTGTCCACCAGCGTGATTTCCGCACGGCCCGATTTGCCGACCGAATTGCCCAGCCGCGTGGCGAGCGCAAGGCCCGCAACACCGCCGCCTACAATCACGATCCGAAACTTTTGTGCCATCTCGATAATGCTCCACACCCGCTCGCACGGCGTGCCGGTTTCCGCATGGAAAACACCGCCCCGCCACATTCATAACAAACCATATTTGTGGCGAGTATAGGTGATCCCCCCCGTGCCTGAAACATGCGCAGGCCCGAATTCTGGTGCCATTTCGCAATGGATACCCCTTTTCCCCGCTGTCTGACCGCGCCAGAGCAGGAAAAACGGGCCGATCACGCCCCCCGATCAAAAGAACCCGATCGGGCTGGCGCAGACCGGGCCGCCTCTTGCGGGGCGGGCAACATCTTGGTACCCCCCGCGTTAACCCGCCTGATGCCAGCGACAAGCAGGAGACCCCATGACAGCCACACCCACCGGACGCATTGCAGGCAAGGTTGCCATCATTACAGGTGCAGCAAGCGGCATTGGCCGCGCCACGGCAGAGCGTTTTGCCGCCGAGGGCGCGCAGCTTGCCCTGACCGACCTCAATACCGATGCACTCGATGAACTGACCGACCAGCTTGAAAAAAACGGCGTGGACGTGATCTCGGTGCCAGCCGATGTAACCAGCGAGGCCGATATCGCCCGCGTGGTGCACGAAACCATGAAGCATTTTGGCCGCATCGACATTCTCGTAGCCAATGCCGGGGTCATCCCCGAGGCCGATCTCGCCTCCGCCACGGCCGATCTGTGGGATCACACCATGGCGGTGGATGCGCGCGGCATGTTCCTGTGCTGCAAGCATGCGGCAGCCGAGATGGTCCATGCCGGACAGGGCGCGATCGTGTGCCTGTCCTCCATCTCCGCCTTTGCCGGGCAGAAGGGTCAGGCGGTGTATGGCCCGGCCAAGTTCGTGGCATCGGGCATCACCAAGCACCTCGCCATCGACCTGGCCGACAAGGGCGTGCGGGTCAATGCCGTGGCCCCGGGCACCATCGACACGCCTGCGGTGGCGGGCATGGATGCGGACGGCATTCGCAAGGTGGTCGAGATGCACCCGATGGGCCGCATGGGCAAGCCATCAGAAATTGCCGCCGCCATCCTGTTCCTGGCCTCGGATGACGCCTCCTTCATCACCGGCGCGGTGCTGCCGGTTGATGGCGGCTATCTGGCGCAGTAACTGAAAAAACAGACATTTCCGGGATGCCGCCTTTTTTCAGGAAGGCGGCATCTTCTGAAGCTTTTATCCAGATTCAGGTGATGTGCAGTTCCACATCATGGGCGCGCAGCATGGCGCATATCTGCTCGGACGGCTGCCGATCGGTAAAAAAGCCATGCACATGCGAAAGATGCCCAAGCCGCCCCATGGGCCTGCGGCCGAATTTGGTCTGGTCGGCCAGCAGGTAGACACGCCTGGCATTACGCATCATGGCCTGGGCCACGCTGATCTCATCGGCATCGAAATCGAGCAGCGTGCCATCATCTTCGATGCCGCTGATGCCGATCACGGCAAAATCGGTGCGATACTGCTCGATGAAGGTGCTGGCGGCCGAACCGGTAATGCCCCCATCATAAAACCGCACCTGCCCCCCCGTCACGATCACCTGAAAATCGGTCTGGGCGGAAAGCGGGGTGGCCACGTGCAGGTTGTTGGTAATGACCCGCAGCGCCTTGTGCCGCCGCAAGGCCTTGGCAAAGGCCTCGGTGGTGGTGCCGATGCTGACAAAAAGCGATGAATTATCAGGTATCTGGCGGGCTGCAAGGTTGCCAATGGCCTCCTTGGCCCGCCGGTTGAGCACCTGGCGTTCGGAATAGGCGATATTCTCGACCGACGAGGCCAGACCCGCCCCGCCATGATGCCGCGCCACCAGCCCGCGGCGGGCCAGAAGGTTGACATCACGGCGGATGGTCTGGACCGCAACATTCAGCCTCTGGGCCAGATCCTCGTTGGAGACATAGCCCTGGGTACGCACCAGCGCGGTAATTTCCCGGTGACGTTCTTCTGCTGACACGTTGCCTGTTACTCCCCCTTCACATGCGGTCTTTTATATTACGCGCGCGACGCTACGCCCTGTCGCCCCAAGATCGGCGAAGGACTGCTCAAGCCGCGCCACGATGCCCTGCTCGCCCACGCGCAGCCATTTGCGCGGATCATACAGCTTTTTGGTCGGCTTGCCGGTGGAAGGCGCAATCTGGTGGCTGAACGCCTCCGCGTGCTCATGCACGTAGCGGCCAATGCTGGTGGCAAAGGCGAACTGGATGTCGGTGTCGATGTTCATCTTGAACACACCGTAGGATACGGCCTCGGTAATCCTGGCCTGCTCCGAGCCTGAACCGCCATGGAACACCAGCGCCAGCGGCTTCTCGCCAAGGTTGGTGGCCTTGGCCACCGCCGCCTGCGAGTTGCGCAGGATCTCGGGGCGCAGCTTGACGTTGCCCGGCGCATACACGCCATGCACGTTGCCAAACGAGGCCGCGATGGTCACAAACCCCAGGGGGGAAAGCGCCTCATACGCCTTCAGCACATCCTCGGGCTGGGTGTAGAGATGGGCATTATCGGCGCCATCATCGAGGTCATGGCCAATGCCGTCTTCCTCGCCGCCGGTCACGCCAAGCTCGATTTCAAGCCCGATGCCCAGCGGCGACATGCGGCGCAGGAAGCGGGCGCATTCGGCAATGTTGTCTTCCAGCGGTTCAGCCGAAAGGTCGATCATGTGCGAGGAGAACAGCGGGCGGCCGGTTTCCTTCACCGCCTCCTCGCTGGCATCGATCAGGCCGGAAATCCATGGCAGCAGCTTGCGGTCGGCGTGATCGGTATGCAGGATCACGCACACGCCGTAAGCAGCGGCCACGGTATGGACATGACGCGCCGCAGCCACCGCACCGAGCACGCGGGCCTGTTCGGCATCTTTCATGCCTTCGCCCGCATAGAACCGCGCGCCACCGTTGGAAAGCTGGATGATGACATCCGCCCGGTTGCGCGCCGCCGCCTCAAGCACCGCGTTGATGCTGTCGGTGCCCACCACGTTGACCGCCGGCAGGGCATAGCCCTCATCGCGGCAGGTCTCGACAAGGCGACGGTAATCCGCGCCCGTCACCACGCCGGGGCGCAGGCCCAGGCGGCTCGATGCGGTGTGTGCTGTATTGGTCATGTCGTTTCTCTATTGCCTGTTCTTGTTGTTATGCAATCGATGAAATACTGCTCACCAGGTCTTGGTCTGGTAATCGTGGTGGCCCTCCACAAACCGGATGGTGCCGGATTTGGAGCGCATGACCAGCGAATGCGTGACGGTGCGGATGCCACTGCGGCGGATGCCATGCAGCAACGCCCCGCCCGTTACCCCGGTTGCGGAGAACAGCACGTCACCACGCGCCATGTCTTCCAGCGCCAGCTTGCGCGAGGGGTCAGCACCCGGGTTCATCTTGCGCGCGCGCGCCACCTGGTCGTCATCCTCAAACAGGAGGCGGCCCTGCATCTGGCCATGAACGCAGCGCACGGCAGCGGCGGCCAGCACGCCTTCGGGCGCGCCACCGGAGCCGACATAGATGTCGATCTCGCTCTCTTCCAGGCAGGCGGCGATGGCGGCAGCCACGTCGCCATCGCTCAGCAGGGTCACGCGCGCGCCTGCGGCCCGCGCGCGGGCGATCAGTTCCTCATGGCGTTCACGGTCGAGCGTGCAGAGCATGAGGTCGGACACCGCGCATTTCTTGGCCTGCGCGAGCGACTTGAGGTTGGCCTCGATGGTGCTGTCGAGATCCACCACGCCCTCTGGCAGGTAGGGGCCGACCACGATCTTGTCCATATAGATGTCAGGCGCGTGCAGGAAGTTGCCGCTTTCCGCCAGCGCCACCACGGTCAGCGCGTTGGGCAGGTTCTTGGCGCACAGGTTGGTGCCTTCAAGCGGGTCGACGGCAATATCCATGCCCGGGCCGCCGGAGCCCACCTTCTCGCCAATGAATAGCATTGGCGCTTCATCCATCTCGCCTTCACCGATCACCACGGTGCCATCAATGGCGACCGTATCGAACGCGCGCCGCATGGCTTCCACCGCCGCGCCATCGGCTTCGTTCTTGAGGCCACGACCGGTCCAGGCCGATGCGGCGACCGCAGCCGCCTCGGTAACGCGCACGAGTTCAAGGGCCAGATTGCGATCGGTAACCTGATAGGGATTATGCCGTGTGGTGGTCATGAAACACTCTTTTCCTGTTCGTCTGTGGTCTTGATTACGCTGCAACGGTGGAACTGAGCGTGCGGCGGACTGCCACATGCCATCCGGCTACCATAGTATCGCGCTGCGCCTTGTCCATCGTCGGGCGGAACAGATGCCCGCGTGTCCAGGTGCCTTCCAGTTCGGCGATGCTTTCCCACACCCCGGTCGCCAGCCCCGCGAGGAAGGCGGCCCCGAGCGCCGTGGTCTCGACCTGTCGTGGCCGCTCCACCGGCGTCTGGAGCATATCGGCGAGGAACTGGCAGAACCAGTCATTGACCGACATGCCGCCATCAACACGCAGTGCGCTGAGCTTGCCGCCGCCATCCTCATGCATGGCGTCCATCAGGTCCATGGTCTGGTAGGCCACCGATTCCAGGGCGGCGCGCGCGATGTGCGCGGCCGTGGCATCAAGCGTGAGGCCACAGATCAGGCCACGGGCGTCGGGGTCCCAGTGGGGCGCGCCAAGCCCCACGAAGCCGGGCACCATATACACGCCGTGGCTGTGCGGCACGCGGGTGGCCATGTCATCGGTCTGGGAGGCATGGGTGATGAGGTTCAGCCCGTCACGCAGCCAGCGGATGGCCGCGCCCGCAACAAAGATCGAGCCTTCGAGGGCATAGGTCGTCTCCGCCCCAATGCGGTAGGCGATGGTGGTGAGCATCCGGTTTTCAGACATGACGGGCGTCGCGCCGGTGTTGAGCAGCGCGAAGCAGCCCGTGCCGTAAGTCGCCTTGGCCGTGCCGGGGCGGAAGCAGGCCTGCCCCACCATGGCGGCGTTCTGGTCGCCTGCCATGCCAGCCACCTTGAGCGGCTCGCCAAACAGCTCCGGCGCCGTCTCGCCAAACACTTCGCTGTTGGTTTTCACTTCAGGCAGAATGGCGCGCGGCACCTTGAACAGCGCCAGCAATTCATCATCCCACGCGCAGGTGTGGATATTGAACAGAAGCGTGCGCGAGGCGTTGGTGGTGTCGGTGGCGTGCACGCGGCCGCCGGTCAGCCGCCATAAAAGAAAGCTGTCGATGGTGCCGCAGGCCAGTTCGCCCTTCTCGGCGCGCGCACGGGCGCCTTCCACATTATCAAGAATCCACGCAATCTTGGTGGCGGAGAAATAGGGGTCGAGCAGCAGGCCGGTGCGCTCGCGCACGAGGGGCTCGAACCCCTCCTCATGCATGCGTGCGCAGATGGGCGTGGTGCGCCGGTCCTGCCAGACAATGGCGCGGTGGATGGGCCTGCCGGTGCTACGCTCCCACACCACGATGGTTTCGCGCTGGTTGGTAATGCCGATGCCCGCGATCACGCCGGGGCCGCCTGCCTTTTCAATGGCCTCCTGCGCGGTGGAGAGAACGTTGGACCAGATTTCCTCCGGGTCATGCTCGACCCAGCCCTGGCTGGGATAATGCTGGGCGAACTCGATGCGGGAGACCGAAATGGCCGTGATATCGCGATCGAACACGATGCTGCGGGTCGAGGTTGTTCCCTGGTCGATGGCGAGAATTCTGTTCTTCTTGTTCATTATCTTCTCCTGCCCCAACAGGGCGGATGCGAGTTTGGGCCGCAGGCGTGTTGCACCTGCGGCCTGATAATTTTTACGCGGAAGTCGGCGCCGTGCCCGGCTTGCGGGCCTTGAGGTAGGCCTCGAGGCGGGCCGTGTCCTCATCGGTTACATGCAGGCCAAGGCGGGAGCGGCGCCACAGGATGTCCTGCGTGGTCTGCGCCCATTCGTTTGCGATCAGGTATTCCACCTCACGCGCGCTCAGGCCCGCGCCAAACAGTTCGCCCATATCCTCCATGCTACGGGCATCGCCTACGATCCCGGTGGCGCGCGATCCGTAATTGCGCACCAGCCGCCAGCTCAGGTCGGGGCCAAGGAACGGGGCCTGCGCGCGCAGGCGGGCCAGCGCGCCCTCGAACCCGCCCTCGCCCAGATCACCGCCAGGCAGCACCTTTTCCGCCGTCCAGCCAGGTGCCGACAGCACGGGCAGGAAGGGCTGGAGCTTCTCGATCGCGTGCTCGGCAAGGCGACGGTAGGTGGTGATCTTGCCGCCAAAGATGGATAGCATGGGCGCCTGATTGCCCTGCGTATCCACATCGAGCACATAGTCACGCGTTACGGCGGAGGCGTTCTTGGCCGCGTCATCATAAAGCGGGCGCACGCCAGCGTAGCTCCACACCACATCGGCCGGTGTTACGGGCTTGGTGAAGTAGCGGCTCACGCTCTCGCACAGGTAGCTGATTTCCTCGGGCGAGATCTCGACATCGCCGGGGGCCTGCGTCCAGGGCACGTCGGTCGTGCCGATCAGGGTGAATTTCTGCTCGTAGGGAATGGCGAAGACGATGCGCTTGTCCGGGTTCTGCAGGATATAGGCCTGCGGCCCGTCAAACAGGCGCGGCACCACGATGTGGCTGCCCTTGACGAGGCGCACGTTCTTGGTGGAGTTCACCTGCGCACGCTCGCGCAGCACCTCGCTCACCCACGGCCCACCGGCATTGACCAGCACGCGGGCGCGCACGGTGGTGGTGGTGCCATCGAGCGTGTTCTCGATATCGGCTTCCCACACGCCATTGGCGCGGCGGGCGCTGACCATGCGGGTGCGGGTGCGGATATCGGCCCCGCGTGCCTTGGCATCCATCGCGTTGAGCACGACGAGGCGGCTGTCCTGCACCCAGCCATCGGAATAGGCGAAGCCGCGGGCGAGCTTGCCATTGAGCGGCTGGCCTGCCGATGACGTGCGGAAGTCGAGCGACTTGCACTTGGGCAGCGTCATGTTGGGCGCGAGGTGATCATACAGGAACAGGCCAAGGCGCAGCATCCAGGCCGGGCGTGCCTGCGGCGTGTAGGGCAGCACGAAGCGCATGGGCCAGATGATGTGGGGCGCGATGCGCAGCAGCTTCTCGCGCTCGATCAGCGCCTCGCGCACCAGACGGAATTCATAATATTCCAGGTAGCGCAGGCCGCCATGGATCAGCTTGGTGCTGGCCGATGAGGTGTGGCTGGCCAGATCATCCTGCTCGACAAGCAGGACCGATGCGCCGCGCCCGGCAGCATCGCGCGCGATGCCCGTGCCGTTTACACCCCCGCCCACGACCAGCAGGTCGAGCAGGCCACCCGGTGCCGGGGGGGTGCGCAATGATTCGTCCATGGACGCCATAGTAGATGTTCCTCCTGATACACATGTTCGTAACCGAACATTCTGATCGGTTCAAGAGGGTGCGCGCACATTTTTTCATGCTGCGCGTTTAAATAATTCCTTCTTTTTCAAGGCATGATAGTGCCCGGCATTAGCCATAAATTCGCCATCCCGAGTAATTTATATGCCGGAGTGATTTTTGTGCATGTGCGAAATCGCGCATTTTGTTCCGTATCCTCACCCCTTGCCTTCCATCGACACAACAACATCACCTGCCCCCGAATCCGGAATGTTGGAGAAATTTCATGAAATATAATGAAATATATGGAAAAAGGAGAAACTGTTACCCCACGGATCGCACGCGCCCCTTTCCCGGTGAGATATGTTCGTTTAAGAACATTTTAGAGCTGCAAACCGGCCATAAGGCCAACAGCCCTTTCCCATCGAATGATAATAAAAGAATAAAGTGGGTTAAAATGCTGAAAAACAGACAATTCCTGGGCGAACTCATATCCGAGTGCATCGCGGTCATGATCATCGTGCTGATCGGTGATTCGGTGGCCGCGATGTACGCGCTATATGATCCCAGCCCGTACAAGCAGGCCTATTGGGGCGTGGCCATTGTGTGGGGGCTTGGGGTTACAATCGCCATCTACATTACCGGCAGCGTGTCGGGCACGCATGCCAACCCGGCCGTATCACTGGCGCTGGCGGTCTTTCGCGGCTTTTCGTGGCGCAAGGTGCCCGGCTACTGGGCGGCGCAGGTGCTGGGCGGGGTGATCGGGGCAACGCTGGTCTATACGCTGTACCAGCCCGTGATCGAACATTACAATCAGGCGCATGGCCTTACGCGCGCCGCGGGCGGGGCGGCGGGGGTGTTCTTCACCCATCCGGGCGAGAGCATTACGCCGCTGCACGCCTTTGTTGATGAAATCATCCTGACCGGTCTGCTGGTCTTCGGCATCTTCGCCATCACGTGCGAATATAATACGGTTGCGCCACAGGCCAATTCGGGCGCGCTGATTATCGGGCTGCTGGTTGCGAGCATCGGGGCATGTTCGGGTTACCTCGAGGCCTGGGCCATCAACCCCGCGCGCGACTTCGGGCCACGGCTGTTCTGCTTTTTGGCGGGCTGGGGTGAATCCGCCCTGCCGGGGCCGGACCATTACTGGTGGGTGCCCATTGCCGGGCCGCTGATTGGCGGGGTTGTGGGAGCCGGGTGCTACCAGTTCCTCATCCGCCCGTTCATTCCGCGCAGCGCCACGCCATCCATCCCGCCTGCACCATGAATTTTACAGCCCGCCTGCAAAACATTCCGGGTGTGATCTGACGAAATGCTCGGGCGCCGCCTTTTTTTAAAAGCGGCGCCCTTAGGCTCAGGACTCATTCTTTGAGATAGAAGATGAAGCTTGCCGCGATGTGGATAGCGGACATGAAAGTGTGTGCGCAGCGGTCGTATCTGGTCGCGACACGCCTCCAGTCTTTCAGATTTGCGAACATGTTTTCGATCAGATGGCGCTTCTTATAGAGATGCCAGTTGTAAGGCGGCTTTGATTTCCGGTTCTTCTTCGGCGGAATACAGGCTGTGATATTGCGTTCTGCAAGCGATAACCGGATCCGGTCGCTGTCATAGCCTCTATCCCCGATGACTTCTTCTGTCTCGTCGGAGAGATCTGCCAGCAGCACGTCTGCGCCTTTGAAGTCACTGACCTGACCCGCAGTCAGATGCAGGCGGATAGCCCGACCCTGACCATCACACACGGCATGCGGCTTTGAGTTCAGGCCGCCTTCTGTTCGTCCGATATGACGGGGAAAAGCCCCTTTTTAAGCAGGGACGCCGACGTCCGGTGAGCCTTGAGATGTGTCGCATCAATCATCAGGCGCTTCGAACGGCCAGCCTGCTCTGTCAGCACGACAAATATCCTGTCAAAGACGCCCAGGCGGCTCCACCGGATAAAGCGGTTGTATAAAGTCTTGTGCGGACCATAGGCTTTGGGAGCATCTTTCCATTGAAGACCGTTGCGGATCACGTAAACAATTCCGCTCAGAACACGACGGTCATTCACACGCGGAACCCCATGTGCCAGTGGGAAAAACGGCCTGATCCGTTCCCTCTGACGCTCGGACAGCAAAAACACGTCACGCACAGGCTCACCCTCCATTCGGTTAAGCCTGTGAATCACAACACACCGCTCAGCTCAACAAATTAATAGGTCCTGAGCCTAGCGCTGCACCACGGTGCGGATGGCGAAATTGCTCTGTATGCGGGCCACGCCGGGCATGCGCGAGAGTTCCTCCTTATGGATGCGCTCGTAATCGGCCGCGTCACGCGCCTCGACGCGCACGAGGTAATCGGCGTCGCCCGTCATCAGGTAGCATTCGCGCACATCGGCGCATTCGCGCACGCGCGCTTCAAAGCGGCGCAGGCATTCCTCCGTCTGCCGCTCCAGCGTGATGTGCACGATGACGGTGGTCATGCCATGCACCGAGCGCTCATCCACCAGGGCGCGATAGCCCCGTATCACCCCCTCTTTTTCAAGCATGCGCACACGGCGCAGGCACGCCGAGGGCGACAGCCCCACCCGTTGGGCCAGGTCCGCATTGCTCATGCGGCCATCATGGCGGAGGTGGCGCAGGATGGCATCTGTCAGCCGATCGAAGGGCATGGTGAATTTTCCGCTTATTTTCGTATATAATTGCGTGTAAGCGCTCATTAATCGCATGATCATGCACAAAACGACAGGACATTTTATTACCATCCGCGTACGATCAGCCATGTTCCGCCCGATGGAGTAAGCGCCCCATGCCTGACCTGCCCTTCCCCCAGCCCATGGCTTCAGGCTGGGCCTTTCCCGGCGCTGGTGCTGCGCTGGAAATAGATCTGGACGCCATCGCCGCCAATTACCGCCTGCTTGATGCCCGCACGGGCACTGCCACCTGTGCCGCCGTGGTCAAGGCCGATGCCTATGGCCTTGGCGCCGACAGGGTTGCCCCCGTGCTGGAACAGGCCGGGGCGCGGGTCTTCTTCGTGGCCCATCTGGAAGAAGGCATCCGCCTGCGCCCGCATGTCTCGCCTGCCGCGCGCATTTTCGTGCTGCACGGCCCCATGCCCGGCACCGAGGCGCTGTTCACCCATCACGCCCTGCTGCCCGTGCTCAACAGCATGGAGCAGGTGGCTGGCTGGCGCGCCCATGCGGCTCAGGCGCAAAAAGCCCTGCCCGCTGCCCTGCAGGTTGATACCGGCATGTCGCGCTTTGGCCTGTCGGAGGCGGATGTGACGACACTGGCGCAGACTCCCGCCCTGCTTGAGGGCATCGACACCAGGCTGGTCATGAGCCACCTCGCCTGCGCCGACACGCCCGAAAACCCGGCCAACGCCATGCAGCGCGACCGGCTGCGCGCCATGGCGGCCCGGCTGCCCGCGGCGCCGTGGGCGCTTTCGGCCTCATCAGGCATCTTTCTCGGGCCGGACTATCATTTCAACCTCGTGCGCCCCGGCGCGGCGCTGTACGGCCTCGCCCCCAATGCGCAGGCGCCCAACCCGCTGCGCCCCACGGTCAGGCTGCGTGCCCGCATCGTGCAGCGCCGTGCCATTGGCGCGGGCGATGGCGTGGGCTACGGCCTGACATGGCGGGCCACCGGCCCCCGGCGCATTGCAACGCTGGGCATAGGCTATGCCGATGGCTTCCTGCGCAGCGGGGCGCAGGGCGGCTGCGCGTGGCTTGGCGACTACCGGCTGCCCATCCTGGGGCGCATTTCCATGGATTCCACCACGGTGGATGTCAATGACGTGCCCGAAAGCGTGCTCGATGCCGCAACGCATGTGGACATGATCGGCCCGCGCCGCAGCGTGGACGATGTGGCCCACAGCGCAGGCACCATCGGTTACGAAGTGCTGACCGCACTGGGTTCGCGTTTCCATCGCACATATCGGCAGCCTGTCGCGTGCGATGCTTCTCCCCGCCAGAACAAGGCCTCCGTGTAATGAAAATCATCGTACTGGGTAGTGGTGTCGTTGGCGTGACATCGGCATGGTATCTCGCGCAGGCGGGCCATGAGGTCACGGTTGTGGACCGCCAGCCCGAAGCCGGGCTTGAAACCAGCTTTGCCAATGCGGGACAGGTCTCGCCGGGCTATTCCTCGCCATGGGCCGGGCCGGGCGTGCCATTCAAGTCCATCAAGTGGCTGCTGATGAAGTACCGCCCCTTCGTGTTCTGGCCCATGCCCGACCCGCATCTGTGGAAGTGGCTGGTGCAGATGCTCGAGAACTGCACCGCAAGCGCCTATGACCGCAACAAGGGCCGCATGGTGCGCATTGCGGAATACAGCCGCGACATGATGATGGACCTGCGCGCCACCACCGCCATCACCTATGATGACCGCCAGCAGGGCACGCTGCAGGTGTTCCGCACGCAAAAGCAGCTTGATGGCATTGCGGGCGATATCCGCGTGCTGGAGCAGTACAACGTGCCCTATCAGGTGCTCACGCGTGAAGGCTGCGTCGAGGCCGAGCCGGGGCTGGCCGCATCGGCGCATAAATTCGTGGGTGGCCTGCGCCTGCCGGGTGACGAGACGGGCGATGCCTTCCTGTTCACCCAGCGCCTCGCGGCCAAGGCGGCGGAAGCGGGCGTCACCTTCCATTACGATACCAGCATCCGCACCATGACATCCGATGGCGGCCGCATTACCGGCATCGAGACCAGCCGGGGCCGCATGGTGGCGGATTCCTATGTCGTGTCGCTCGGCAGCTACTCGCCCGCCATGGTGCGCCGCCTTGGGCTCGACCTGCCGATCTATCCGGTCAAGGGCTACTCGCTCACCGCCGATATCATGAACGAACAGCGCGCCCCGGTCTCGACCATCATGGATGAGACCTTCAAGATCGGCATCACCCGCCTTGGCAGCCGCATCCGCATTGGCGGCACGGCGGAACTCGCGGGCTTCAGCACCAAGCTGCGCGCCCCGCGCCGCGAAACGCTGGAGCATTCGGTGACGGACCTGTTCCCCGGTGGCGGCAACATCCCCGCCGCCCAATTCTGGACCGGCCTGCGCCCCATGACGCCCGATGGCACCCCCATCATCGGTCGCACCAAATACGATAACCTGTTCCTCAACACCGGCCACGGCACGCTGGGCTGGACCATGGCCTGTGGCTCGGGCAAGGTGCTGGCTGACATCATGTCCGGCCGTATGCCCGACATCCCGTATGAAGACCTGGGCATTGTCCGCTACGGGCAGTAATCCCCTACGGGCCTGACGGGGGGGCAAACCCCTCCGGCAGGCCTCCGCCACGCTCGCGCACGACGCGATACACCGTATTGCGCAGCCAGCGATGCACCGGGTCGCCATCGCGCCTGGGGTGCCATGCCTGAAAGGAATGCACCGTAGGCAGGGCGAAGGGAAATTCGAACTCGGCCAGGTGCATGGAGCGGATGGGCAGGTAATCGATGGCGATGCCCGGCAGCGGCAGGATCATGTCGGTCATGCGCAGGGTCTCGACCATGGCGTAATAGGTGGGTACCACCATCACCACGTGGCGTCGCAGGCCAAACTGTTCCTTGAGCACCGCATCGATCGGCCCATGCAGCCTGCCCCGGCGCGACACGCTGATATGTTCATACCGCGCGATTGATTCCGGCGTGATCCCTTCCGCCAGAATGGGGTGATCGGCCCGCACGAGGCCACGGAACGCAGTGGGGAAGATGCTCTGGCGGCGTATTTCGGGCCGCATGTCATCCGAGGCCCCCAGATACAGGTCGATATGCCCTTCGCGCAGGTCGTTGCTGGGTTCATCATCCGTTTCAGGCACGAAGGTCAGGGTGCAGCCGGGGCAGTCATGGCGCAGGGCGGCGAGAATGGCCGCACCGAACGCGCCGACAATCAGGTCATTGGCGCGCAGCATGAAATGCGGCGACAGGCTGGCAATATCGGGGGTGTCCTGCTCTTCAAGCAATGAATCGGCGCCATCGACAATGGCCCGCAGCCGCTCGCGCAGGCCGAGCGCAAAGGTCGTGACCACCATGCGCCGCCCCGATGCCACCAGAATCGGATCATTGAACACCACGCGCAGCTTGGCGAGGCTGCGGCTCATGGCGGCCTCGCTCATCTGCAGCCTGCGCGCCGCGTGCGAGACGCCTTCCTCCTCGATCAGGGCCTGAAGGCTGCGGAGCAGGTCGAGATCATAGCGTTTTCTCATGCTCCGTGCGTCTCCCCCTTGGCCGCAACCGGACCGGATGCGTTGCGATTATCATAAAAAAACCGGATTTGACCAATCCGTAACCTGACTGAAATCAGTAAAAAATTCTTGGTGAAGCTTTTTTCAAAAAGACGACACCCATTAACTTCCGGTCTTATGCCCCTGCATGCAGGCGGGATATTATTCCACTCCCGCTTCCATCGCACTCAGGCAGGCCGTGGCCGTGCGGGCAATGCCATCAAGGCAGGCCAGCACCTCAAGCAGCCTTCCATTGCCGGGGTCGGCTTTTTCCAGCCGGGCCAGCCGCCTGCGTGCCGCCCGCACCAGGGCCACCCCGCGCGGGCTGATGGGCCTGTAGCGCACCAGCGCGCGTAGCAGGGTGGTGATGATGTCCGTCGCGGCATCGCGCCGCTGCCGCTTGAGCGCGCGCAGCAGCAGGATGTTCAGCCCCACGGATGAGAACATGAGCATGAGCCGGATGCCGCCACCCGCCGTATGATCGCCCGCCTGTGCCGCGTGGCGCACCATGCGCCCGATCCGGTCAACGCTCGTGCCGATCCACCACTGGGGCGAAGGCAGCAGCGGCACAAGGCACAGCCGCCGCAGTTCACCACGCATATGCGCGCCAAAACGCAGCCGCTCGGCCCGCGCCCTGAACGGCAGCACAAGACGGAACACCAGCACGCTCAGCCCCACCGCCAGCACCGTGTGCAGCGCGTTGTTGAGGAAGGCGATCTCATCCACCCGGCTCTGGTTGCCGGTCATGAGCAGGTTGGGCATGAGCAGCCCGTAGGCCGCCGCAGCCCCCGCCGTGCCCCGGTTGCACTTGGCAAGCCCGCCAACGAACAGGAAGATGCCCAGCACAAAGGCCAGTTCCTCATAATCACTCAGATACGGAATGAGCCACAGGCTGAGGCACCCCGCCGCCACGGCGGACCACACGGCCCCAGACAGGAAGCGCGTGGTGGCCACCACCGGGTTCTCGCGCGTGGCGAACAGCCCGCACACCAGCGTGGTGATGGCAATGAACCCCATGCCGCCTGGCCATGCCGTACATTCATAGACAAGGGCGGCAAGCATGATGGCCGCAGCCCCCCGCAGCCCGTTATGGAATGCCAGGCGGATATCGCGGTGGCCACCGAGATGAAAGCGGAAGCGGTCATGCGGCGGCGGGCTGAAAATGGCATAGGCGTGGTCAAGCGCTGTCTGCAGGTCATCCATGGTGGCGGCCAGCACGCCATGGGTCACGCGGGCCATCTCATGCGCGCCCCGCGCGGCACGCTGCTCGAACAAAACGCGCAGATGCGTGACCTGCTCGTACAGTTCATCCAGCGCGCCAGCCTCAAGGCGGCAGGTGGCCAGCCGATCACACAGATGCAGAAGCTGCCCGCGCGTATCGGCCAGGGCCGCGTCATCGGCCAGCATGGCCCGCTCCGCGCCGCCAGACAGGCCAACAAGACGTGTCACCAGAATCGAGACCTCGGCCAGCACCGCGCGGGCATGGTCGCCCGCATGTACCTGCCGCCCCATCTCGATGGCCGGGAACTCCAGCCCCTGATGCACCGATATCAGCATACCGGAAAACTCACCGGCATGGACCAGCGTGTCACGCTCATGCAGCACGATCTCGCGCAGCAGGCCACCGAGGCGGTGCAGTACGGTCTCCACCTGCCCCACCATGGTGGCCTGCGCGCGTGTGGCGAGGTTGAAGGTGAACAGCACCCCCATCGCCGCCTCGCACACCACGCCCAGCACGATATAACTCGCGCGCGACATGGCGATGAAAAACACGTTATCGGGCTCGGATGCCGCCGCCACCGCAATGATCGAGCATGTGTAGCCCGACAGCACGAACGCATAGGAACGGAAGTTGAGGCAGAACGTGGCCAGAAAGCTGCACAGCCCGATCCACGTCGCAACGGCAGGAAAAAACAGCCATGACTGCTGCGGAAACGCCCCGATGAACACGACCGCCGCCACCGCGCCGACCAGCGTGCCCACGATGCGCCACCGCGCCTTGGACATGCTCTCCCCGCGCCGCACCTGGGCAACCGACCACACGGTGGCCACCGCCCATTGCGGGCTGTCGAGTTCCATCCACAACGCAATGGCAAGGGCGATGAGCGAGGCCGCCGTATTGCGCAGCGCAAAGCCCACGGCCTGCGGCGTAGGGCAGAGCAGCCAGCGTAGCCAGTCCATCCCCAGTGGCCAGCGAAGGCGAGCAACCGGGTTGGGCATGAGGAAGCGGGACAGATCCATCTAGCCCGCCCTGCCCTGAGGGGGCAGGTTACAGCCCGATACCGGGCAGGCTGCTTTGATGCGCAGGCATGGCGACCTCAGAACACGGCTCCGCATCGGGCCGGGGCGCATGGGCAGGGTAACGTCACGGCAGGCATGGTCTTTATGCAAAACCTGTCCGCGCAATCGCCTGTCAGGCACAGGAGTGTCGTGCCAATGCTTTTTACGGAACGCCGCACTAAAACGCCGCATTCTTGAAAAAAGGCGGCATAGGGGGCCTTTCATCATTTGGCATCAGGGCGTTGCCTGCACACGCTTCCATCTGAAAAATACCGGGATTCAGGCTTTCTCATACGGACGATAGCGGGCAGTCCACACCGCGTCGCGCAGGGCGGTCTCGACTTCATGGGCCGGGGCCTGCGGGGCCACGCCTTCCTTCTGCCCCTGCGCAATGACGGCGCGGGCCACGGCGGTGGCGACAAGCCGCAGTTCCGATACGGGGGGCAGCAGCGGGGCTGTCGTGGGGTCGGCTGCCCCGGCTGCGGGCGAGAGGGCGGCCAGCGCATGGGCTGCGGCAAGGAACATGCCATCGGTCATGCGCGTGATGCCACCGGCCACCACGGCCAGCCCCACGCCGGGAAAGACATAGGAATTGTTGATCTGGTCAACCGGGCGCAGGCGACCGTCATGCTCCACCGGCGCGAACGGGCCGCCCGTGCCGATAATCGCGCGCCCCTGCGTCCATGCCAGCAAGTCGGCAGGTGTGGCCTCGATATTGGCGGTGGGGTTGGACAGCGCGAAGATGATGGGCCGCGCCGCCTGCCGGGCCATGGGGGCCACGATCTCGCGCGTGAACGCCCCGCCCTGCCCTGACGTGCCGATCAGCATGGTGGGCTGCACATGGGCCATGACCTCGGCCAGCGTGATGTGGGCGGCATCATCCACGCGCCAGCCCGCCGCAATATCGGCAGGCTGGGCAAAGGGCTGCTGGCCTTCGGTCACGCCCGGCATGCCCTCGCGCACGAGGCCGTTGATATCGACCATGAAAAAGCGGCGGCTGGCCTCCTGCGCCGTCATGCCGCCTGCCACCATCATCTGCGCAAGCAGGTCGGCAATGCCGCACCCTGCGCCACCCGCGCCAAAAATGACGATCTTCTGGGCATCCAGCGCAGCCCCCCCGGCTTTTATGGCCGCGAGCAGCGCGCCGGCGGTAACGCCCGCCGTGCCCTGAATATCATCATTATAGGTGCACATTTCGCCCCGGTAGCGGCGCAGGATGCGCAGCGCGTCGGCACCCGAAAGGTCTTCCCAATGCAGGGCGATATTGGGCCAGCGCGTGTTCACGGCCTGCACGAATTCGGCAATGAAGGCATCATAGTCCGCGCCGCGCACGCGGGCATGTCGCCAGCCAATATATTCGGGGTCGGCCAGCAGGGTCTCGTTATCGGTGCCCATATCAAGCAGGACGGGCAGCGCGCGGGCCGGATCGAGGCCGCCACACGCGGTGTAGAGCGAGAGCTTGCCAATGGGGATGCCCATGCCATTGGCCCCCTGGTCGCCAATGCCAAGGATACTGCCGCCATCGCTCGCCACGATCACGCGCACATCATCAAACTGCGGGTTGGCCAGGATCTCGGCAATGCGGCCCCGGTGCGCGGCATAGCTCAGGAACAGGCCGCGCGGGCGGGTCCAGATATGGCTGAACTCACGGCACGCCCGCCCGATGGCCGGGGTGTAGATGATGGGCAGCCAGGCCTCGAGCGCCTCGTCGATAATGGCGTAGAAAAGCGTTTCGTTCCGGTCCTGGATTTCGCGTAGCGCAATATGTCGCGCAAAATTGTCTGGCAGTTCGGCCAGCCGGGCACGGGCGAGATCGGCCTGTTCGGCCAGGGTCGCCACGCTGGCGGGCAGCAGGCCATGCAGCCCGAACAGGTCACGTTCACGCCTGTCGAATGCATTTCCCTTGTTCAGCACAGGGCAATCCAGAAGTTCCCTGCCAGACAAAGCTGTTTTGAGGGAAGAGGAAAGCATGGCCCGCGCTGTATCCGACATAATGACCCGACATTGTGATAACGATTGAAAGAGGCGCAGGATACGGATCTGCACATCTTCGTGTAGGGCATGGGCATGCACGCCAACCGTACGCCAAACGCAATCATGGAGCCGCCAGTTGCCCGACGAGATCAGTGACCTGAGATTTTTCTGTATCCTTGCCGCGGCGGGCAGCATTGCGGGGTGCGCGCGCGCCATGGGCCTCTCGCCCGCCGCCATGAGCCGCAGGCTGAGCACCATGGAAGCCCGGCTGGGCACCCGGCTGGTCACCCGCACCTCGCGCCATTTCGCGCTCACGGCGGAAGGGCAGCGCCTGCACGAGCATGCCGTGCGCATCATGCAGGAAGTAGAAGAGGCGGAAGCGGAACTGACCGCGCGCGCGGGCATTCCGCGCGGGCTGCTGCGCGTGGGCGTGCCATCGGAGATCGGGCGCAAGATGCTTGCGGGCGTGGTGGCCGCCTTTGTGGAGCAGTACCCCGAGGTGACGGTGCAGCTCACCCTGTCCGATGCCGGGCTGGATGTGATTGATGACGGGCTGGACATCGCCATCCGCCCCGGCAGGCCGCCCGATCAGGAGGTGATGACCACCAGCCTGATCAACAGCCGCCGCGTAGTCTGCGCCTCACCCGATTACCGTGACCGCAAGGGCCTGCCCGCCACCCCGCACGACCTGCTCAAGCATGACTGCATCTGCCTGATCCGCCGCCAGCGCATCTTTAATGAATGGGTGTATTTTGATGGCAAGGCCCGCAAGGAAGTGCAGGTTACCCCCCGCCTCGCCACATCAAGCAGCGAGGTGGTGCATGACTGGGCAGTGAGCGGGCGCGGCATTGCGCTCAAGGTGCTGTGGGACATTGCCGATGACCTGAAATGCGGCAGGCTGATCGAATGCCTCAGTACCTACAGGTGGGAGGACGTGACGCTGTGCGCGGTCTACCCCTCGCGCACACACCTGCCCTCACGCACGCGGCTGTTCCTCGATTTCGTGCGCAAGGAGTTGCGGCAGGCCTATTTCGGCACATAGGCCCGATCAGCCGGGATGGGTCGGGGTGCGATATGTCGCGGCACCTGTCATGAACAGACTCCCTTACGCACAGATAACAGCTTTAAAAATAATCAGGATCGATAATTACGGGACATTCGTGCTGCCCGGCAACCACACCGCGCAGCAGGTGCCCTGCCCCGGCACGCTGGTTATGTCGAGCCGCCCGCCATGGCGGTCAACGATATGGCGCACGATGGCCAGCCCAAGCCCGGTGCCCTGCTCGCCCCCTGCCCCCGGCGCGGGTGAGACACGGTAGAACCGCTCGGTCAGGCGTGGCAGATGCTCGGGTGCGATGCCCGGCCCGTTGTCACGCACCGAGAGCAGCAGGCCGCCATTATCCTGCCATTGCGCCGCGATTTCGATGCGTGGTTCGACTGACGGCGGCCTGCCATAACGCAGGGCGTTCTCGCTCAGGTTGACCAGCACCTGCAATATCTGGTCCGCATCACCACGCAATGCGCCTGCGGGGGCAGGATGAAGCACCAGGGCCGCGCGATCGGCCTCGGGCTTGCCCTGCACCTCATCATTAAAGCGGGCGAACAGGTCGGCCACCGCAATCATGCCCTGCGGGCGCTGGTGCTCGAGCATCTGCACGCGCGAAAGGTAGAGCAGCCGGTCGATCAGGCGCTGCATGCGGCTGGCCTGCCGGGCCATGATGGCAAGGAATTTGTGCCGTGCCGTGGCATCATTGGCCGCCGGGCCCTGCAAGGTCTCGATAAAGCCGGTCAGGGCGGCAAGCGGCGTGCGCAGTTCGTGGCTGGCATGGGCCACGAAGTCACTGCGCGCGCGATCAAGCGCGTCACGCGCCGTTGCATCAAGCAGCACCACAACGCAGGCGGGCTGTCCGTGCCATGCCCCTGCCCTGACAAAGGCCTGCACCACGCGGCGCACCGGCACGTCGGCCTCGATGGTGACCTCCGCTACGCCGCCGGGGCGCAGTTCGGCCACGGCGCGCTGCAGGGCCGGGTGGCGCACGAACATGCCAAGCCCCTCGGCAAATTCCATTTGCGCGCGGGCACCGGCATGCAGCAGGCGCCCGCCCCGCGTCAGTACCAGCAGCGACACGGGCAGATCATCGACCTGCACCGCATCCTCATCCGCGCCCACGGGCTCGGCCTGCAGGCGCGCAAAGTCACCCGACAGCCGCCCCACCGCGCCATAACGCCGCACGGCAATGCCCCCAAGCAACGCCCCCGCCATGAAACCCATCACTACAAGCACAAGCGCCGACACACCCTTCCCCCCCTAGCGAGCCTGCCAACGGCACTACGGGCGCGATACCATGAATGGGAGAGCCGCGGAAACCAGAATGATTTACGAAAGAAAATTACAATTTGTGCATCGCAAAATTAATATAGTTATTTATTGTTTGACAATTTTATAACTTTAGGTCATCATCGCCTCAAGCTTGAAGATTGTCTGAAAAAGCCTGCAACCCGCATGCGGTCCGGTGATGTTTTTTTACGAAAGCGTCGCCACAACACCGCCTTAAAAAAAGACGGGATCTGAAAACTTTTATTCTTACCGGCGGTTTATTTTAAACAATCTTCTAAAAAAACAAGAACAATGGTGCTTCAAATCATGATTTACTCCCTCCCGCGCAACAGCGCGCCTGTCGTTTTTCCTGCCATGCTCATGGTCCAGCCTCCCGGCTGAGGCCTGCGCCCCTTTTTCCCGGCATTCCTGCCCCGTCCCGTAATGGACCGGGCCGCGAGAAAATCGACAGACATGACAAGACATATTTCCCCACACGCCAAAGGGCGTGCGCGCGCGCCGTTCCCTCCCGGCTGGGGATGGCTGCTGGCCGCAGGCACCACCGCGCTGGTTCCGGCCTGGCAGGCCCATGCCCAGGCGGTTGACCCCGGCATGAAGCCTGTGCCCTCCATCATGGCGCCCGGCGCGGTCTCGGCCATGCCTTCCACCGGCATGACGCAGGAAGAACAGATCAGCATGCGCCTCGATGCCGAGCGGCTTGGCCCCCAGCCCGAGGCCATCCGCAGGCCGCCCAATACGCCCATCCCGCCCAGCGGCGTGCCGGTCTATCCGTCCGCCGGCCTAGCGACCATGAGTGTTGCCCCCGTCAGCAGCCCCGGCGCCAGCAAGACTTTCCACCAGATCGAACTTGATGCGCTGACCCGCCACGAAGGCCCATCAGGCCTGCTGCCCGCATGGATCGATGCCCAGCATGATATGGACCTTGAAGACCCGTACTACGTGCCCACCGCAGGCAGCGGCCACCTGGTGCCGCTGCTCGACCCGATGCGCAAGCGCCTGCGCGACCACGGGGTGAGCTTCGCCTTCACCTACAAGGGCGAGGCAATGGGCGTGATTGATGGCGGCGTGCAGCGCGGCATGAGCTACGTGCATGAACTGACCGCGCAGGTGAACTTCGACCTTGAGAAAATGGCCGGAATCAAGGGCTGGTCGGTGCATACGCTGGTGATGGAACGCGCGGGCCGCGCCGTGAGCCATGACCGGGTGGGCGAATATTACGTCAACCTGCAGGAAGTTTATGGCCTGTCAGGCAACGTCGTGGCGCATCTGGTTGATTTCTATGCCGAAAAGAAACTTCTGAACAACCACCTCGACATCACCTTCGGGCGCATGGCGCTGACCCATGTGTTTGCCACATCGCCCCTGCTGTGCTCGTTCATGGTCACCTGCTCGGCCCCGGTGGCGCTCAAGCTCGACCCCGGCTTTTCGGTCTACCCCAAGGCCACATGGGGCAGCCGCCTGCGCCTGCGCCCCACGCGTGACACCGCCATCCAGTTCGGCGCCTATTCCGTCAACGCGCTGACCGACAACCCCAGCGGCTGGTCGTGGGGCAGCGAGAAGGCGACGGGCGTAATGCTGCCGGTCGAGTTCACGTGGCAGCCCTTCCTGACCCGTAACCGCCTGCCGGGGCATTACGTGCTGGGCTACGCGCATGACACCACACGCTACCCTGACGAGATCGGCATCGGCCTGCCCGCCGCCCTGCGCACGGCAGCAGGCCACCAGCGCTCGGCGCCGATGGACATGTTCTGGTTTGAAGGCGACCAGATGGTCTACCGCCGGGGCGGGCGCAACCAGATGGCCGGTGGCTACCTGATGGCGGGCTACATCCATAACACGCCCCATGTCACATCCATCTCGGATGAAGCCTATGGCGGCCTGTCATTTGCGGGTGTCATCCCCTCCCGCGTGACCGACCGGCTGGGCATCATGTATTCGTGGCACCATGTCAGCCACCGCAAGGAGGAAGGGCAGATCTTGCGCTACGAGGCCGGGTATGCGCTCGGTGCCTCCGTGCGCGCGCCGCAGACGGACTCCCACATCATCGAGGCCTATTACGCCATTGACGCCATGCCCGGCATCCTGGTGCAGCCGGAGTTCGAATACATGATCCGCCCGGGCGAGACAAAACACATCCCCAACGCAGCCCTCGTGGGGCTGAAGGTCATCGCCAACCTGTAACAGCACGGCCCCTGCCCTGCCTTGCCCCGCGCCCGACATGGCGCGGGGTTTTTCATGCGCCATTATTGCAAATGCGAATTCGTTGCAATTATGTGACACGCTCCGACAAACCTTGTAATGCCATATTGCGAGTAATTATCAGAATCGATATTGCAACCTCCTGCAATTAAGAGGCTGTTGCAATATGACCGATAAAACCATCCGCCAGAAACTCAGGCCATTCTCCCTGCTCACCGCCTCCATGGCCCTCGCCTGCGCAGCCACCAGCGCGCATGCCGCGCAGGACACGGTGCCCGCAACCGATACGCAGGCCACCACCCCTTCGGGTGATGCCAGGGGAAAGGACACCGGAACGCGCGATGCCTACAACCATGATGCGGAACATGGGTTTGACGTAACCCACGTCACGGCCTCGCCCATGAACGTCTTGCATGAATCCATCGGCCTGAGCCGCATGCCGCAAGATGCCATGCACACGCCCCAGAACGTGAACGTGGTGCCGCAGGTGCTCATGCAGCAGCAGAACGTCAAATCGCTTGATGAGGCGCTGAAAAACGTGCCCGGCATCACCGCATCGGTGGGTGAAGGCGAAGGCGGCATGGCGGGCGATCAGTTCCTGATCCGCGGTTTCGCGGCCCAGAACGATATTTATGAAAACGGCCTGCGGGATTTTGGCGTCTATGCGCGCGACAGCTTCTATTATGACCATGTCTCGGTCATCAAGGGTCCGTCATCGGAGGTGTTTGGCAATGGCACCACGGGCGGCGCCATCAACATCGTGACCAAGACACCACATCTGGGCAACAGCTATCAGGCCAGCTTTTCGGGTGGCAGCGGGTCGTATTATCGCGGCACGCTGGATGTGAACTACCAGATCAACAGCACCACCGCCTTCCGCCTGACCGGCATGGGCAACGAGAACAATGTGGTCGGGCGCGACCATATCTATTCCCATCGCTGGGGCATTGCGCCGTCCATCGCGTTCGGGCTGGGCAAGAAGGTCTCGTTCGTTCTGGAATACTTCCACCAGAACGACAACCGCATCCCCGATTATGGCGTGCCGGTTGTCACCCCCACCGGCGGCATCGGCTATCCGGTAACCGAAAGGGGCGTAAAGCGCACCAACTGGTATGGCACCACCTATGATCAGGACAATACCAGCGATGACATGATTACAGGCCGCCTGACCGCCAAGGTCAGCCCCCTGCTCACGCTGTATAACGACATGCGCGGCGGCATCTTCCACCGCTATTTCTCGGCCTCGCAGGAATCATGCGCCAACATGGCATCCGGCGCCGCTTACAATAACAACAAGATCAACGGCAGCGTGCCCTCGGCCACCTGCCAGTCCGATTACCTGTCCGGCAACGCGGCGAATGCGCAGGTGGCGCGTAACGGTGGCGTGGGCGGCCCCGAACCCTACCGGCAGAGCGACTGGTCGATCCAGGATGTGTTCTCGGGTGTGGCGCATCTCAAGACCGGGCATATCCGCCACGAAATCATTGGCGGGTTCGACATCGAATACGTAACCGACCACCGCCAGAACTACGCCTATGGCTCCAACCGCCCCAGCACCAGCCTGCTCAACCCCTCGCCCTACGTGCCCGGCCTGACGCTGGGCGACTGCAGCCAGTACCCCAACCGTCTGGTCAATATCGGCAACGGCGTGGGCCGCAAGTGCTACAAGGACAGTTCCGCGCTTGATGTAGGCTTTTTCCTGTCCGATCAGGTTTGGCTGACCAAAAACCTGTCGGTCAAGGCAGGTTTCCGGTGGGATCACTGGAACAGCACCTACAGCGCAACCGGCGGCAGCACGGCCACCCCCGATGTGGGTTACAGCCAGAACGAGACCACCATCAACCCCTCCGTCAGCATCATGTACACCCCGCGCAGCAACCTGATGGTGTATTTCAACTGGTCGGAATCCACCACGCCGCTCAGCCTGTATGTAACCAACAGCTCCGAGCCGATGACCGCCAAGAGCCAGAGCGCCGCCCCCGAGCGCAGCAGGCTGTATGAGGTGGGCGCCAAATACAGCGCCTTCCATGACCGCATCGGCTTTACGGCGGCCCTGTTCCGGCTGGAGAAGAACAATTCCACCCAGACCGACCCCAGCACGGGCGATGTGAGCGCCACCAGCGACCAGGAGCGCAACCAGGGGCTTGAACTCAGCGCATCGGGCACGCTGCTGCGCAACTGGATGTTCTATGGCACCTACGCGCTGTATGACCCCACCATCACCAAGGCAGGCTCGGCCACATCCAGGCAGGGCGGGCAGATCCAGTACGTGCCCCATAATCAGGCCACCGCCTGGACCAGCTACGAGATCGCGCCGCGCAAGCCGTGGAACATGACCTTTGGCGGCGGCATTACCTGGCGGCAGGGCGTGTGGCTTGACCAGCGCAATACCGCCCGCGCGCCCGCCACGGTGGAGTTCGACGCCATGGTCGCCCACCGCTTCAACAACAACTGGAAAGTGGCCATGAACGCCTATAACCTTGATAACCGGCTCAATTACGGCAGCCTGTTCTCCAACCGCGTCACCCCTTCCGTAGGCCGGTCGTTCCTGTTCAACATCTCGGCGCAGTACTGATCCGCCCCCCCTTCAACCAAGGCCCTAGCCCATGCTGCTGCACATCCCCGCCCTGCTCAACGCCGATGAACTCGCCCACTGCCGCGCCCGGCTGCAAAGCGCGCAGTGGACCGATGGCCGCGAGACGGCGGGCGTGCAGTCGGCCAAAACCAAGCACAACCTGCAACTGCCCCGCGATTCCGGGGCATGCCGCGAACTGGGTGAGATCGTGCTGCGCGCGCTCGGGCGCAATGCCCTGTTCAACAGCGCGGTGCTGCCCTACCGGGTCAGCCCGCCGCTGTTCAACCGCTATGAAGGCGGCATGCGCTTTGGCGCGCATGTCGATAACGCCATACGCGGCATCCTCGCAGGGGGCATCCACACGCGCATCCGCACCGATGTGTCCTCCACGCTGTTCTTCTCCGACCCTGATGAATATGACGGCGGCGAGCTGACCATCCATGCCAATGGCAACGAGCAGGCCATAAAACTGCCCGCGGGCGACATGATTCTCTACCCCACCACGGTGCTGCACAGCGTTACGCCAGTCACGCGCGGGTGCAGGCTGGCAGCATTTTTCTGGTCGCAGTCGATGATTGCCGAGGAAAGCCGCAGGCAGATCATGTTCGACCTCGACATGCAGGTTACATCGCTGCGCGAACGGCTGGGGGATGCGGATTCCGCCGTGCTGTCACTAACCAATATCTACCATAACATGATGCGCCAGTGGTGCGTGCTGTGAGCGATTATCCGATGGGGTAAAGGAAATATTTCCGATTTTTTGAATATTTTGCGTGCTATTTCCAGATAACCTCTATAGGAAGGTCCTCACGGCTGGACTTTTCAGCTACGGACAAGATTTCAGAGCAGCTACACCAAGCGGCCTTATGGCATCCCCGATAAAACGAAAAGTCTCGATCCCATGCATGTTCGCGTGGGGGTGCCGGTTATTCTAAGGAGGCCAAATTATGGCCGCAGGAACAGTTAAATGGTTCAACGCCCAGAAGGGCTTTGGATTTATCCAGCCTGATGACGGAAGCGCCGATGCTTTCGTGCACATTTCTGCCGTTGAGCAGGCTGGCCAGCAGACCCTGTCCGAAGGGCAGGCCGTGACGTATGACCTCGAACGGGGCCGTAACGGCAAGTCTTCTGCAGTCAATCTCAAGATTGGCTGATGAACTCGGCAGGAACTTCGGTTCCTGCCGTTTTTATTTCTACTTCTTTTTGCGTCTTATGCCTGCTTTCCGGCTGATCGTGATAGCCCTGCTCTGCCTGCCCGCCTCCGTGGCCCGGGCGCAGATGCCCCAGTCTGGTGGCTGGAATGGAAGCGTGGCTTTGCCTGCTGCCCCTATGGGGCCAGCTTATGCCCCACCATCACTGAACCATTTCGCTCCCCTGCCCCATGCGGCCACGTCGTCCTCGCGCGGCCTCGCCATGCCCGGGTCAGCTACCCCTTACGTGGGCGATTCATCACCCTTCCCCCAGCCCGACCGCTACGAGCAGGACTGGACGGCGTTCGAGCAGTCCGAACGCGCCATTGCCCGGCAGATGGGCCGCAAATAGCCACGCTACGCCCTGTCAGCCCTCTGGCACAGGCCCGTTCCAGTTGGCGTTTTTTGCAAAAAGCAGAACACCCGAAAAATTCTGTCACTGCCCGAGCCTGAGCAAGAGGCCGGTCCGTGCGCCCCGAGGCTTTCAGTCCTCTATTGCAGCCACCGGGCGCGTGCTGGCCAGAGCGGGCAGTTCAAGCAGGTTGATCGCGGCCCCTTCGCCCTGCAGGACGCGGGCCATGTCGCGTATGCTGTCGTGATGGGTGAACAACAGCACCTGCGTGGTGCGCGCAAATTCGGCCAGCACGCTCAGCGTGCTATGGCTGCGGGCATCATCAAACTGCACCAGCAGGTCATCGGCAATAAAGGGCAGCGGTTCGGTCGCGCGGCAATAGGTCTCGACGCTGGCCAGGCGGAAGGCGAGGAAAAGCTGGTCGCGCGTGCCCGCACTCATCTCGCTCACCCCCACCGTGCTGCCATCAGGGCGCACGCCGCGCACCACGGGCTCATTACCGGCATCGAGTTCTGTCTGTATGCCGCTAAAGGCGCCATCGGTCGCCTGCGCCATGAAGCGGCCCGCCTGCCGCACCAGCGGGTCCTGCACCTGCGCGCGCACGCGGTCCATGGCGGCGGCGATCAGGTTACGCGCCAGGGTCAGTTCGGCATATTCCTCCACAATGCGGTGCAGGCTGGTAATGGCCGCCTCGCGCCGGGCGGCGGCCTGCGGGGCATCGGTATTGTGCTCAAAGGCGGCAAGGGCGCTTTCGGCATGCTGCTCCGTGCGCACGGCATCATCACGGGTGGCGGCAAGCTGCTGCTGCCGGGCCTGCATCGCCGCGAGTTCCGCCTGAAGTTCCGGCCCGTCACGCCCCTCAAGGGCTGCATGAAGCTGGGCGGGGGACCGGCCATCAGTCATGCAGGACAGGGTATGCAGCGCCTGTGCGTGGGCGGCAGCCACGCTGTCACGCTGTTCCAGCCGGGTGGCAAGCTGCCGCAGCGCATCAGCGCCCTGCACGTGGGTGCGGGCCTGAAGCGCATCAAGCACGCTGGTGGCGGCCTGCACGCCAGCCTCGCCCTGCGCCACCATATGGTTGGCCTTGTCGAGTTCGGGTTGCAGGGCTTCGCGCTGGTGGTGGGCCTTCTCGGTCTCGCGCCAGTGCTGTTCCAGTTCGTGGGCGGCCAGCGCCGCGTCAGCGGGCAGGCTCAGGGCAAGATGGGGGCGCAACCCGTCAAGGTCACGCGCCAGTTCGGCTTCATTTGCCGCAGCCTGCGCCGTGGCTTCATCAAGTTCGGCCAGTTGGGCAATGGCGGCGGGCGCTGCCGCCCATTCATCGGCAAGGTTACGGCCCGTCATGGGCAGGGCATCGGCGTTCAGGCCAATGGCCTGCATGGCGGGTGCCCAGCGGGCGGCCCATTGCTGCCGTTCGGCCTCAAGTGCCTCAGCCTGCTGGCCAAGCTGGGCGCGTTGGGGCAGCAGGTCATCATGTTCATGCCGCAGGCGGTCATATTCCTCATGCGCGCTGGCATGAAGGCGCAGAGCGCGGGTTACGCCCTCCACGCAGGCGGCGGGCGGCAGATCAGCGTCAACGCCCAGCGTGCGGGCCAGATGCGCCAGCCCGTCACGCTGCACGGCCAGCCTGATGTGCTCGTGTTCAAGAGCCGTGCGCTCGGTGGCGACCTGTTCGGCCTCGGCCAGCACGTCGCCGCGCTGCTGCAGGAACGCTTCAAGTGCCGCGGGCGTGGCCGCATGGGCCATAATGGCGGAAAAGGGCGTGATGAATTCCTGCCAGTGCCGGGCAATCTGCCGTGCCGTTTCGGCCTCCGTGCGCTCATGGCAGGCGATCGTGTCGGTGCGCTGGGTAATATCGTGGCGCAGCGCCTCGATGCGGGCAAGGCGATCGGCCTGTGCCAGCAACTGGCGTGACAGGCTGTCCACCTGCGTGATGGCGCTCTCCAGCATCGTGGCATTGTGCTGGCGCGTGGCGGGTGGGGTGGTGGTGTCCGCGCCCAGATAGGCATCGCGGATGGCGTGCCATGCATCGTCGCGCTGCACGCGGGCGGCATGCAGCATTTCGGGCGTAATGGTGTTGCCTGCGTGCTCAAGCCGCGCAAGTTCCGGGCGCAAGCTGGCCAGCCGTTCGCGCTCCGTAGCCAGGGCGTGGGTAATGCGCTCATGGTGGATGCGCAGCCGCTGCTGGCCCTCGGCTGCCTCGCGCACGGCCTGCGCATCGGGGCATGGCAGGGCCTGCAGGGCCGCAACCGTAGCCACGCCCAATGCCTGCAGCCGCGCATCAAGCCTGGCCTGAAGGGCTGCAAGACCATCCCTGCGCAGATCAAGGCGCTTGATCTCGGCTGGCAGGGTGGCAAAGGCGGATGCATCTGCATCCACGGGCCGGTCACGCCCCTGTGCCCGCAGGGTGTCGAGGCGTGCCGCCTTGCGGGCAAGGTCAAGGTCGGTCTGGGCTATTTTCTGCTCGAGCGCCGTGGCCGCGTTGCGCCACTGCATCTGGGCATCGGCCAGCTGGCGTATTTCTTCCAGCACCACGCGCGCGGGCATGAACTGGCGCAGATCGGCATCCGGGCCCTTGTTGAGCCACTGCCGCAGGCTGGCAAGGCTGAGGTTGATCTGCTGGCGTTTGGCGTCACGTTCAGGCCGGACCGCGCGCGCGCGGCGGACCACCTGCCCCAGCGCAATCACATGCGCCACGCGCGCGCCCTGCGCCATGAGCCGGGCCTGCTCTGCTGGCACTTCTGTCTGCTGTTGCAGGCGCTGGGCCTGCACGCGGGCCGCGGCATGGCTGGCCTGGGCGGCAGCGCTGGCATCAAGAGCGGCGGTAATCTCCGCCCCCATGCCGGTGGGCAGCGCGGCGAGGTCGGCCAGCGTGGCACGTTCAGCTTCCAGCCGGGTCAGGGCGTGAAGCTGGGGCAAGGCTTTGGCCAGTTGTTCGAGGCGTGCATGCAGGCGGCGCAGTTCGGCCTGTTCACGGTCACAATCAGCCCGGTGCTGGCGGGCCTCGTCACGCTGCTGGCAATGGCTTGTATAGGCCTCATGCGTAAGCGAGGCTTCCTTCAGGCTGTCCTGTGCCGCGCGAAAGGCATCGGATGCCTTGTAGAAGGCCCGCTCCGCCGCGCGGCGGGGGGCAAACAGGGCCGTGCGCCGTTCATCGATCTCGGCCAGCCGTGTCATGAGGGCACGCAGGCCGCCGCCCGCCTCCACGATCAGCCGCCCGATATCACCATTGGCCCGGAGCAGGGCCGCGCCCCCGCTGCGCAGGGTTTCATCATTGAGGCCGAACAGGGCGGTAAAGCGCTCGCGCGTCATGCCGCCAAGGGCCGGAGCCAGCACGTCATCGCTGACCGGCTGGCCATCGAGGCCGGCCAGCGTGCGGGTGCGGCCCTTGCGGCGGCGCAGGTCGAGCGTGGCGCCGTTGGCCAGCATGAGGCTGGCCTCCAGCCGGATCTGGTCATTGCCAAAGACGGCACCGGCATCGGACTGGTTGGGAATGCCGAACAGAAAATCCGTTATGGCGGAAAGCGTGGTGCTTTTGCCCGCCTCGTTCGGACCATGAATGACATGCAGGCCGGGAGCCGCACCAAAATCGAGTTCCAGATCCGCAATGGCGCCATAGCGGATGATGCGCAGGTTACGAATGTGCATCGTGGCTTTCTTCGGGGTTTTCCACCAATGACAGGGCAAGGTCCACCGCGCGGGCGGGTATGTCGGCTGCAAGCCCCGCGCGCAGGGCCTCGGTGCGGGTATGGGCGGGCATGCGGTCGATCACGGCGGCAAGGATGGCATCGAGTTCCGCGCGCAGGGCCTCAGGCGTGGCACTGGCGCGGATATCAGCGGCAATGCGCCCGCCGGTTGAGGTATCGAGCACGGGCGCGCGGGTGAGCGCGTGGGTATGAACCTTGAGGCGTTCGAGCCAGATCTCATCGGATATGCTGGCCAGCACGGTCTCGACCTCCAGCGTCAGGTCGCGCGCGTTGCGGATCAGGCCCGCATGCAGCGCTGTCGCGCCTGCGAGTTCCAGCCTCAGGGCAACGGGGCGCTCGCCTGCCTCATGCACCAGCCCCTCAACCGCGTGGCGGATCAGGCCGGTCATTTCGCCGCGCGTGGTGGCGGTGGACAGGTCAACCCGCACGCTGGCCCAGCGCACCACGTCAAGCACCTGATGCGCCACATCCACCACGGCACCCCCGCGCACGCTCACCAGCGAAGCCCCTTTCGGCCCGGCCTCGCGCGCGTGGCGGCCCTGCAGGTTGCCCGCATAGACCACATAGGGATCGCGATGCAGGATCTCGCGGGTGTGCACATGGCCCAGCGCCCAGTACTGGTAGCCATGATTGACCAGCTGCTCGACCGTGCAGGGTGCGTAAGGCTCATGCCCCTCGCGCCCCTGGCAGGCGGTGTGCAGGATGCCGATGTTGAACAGGCCGGGCACGGGCGGCGGGTAGTGCCGGGCAATATTGTCGGTCACGTCGCGGCGGCCAAAACTGCGGCCATGCACGGCCACGCCAAGGTCATCCATCACCTGCGTTTCGGCCTTGCGGGTATCGAACAGGTGCACGTTATCGGTCACGTGCAGGTGGCGCACAAAGCGGTTCTCGGCATCATGGTTGCCCAGAATCATGAACACGCGGATACCCGCCTGCTTCAGCCGCGCCATGCCGTTAACGAAAAACAGCCCGCACTGCGCATCACGCAGGTCGCCATCAAACACATCGCCCGCCAGCACCACGAAGCGGCATTCACGGTTGATGGCAAGGTCGATCATGTCATTAAAGGCGCGGCGCGAGGCATCACCAATCAGGCGGGCATATTCATCCGAGCGCACGCCCAGGCCCCGCAGCGGGCTATCGAGATGCAGGTCGGCGGCATGAAGAAAGCGGAATTCGTTCATGCCACCATCGTACTCCATTGAAAGCGGATGTAAATGTAATCAGGCGTCCGGATCGGTAATGTCGGTGCAGACATATTTCATCTCCAGATATTCATCCATGCCGTAGCGCGAGCCCTCGCGCCCCATGCCCGACTGCTTGATGCCGCCAAAGGGGGCGACCTCGTTCGAGATCAGCCCGGTATTATGGCCCACCATGCCGTATTCCAGCGCTTCGGCCACGCGGCAGGCGCGGGCGTGGTCGCGGGTGAAGAAATAGGCGGCAAGGCCATATTCCGTGTCATTGGCCATGGCGATGGCTTCCGCCTCGGTGTGAAAGCGCATGAGCGGGGCCACGGGGCCGAAGGTTTCCTCATGGGCAATGCGCATGGCGGGTGTTACATCGCGCAGCACGGTGGGGCGATAGAACAGCGCGCCTGCCCTGTCGCGCGTGCCGCCACACAGCACGCCTGCGCCCTTTGTCACGGCATCGCGCACATGGGCCTCCACCTTGTCGCGCGCCTGTGCGCTGATGAGCGGGCCAATGACGGAGTTGGGCTCATGGCCCGGCCCCACCTCCAGCCTGCCCACTACTCTGGCAAAGCGGGTGGCGAAGTCATCATAGATGCTGTCATGCACCAAAAAGCGGTTGGCGCACACGCAGGTCTGGCCAGCATTGCGGAATTTGGCGGCGATGGCGCTCTTGATGGCCTGTTCGATATGCGCATCCTCGAACACGATGAAGGGCGCATTGCCGCCAAGTTCAAGCGACAGGCGCTTGAGCGTGGGGGCTGACTGCGCCATGAGAATGCGCCCGACCTGCGTCGAGCCGGTAAAGGACAGCTTGCGAATGGCGGGGCTTGCGCACAGCGCCTTGCCCAGCCGCACGCCATCACCGGGCAGCACCTGCACCAGCCCTGCGGGCACGCCAGCCTGATGGGCAAGTTCAGCCAGCGCCAGGGCGGTGAGCGGGGTCAGTTCCGATGGCTTGATGATCATGGCGCACCCCGCCGCAAGGGCGGGGGCAGCCTTGCGGATAATCATGGCCGCAGGGAAATTCCATGGCGTAATCGCGGCGCACACCCCCACGGGCTGGCGGATCACGCTCAGCCGGGTAGCGGGGTTGGTGGGAGGGATTATGTCGCCATAGCCACGCATGGCCTCGGCTGCAAACCATGACAGGAAGCTTGCGGCATAGCGGATCTCGCCCGCCGCTTCCCCGCGCGGCTTGCCCTGCTCGGTCACGATCAGGGTGGCAAGGTCATCAAGATTGTCCATGACCAGATCATGCCAGCGCGCCAGGATCACCTGCCGCTGCGCGCCGGTGCGGTTGCGCCATTGCGCCTGTGCCGCCACGGCTGCCTCAATGGCGCGCGCCGCATCCGCCGCCCCGCATTCCGCTACTTCCGCCACCGCCGCGCCGGTCGCCGGGTTGTGCACCGCGCGGCGCGCGCCATTTGCCGCCGGGACCCATTCGCCATGAATGAACGCATCCGTGCGAAAAAGCGATGTATTGGCGAGATGCACGGTCATGTCAGGCTCCGATCAGGCGCGGTGGCGGGTTGGATGATGCTTGTACCTTCATCACGGATCGCATCCGATGCCGTCAATGCCGCATGGAGCCATGATCTGCCGCAGCCTGTGGCTGCAGCCCCGTTTTGCCCGCACGGGCGCGGATCATGACGGCCGTGCCACCGTGGCAGGCGTGCCATGCGCCGGGGGAATATCCTTTCGCTCCGCACCCCATGCCGGATGCGGGCCAGTGGTGCGCCATGCCGTTATCATATAAGTATGAGGCCGTTTTTATCAGGATGGATGTGGCGTGTTTCTGCGGCAACTGACTTACCTCATAGCGCTTGATCGCTACCGGCATTTCTCCCGCGCGGCGGAAAGCTGCGGCGTGTCGCAGCCCGCGCTCTCCTCGGCCATACGCCAGCTCGAGACCGAACTGGGCATTACCATCATCCGCCGCACCCGCCGCTTCAATGGCCTGACCGATGAGGGGCAGCGCGTGCTCGACTGGGCGCGCCAGACGCTGGCAGCCCTTGATGGCCTGCGGCAGGAAGCCGCCTTCGCGCAGGCGGTGGCGGGCGGGTCGCTGTCCATCGGCCTGATGCCGCCAGCACTCCAGGCCTCGCCCGTGCTGCTGGAAAGTTTTCGCACCGCCATCCCCGGCCTGCACCTGCAGGTGCGGCTTGGTTCATCTGCCGATACCATCCACCGCCTGCGCCAGCAGCAGCTTGATCTGGGGCTGGTCTATCTTGACCAGATCCCGCCCGATGGCCCCTTTGAGGCCCTGCCGCTTTACACTGAACAGCACGTGCTGGTGGCCGCCGAGCCGTTCGTGCTGCCCGCGGGCCGACGCGAGTGGCACACGCTGGCCGACCTGCCGCTATGCCTGCTGAGCACGGAAATGCGCACCCGCCAGATCGTGGATGAGGCTTTTCGCGCGGCGGGCGTGACGCCGAGCATCGTGCTGGAAACCAACTCGCTCGAGGTGCTGTATGCCGAGCTGCTGGCCGGGCGCCTGGCCAGCATCCTGCCCGTTGCGGCCCTGCCCACCCATACGGGGCATGGCCGGCTGCAGGTGCGCCCGCTGGGGCCATGCGCCGCGCCCGAAGTCGGGCTGGCACGGCTGACGCAGTCCCTGCCCACCGCATTGACCGTGCGGGTATGGGAGATTGCGGCGAGCATGGACATGCGCGACATCTTCGCCCTCAGGTAGGGCCGGGACTTTACGCCAGGGGCGTGCCTATCGGCCCCATCCCTGACCGAACTGCTGCATCTGCTGCTGCTGTTGCATTTGCATCTGCTGGCGCTGCTGGCCAAGCTGCTCTTCCTGCTGGCGGAACTGCTGATCCATCTGCTGGCGCTGCTGGTCGCGCTGCATGCGCATCTGCTCGCGCTGGCGCTCGATCTGCTCGCGGCCGCCGGGCTGGTTGCCCATCTGCCAGGCCTGCTGGTCAAGCTGCATCTGCTGCTGACGGAACTGCTGATCCATCTGCTGGCGCTGCTGGTCACGCTGCATGCGCATCTGCTCGCGCTGCTGGTCAAGCTGCATCTGCTGCTGGCGGAACTGCTGGTCCATCTGCTGGCGCTGCTGGTCGCGTTGCATGCGCTGCTGTGCATCCTGCTGCATCTGCTGCTGCATGTAAGGCTGGGCATGAGCCACGCCTGCGCCCGTCATCAGGCCGCCTGCAAGCGCAAGAACCGCAAGGCGGCGGGGGTACCGGGCGGAAAGATGGGGCATGACGGTTTCCTCATGTTACAATCCCTTCCTTCCTACAGGATCAGGGCTGGTAATCCAGCCCGATATCCATGACACGCACGGTATGCGTCAGCCAGCCCAGCGAGATCAGGTCCACCCCTGCCTTCGCCACGGCGGTGACCGTATCGGGCGTTATCCCGCCCGAAGCCTCGGTTATGGCGCGGCCATCCACCAGTTTCACGGCTTCGCGCAGCGTGTCGGGCGGCATGTTATCAAGCAGGAACACATCCACGCCGCCGGTTTCCAGCCCTTCGCGCAACTGTTCCAGCGTGTCCACTTCCAGTTCGATGCGCACCAGATGGCCTGCCGCCGCCCGCGCGCGCTCGACCGCGGGCCTGACGCCACCGGCAAAGGCGAGGTGGTTGTCCTTGATCAGGATCGCATCATCAAGGCCAAAACGGTGGTTGCCGCCGCCGCCTGCCCGCACGGCATATTTCTGGATGGCGCGCAGGCCGGGCATGGTCTTGCGCGTGCAGGTGATGCGGGCGCGGTAAGGCCGCACGAGGTCAACCACCGCAGCCGTGGCCGTGGCAATGCCGCTGAGATGCGACAGGAAGTTCAGCCCCACCCGCTCGCCCGACAGGATGCCGCGTGCCGGACCTTCCACCGTGGCCAGCACGTCGCCCGGCCCGACCCTGCCGCCATCACGCACCTTTGGGGCAAACGTGATGCGCCGGTCCATCAGGGCAAAGGACAGGCGCGCCATATCCAGCCCCGCGATCACGCCTTCCTGCCGCGCCACAAAGGCGGCGCGGACGATGGTATCGCCCTCCCCGATCACGGCATCGGTGGTGAGATCGCCCGCGCGGCCCAGATCCTCCAGCAGGCCCGCGCGCACGAGGGGTTCGAGCATGATGTCGGGCAAGGGGTGGAGCATGGGGGCGTTTCTTTCCTTCATTGGGGGGTCGCCATGGGCGCGTCCATCTGCGTGCTCAGGCGGGTAAGTTCCGCCAGTGTCAGGCGCGAGGCATGGGGCGTGGGTGCGGCGTGCGGATAATCGCTGCGGAAATGGCCGCCCCGGCTTTCGGCGCGCATCAGGGCCGCGTGCATGATGGCGGCACAGACCAGCCGGGCATCGCTTTCAGGCTGGGCCAGCACCTGCGCCAGCCCGGCCTCAAGTTCCGCCCCGCTGCGAATGACACCGGCATAACGGCTCATGAGCCGCCGCAGGCCAACCGGCGGGGGCATCCATTGTGGCCCTGTAGCAGCCACGCTGGCCACCGACCGGACCGGCCGATCATGGCCATCAAGCGCCTGGCCGATCCATGTGCCGAACGACACCGCCTCAAGCAGGGAATTGCTGGCCAGCCGGTTGGCCCCATGCAGGCCGGTGCAGGCGACCTCGCCCGCAGCCCACAGGCCCGGCACGCCGGTGCGCCCCGCATGGTCAACCACCACGCCGCCCATATGGTAATGGGCAGCAGGCCTTACGGGGATGGGCTGCGTGAGCGGATCAATGCCATGCGCCGCGCACAGCGCGGAAATGGCGGGGAAATGCTGCGTAAAGGCCGCCCCGATAGCCTTGCGGGCATCGAGATAGACCGTATGCCCTTCCATCATGTGCCGCCACACCGCGCGCGATACGGTGTCACGCGTGGCAAGTTCCTCGGTAAAGCGGGCACCGGTTTCATCGATCAGGGTGGCGCCTTCGCCCCGCACGGCCTCGCTGACAAGACACAGGCGCTGCCCATCCGCCCCGGCGGAAAGGGCGGTAGGATGAAACTGCACGAACTCCATATTGCCCAGCACGGCGCCCGCGCGCGCGGCAATGGCAAGCCCGCTGCCTGTGGCCCCTGCCGGGTTGGTGGTATCGGCAAACAGCCCGCCCACGCCGCCCGTGGCCAGCACGATGGCGGTGGCAGGCAGGGTTGCCTCCTCCCCCGCAACAACCACCCGCAGCCCGGCCACCGCGCCATCATGCAGCACCAGATCACGAGCCCGCGCCTGCTCGA
Organism: Komagataeibacter sucrofermentans DSM 15973; assembly: GCF_040581405.1. Taxonomy (NCBI): domain Bacteria; kingdom Pseudomonadati; phylum Pseudomonadota; class Alphaproteobacteria; order Acetobacterales; family Acetobacteraceae; genus Komagataeibacter; species Komagataeibacter sucrofermentans. The sequence continues at coordinate 1,708,987 of NZ_CP137157.1, forward strand.
TGACTGTAATGCGCGGGGTGTGCCGCACACGGGCGATCAGGGCGCGCATGATGGCGGCTCCCGTCGCGTCCTCGCCTGCATGCACGATGCGGCGGCGCGCATGGGCGGCCTCCAGCCCGCGTTGCAGGCTGCCATCGGGGTTGCGGTCCCATGCCACGCCCAGGGCTGCAAGGCGCCGGACTGCGGCGGGGCCATCATCGGTTACCCGCGCCACTATAGCGGGGTCGCACAGGCCAGCGCCTGCCGCCAGCGTGTCGGCCGCGTGCAGGGCGGGCGTATCATCCGCGCCAATGGCAGCGGCCAGACCACCCTGCGCCAGCCAGCTTGCGGCGGGCGGCGGGCGAAGTTCATCAAGTCTGCCCGCGCACAGCAGCACGCACGGCCGCGTGGTGGAGAGCGCGGTCATCACCCCCGCCAGCCCCGCCCCCACGATGAGCGGCTGCCCCACAAGCGATGGCAGGGGCGGGAGCGCGGTCATATCGCCAGCATGCGCTCGACGGCACGGCGGCCACGGCTGGCCATTGCCGGGTCGAGCGTGACCTCATGCGTCATGTTTTCCAGTGACTGGCGGATATTGGCCAGCGTGATGCGCTTCATGTGCGGGCACATGTTGCACGGGCGGATGAACTCGGTCTGCGGATAGCGCACGGCCAGGTTGTCACTCATGGAACACTCTGTCACCAGCAGGATGCGGCCGCCCTTATGGTCGCGCACGTAATCATCCATCATGGCGGTGGAGCCGCTGAAATCCGATACCGCCACGACCTCGGGCGGACATTCGGGGTGGGCAAGCACCACGAGGCCGGGGTGGTCGGCGCGCATGCGCTCGATCTCGCCCGGCGTAAAGCGCTCATGCACCTCGCAGTGACCAGCCCAGGTGATCATCTTGATGCCGGTCTCGGCCTCGATGTTGCGGGCCAGATATTCATCGGGGATCATGATGACCCGGTCGGTGCCCAGGCTTTCCACCACGCGCTTTGCATTGCCCGAGGTGCAGCAGATGTCGCTCTCGGCCTTCACCTCGGCGGAGGTGTTTACATACGTCACCACCGGCACGCCGGGGTAGCGCTGGCGCAGCAGGCGCACGTCGGCCCCCGTGATGGAATCGGCCAGCGAGCAGCCTGCCCTGAGGTCAGGGATCAGCACGGTGCTGTGCGGGTTGAGCATCTTGGCGGTCTCGGCCATGAAATGCACGCCCGCCATCACGATCACGTCGGCATCCGTATTCTGCGCCTCACGCGCCAGGGCGAGGCTGTCGCCACGGATATCGGACACGCAATGGAAGATTTCCGGCGTCTGGTAGTTATGCGCCAGAATGACGGCGTTGCGCTCGCGCTTGAGGACCTCGATCGCGCGGATGTCCTCGACAAAGGTCTCCCATTCCATTTCGGGGACCAGATGACGCACCCGGTCATACAGCCCGTCCGTTTTGCCACGTGGCGCAATCTGGTTCATGCCTGTTCTCCCTTTCCGTTCCCGCATGCCATTTATGCTCATATTGAGTATAAGTTGGGCCGCAGGGACCGGCCCCACACTTCCAGAGCGAAACAGCCCGCTTGTCAATCAGGATTTTCGTGAGGTGCGCCCCGCCCCGCTCAGGGCTGCACCAGCGGGATCTTGGTGCCAACGAACTGCCGCGCCTGCCGCACCTCGCCACAGAAGCGGAACAGACGGGCCGGGCGACCGCCGGTGTGTTCCTCGATTTCGCCAGTTTCTTCAACCAGTTGCTGCTGCATGATCAGGCGACGGAAATTCTGCTTGTGCACATGCACGCCTGACAGGCTTTCCATCACGCGCTGGAGCTGGAGCAGGGTGAAGGCCTCGGGCATGAGTTCAAACACAACCGGGCGATAACGTATTCTTGCACGCAACCGCGCCATGGCCGTTGCCAGAATGCGACGATGGTCATGGTGCATGGACTGCCCCGGCACCGCGCGATCGGGCGGGCAGCCCGCCTCGGCCACCAGCCCGGCCTCATACAGCAGTTCGTAGCGCTGGAGCACCAGTTCGTCATTCCAGGCCACCATGTCGCCAATGGCGAACAGGCTGACACAGCGCTGCCACTGCCGCACGCGCCCGGCGGCATGGCCCATGCCCGCCACCCAGTGGCACAGCAGGCGCTCGATCAGGGCCAGGCTGGCGCGGCCCTCGTCGCTCTTGCAGTTCTCCCACGGGAAGTAGTCGTACCAGTCACGCCACCCCGTCTCGCCCGCGTGGCTGCGCGTGAGGGCAAGATAGGAAATGGCGATCATCCGCCCCTGCGTGGTGGCAAGGATGCGGTCATGATCGGCAAAGGTATAGAGCTGCTCGACATGCCCGATGGGGTGGCCGGTCTGGCGCTCGACCCATGCCCTGACGCCCGCCTGCAGCGAGCGGTGCGTGCTTTCCAGCGGGCCGGAAGGCAGCTGCCGCCCATGGTCGATGGTCATAACCTGCGGAACATCCCCCCGCACGGCCGTCAGCACGGCGATCAGCTCGATCATCATATGGGTTGTCATGGCGGGCGGAAACCTATCACGCCCCGGCCCGGTTTGGGGAGCGATTTTCCTGTCTTACCCCGCGCGTGGGCAAATGGCGATGCGGATGGGCTGGTCATTGATGTCCGCCCGTATGGCGGTGTAGCCATGCGCATCGCCATCGCTCTGCACGGGCAGGCCGGTGGGCGCGGGAATGGCAACCGTGCTGGCCCGCAAGACCGTTACATCCTTCTGCCGTGGCAGCGTGCCGCGCAGCAGGGCCAGCCCGTAGCGCAGGGTTGCCCACGGCCCGGCACTGCCAAACAGCACGACGGAGAATGCCTTTTCCTCCTGCATGGAGGCGGGCGCGAGCACATGCCGCCCTGCATACAGCGCGCCTTTCGAGATGATGGCGGACGAGGCTTCATGCACGACGCCCTCCACCTCCACGCGCAGAACCGGATAGCGGTAGCCCCACAACGCCCGCAGCACTGACACCACATAGGCCGCGCGGCCCACGGCCTTCTTCAGGCGTGGGGAGACGGTGTGGACCACATAGGCGTCAAACCCCACCCCCGCCATCTGCACGAAAAGCGACGCGCCCTGCGCCGTATGCAGCACGCCTGGCCACACGGTGGTGCTGGTGCCTGCGATAATGCTCCGCGCAAGCGCGCCTTCATCAAACGGCAGGTCGAGTTCACGCGCCAGCACGTTGGCCGTGCCAACGGGCAGCACCGCCAGAACCACATCGGACCCTTCAAGCCCACGCGCCACTTCGGCCACGGTGCCATCACCGCCGGTTGCCACGACATGGCTGCAACCACCCTGCTCCACCGCAGCACGAGCGAGTTCGGTGGCGTGGCCCCGGTCGCGGGTGTGCACAACCTGCACCGCAACGCCCGCACGGCGCAGGATCCTGGCAAGACGCGTGGCATGGCCAGAACGCCGCCGCCCTGCCGTGGGGTTGACGATAATGGTAACGGATCGTGACGCATTCATGGCCATAGCGTTTAGAACACCGCGCATGAAATGACCACCGGGTCCATTCAGCGCGCCATCCTTCTGCTGGAAAACCAGCGCGTTATGACATCATCACCCAACCCCGCCGCCCTTTACAGACGGGGCGGCTTCCTGTCCTAATGGTATGGATGAAAGTGAAACGATTACAACCTGCACCGGCAGGGCCACGCCTGTGGGGCGTTGACATGGGCTGCCCCGGTTTCGGCAGTGTTCTCCCCTCGGGCCGCCTTTTACGCGCCCTGCGCAGGCACGATGGCAGGCAGCATGACTGAGGGCGCGCCCCCCGCCCCGCCTGCCTCCGTGCTGAGGCAGCGCCACATCATCATGATTGCGTTGGGCGGTGCCATCGGGGCCGGGCTGTTCGTGGGCAGCAGTGCTGCCATTGCCGCGGTGGGGCCTGCGGTGCTGCTGGGCTTTGTCGCGGTGGGCATGCTGGTCATGCTCGTGATGCGCATGCTGGGCGAAATGGTGATTGCCAGCCCTGGCAAGGGCTCGTTCGTGGAATATATCCGCATTGCCCATGGCAATGGGGCTGCGTTTACCACCGGGTGGCTGTACTGGTTCTTCTGGCTGGTGGCGCTGGGCAGCGAGGCGATTGCGGGCGCGATCTTGCTGCAGGACTGGATCAGGCTGCCGGTCTGGGCGCTGGCCACGGCGCTGATCGTGGCGCTGAACCTGGTCAACCGCATGGCGGTGCACATTTTTGGCGAATGCGAGTTCTGGCTCTCACTCATCAAGGTGGCCAGCATCGTGGCCTTTGTGGTGGCGGGCGGGCTGTACGTGGCGCATGTGTTCGGCCCCGGCGTGCCGGTCGTGCACAATGTAACGGGTCATGGCGGGATTTTTCCGCATGGCGCGATGGGGGTGCTGTCCATCATCCCCACCCTTCTGTTCACCATGATCGGCTCGGAAATCGCGACCGTGGCAGCGGGTGAATCCGCCGAACCGGCCAAAAACGTGGCGCATGTAACCCGCAGCCTCGGCACGCGCATCATGCTGTTCTACAGCCTGTCCATCGCGCTGATCCTGATGATCGTGCCGTGGTGGACCATCGAGCCCGGCCATTCGCCCTTTGTGGCGGCCATGCAGGTCATGGGCATTCCCGGGGCTGCTGCGTGCATGCGGGTGGTGGTGCTGACGGCGGTGCTGTCGTGCATGAACTCCAGCCTTTACATCACATCGCGCATTCTGGCCGAACTCGCGCGCCACGGCGATGCGCCCGCCCTGCTGCAACGCCGCAACAGCCAGAACACGCCTGTCAATGCCATCATGGCCAATTCACTGGCCGGGGGCGTGGTGGCGTTCTCCTCCATCCTGGCGCCGGATACGGTGTTCTCCTTCCTGCTCAGTTGCAGCGGGGGCGTGATCCTGCTGGTCTATTCGCTGATCGTCACGGCCTATATGGTCACCCGCCGTACCGCCATGCCCGCAGCACAACGGGCCTGTTTCCGGCTGCCATTCTTTCCGGTCATCAACATTGCCACCCTGGGCGGGGTGCTGGTCATTTTCGGGGCGATGCTGCTCAATCCGTCGCAGCGCATGACCGCGCTGGCCAGCCTGGGCACGACGGTGTTTTTCGCGCTGGTCCATGTCCTGCGCCGCCGCAGGCAGGCGTGACCTCAGGATGAAGCCGGACGGGCCTGTGGCAGGATCTCGAACAGCATCTCCTTCGGGCGGCACGGGCGCGCCTGCGTGTCGGTCATGACCACGGGGCGGTTGAGCAGGACCGGGTGGGCCGCGATGGCATCAAGGATCTGCCCGTCACTCAGCGCGGGGTTATCTAGCCCGAGTTCGGCATAGGGCGTGCCGCGCTCGCGCAGCAGGTCGCGCACCGGCACGACCAGCCTGCTGGCCAGCACATCGAGTTCGGCCCGCGTGGGCGGGGTCTTGAGGTATTCCACCACCACGGGTTCGATCCCGGCCGCCCGGATCAGGGCCAGCACGTTGCGTGAGGTGCCACAGGCACGGTTATGGTACAGGGTTACGGTCATGGCATGCCCCACATGGCGCTAGAAAAACAGTCTGATGGGCGTTGGTGGTCCACCATTTTTGCGCAGGCGTAAAGGGCCTGTTGCTCAGGAGGGTATTTCATCCGGGCGTACGTCCGTATTCCGTGCAATGCGGTAGGCATCAATGAAGGGTGCATCACGCGGAAAGTGGAACTGCCGCAGCGGCACCACGGGCGTGGCTTCGCCTTCCGGCACGTCAACGGGCAGGATGAGGCCTGCCTTGAGGTTCTCCCTGACCATATCGACCGCAGACGGAATTTGCGTGCTGTTTACGAGATTGATTGTTGCAATGACATGCGGGCCCTTGAGCACGTAAGCATTATGCTGGCTGTCAAAGCGCACGCCCAGACCGGCATCGACGCCAAGCATGGCCTTGCGGGTGGCGGCGCGGATATTTGCCATCTCCTGCGTAAAGCCCACCCATGCCGCACTGATGGCCTGCATGTAGGCAATATGGTGGCGGATCAGGGTCCGCGCGGGTGCGACATCTGCCCACACCTCGATGCCGAAAGAGGGGAAGACGATGCACCCCTCCTTCCCGAACGCGATGAGAGTTGAACCACGCAGGGCCAGCTTCTCGCCTTTATACAGGAGCAGGTCAAAATCCTCGGCAGCGCCAGGGGAATAGACCTGCCCGACAAACGTGCTGATATGGGAAAAATCACCGCCCGATACCATTTGCAGCAGGAAATGCTCCCAGTCATCGCGCTGGTAAAAAATGTTCCTTACAAGATCGACCGTCATGTTTGCACAGCCCCGCTGCCGTTGCGGTGCATGGTGCATTCAGGCCGCGGTTGGGCTATATAGCATGGCTTCATGTATCCGCATGCCTGCATGTGGCCGTTTCCAGCACAGGTTGCCAGTGTGACAGATCCATCCCCTTCTTCCGCATCGCCATCGGCGGAACTGCCCATCCGCGTCGCGGCCCTTTACCATTTCACCCCGTTTGCGGATGTCGCCGCCGTGCGCGAGCGGCTGCTGGCAGCCTGCCACGAACTGGGCATACGCGGCATATTGCTCGTGGCGCATGAAGGGATCAATGGCACCATCGCCGGAACGGATGCGGGGATTGGCGCCATACTGGCCATCATCCGCGCCCTGCCCGGCTGTGCCGGGCTTGAGGTCAAGTTCTCGCGCGCGCCTGCGCTGCCGTTTCACCGCATGAAGGTGCGCATCAAGCGCGAGATCGTGACCATGGGCATCGATGGCCTCGACCCACGGCGCGATGTGGGCCACTACGTGCCGCCCGAGGACTGGAACGCCCTGATTTCAGACCCCGACACCATCGTGATCGACACCCGCAATGATTATGAAGTCGCGATCGGCACCTTTCGCGGCGCGATTGATCCGCGCACGAAAACCTTCCGTGAATTTCCGCAATGGTTCCGTGAACACCGGGCCGCGCTGGAGCACGAAGGCCGCACGCCAAAGATCGCCATGTTCTGCACCGGCGGCATCCGGTGCGAGAAAGCCACCGCCTTTGTCCGCGCCGAAGGGGTGGAGGACGTATTTCACCTGCAGGGCGGCATCCTGAAATACCTTGAAACCGTGCCCGAGCCCCAGAGCCTGTGGGAAGGCGAATGCTTTGTGTTTGACCAGCGCGTGAGCGTAGGCCACGGGCTGGCCCCCGGCACATTCGACATCTGCCACGCCTGCCGCACGCCGCTCAGCGCTGCCGACCGCCAGTCGCCGGACTATGAGGAAGGCGTGCGCTGCCCGCATTGCAGCACAGAACGGACCAAGGCCCAGCGCCAGCGCTATGCCGAACGCGAACGCCAGATCCAACTGGCCAGAAGCCGCGGCGCGCACCATATGGGCCTGCCCCTGCCGGTTGGCGCAGAAGCGCCGAAAGAAGCCGCCCCATCCGCACGGGAACAGAAGCCCGTTTCAAAATAATGACTTGCTCAAAAGATAATGCCAGATAGCCAAAGGGCCGATGCTCCGGGTACACGCAACACTTTCAAGAAATTGTTTAAAAACAAGAACAGTTTTCGGGTGTCGCCTTTTTAAAAAAGGTGACGTTTTCTGAAGATTTTTGAAAAATTTTCATCAAAAACGTCTATGATTTCGGGGTATTATTGAGCCTGTCTTTTCAAATGGCCCCTCCAGTATCAAAAGCACACTATATCCTGCATTTGTCTTTCGTCAGAACAGGCCAGAAAGCAAATTAAGATATACAGAAAAATAGAAGAGAGATCATGTTTAAATATTTTGATGATAAATTTAAAAAAGATTCCCCACCCTGCAATAAAGAAAATAATGCTTATCCATATCCTGCCGATATGGCGGAAAGTCTATGCCATCTGTTTAAAAATTATGGTGGCGACTCATTTAACGGTGGTCTGTATAGAATTATAAAACCTAAAGACATCAGAATATGGTCAGAACGTATTTGCAAGGCATTCCCCGCTTACAAAAAAACAATGATATGCTTTGGGTATGATTGGCTCGGCAGGGCATTCGCAGCCGAAAATCCAGAAAAAGGTAATCATATATTGATGTTTGAATCGGGAACGGGCGAGGTGTTCAATATTGAAGGCGATATTATTTCATTCCACAATGACGAGCTGGTCAGGTATGGCGATGTTAGCCTGGCAGAAGGGTTCTTCTCAGAATGGCAGAAAGAAACTGGCTTATCAGTAAAATACAATAAATGTGCTTCCTATAAAATACCCTTATTCCTGAACGGAAAAGATGAGATCGATAATTTATACGTAGAAGATATTGATGTTTCCTGGGATATTTTTGCACAAATACTAAATAAGATAAGGGGGAGGTGAACAATAGGAATGATTGAGCATTTGCGCGTAAATTTCATATTCACGTCCCGCATTGCATGACGTTCACTGGGTTGATGTTTTACGGGGGACCCGATCATCCTGTCATGAGAATGGTTATGATAAAGCTTTTTTTCACGAAGGCCACAATGCACGCCGCTTTAAAAAACAGACAATATGCGAAAATTTTTTATTCAATAAATTGGTTTCAAACAGCTTTTATCGGGAGCATAGGCTGATTGAACGCTGAGACAGAACCATCCCGCCCCTCTTCCCCCCGGCCCGAAACGCACCTGCCGTGGTCCACACGGCTGAAGCGGCGTTTTGGCGTGTACGCCCATGTGCCGCGCATGTTCCGCCAGATCTGGCGGTGCAGCCCGGCGCTGACGGTGGCCAGCATCTGCCTGCGGCTGGTGCAGGCCATCCAGCCGCCGCTGGCGCTGTATCTGGGCAAGCTGATTGTCGATGAGGTCATCCGCCTTGGCGGCCATGCCATGCCCGCCGGGTCACTGGCCCACTGGGCGCTGCATGGTCCGGCCACACGGCTGGAACTCTGGATTGCGCTGGAATTCGCGCTCATCATCCTGTCCGACCTGACATCACGCGCCATTTCGCTGGTCGATGGGCTGCTCAATGAGCGTTACATCAACTCTGTCAGCCTGGCGCTGATGGAACATTCCGCAACGCTTGACCTGCAGCAGTTCGAATCAAGCGCATTGCAGGACCTGCTCGAGCGCGCGCGCCGCCAGGCCTCGGGGCGCAACAACCTGCTGGTGCAACTGTTCAACATTGCCCAGACCACGGTCACCGCACTGGTGCTGGCGGCGGGGGTCATGGCGTTTGCACCGTGGCTGGTGGTGGTGCTGCTCATAGCCCTGCTGCCTGCTGCGGCGGGCGAGGCGCATTTCAATGCCGAGGGCTACCGCCTGATCCGCGCCAAGACCGCCGAGCGGCGCGAGATGGAATATCTGCGCCACGTCGGCTCCAGCGCGGAACATGCCAAGGAACTCAAGCTGTTTGGCCTTGGCGGCTTTCTGGTCGAGCGCTTCAGCACGGCTGCGGCAACCGTGCTCGAGCAAAACCGCAGGCTGGCGCTGCGCCGGTTTGCGTGGAGCGGGGCGTTCGCAGCCATCGGCTCGGTGGCGTATTATGGCGTCTATATCGTCATTGTGTGGGATACGGTGCGCGGGCGTTTCTCGGTGGGTGACCTGACCTTTCTGTCAGGGTCGTTCCTGCGGCTGCACGGGCTGCTGTCGAGCCTGCTGCTGGGCGTGACGCAAACAGCAAGCCAGGCGCAGTATCTTGATGATTTCTTCGCCTTTCTCGACCTGCGCCCGGCCATACTCTCGCCGCCCGTCACGCGCCCCTTCCCCTCGCCCATCCGCCAGGGCATCCGCTTCGAGAATGTAGGCTTCCGCTATCCCGGCACGGACAGGTGGGCCATTCGCGGCCTCGACCTGCAGATCGGCGCGGGCGAGACAGTGGCGCTGGTGGGTGAAAATGGCGCGGGCAAGACCACCATCGTCAAACTGCTCACCCGGCTTTACGAGCCTGATGAGGGGCGGATCACGGTGGATGGCGTGAGCCTGCGCGACATGGACCTTGCTGACCTGCGTGCCCATATCGGCGTGATTTTTCAGGATTTCATCCGCTACAGCCTGACCGCATCGGAAAACATTGCCGTGGGCCGGATCGAAGCCTTGAATGACACCGCGCGCATCACCGCCGCCGCCCATGAAGGACTGGCCGAGGACGTGCTGGCCAAGCTGCCCATGGGGCTTGACCAGCCTCTGGGCAAGCGGGTGGCGAAGGGGCGCGAACTGTCAGGCGGCGAGTGGCAGAAAATCGCCATATCACGCGCCTATATGCGCGATGCCGACCTGCTGATCCTTGATGAACCGACCTCAGCACTTGATGCCCGGGCCGAGACGGATGTGTTCGAGCGCCTGCGCGCGCTGCGCCACGGCAAGGCGGCGCTGGTCATTTCGCACCGTTTTTCCACCGTGCGCACGGCAGACCGCATCGTGGTACTCGAACACGGGCGCGTGCTGGAGGCAGGCACGCATGAACAGCTCCTGGCCCAGGCTGGCCGCTATGCGGAACTGTTTGAGTTACAGGCGGCAGGCTACCAGTAGCACCCCGCCGCCCTCGGCCTACTTGGTGGTGTAACCGCCATTGACCAGAATGGTCTGGCCGGTCATCCACCACCCTTCCGATACGATGAAACGGATATAGGGGGCTATATCCTCGATCTCGGTCAGGCCGGTCCGGCTGAAGGGGGAAAGCGCTGCGGCCGATTTGTGGTAGGCCACGGCCTCGGGCGCTTCCTGCCCGTAAAAGAAAGGCGTATCCATCGGGCCCGGCCCGATTGCGTTGACCGAAATGCCGCGCGCGCCATATTCCTTCGAGGCAGCACGGGTAAAATGCTCCACCGCCGCCTTTGACCCCGCATAGGTGGAATAAAACGGCGTATACGCACCAAGCAGCGAGGTGACGAGGGTCAGCAGCTTGCCGTTGTCGTTAAGATGAAGGCCCGCTTCCTTGATGAAGAAATATGCAACCCGCGTGTTAACCGCGAACATGGCATCGAACTCGGCCTCGGTCGTCTCGGCAATCGGCTTCTTGAGCACCTGGCCTACGGTGTTGATGGCAATGTCAGGCCGGCCGATCGCGGCCACCGTATCGGCAAACAGTTTGGCGACCGCGCCGCTTGCGGTCAGGTCGGCCTGAAGGGCCACGGCCTGCACGCCTGCCGCCTTCAGCGCCGCAAGCGTTTTGTCGGCCTCGGGTTTCGTGGCCGCGCTGTGGTAGTGAATGGCAATGGCTTTTGCACCATGGGCCGCAAGGTCACGGGCCACGAGCGCGCCAAGGTTCTTGGCCCCGCCTGTTATGATAACCGTCTTACCCTTGATGCTGTGATCGACCATATCGAGCCTCCGTTCATGCGTGACAAGCGCGGGTGGCGCTTTTGCTATCCGCACAGTATCAGCTAGGGTCAGGCCATAAAGTTCCCATTCCTGACAACACCTGTCAGGAATAACGAACAAATACCCAATGCATGCCGGGGTTGCCGTGGATCGTATCGACCTGTTCCGTATTTTCACCCGCGTGGTGGAAACCGCCAGCTTCACCCGCGCGGCCAATACGCTCAGCATGCCGCGCTCCTCGGTGTCGGCCGCCATACAGGAACTTGAGAACCGGCTGGGCACAAGACTGCTCGCCCGCACCACCCGCTCTGTCACCCCCACGCCCGATGGCACCGCTTTTTCTGAACATTGCGTGCGACTGGTCACGGATGTGGAGGAAGCCGAAACCCTGTTTCAAAAAGACCGCACTGCGCCGCGTGGCCTGCTGCGCGTGAATCTGCCCGGGCGCATCGGGCGGCTGATCGTAGCCCCTGCCCTGCCCGCCTTTTTGCAAGACTACCCTGATATCGACATCGAGCTTGGCGTAAGCGACCGCACCGTGAACCTGATCGAGGACGGAATCGACTGCGTGCTGCGTGTCGGCCCGCTGGCGGATTCAGCACTGATTGCGCGGCAGTTGGGCGAGTTGCCGCTCGTCAACGTGGCCAGCCCCGCCTATCTGGCGCGCAGGGGCACGCCCCACACGCCTGCCGACCTGCCGCAACACGAGGCCGTGCGCTATGCCTCCCCCGCCACGGGCCGGGTGGAGGCATGGGAATGGATGGCGGCCGGCACGGTGCACAACATGTCGGCCCGGGTTACGGTCAACAGTGCTGAAGCCCTCGTGGCATGCGCCCTGGCCGGGCTGGGGCTGATACAGGTACCCGCCTATGACGTGCGGCACCATATCGAGGCAGGCGAACTGATTGATGTCATGCCCGACTGGCGGCCCGAACCCATGCCCATGGCGCTGCTTTACCCGCATCGCCGCCATCTGTCGCGCCGGGTGCAGGTGTTTGCCGACTGGCTTGCAACGCTGCTTGCGGCGGCAATGGCAGGACACCCCGGCGAGGCAAATTGATAAAGTAAAAGTTTTTGGGTGCTGCCTTTATTTAAAAAAGCTTCACCCAAAACTTCTATGGTTTGTCCCCGAAACGCAGCCACAGCCAGCCCGACAGCGCAGCAACAAGGGAGCCTGCGACTATGCCCAGCTTCGCAGCCCCCACCAGGGCGGGGTCCGTAAAGGCAAGGCTGGCAATGAACAGGCTGATGGTAAAGCCAATGCCACATAAAAGCGAAAGCCCGAACAGCATGTGCAGCGAGGTTGCCTCCGGCAGGCTGGCCAACCCCAGCCTGGCCGCCAGCACGCTTGCGCCAAAAACGCCCACGGGCTTGCCCACCACCAGCCCCAGCAGCACTCCAAGCGGCACAGGAGCCAGCAGCATGCCCATATGCGCCCCCGCAAGCGACACGCCCACATTGAGGAAACCAAACAGCGGCAGCACCCCCCATGTCACAACCGCGTTCAGCGCCGGTCGCGCCAGCGGAGCGGGCAGGCACGCCCCGATTGCCACACCCGCAAGCGTTGGCTGCACGCCCGCGCGCACGCACAGCCCCCATAACAGCACGCCACCCAGCCCGTAAACGCACGGATTGACCACCCTGCCACGACGGGCCGCAACCAGCCCCGCCAGTACCATGCAGGCGCAGCCCAAGGCAGGCCAGCAGGGCGCTGAACTGTAAAAGATCGCAATGACGGCAATGCCCAGCAGGTCATCAAAAACCGCCAGCGCCATGAGCCACACCCGTGCCGCCGGGGCTACGCGCGTGCCAAGCAGCAGGATGATGGGCAGGGTAAAGGCGGCATCGGTTGCAATCGGTATGGCCCATCCTTGCGCCGCATCCGCCGCGCCACGGGTTATGAATACATAAACAAGGGCCGGAACCACCATGCCGCCCAGCGCGCCAATCAGCGGCAGGGCGACCTTGGGGGGTGATGAAAGATGGCCATCGCTGATTTCCTGCCTGATTTCGAGAATGATGCTCAGGAAAAACAGCGCCATCAGTCCATCAGACACCCAGGCCGTCAAAGTGTGTGGCCCCGGTGCGCCCAGAACAGCAAGGCGGAGTGGCCATTGCGCCACCGCCCCGTAAGCCCCGGCCCATGGCGAATTGGCCAGTCCGAACCCCAAAACGGACGCCAGCAGCAACGCGCAGGCACCCCCTGCGGGGGAACACAAGAAAGCCCGCAGGCGCTGTGGCAGGAAAGTGGTCGGAACGGTCATCCGGTTGTCATTGCACCCGAATGCCGCCGCATTGCAACAAGCTGCCCGCCGCGCGCCTGCTGGCGCAAAAAACATTCAGAAGTTTTTGGTTAAGCTGGTTGAAAACCGGCTTAGATCAGAGCCCCTTCCGCCGTCATCTGCTGCAGGTCGAGCTCATGTTCAAGCTGGTGCAGCACGGCATCATGGATCTCGCCGCTGCGGTGCAGCCGCAGCAGTTCGGCGCGGCCTGCCTTTATGGTGACCAGCAGGGCGCGGTAATGGGCGTCCTGCCGCCCCTGCAACGCCTCCTGCTCGTGGCTGAAACGCTCGGCCAGTTCCGCGCGGTAGGCATATTGCTCCAGCAGGCGGTCATGCACCAGTTGCCCCTGCGCATCATAGGCCAGATGCTGCATGATGCGCTCCTGCACGCGGGCGATCTGGGCGCGCGCCTGCGATACCGACAGGTAATGCCGCTGCCCCGACACCTGCCCACGCGCGCCCTCCGTCATGCGGATCAGCCAGCCAATGGTGGTGCCCTGCCCCAGCACGGTTGCCAGAATGACCACGAAAGTCGCGATCTGCATGATGTCGCGCTCGGGCATGCCCTCGGGCAGCGCCAGCACGATGGCCAGGCTGACCACGCCGCGCATGCCGCACCACCCCATCACCACAACATAGGTCATGAACCCCCGCACGCCCGGCCGCCGTGATGGCGGCACGCAGGCGATGCGCAGCCCCTCGGTCAGGGCCATCCACACAAAACGCGATACCATGACCGCCAGCACAATGCCCATGACGGGGCCGAACACATCTTGCGCCACCCAGCCCGTGCCCCTGTGGCGCAGCACGATGGCGTGCAGCGCCATGCCGATCAGCACGAAAACGAGGGATTCCAGCAAGAACACCAGCACCTCCCACACCGCCGCCCAGCGCAGGCGCTCATCGGCGCTGAACACGTCATGCTGCCGCCACCCCAGCACCAGCCCCGCCACAACCGTGGTGATGACCCCCGACGCCCCCAGCTTCTCCGCCCCGATATAGGCCACCCACGGCAGCAGCAGCGTCATGGTAATGCTCAGGATCCGGTCGCGCACCCGGCGTAGCAGCCTGATCCACAGCCACCCCAGCCCGCCGCCCAGCACCAGCCCGCCCAAAGCCAGCCATGCAAAGGTGACGGTGGCATGAACAAGGCTGAACGAGCCGGTCAGCACCGCAACGGTGGCAAAGCGGTAAATGACAAGGCTCGCCGCGTCATCCAGCAGGCTTTCGCCTTCCAGCAGCGTGATGATGCGCTCGGGCAGGACCACGTGCTTGAGCACGGCCTTGGCTGCCACCGCATCGGGCGGGGCCACGATAGCACCCAGCACGAAACACCCCGCCCACGGCATGGAGGGAATAAGCCAGTGCGCGGCCAGCCCCACGGCAAACGTGGTGAACGCCACCCCGCCCACCGCAAGTTGCAGAATGCCAAACAGGTGCAGGCGAAACGCATGCCAGACGGAAAAATACGCCCCCGCCAGCAAAAGCGGCGGCAGGAACACGATCAGCACCAGGTCAGGGTCGATTTCAAGCACCGGCAGGCCGGGGGCGAGTGCTATGGCAATACCGCCCAGCACAAGGGCCGCGGCAGGCGGCAGGCGCATCTTGCGTGCGGCAAGTTCCAGCCCGACGATGAGCACGATCAGCAGGAGAATATACTCAAAGCGCGCTACATTGGACATGAACATCATACCTGTCTCAGCCGGGCCTGCTCCTTTAACGCACAAGCCATGTCATCGGTATTTGACAAAATATTCATGGCCATGAATGGAAATAATTCATGTCTTTTTGGTGTCGCAGCATGCCAGTCAGTCAATCATGACGGCATGAATTCAATAAAATACCGACACCGCCATGAAACGGCGTCGCATGCCGCCCGTTCATGTCATGCAGGCCGCCTTTCCGCCCCGTGCTCCTGCACCATACATACCACCCTCTTTACATGTGCCCACCCGCTCCAGACAAAGGAGGACAGCCGATGGATGCATCCCGCACCCGCCCGGCGCAAGGCCCAGACAACACCGGGGCCGCGGTAAAAAAACCATCTCTCACGCCGCCGGCCACCCGGCCCGATACGCCCCCGCCGGCGCAAGCCAGGCCCTGCCTGTCGCACCGTCTCGCCAACCCGGCGCAACAGCCAAGGAAAAGCCTTTTCCGCAAATGAAAACACGGGTGCGCATGGCCGCACCCACCCGGCTGGAGCATGACATGAACGCCACCACACGCCCCTCTCAACCCGGTGGTGCGTTGCGCTCCTGGCTGGCGCGCCTGCCCCGATGGACCACCCAACCGGCATGGCAGGAAGATGCCACCCCGATCAGAAGCGAGATTTTTGGCCCCGAACGGCTCGAAGCCCATGCCAGAAGCCTGGCTGCCGCCCAGGCCATAACCCCTGACCCGCGCGGATACGGGCAGCCCCTGTCACGCAGGCTGGCGCAGAACAGCGCCTTCCTGCGCGCGGCCGATGTCCGCATTGCCGAGGCCATACAGGCGGGCAGGCAACTGACCCCCGCCGCCCAGTGGCTGGCCGATAACTATGCCCTCATCGACATGCAGATCCGCGAGACGGACCTTGATCTGCCACCGGGCTACTACGCGCGCCTACCCAAGCTGGCAGGCGGCCCGTTTGCGGGCCTGCCGCGCGTGTTTGGCGTAACATGGGCGCTCGTGGCGCATACCGACAGCAATATCCAGCCCGCCATGCTCTACGCCTATCTGCTGGCCTACCAGAGCGTGACGCCCCTGAACATTGGCGAACTCTGGGCCGTATCCATCACGCTGCGCATCGTGCTGATCGAGAACCTGCGCCGGGTCACGGGCGCCATCATGGCCAACAATGCCAGCAGGCGCGAAGCCGATGCCCTGGCCGACCGGCTTGCGGCCTGCCGGCAGGACACGCCCGCCGCCCTGTCAGCCCTGCTCGCCTCGGTGGCGCCACACACGCTCACCCATGCCTTTACCGCCCAGCTTGCCCACCGCTCGCGCGGGCTGGACCCGGAAAAAGACCCCGCCCTGATCTGGCTGGCCCAACGCCTGGCCGACCGGGGCACCACCATGGACAACGCGGTGCGCGACGACCTGCTTGAACAGGGCGCGTTCAACGCCACCATCCGCAACATCATTACCAGCCTGCGCCTGATCGCGGGGTTTGACTGGACCGAGGCCTTCGAGCGGGTCTGCCTCGTCAACCGGGTGTTCGGGGCCTATGACAGCTTCACCAGAGCCGATTTTGCCAGCCGCGACCTGTATCGCAAGGCCATAGAGGAACTGGCGCGCGGCAGCGGTCTGAGCGAAATTGCCATAGCCGAACACGCGGTGGCCCTGGCCCGACAGGCACAGACCACCACGCCTGACGACCCCCGCCGCGCCGACCCCGGCTATTACCTGCTCATGGCCGGACGGACGCGGCTGGAGCATGCCATCGGTTTCCGCCCCACCGCACGGCTTGCGCTGGTGCGGGCGTTCTGCGCACGCGGCATCAAGGCTTACAGTGCTGTCGTCACCGCGCTGACGCTGCTGTTCCTCGCCGTGCCGCTATGGTTGTGCGATGCCGCCATGGGGGGCGCTTCATGGCTGCTGGCAGCCCTTGCCTTCGTGCCCGCATCCGAGGCGGCGGTGGCGTGCGTGAACCGCCTGGCGCTTGAGGTCATACAGGCGACATCCCTGCCGGGGCTTGAGTTCAGGGAGGGGATTCCCCCCACGCACCGCAGCATGGTGGTGGTGCCTGCCCTGCTCACCACGCCCGCCACCGTCGCCACCCTGCTGGCGCGCATCGAGGTGCATTACCTTGCCGCGCGTGATGACATGGTGCACTTCGCCCTCCTGAGCGACTGGCCCGACAGCCCCACCCCGGATGCGCCCGATGACCAGCCCCTGCTGGCGACAGCGCTGGCGGGGGTGGCAGCACTCAACCACAAATATGGCCCCGCCGCCGGTGGCACGCGCTTTTTCGTACTGCACCGCAGGCGGATATGGGTGGAAAGCGAGCAGGCCTGGATGGGCTGGGAGCGCAAGCGCGGCAAGCTGCACGAACTCAACCGCCTGCTGCGCGGCGCGGCCGACACCACCTTCATGCCGCCCGCAAGCCCCCTGCCACAGGCCATAAAATACATCATCACGCTTGATGCCGATACGCGCCTGCCACTTGAAACCGTGCGCCGCCTGATCGGCAAGATCGCCCATCCGCTCAATGCCCCGCGTTTCGATCCCGTATCGGGCCGGGTGCATGAAGGCTACGCCATCCTCCAGCCACGGGTCACGCCCGCCCTGCCCGTTGGCCATCACAGCACGCTGTTCCAGCGCATCTATGCCAGCGCGAGCGGCATAGACGCCTATTCCGCCGCCGTGTCCGACCTGTACCAGGACATGTTTGGCGAGGGGTCATATGCAGGCAAGGGCATATATGACATCGACGCCTTCGAGGCCGCCCTTGCACGGCGCGTGCCGGACTCCACGCTGCTCAGCCACGACCTGTTCGAGGGCATTTTCGCCCGCGCGGGGCTGGTATCGGACATTGAGGTGGTGGAGGATTTCCCCACCGACTACCTTGTCGCCGCCCAGCGCCTGCATCGCTGGACGCGGGGCGACTGGCAGTTGCTGCCATGGGTGCTGTCGGGCGCGGGCCATTCGCCACGCAGCCACGTTTCAGGCATCGCGCGGTGGAAGATGCTTGACAACCTGCGCCGCACGCTCAGCACGCCGCTGGCCCTCGCCGCGCTGGTGGGGGCGTGGTTCCTGCCTTTTCACGTGGCCCTTGTCTGGACCGCCTTCATGCTGGCGGCCCTTGCCCTGCCCGCCTTCCTGCCCGTGCTGGCCGATCTCGTGCCCCGGCGGGAATGGATCACGCTGCGCAGTTATTTCAGCGTGCTCGGTGCCGCCAGCGCCGAGGCCGGCGTAATGACCTTCCTCAACGTCACCTTCCTGTCGCATCAGGCCTTCCTCATGGCCGATGCGATCGGGCGCACGCTGGTGCGCGTGTTCATCACAAGGCGGCACATGCTGCAATGGGTGCCGGCCGACCAGCTGACCGACCGCACGCGCGCCGGTCTTGCGGGGTATTACGGGCATATGCTGTCCGGCCCGGTGCTGGCGGGGAGCATGACGTGTGGCGTCAGCCTGTGGGCGCCGTGGAACCTGTTCGTGTGCGTGCCGGTGGCGGTGCTGTGGGGGCTTTCGCCCGCCATTGCCATGTGGGCCAGCCGCACGCCGGTCATTGCCGCGCGCTCGCGCCCCTCGCGCACCGATATCCGCGCCCTGCGCATGACGGCGCGGCGCACATGGCGCTTTTTCGAGACCTATGTCACCCCCGCCGACAACATGCTGCCGCCCGACAATTTTCAAGAAGACCCTGCGCCCCTGCTGGCGCGGCGCACCTCGCCCACCAATATCGGCCTCTATCTTCTGTGCACCATCAGCGCGCGTGATTTTGGCTGGGCCGGACTGGCTGATACCGTGGCCCGGCTGGAGGCGACCTTCGCCACCCTGGCGCGCATGCCGCGCTACCGGGGGCATTTTTACAACTGGTATGCAACCGACGACCTGCGCCCGCTCGATCCTGCCTATGTCTCGAGCGTGGATAGCGGCAACATGGCCGGTCACCTCATTGCGCTGGCCAGCGCGTGCCAGCGCTGGGCTGAACGCGGGCCGGAGACCGACCCGTGGCGCGCGGGCATGACCGATGCGCTCAACATCGCCATGGCCGACCTCACCTTCAGCAATGGCGCGCGGCGCAATCATACCGCGCCCGAGCGGCAATTGCTGCGCCTGCTCACGGGGCTGAAAAACGCGGTCCTGTCCGACACTGCCGCCCGGTCGGCAGTCGAACTTGGCCGCCTGCGCCGCCAGGCGGCGGCGGCGGTCGATCATGCCGCCGTGCTGTACAGCAACCTGCCCGACACCGCGCCCGACATCGCAACCGACCTGCTATTCTGGATTGCGGCCCCCCTGCGCGCGCTCGAGAGCCACCAGCGCGACCTTGACCAAGACCTGCACGCAACCCTTGCCCCGCGCCTTGTCGCCCTCGCGCAGGCGGCGCGGCACATGGCGCAGGAGATGGATTTCAAATTCCTGTGCGACCCGGCGCGCAAGCTGCTCTCGATCGGCTACCTCGTGGCGGAGGACACGCAGGATACGAACTGCTACGACCTGCTGGCCTCGGAGGCGCGGCTGGCGGTGTTTTTCGCCATCGCCAAGGGCGACATGCCCGCCCAGGACTGGTTCCGCCTTGGCCGCTCCATCACCCCGGTGGGCAACGGGGCGGCGCTGGTGTCGTGGTCGGGGTCGATGTTTGAATATCTCATGCCCTCGCTGGTCATGCGCGCGCCCATGGGCAGCCTGCTCGAGCAGACCAATACGCTGATCGTGCAGCGCCAGATCGCCTACGGGCAGGCCCGTGGCCTGCCGTGGGGCATATCGGAATCCGCCTATAACGTGCGCGACCTGGAATATACCTACCAGTATTCCAACTTCGGCGTGCCGGGGCTGGGGCTCAAGCGCGGGCTGGGGCTGGACCGGGTCGTGGCCCCCTACGCCACGGCGCTTGCCGCCATGGTTGACCCGCAAAAGGCGGTGGCCAATCTGTACGTGCTGGAAAAAACCGGGGCGCTGGGCCGGTACGGCTTTTATGAATCACTCGATTACACGCCCGGCCGCGTGCCTGACCGCAGCCCTGTCGCGATCATACGGGCCTATATGGCGCACCATCAGGGCATGTCGATCCTTGCAGTGGCCGATACGCTCATGGGGGGCATCATGCGCACGCGCTTTCATGATGATCCGCTCATGGCCTCGGCCGAACTGCTGTTGCACGAACGCGCGCCGCGCAGGGGGGCGGTGGCCCGCCCCCTGCCGCTTGAAGATGACAGCAAGGCCCCGGCCCCGCCCGTCACCACGCCCGCAGGCCGTTACCTTGACCGGGCCGACACGGTGCAGCCGGTAACCCATCTGCTTTCCAACGGGCGGTACACAGTCATGCTTACGGCGGCAGGGTCAGGCTACAGCCGCTGGCTCGGCCACGCCATCACGCGCTGGCGCGAGGACATGACGTGTGATGAATACGGCCAGTACATTTACCTGCGCGACCGGGGCACGGGCCGAGTGTGGTCCGCCACCGCACAGCCCTGTGCCGCGCGGCCGGATGAATATGGCGTGGCCTTTCATGAAGACCGCGCCGAGTTCGCCCGCCGTGACGGCAACCTGACCACGACGCTGGAAATATTCGTCTCCGCCGAGGATGATGCCGAGGCCCGCCAGCTTTCGCTCTACAACGCAGGCAGCGAGGCGATAGAGCTTGAAGTCACCAGCTACAGCGAACTGTCCCTGCTGGGCCAGGATGCCGATCTGGCGCATCCGGCCTTCACCAAGCTGTTCGTGCAGACCGAATACCTGCCTGAAGCCCGCGCGCTGATCGCCACCCGCCGCAGGCGCGCGCCTGATGACGCGGGGATATGGGTGGCGCATATGGCGGTGTGTGACAGCGCGATCGAGGTGGAAACCGACCGCGCCCGCTTTATCGGCCGCCGCCATGACGTGCATGACCCCGCGGCCCTGCACCCGCGCGCGCGCCTGTCGGGCGCCACCGGCACGGTGCTCGACCCGGCCTTCGCCATCCGCACCACGCTTTCCATCCGCCCCGGCGCCATGGCGCGCATCACGTTATGGACCATGGCCGCCCCCACCCGCGCCGCCCTGCTGGACATGATCGACACCCATCAGGACGCCACGGCGGTCGAGCGCGTGCGCACGCTGGCCTGGACGCAGGCGCAGGTGCAGTTGCGCCATCTCGACATCAGCCCCGCCACGGCGGACCTGTTCCAGCGCCTTGCCGCCCATATCCTTTACGCAGGCCCGGCCCTGCGTGCCGATGCCATGACCATTGCCCGTGGCGCCGGGCCGCAGCCGCTGCTCTGGGCGCAGGGCATTTCAGGCGACCTGCCGCTGCTCGTGCTGCGCATAAAGGCGGCGGATGACACGGCTCTGGTGCGTCTTGTGCTCGTGGCGCAGGAATATCTGCGCCTCAAGCAGGTGGCGGCGGATCTTGTCATCCTCAACGAACATCCGTCCTCCTACATGCAGGATCTGCAGGTGGCGCTTGACCAGCTGGTGCATGCCACGCCGCGCACGGCCAGCACGGCAGGTTCGGTGCGCGTGCTGCGCGCCGATCTCGTAACACCCGTGGTGCTGGATCTGATCCTGTCGATTGCGCGCGTGGTGCTGGTGGCAGGCCAGGGGCTGGCCGAACAGCTTGACCGGGCCGAAGCCCCGCTGGCACGCCCCGTGCCGCCCGTGCTCCCCGTGCCGCGCCAGCCCGCCACGGCCTTTGGCGCGCCGCCGGTGCCGGAACTTGAATTCTTCAACGGCCATGGCGGCTTTGCCGAGAACGGGCGCGAATACGTGATCGTGCTCGGCCCCGGCCAGACCACGCCCGCGCCGTGGGTCAACATCATCACCAACGAGACATTTGGCTTTCAGGTCACGGCGGAAGGCAGCGGCCATACCTGGTCGGGCAACAGCCGCGAGCATCAGCTCACGCCATGGTCGAACGACCCGGTCAGCGACCACGCAGGCGAGATCATCTACCTGCGTGACGAGAACAGCGGCACGCTGTGGTGCCCGGGTGCCGCGACACGGCGCGACGCGGCGGCAACCTACGTCACCCGCCACGGGCGCGGCTACACGCGGCAGGACCGCGTGGCCCATGGCATTGCCAGCACGCTTTTGCAATACGTGCCACCCACTGATGCGGTCAAGATCACGCGCATCCAGTTGCGCAACCTTTCGGCCCAGCCGCGCACCCTGTCAGTCACGGCCTATGTGGAATGGGTGCTTGGCCCCGCGCGCAGCAAGGCCGCCCCCTTCATCCTGACCGAACGCGACGACGAGACCGGCGCCCTGTTCGCGCGTAACCGCTGGCAGGCGGACTATGCCGGGCGGGTCGCGTTTGCCGATATGGGCGGCTACCTGAGTGCCAGTTCCGGTGACCGCACCGCCTTCATCGGGCGCAACGGCACGGTGGAAAACCCGGCCGCCTTCACCCGCCCAAATAACGTGCAGGGCCGCACCGGCGCGGGGCTTGACCCGTGCGGCGTGGTGCAGACCATGGCCACCGTGCCGCCGGGCGGCCGTGTCGAGATCGTTTTCCTGCTCGGTGAAGGCGAAAACGAGGCCGATGCCCGCCGCCTCATCACCCACTACCGCACAGCTGACCTTGACCGCGTGCTCGAAGCCGCAACCAGCCAGTGGGAGCAGGTGACCGGCTCCATACAGGTCAGCACGCCAGACCGCTCGCTCGACATCATGCTCAATGGCTGGCTGCTGTACCAGACGCTGGCCAGCCGGGTCTGGGCGCGGGCGGGCTTCTACCAGGCCAGCGGGGCCTATGGCTTTCGCGACCAGTTGCAAGATGGCATGGCGCTGGCGCTATGCCGCCCCGCAGCCGTGCGCGCCCACCTGCTGCGCGCGGCCAGCCGCCAGTTTGTGGAGGGCGACGTGCAGCACTGGTGGCTGCCACAGACCGGCGCCGGCGTGCGCACCCATATCTCCGATGACCGGGCCTGGCTTGCCTATACGGTGGCGCATTATGTCAGCACGGCGGGCGACAGTGGTGTGCTTGACGAAATCATCCCCTTCCTCGAGGCGCCGCCCCTGCCGCTGGAGGAACATGACCGCTTCATGATCCCGGCAGTCTCATCGCAGACAGGCAGCCTGTTCGAGCACTGCGCCCGCGCGCTCGATCATGCGCTGGCCACGGGTGCCCATGGCCTGCCGCTGATGGGCACGGGTGACTGGAACGATGGCATGAACCGCGTGGGCGAGCACGGCAGGGGCGAGAGCGTGTGGCTGGGCTGGTTCCTGCACGCGACGCTGGCCACCTTCATTCCGCTGGCGCGCGCACGGGGTGAAAACGCGCGCGCGCAGGCGTGGGAGGCACATATGCAAACCCTTGCCACGGCACTCGAGGCCACGTGGGATGGCGACTGGTACCTGCGCGCCTATTTTGATGACGGCACGCCACTGGGCTCGCATACCAGCGCGGAATGCCAGATCGATGCCATATCCCAGTCATGGTCGGTGCTGTCTGGCGTGGGCGCGCCCGACCGGGTGGCCCATGCCATGCGCTCGGTGCGCGCGCGGCTGGTACGCGCCGATGAAGGACTGGTGCTGGTGCTCGCCCCGCCTTTTGATACCATCGGCCCTGATCCGGGCTATATTCGTGGCTACCCGCCCGGCATACGCGAAAATGGCGGCCAGTACACCCATGCCGCCCTGTGGACCGTCATGGCCTTCGCAGCCCTGGGCGATGGCGCGCAGGCACATGCCCTGCTGCACATCATCAACCCCATCAACCACAGCCTGACCGCCGAGGCTGCCGGGCGGTACCGACTGGAACCCTATGTTGTCGCAGCCGACATCTATTCCCGCCCGCCGCATGTGGGGCGGGGCGGCTGGTCGTGGTACACCGGATCAGCCGGATGGATGCAGCGCGTAGGCGTGGAAACCCTGCTCGGCCTGCGCGTGCAGGGTACGACGCTGATCGTTGACCCGTGCATTCCGCCCGGATGGCCCGAATTCACGGCGCGGCTGCGCTGGCGCACCGCCACCTATGCCATAACGGTTAGCAACCCAGAGCATATGAGCGCGGGCGTACGCCATGTCGTGCTCGATGGCGCGGCCCTGCCCGCCACCGATGCGATCGGGATGGTGGATGACGGCGCAACCCATATCGTGACCGTGACCCTCGGGCCGCCACCGCAGGCCGTTACGTGACGGATGGATCTGGTTTGAGGCGCAGTTTCATCACTTATTAATTTACCACCACCCATGCAAAAGGCCCGAACCATCCCGCCCGTATGCCGTTGACTGACTGACAGCAGGACAAGACGCGGTTTTTACTGCTGCCTTTTCCATAAAGGACAGGGATCATGTCTTATCTTACGCACCAGCACGCGCGTGGCGGCACGCCTTCAGCCCCCGTGGATGAAGGCCATGCCGCCCCGAAGGCTGAAGGGCACGGCAAGCCCCGCAAGGGCGAGGACGAGCCGGAATCCAGCCTTGACAATGATGAACGGGTCGAGGCCACCAGCCACAAAGGCCCGCAGCAGAACTGTGCGGAAGGCTGCGATGAACACGCCCGCCCCGAAGGCCAGCCCGGCGCGACACCTACCAAAAAACCCTGATGGCGCGACCGGGCATGAAGCTCGGTATTCGCGCCCATATTCAGACCGCGCAAAAGTATTCACACGACAGGCAGGCGCATGACGCAACCTTTTCCTGACGTGATGCCTTCAATGCGTGGGTCATCCCCCCAAATGAAAGAAGACACAACCATGAAAAAGATTCTGCATTCCACCCTGCTTGCAGCCGTCGTGGCAAGTGTTCCCGCCCTGGCTGTGGCCCAGTCATCCGCCCAGCCTAACGAGCCTGCGCCCACGGCCAATTCGGCGGCCTCGCAGGTGGGGCGCAATCCGCCTTCGGCCACCTCCACAAACGGCCAGCGCGTCGAACCGTCGGACAAGCTGTGGAACAACCCGCGCACCGTGGGCGAACAGCCTGGAACCCAGCCGCCGAACAACAATGATTCCTCTGGCAGCGCCACCCCGTATGGCCACAGCCATACCCACCCTGGCTCGGAGGGGCGCAGCAGCCGCGGCGGCAACAAGACACCTTCCCCCGCCGATAGCAGCGAACAGTAAGCCACGCAGCCGCACGGAGCCTGCGCCGCTCCGTGCCTTATGTGAGAACAGGCATGTACCTTCCCTGTGGCCAGCCCCCCATGCCCCCGCCAGCCCCACCTCCGCCATTGCGTGACCCGCCGCCGGCAGGACCAGATGGCCCCGACCCGTTTGATGACCCGCCGCCCCCACCACCCCCACTCCAGAACAAGGACGCGTGATCATGCATAACAGTCCCGACCCCAAGGAAGAAAAGCAGCCCACTCCCGCCGAGACGCATGAAGACGAGGGCCGCGACGAAGCGCTTGACGAGAGCTTCCCCGCCAGCGACCCACCATCGCAGGGACGCACCACCGGCCCGCGCTCACAGCCGCACAATACAAAGTGAGCTGTCACCCTCATTCACGATGAGGGCGCCCGTTAAAAGGGCGCTACCTGTTTTCGGAGCTTTTTGAAAAAAGCTTCCCCAAAAACTTTTGGCGGCAGGCTGGCCCTCCGCCTGCCGGTCCCTTTCGGGGCGGGAACGCGCCACCATCCCGCCCTTTTGCGGGCGCGGCTCATGCCAGTGCATGCACCAGCCCGCAGCAATACTCTATTTTACAGCAGACGGAGAACAGCCATGGCCATCCATGCATCCGGCGCGATGTCAGCCTCATCCACACGCAATCCCGGCCCGCAGGCCCCTGCTGCCCACGGCACGCTGGCCGGGCGCACCATTGCCTTCCTGGCCACCAATGGCGTGGAGGATGTGGAACTGAGCGAACCGGCGGCGGCCCTGCGCGCGGCGGGTGCCCATACGGTGCTTGTCGCCCCCGAAGCCGGTGAAATTCAGGCCATGAAAGCTGATGTAAACCCCACCCGGCGGCTGCATGTGGACATGCCGGTGAACGAGGCCCGCGCGGATGAATTTGATGGCCTTGTGCTGCCCGGCGGCACGACCAGCCCCGATCACCTGCGCATGGACCCGCAGGCCGTCAGCTTCGTGCGGGCGTTCGTGCAGACGGGCAAGCCCATTGCCGCCATCTGCCACGGCGCATGGACGCTGATCAACGCCGAGGGCGTGCGCGGGCACACGCTCACCTCATGGCCCTCGCTGCGCGTGGACCTGACCAATGCAGGCGCGCACTGGGTGGACCGCGAAGTGGTGAGCGATGGCATGCTGGTCACGTCACGCAACCCGCATGACCTCAAGGCATTCTGTCCGGCCATCATCACCCTGTTTGCCAAAGCCCCCCACCGCGCAGCGCAGTAAAGGGAGGCGGGCAAGATGACGAAGAACCCGACTTTCCTGCGCTATTACGCCACGACCATGCTATGCGCGGGCGCCGCCACGCTGGGGGCCGGTTTTGTGGCCTGGTGGCGCGGGCGCAAGGTTGCAACCGATGCCCCCGTGGCCACGGCGCACGCATCCCCTCCCGCAGCCCACCCCGGCCCGCATGAGCGCGAACCTGCAGAGACCGACACGACACGCCAGGTCGCGCGCAAGATGATCCAGTATTTTGTCATTCCGCTATGGCTGACGGCGGGCCTGACCGACTGGTGGTGCCATCGCCGCACGGATATCGAGCATACGACGGGACTGAAAGAAACCGGCATCCATCTGCTCATGCTTGGCGAGGCCGCCTTCCCCGTTCTGGCGGGCCTGTTCCTGGAAATTGACGCGCCCGTGCTGTCGCTCATGATCGCCTCGTTTTTCGTGCATGAAGCCACGGCGATGTGGGATGTCAGCTATGCCGTAACCCGGCGCGAGGTGCAGCCGGTGGAGCAGCATGTGCACAGCTTTCTGGAAATGGTGCCGCTGCTGGCCGTTGCACTGGTGGCCGTGCTGCACTGGCCACAGCTTCAGGCGCTGATGGGGCGCAAGGTGATCCGCTCGCACCCCATCCGCCTCAAGCGCGTGCCGCTAGGCCTGCGCTATGCTCTGGGCGCACTCGGGGCGATGGCCCTGTTCGAGGTGCTCCCCTATTGCGAGGAAGCCCTGCGCGACTGGAAAGCCAATCCCGGCCGCCTCACGCCCCCTGCGGGCCAGCCGGTGTAAAATTTTTCCCAACCTTATCTATTATTATACATTGCAATATAGTCAGCTGGTATCTAATCAGCTGACTATATTTATGCTTTAAGCAAAATATAGAATAATTATTATAATTTAAATTTTTAAAAATTTTAATTTAATATATATTATTTACATATTAAATGAAATAAAACTGCAAATATTATTATA
The DNA here is from genome assembly GCF_040581405.1 of Komagataeibacter sucrofermentans DSM 15973. Taxonomy (NCBI): domain Bacteria; kingdom Pseudomonadati; phylum Pseudomonadota; class Alphaproteobacteria; order Acetobacterales; family Acetobacteraceae; genus Komagataeibacter; species Komagataeibacter sucrofermentans. Next base: position 1,736,348 of record NZ_CP137157.1, read on the forward strand.
TTTGGAAAATGAATATCTGTAATTTCCTGAAAAGATTTCCATAAAAACGCCTTAATCCGTAACTTTTGGAAAATTTTCAAGCGAGACAGATATGTCAGACGATTTTCGGCAAAAGTTTAAAGTATTTTCAGAACGTATGGTCGGTCTTGCACCACGTTGCAGCAATGAAGAAGCAACCAAAATGTTTCTCGTGCTGCCTTTTTTGCAGTTCCTGGGATATGATATAATGAACCCGGATGAAGTCTGCCCGGAGCACCATGCAGACTTTTCAGAAAAATATAAGAACAGGGTTGATTATGCAGTCCTTCGTGAAGGTCATCCTGTCATTGCAATCGAATGCAAGGCACTTGGCGCACCGCTAAAAGATGACCGGGGACAACTGAAATCATATTTCAATGCGGCCCATACCGTAAAAATGGGCGTCATTACCGATGGTCTGGTTTATGAGTTCTATGCCGACTCAGACGAACCTAACATGATGGATCCAAATGCTTTCCTTTCATTCGATCTACGTGAAATTGCCAAAGGCAAAATCGAGGATTCGGTTGTTGATGGGCTGAAAAGCCTACAGAAATCAAACTTTGACCCAGAAAATATTGGCGCTGAAGCCAAGCGCAAACTGGTCTTTCAAAATCTAGTTCAACAGATTGAAGAACTGGCAGTTACCCCTAGCGAGGCTTTCGTCCGCCTTCTTTTGCAAAATATTGGACTTAAACATGTCCGGGCCAAGGCAGTTGTCGAATATACGGAATTAACCAAGAATGCATTTGCTGAATTTGTGAATCTACGCATTCTTCAGCGATTGGACCTGCCAGTAAAAGATAAAGAAACGGACAAGCCTGTTCTGGTTCCTGACCCATCCAAAGGGGATGCTGACGCAAAACCGAATGACGGCCTGGTCATCACTGATACCGAATTCCATGTATATGAGTATGCCAAGCGCCGTTTAGCCTTTTTAGCTGACAACGATGATCTTTTCGATGCAATCCCGGGAGTGGAATACAAAAATTATAAAGGGAAATTCGTTGTTTTTTATCGCAAAGAACGTGCTGGTCGTCTTTTCGATTTTTATGAAAACAAGGGAACAAAATATACATTTGATTTCGGCGAAGAATTCGGCGGTGAGTTTGGTTCTGATGAACTCGGCGGTCTGGACGAACAGCTTCTAAAGGTATTCAAAGCCCGTGTTGAAGCCATGGGTATCAAAGGAAAGCGCGCCAAAGGAGAGAACTGATAAAAACAACGGTTGTTTCCCAACCCACCGAATCATCCAGCATGACGGCGTTCTTACTTGACACCAGGCCTGTCAAACCTTGAATGACAGAACAGACTGCATAGCTTCTTGTAATAAGCGTGATGCAGTCTGTCTTTTCTGATTTGGCCCATGATGCATCACCGGACCATGACGGTTGCTGCGAGGCAGATGGTCAACATCGGTAAGACGCATGTCATGGGTATCAGGCGTGCCCGTCATGCCAGAAACAGGGGAACGGATGCCTCAGGAGAATTTTTCCCCGACCATTTCCTCGCTTTTTGCCCATAGCGCCTCGGCATGCACGGGATCGACCGCGTAGGCCCGCACGCCCGCACTGACCAGGCTGATCGGCTGGTCAGTGGGCACGACCGGGCTTATGTGGCAGTCTTCACAGTAATGGCCACCAACCGCCTCAGCCTCCGCCACCACGCCAGCCCAGACCGATGTGGCCGCGCCCTGTGGGATGGTCTTGAACTGGAACGGCGGTTTTCCTTCCGCCGCAGCCTGTTCATTGATCCGCGCCACCATTTCCTCCACGCCGCCTGCTGGCATGTAACGTGTCAGTTCTGTCAGGATTCCACCGGGGTGCACTGCTGCGGCGCGCACGCCGCGTGCGCGGTGCCGTGCATCAAACGCAACGGCAAACAGGATATTGGCCGTTTTTGAGCGCCCATAGGCGATGAACGGATCGTACGGCGTATACTCGAAATTCGGGTCTTTCAGGTCAACATCCGCAAAGCGATGCCCGGCTGAGGACACATTGACCAGCCGCGCACCGGTGCGCATCAGCCCCGCGATCCGGTTGACGAGAACAAAGTGCCCCAGATGATTGGTGCCGAACTGCGTCTCGAACCCGTCCTTCGTATGGCCAAACGGCGTCGCCATCACGCCCGCATTGGCGATGACCAGATCGAAGGGCAGGCCGGTTGCGCTCAACTGATCGGCGCAGGCGCGGACACTGCTCAGGTCCGCAAGGTCAAGGGCGATCAGTTCAAAACCTCCTCCCCCACGCTCCGCATCGGCACGGACCTGCGTGGTGGCCTGTTCTGCTTTTATCAGGTTGCGTGCGGCCCCCACCACGTGGGCGCCGTGTGCGGCAAGGGCACGCGCGGTTTCAACCCCCAGACCGGCAGAAACGCCGGTAACAAGAACACGTTTTCCCTTCAGGGACACGCCGGAGAGGACATCGTCCGTCGTCGAGCTTGCGCCAAAAGTCTGCGTCATGGGTAAAACTCCTTGAAAGGATGCATCCGTTTTTTGCCGAAGCAGCATGTGGGATGTTATGTGGAGTGTAGCTCCGCTTGATATATGCGGAGGATGTCTCCGCTTAACAAGAGGAAAACTGGTGACCGACGAAAAAAAGCCACGCCGCCGCCCGCGCAGCGACGGACAGCGCAACAGGGAAAACCTGCTGAAAGTGGCCAAGGCTGCCTTCACGGCGGGGGAAGTCGATATTCCTCTGGACGAGATCGCCCGTCGTGCAGGCGTGGGCATCGGCACGCTTTACCGCCATTTTCCCAATCGTGATGCGCTGATCGAGGCTGTCTATCGCGCTGAACTCGACCGCCTTGCCGATGCCGCACCGGTTCTGGCCGCGCAGCACCCGCCCGTCGAGGCCCTGCGGGCATGGATGCGGCTGTTTGTTGACTACATTGCCGCCAAGCTGGTGATCGCCCCCGCCCTCAACGGCCTGGCAGGCGGCACGGGCGCGCTCTATGCCCAGTCCGGCACGGTTCTGCAAAGTGCGATCGAGGGGCTTGTGGCGGCAGCCGTTGCCAGTGGCGACATCAGCGCAGATATCGAGCCGGTTGACCTGCTCCGTGCCCTGGCGGGTGTTTCGAACTATGCGGCTGGCCCCGGATGGGAAACCAGTGCGAAGCGCCTTGTCGATATTCTCATCGCCGGATCACGGGCGTTGGCATCGTAATATTACGCTATGCAAAAGCTGGTCTGGCCGCTCTATCGGGCCTGTTCGTGCAAGAACAGATAGGGCGACAGATCCCTTCCAGGCAGTAACGTCTGGCGATCCCGACCGGGAAGGGCTTCGCGCCCACTGGTGCATCAAGGGGCGGGGTAACGTTTATTGCTGTTCCTTTCACGCGCCTGAACAGCGTCATGAACGGTTAATGGTCAGGCGGGCGGCCCCGCCGCTCCGTGTCCCTTGCGTCACTGCATGGCAGGTAGCCGCATGCACGGGCAGAAAGAACGCAACCAATTTCCTCTTTCGTGGCTTTTCATCCGAGCAAGTGCACTGCACGCGGCCCGGTCATGGCCCCTGCCCCATTATTACCGACAGTTCAAGAAAAGGGATGGAACGATGGTGTCCACCGCGACAGCCCTCCTGCTGGCCAGATTTCAGTTTGCCTTCACGGTAGGGTTTCATATCGTTTTTCCCGCTTTTTCCATCGGGCTTGCCGCCTATCTGGCCGTGCTGGAAGGCACGTGGCTGAAAACCGGCAGGCAGGTCTATCTCGATCTCTATCAATACTGGCTCAAGGTCTTTTCCATCGTCTTTGCCATGGGCGTCGTATCCGGGCTGGTCATGTCGTATGAATTCGGCACGAACTGGTCGGTCTTTTCACGCAAGGCGGGGCCAATTACCGGCGTGCTCCTGTCATATGAGGTGATGACGGCCTTTTTCCTCGAGGCCGGTTTTCTGGGTGTCATGCTGTTTGGCATGAACAAGGTGGGGCGCGGGCTGCATTTTGCGGCAACGTGCCTTGTCTCGCTCGGCACGCTCATTTCCATGACATGGATCCTCGCCTCCAATTCATGGATGCAGACCCCGCGCGGCTATATGATCGAGCCGGGCACGGGCCGCTTCCTGCCGGCGGACTGGCTTGCCATCATCTTCAACCCCTCCTTCCCTTTCCGGCTGCTGCACATGGGGCTTGCGGCCTTCCTGTCCGTGGCTTTTGTGGTGGGGGCAACGGCTGCGGGGCATATGCTTGCCGCCCGCAGGCGGGGCGAGCGGGCAAGCGAGCCGGTGCGGGTCATGTTTTCCATGGCGATGTGGATGGCGACCATCGTAGCCCCCCTGCAACTTGTTGCAGGCGACATGCATGGCCTGAACACCCTTGAGCACCAACCCGCCAAAATCGCCGCGATGGAGGGGGACTGGACATCGGAAGACCATGCGCCCGAACTGCTGTTCGGCATTCCCAACATGAAGACGGAACATACGGATTATGCCGTGGGCATTCCCCTGCTCGGCTCCCTCATCCTGACCCACAGCCTTGATGGCAAGGTGCCGGGCATGAAGGATTTTCCAGCTCAGGACCGTCCGCCTTCCTATGTCATCTTCTTTACCTTCCGCATCATGGTGGCGCTTGGCATGGCCATGATCGGCATGGGGCTGTGGTCGCTCATTTTGCGGCGGCGGGGGCAGATCTATGACAGTGCGGGCCTGCACCGTGCGGCTGTTGTCATGGCGCCGGTAGGGTTTGTGGCGCTGCTGTGCGGCTGGGTTACGACCGAGGTCGGGCGGCAGCCATGGACCGTCTATGGCCTGCTGCGCACCGAAAACAGTGTCTCCCCCATCATGCTGCCCAGCATGGCCCTGACGATGACGGCATTTGTGGTAGTGTATTTCTTTGTATTCGGCTCCGGGCTGATCCTGCTTGTGCGCATGCTGCGCCATGCACCGCAGACCGGCGAGCAGGGCCCCTCGACAGACAATTCAACCTCCGTGCTCGGTGCGCGCTCCCACCCGCATGAGCTACCGGGCCACGATACGCCGCATGGTTCCGGCCCGGCCTGACAACCCCGTAAACCGCTATCAGGAGATGGAGCATGGACGGCGCTGCATACTGGCTACCTGTAATCTGGGGCGTGATCCTGGCCGCCGCGATCATGATCTATATCGTGCTCGACGGGTTCGACCTTGGCATCGGCATCCTGTTTGCCTTTGAACGCAGGCGCGACAGCCGTGACATCATGGTCAACACCATTGCCCCGGTATGGGATGGCAACGAGACGTGGATGGTTTTTGGCGGCGCGGTGCTGTACGGCGTCTTTCCGGGGGCCTATTCCACCTTGCTGCCTGCCCTTTACCTGCCGGTCGTGACCATGCTGCTGGCCCTTATCTTCAGGGGGGTCGCGTTTGAATTCCGTGTCCTGACCCGTATCGGCGCGGGCAGCCGTTCAACCTTCTGGGACTTCGGGTTCATGGCGGGTTCGGTCATTGTCGCGTTCTGCCAGGGGGCGATCGTGGGGGGCGTGATACAGGGCGTATCCACCACCGAGGGCTCTTTTTCCGGTGGCCCGATAGACTGGCTGACCCCGTTCAGCGTGCTGTGCGGCGTATCCGTGGTGCTGGGTTATGCGCTGCTTGGGGCATGCTGGCTGATCTGGCGCACGGAAGGCGCATTGCAGCAGCATTGCCGCGTGTGGGCATTGCCGCTTGCGCTGACGCTACTGGCCTGCATCGTGGCCGTAAGCATATGGACCACGCAGTTGCACGCCCCTTACCTGCGGCGCTGGATTGCGTGGCCCAATATCATGATCGTGGCGCCGGTGCCCATTCTGGTTGGCGTGCTGACAGTCATTTTCATGTGGGGATTGCGCAACAGGCACCACATCACGCCATTCCTGTGCACGCTGGGGCTGTTCTTCCTGTCATTTTCCGGGCTGGGCATTACGGTATGGCCCCATGCCGTGCCGCCGGGGCTGACATTGTGGGATGTATCCTCTCCCCCCTCCAGCCAGGCGTTTGAACTGGTGGGAACGGCCATCCTGCTGCCTGTCATCCTTGCCTACACGGTTTATTCCTACCGGGTGTTCCGTGGCAAGGTCACGGCAGCCGACAGCTATCACTGAGGCAGGCCCCATGCGCGATTTCCCCTCACCCGCAAAAAAGCTGACCACGCCCGGCCCGCTTGGCAGGCTGGGGTGGTTCGCCCTGATCTGGGCTGCCAGCACGGCTGTTGTCATGCTGGTGGCCGAGGGGCTGCACGCGATGATCCCGCGTTGAAAGGATGGGGCATGGCCTCATTGGTCCGTCATTCCCTTCATGCGGAACATGCCATGTCTTGCGCTATATCGCGAATGGCCACTTATCTGGGAACTGACAGATAAAAGTCACGCATGATGACCATGAGGAGGTGTCCGGGTCGTTATCGGCAAAACCGCCTCCGCCCATGTTTCCGCCTTCCATGCCACCTGCACGGCCGCCTTTTGTTTTTGAGAGCGTGTCGTCAGTTGATGCTGCGTGGCCAGCCCCCTGCACCGCCGTCTGCTTGTCGAAGCCGTTCTGTATCTTTCTGGAAGAAGAGGGACTGCCCTTTCACTGACGTGCGGCCCAGGAGCGGCATCCTGGCGTGAAATGGTATCGTTCCGGGGGTTCGCAATGCAGGCATTGTGTGGCATAGGCATATAATGCAAATGCGTCGCATTAATGAACCTGCCCCTCGCGCAAGACCCCCCGTGGCACCGGACCGGCTCGCGCGCACCGCACGGCTTAACCGCAACAGGATCGCCTGCGCCGTGCTCGCCTGCCTGCTGGCCTATGGGGTTGCCCGCCTGCTGGTGGCGGGTATTGCCGCAGGTACTGCCGGACCCGACCGCATCCATCTGGGTCAGATGATCGCGCTTTTTGGCCTGCCGGTCATGGTGGTGGTGGGCTTTGGCGCATGGCGACGGCACGCGGGGTTGCTGATGGTAGGGGCCTGTGGCTGCCTTGCCGCGGGCCTGAAGCTGTTTGCAACCTGATGCGCGAAACCCTGCGTACCCGCCTGGGCTGGCTGCATGGCTGGCTTGGCTATGGGGCCGGGCTGGTGCTGGCCTGCATCTTCGCCACCGGCAGCGTGGCGATGTTCAATATGGAAATCACGCGCTGGATGCAGCCAGAAGTGCAACTGGCCACCCCTGTGCCCCCCACCGCCCTGGCGCTTGATGCGGCAGCACACCTGATCGCGGCCGAGCAGGCCCGTGGCGTATCAGCCTTTATCGCCCTGCCCTCGGCCCGCTCGCCCACGCTGGATGTGCTGCATTACAATGGCCATGAATTTGTTGGCGCGCGGCTCGACCCGGCCACAGGCGCGGTCATACCGGCGCGGATAACGGCAGGGGGTGGGCTGTTCTACAATTTTCACCATACCCTGTTTCTTGGCGCACGAGTGGGCACGGTTATTGTCAATATTGTTGGAATGGTCCTTCTGGTTGCCATTGTGTCCGGTGTTGTCATTCATATTCACGCGCTGGTGCCCGATATCATCCTGCTGCGCCTGTCCGCGGCCCGGCTGCGGGCCTGGCTTGATGCGCATCTGCTGGCGGGTGTGCTGTTCCTGCCCTTCATGGTCATGATGGCCTATACGGGCGTGCTGGTTAAGGCAGACATGATCGTGCCCGCAGCACCACGCCCCGCGCCGCCGGTGCAGGCGAATGCACCACTCCCTGCCCCAGTGCCGGACATGACGCGGTTGCCGCTGGCACCCCTGCTGGCCCGGGCGCGCGCCAGCCTGCCGGGGCAGGAGCCGGGTTTCATCCTTTTTGCCCCTCAGCGCGTATCCATCTTTGCAGGCGATGCCAGCAGCGCGTTCCTGACCCGCGACCATGCCGATTTCAGCCTGCCCGAGGGCCACCCCCTCCCGGTCAGCACGACTGCCAGCCCCATCGCCCGCACCATGCAACTCATGCACGGGTTGCATTATGCGCGCTTTGCCCCACCGGGTTTGCGGTGGCTGTATTTTATATCCGGCCTGTGCGGCACTGCCGTCATGGCCAGCGGGCTGGTCCTGTTTGTAATGAAGCGCCGCCGCCATGCGGGCCATAGAGGCGCACACCGGCTGGCCGATGGGCTGAACGTAACCGTCATGGCAGGGCTACCCGCCGCCATGCTGGGTTTTTTAGAGGGCAATCGGCTCGTTCCCGCCACCCTGACCGGGCGTGAAGACTGGGAAACCGGCATTTTCTTTACGGTATGGGCGCTGTGTGCGGTGCATGCGCTCTTTCAGGCCCTGCGCGGGCAGGCACACCGGGCATGGCGGGCGCAGCTTGGCTTGGTCGGGCTGCTTGGTGCGAGCCTGCCAGTGCTGGACCTGCTCTGCTGCCCTGCCGCGTTCCGTGCGCTGCCGGGGCTGCACATGGCGGTGGATGGCATGGGGGTTGCTGCCGCAACCGTGGCGCTTTACGCCCGCTACAGGCTTGGGCAGCAGGGCGCATGACCTGCCTGTTCCTTCTCGCGCTGTGGGTGGCAGCCTTTATGTGCCATGCCGCCCTGTGGCCCACGCGCTACGGGCTGCCCGCGTTTCACCCCACCGGCCAGCGCCGCGCCCGCATGATGCGGCTGCTGCTGCCCCTTCTTGCGCTGGGGCTGGCCGTGGGCGTGCAGGGTTTTGTCGTGGGGCTGCTTTCATGGTGCGCCGCCCTGTCGCTTGGTGGTCTTCTGGCGGCCAGCCTTCTTGCCCTGAAAGGCAGGCAGGCTGACCGCCTGTAAACAGCAGATGTTCGGGTTGAAGCTTCAGCCGGTTTTACCAGCCGCCCCAACCCCACCCGCCGACATAACCACCATAAGGATAGTAATAGCCGGGATAACCATACCCGTACCCATATCCATCATACGGGTAGGGCGGCGGTCCGTACCAGCCGGGGCCACGATCCCAACCGCCCCCCCAGCCGCCGCGATCCCAGCCACCACCACGTGGGCCACCGCCCGGACCGCCCGGACCACCCGGACCGCCATGCGGGCCACCGTGAAAACCACCGCCACCGGGACCACCAAAACCCGGACCACCGCCATGGCCGCCCGGCCCACCGCCAAATCCGCCACCGCCTGGGCCACCGTGAAAACCACCGCCACCGGGACCACCAAAACCCGGACCGCCGCCGTGGCCGCCCGGCCCACCGCCAAATCCGCCACCGCCGGGGCCACCGGGGCCACCGGGGCCATGCTGGGCATGTGCGATGGATGGGCCTGCTACGGGCGCCAGCGCAAGCGCCATCGCAACAAAGGCCACGGTCCATGATTTTGTACGCGTCATCATACCTTACTCCTTATGTTGCCATCGTGCTGGCCCGGCACGACAAAACAATGGCGGATTGTCACAGTAATGTATCATTAGCCCGCCAGAGGCCAGGTGCAGGCATGCGGCCCATGCATGATCCGCTCCGTCTTACGATCATCTGCCACGCGTAACCCTTGCACACTCCCCCCTGAACACAAAGGCGGGGTGGAACTGCACCTTTGGGGCATCGTACCCGGTGGGTGCGCACCTCGCTGCCGGACCTGCGACATAATTAACGTTTTCAATAGTAAAATTATTTGATCCGCCTGCCCATGCTGGCGAGATCCATGAAAAAATGATTCAAAAACGGAACAAATGAACGCAATTATCATTTGTTCGTTAAGAAGGATGCAGCCTAAGGCAGTGAAGGTAGCCATCCGGCCACACAGCCATCATGCACTTTTACAATACCTCTTATGGCCTGGACTATTCCGGCCCGGCAGGTCAGCCTTCCCCTGTTTACGGCTGCCAGACTTGTGTGTGCCAGTCATATGGCGCGGGCGCAGGGGTGGCATGGTTGCAGGGGTGAGTGTGGCTATTATGCACACCGGGCATCATAAATAACGTAATAACACGGTAAAACCATATTTACCCGTTGACCGGGTTATTTTTGGCGAATTATACACACATACATGTTGTGGAATTAATATAGCACGACAGGAAACAGGACTCTGCACCAGCCCCGCAACCGGGCTTCAGTCTAGGAAAGACGCAGGATGAACACGCTCCACAAGCCGGCACGGCTCTCGAAAATTGTCCTTCTGACCGGTGTGGTATCCGTGTCCTGCTCTCCTGTCGCCGCCTGGGCCGACCCGGTGGTCGAACGTATCACCACCACCAAGGACGTGGGCGATGTCTCGCCCGCCTTCCGCACATCCACGCCGCGCCACAGCACCACGCGTGTTGCGATTGTAACGGGGGCCGACCTGCTCAAGACCGGGCAGACAAACGTGATCGCGGCACTCCAGCAGTCCTCGCCCGAAATCAACGCCCCTCCGGGCGGCGGCGGCGGCGGTTATTCCACCACCCCCACCCAGACCGTCATCCTGCGTAACCTCAACGCGGATGAAACGCTCGTGCTCGTCAATGGCGTGCGCCGCCATGCCAGCGCCATCGGCAACTGGAACTATGGCCCGGCCCAGGGCACGGAACCGGCTGACCTGAGCCTGATCCCGCTCAGCGCGATCGACCATGTGGAAATCGTGACCGAAGGCGCCACCGCGCTGTACGGGCAGGACGCCATTGGCGGCGCGATCAACATCGTGCTCAAGGCGGGCAACCGCAATGGTGGCACCGCCAACATCCAGAACAGCGGCTACTACAGGGGCGATGGCCAGGGCATTACCGCCTATGGCGACCTTGAGCGCCAGCTCGGCAGCAAGGGTGGCGGCATGGACCTGGCATGGCAGGTGCAGAACCAGCTGCCCACCCACCGCGATGGCATCCACCCCACGCTAGGCGATGTAAACCGCATTGAAGGCATCAGCCGTTCGCTGTCCGAACTGTTCAGCTTCAACGCGCACATGCCCATCAGCCGCTCGGTCGAGGCCTATGGCACCGCCACCCTCGCCCATCGCAGCACCGACCGCATCGGCTTCATCCGCGGGCCGACGAACATCAACAACGTGCCCTCGCTCCACCCCAACGGGTTCGAGCCGATCGAAACGTTCGATGAAATGGATTTTCAGGTCAATGGCGGCCTGCGCGGCACCATGCCCGCAGGCGTTGCGTGGAACACCTATGCCTCGTTCGGGCGCGAACAGGTCAATGAAGGCGTGTATGACGACAACAACCCCACCTTTGGCGCGCTGAGCCAGACCAGCTTCAACCAGGGCAAGATCGTCAATGCCGAGCTGATTGGTGGCGCCAAGTTTTCCAAGCGCTTCACGAGCCGGGCGCTGCCCAAGCCCGCCGTGCTCGACTGGGGGCTGGAATACCGGCACGATACCTACCAGATCGGCGCGGGCGACTATCAGTCCTGGGCCACGGGGCCGGAATATACCGGCAGCAACTCGCCCGGCGCCACCGGCTATAACGGCTTTCAGCCCAGCAACGCGGGCAACTGGTCGCGTGATATCTTCGATGGCCACGTGGGGCTGGACATTTTCGTCACCCGCAAGTGGGAATGGACGATCGGCGGCCATGTGGTGAACTATTCCGACACCACCACCGCGCCAACCGGCTCGATCGGCACGCGCTACAACTTTACCAAGAACTTCTCGATCCACGCCAACGTCAATACCGGCTACCGGCCGCCCACGCTGGGCGCGATCCATTACGATGCCACAACGTCCGGCCCGGGCTATACCACCGTCAACCTTTCCCAGGTCAATGAAGTCGCACGCCTGCTCGGCGCGCATAACCCCAAGGGCGAATACTCGCGCAGCTACAGCATCGGGCTGGACTGGAAGCCCGTGCGCGACCTGCAGCTTTCGCTTGATGGCTACCGTATCGACATCAATGACCGCATCGAGAGCACCAGCGCCTTTTCCGGCCCGGTCATGGCCAGTTACCTCGCGGCTCATGGCGTTGGCGACAACATCACCTATGCCAGCTACATGACCAATGTGGGCAACACCACAACCAACGGCTTTACGGCCAAGATCAGCTACAAATTCCCCATCAAGCCCGCCTATGGCGTGCTGATCGGCTCCGTGCAGGCCAATGCGGCCGATACCGAGCTGACCCGTTACGCTTCCACCCCCTCCATCCTGACCTCGCTGGGGCAGACCTACTTCTCCAAGGCGGCCGAGACGGAACTGCTGCGCTCCTCGCCCAAGAACAAGGAATCCTTCTCGCTTAACTGGAGCAAGGGCCGCTACAGCGTCTTCGTGCAGGAACAGCGCTATGCCGGGGTGGCGTGGCTTGTCTACCAGAGCGATCCGGGCGCCTACTGGACCCATGTGCGCCCGCAGATGATAACAAACCTTGAAGCCTCGGCGCGGGTGGGCCATGGTTTTGTCATCACGCTGGGGGCCAACAACCTGTTCAACAAATATCCGACCCGCACCAACAGGCAGGCGCTCAAGGAAAGCAGTGGCGTGTTCGCCTACCCCATGACCGCGCCCGGCGGGTATGAAGGCGGCTATTACTATGCCCGCCTTGGATACACGTTCTGACCGGCCCGCACCGCATGCCTCATCCGTTTCGTGCCAACATGTCATCATCGTGGCCAGTGCTTGCGCTGGCCACGTGCCTGGCTTTTCATGCCCCTGCCCCCGCGCGGGCAGCCGATGCAGCCCCCCCCGGTGGCACGCTGCTCTATCTGGAAAAGCAGCCGCACAAGAACCTTTATCCCCCCGCTGGCGGCTTCTACCCCAATGGCGGCATCCTGGCCCAGATCACGGACCGGCTGACCTGGCAGAACACCGACACGCTTGCCATCGAGCCGTGGATTGCAACCGGCTGGGGCGTGAATGAAGACAGCACCGTCTTTACCTTCACGCTGCGCCCCGGCGTTACCTTCTCCGATGGCACACCGGTCGATGCGGCGGCAGTCGCCCTCAATTACGATACATTTGGCAAGGGCAACCGCGCGCTGCACCTGCCGCCCTCCGAAGTCATCAACAATTACGAACGCAGCGAGGTCATCGACCCGCTGACGGTGCGCTTTTACTTCAGCAGGCCTTCGCCCGGTTTTTTGCAGGGCACATCGGTCATCGGCTCGGGGCTGGTCTCGCCCGCAAGCCTGCGCCGCCCGCTTGATGAATGGGGCGACGCGCGGCATGTCATCGGCTCCGGCCCGTTCGTGGTGCGCGACGAGGTGCCGGGCAAGTCGGTCGATCTGGCCACCCGCCCCGACTATGCCTGGGGGCCTGCACAGCTTGCCCCGCAGGGGCCGAGCCGACTGGCGGGCGTGCGCATCATCGTGGTGCCTGAAGACAGCATCCGCATTGGCGCCTTCATTGCAGGGCAGGCCGATTTCGCCCGCGCGGTCGAGGCCTATGATGAGGAACAGATCACCCGCCATGGCGATACGGTCTACGCCGCCTCCACCCGTGGGGTGAACAACAGCGTGGTCTTCCGCCCCGACAACCCGCTGGTGGCCGACCCGCGCGTGCGCCTGGCCCTGCTGCACGCCACCGACCGGCCCGACATCCTGCGCACGCTCTATTCCCCCCATTACCCGCTGGCGCGTTCGGTCATTGCCGCCGATGCGCAGGGCTTTGTCGATCACAGCACGGACCTGACCTATGACCCGGTCCTGGCCGCCCGGCTGCTTGATGAAGCCGGATGGACGCTCGACCCCGATGGCTGGCGGCGGCGCAATGGCGTGACCCTCGCGCTGGCCGTGCATGAGGCCCTGCCCCAGCCGCAGAGCCGGAGCATGCTGGTGCTGCTGGCCCAGCAATGGCGCAGAACAGGCGTGCAACTGACCATCCTGTCAGGCAGTCCGGCCATGACGGTGCTCGACAACCTCAACCCCGCCGTCACCCCCCTGTTCCATGCCGAGGTAGGCCGCGCCGACCCCGATGTGATCAAGAGCGCGTTCTACCCCACCAACCGTAACGTGCTGCTGCAAAAGGGCGGGCAGAGCCGCCATGTGGACCACTTTGTCGACCCCGAACTCAACGGGCTGCTCGATCAGGTCGCCTCGGACACCGACCCCGCCACCCGCCTTGCCGACCTTGCCCGCGTGCAGGCCGACATTCTGGCCAAGGGCTACAGTATTCCCATATTCGAGGAGCCGCAGGTCTATGCGGGATCGGCCCGCGTGCACGACATGCATTTCGAGGCCGTGGGGCGGCCTGTTTTCTACCGTACCTGGCTGGCAAGACCGTAGGATGAGGCGCCACCCATGACACGTTACATTCTCTCCCGTGCGCTGCAGGCGCTGCTGGTGCTGTGGGGGGCGTTCACGCTCTCGTTCGTGCTGTTACAGGTCATGCCGGGCGATGCCGTGCTGATCAAGTTCCAGGACCCCGAACTTGGCCTCAGCCCGCAGCAGATCAGTGATATACGCGCAAGCTATGGCGCTGATGAATCCGCCTTCGTGCAATATGCCCATGTGCTGGGCCGCACGCTGGCGGGCCAGCTTGGCTATTCCATCGAGACCGGGGTGCCGGTCAGCCGCATGCTGCACGCCGCCTACCCCACCACGCTGCGCCTTGCGGTGGTGAGCTTTGGCGGCGCGATCATGCTGGCTGCCGGTTTTGCCACCGCCGCCCTGCTTGTGCCCCTGCGCCCCCTGCGCGCGGCCCTGCGGCTGGTGCCGGGGCTGGCGAGCGGCATTCCCGTCTTCTGGCTCGAGATTGTGGCGATCCAGCTTGTCTCGTTTCACTGGAAGCTGGTGCCGGTGGTCGGCGTTTCGGGCTGGGCGGCGGCGGTGCTGCCGGGGCTGGCGCTGGCCATTCCCATTTCAGCACCGCTGACGCAGGTGTTCCTGAGCGCGGCGGAACGGGTCATGGCCCAGCCCTTCATTGACGTGCTGCGCGCGCGCGGCGCCTCGCCGCTGCGTATTCTTTACGCCCACGTGCTGCCCAACGCGTTGCCGCCCACGCTCACCATAAGCGGGCTGGTGTTTGGCGAAATTCTGGCAGGCGCCGTGGTGACCGAGACCGTATTCGGGCTGGACGGGCTGGGGCAGTTGGCCCAGCAGGCCGTGGCCAATCAGGACGTGGCGGTGCTGCAGGCCATCATCCTCATTTCGGTGGCGGGTTTCGTGGTCATCAACTTTACCATTGATGCGCTCCATCCGCTGATCGACCCGCGCATCCGCCGCACGCAGGCGGGAGGGGCGGCATGAACACGGCCCTTGCGCAGTGGCGTCAGCGCCATGACGTGACCCTGCCACGCCTGCTTGGCGTGGTGCCCGTGCTTGTGCTGGTGCTCGTGGCCCTCTGCCCCGGCCTGTTCACCCGGCTTGACCCGCTGGCCGGCCAGACGGGCGAGCGGCTCATGGCGCCGTCAGCCACGCACTGGTTTGGCACGGACCAGTTCGGGCGCGATGTGTTCTCACGCATTATGCATGGCAGTTTCTCCACCCTTTCCGCCGCCATGCTGGCGGTGGCGATCAGCCTGCTTGTGGCCATTCCGCTGGGGCTTGCAGCGGGACTGGGCGGGCGCAGGCTGTCGGCGGCCATCCTGGCGGGGGCAGACATGGTGCTGGCCATCCCCGAGCTTTTCCTCTCGCTCAGCATCATTACCCTGATCGGGCCGGGGGCTACGCATGTGGCCTTTGCCGTGGGCATAAGCCAGGTGGCTGGCTTTACGCGCATGATCCGCACGGAGGTGGTGCGCGTGCGCGCGACCGAATATGTCGAGGCCGCCTTTGGCATCGGCTCCACCTTCTGGCAGGTGGTGTGGCGCCATATCGTGCCCAACAGCCTTGCCCCCGCGCTGTCGCTGGCCACGCTGCGGCTGGGCACGGCCATCCTGGCCATATCGACCATCTGCTTCCTGGGCTACGGGCCATCGCCCCCCACGCCGGAATGGGGCCTGATGATTACCGAAGGGCGCAACTACCTTGCAACCGCCTGGTGGCTGACCACCTTCCCCGGCCTTGCCATCATCTTCTCCGCATGGG
The DNA here is from genome assembly GCF_040581405.1 of Komagataeibacter sucrofermentans DSM 15973. Taxonomy (NCBI): domain Bacteria; kingdom Pseudomonadati; phylum Pseudomonadota; class Alphaproteobacteria; order Acetobacterales; family Acetobacteraceae; genus Komagataeibacter; species Komagataeibacter sucrofermentans. The sequence continues at coordinate 1,752,132 of NZ_CP137157.1, forward strand.
CGGCAACGCTGCTTTCACGTGCCATAAGGGTGGACCAATGAACACTGTCTCCCCTCAACTCAGCATCCGTGACCTTGATGTGGTGTATGAAAGCCGGGGCAGCGCGCATCATGCGCTCAAGGGCGTATCGCTAGACGTACGCGCAGGCGAGATGCTGGCGCTGGTGGGTGAATCCGGCTCGGGCAAGTCAACGCTGGGCCGCGCCATACTGGGCCTTCTGCCCGAGAGCGCGCGCATCCAGCGCGGGTCGATCCGGGTGGGCGGCACGGAAATCGTGGAGATGCCCGAGCGCGCGCTACGCCGTATCCGTGGGGCGCGGGTGGCCCTTATTCCGCAGGACCCGGCCCATTCGCTCGACCCCGTGCGCACCATTGGCGCCCAGCTTGTCGAGGCGGTGCACCTGCATGAACCCCGCCACCCTGTAGCCGATACGCGGCGCATGCTGGTGGGCCTGCTTGAGCGCGTGGGCATAAAGGAGCCGGAGCGGCGACTGCACCAGTACCCGCATGAACTCTCGGGCGGCATGCGCCAGCGCGTGCTGATTGCCGCCGCCATTGCCCAGCGCCCGGCCCTGATCGTGGCGGATGAACCCACAAGCGCGCTCGATGTATCGGTGCAGGTGCAGATCATGGCGCTGCTGGCCGCACTGCGCCATGAACTCGGCACGGCCATGCTGTTCATCACCCACGATCTGGGCCTGGCCAGCGAGCAGGCCGACCGCGTGGCCGTGCTCCAGCATGGCACGCTATGCGAAACCGGCGAGACGAAAGCCCTGTTCGCCAACCCGCGCACGCCCTATACCCGCCGCCTGCTGGCCGACCTGCCCCTGTTCCATGAAGCACGCGCCCCCCGCCGGGCGGACGGCCCGCGCGAGGATGCGATTGTCGTCTCGCACCTGACCTATGCCTATAAGGGGGCTGGCGGCAGGCCGGGACACAAGGCGGTGCGCGATATTTCCTTTAACGTGGTGGCCGGGCAGACCCATGGCATCGTGGGTGAATCCGGCTCGGGCAAGACCACGCTGCTGCGCTGCCTGCTGGGGCTGATTACGCCTGATGGCGGGTCGGTGCATATTCTGGGCGAGAACCCGGCACGGGTTGAAGGGGCCGCCCGGCGCGCGCTACGCAGGGCCGTGCAGTTTGTCTACCAGAACCCGCATGTATCGTTCGACCCGCGCGACCGGGCGGCCGATATTCTGGCCGAGCCCCTTATCAATGCGGGCCTGCGCGACCGCAGCGCGCGCGCGGAACGGGTGCGGGCCATGCTGGAGCGGGTGCAACTGCCGCCCGCTGTGCTGGAGCGCAGGGCGGCCAACATGTCTGGCGGGCAGAGCCAGCGCCTGGCCATTGCGCGCGCGCTATTGTGCGACCCCAAAATCCTGATTCTGGATGAAGTGGTCTCGGCACTCGACGTATCGGTGCAGGCCGAGATCCTGACCCTGCTTGAAACGCTGCAGCAGCAGCTTAACCTGACCTATGTGTTCGTATCGCACGATCTGGCCGTGGTGCGGCGCATTGCCGACACCGTCTCGATCATCCGCGCGGGCGAGCAGGTCGAGCATGGCCCGACCGAGACCGTATTCTCCACCCCGCGCGATGATTACACAAAGCGCCTGCTGGCAGCGATACCCGGCCGCGACCTGATGCGCCCGGCCATGCAGGCCTGAAAGAAGACGGCATCGAGAAACCTGTCAGGCGTCCTCGACCGGTTCCGTGCCGTACAGGGCGCTTTCAATCAGGTCAGCGCTTTCGTGCGTGTAGCGCCTGAGGTCTGGCATAAGGCTGCGGGCGGCATCCTCCACCGCGCGCGACAGGGCCTCGAGCGCGGGCGACGGGGTCAGGCCCGCCGGTGTCACCACGCCAAAAAAGAACGGCAGGTTTACATCAAGCGGGCGTATGGCCAGATCAGGCTGGTGGAATGCGGCGGCCGTGACCGGATCGACAATACCCACGCCGAGCCCCGCCCGCGCCAGCCCCATCAGCACCGTGGCCATGTTGGAATCCATGATGGTGGCGGGCGTCCAGCCCATTTGTGCAAAAGCGCGTTCGATCGTGTTGCGTATCCTGAACGGGTTGGCCAGCGTGAGCAGCCTGCTCTCGGCCAGGTCATGCAGGCTGACACGCTCATGGGCGGCCATCGGGTCATCCGCCCGCATTACCGCAACACAGGGCGCCATGCCGATCCATTGCAGGGTTACGCCAGGGTGGTTGAACGGAAAACTGACCAGCCCGAATGTCGCATCCCTGCGCCCCACCGTGCGCACCACCTCATCAGCCGGAACGCTGCGTATATGCACCTCACGCGGGAGGGTGCCCTGCGGCAGGCGGCCGAGCGCCATGGGCAGCAGGCCCGCCGCCAGCGCGGGAATGGCGCATAGATGCAGGGAATTTTCCACATCATGGGCAATGGCGTGCACATTCTCGCGCAGGCGCTGCACGCCGCCCAGAAGCGCCAGCGCCTCGGGCTGGAAACGCAGGGCCTGCTCGGTGGGGGTGATACGCGGCCCGTTGCGGTGGAACAGCGTAAACCCCAGCCCTGCCTCAAGATCCTGCACCATGCGCGTGACCATGGATTGCGACCGCCCCACAAGGCGCGCGCCCCCCGTCATGCTGCCAGTGGCCATGACGGCACAGAAGGCCTCAAGCTGTCTCAGATCGGGAAGTGCTGCATCCATGCCTGTCATGCTAGCCACGAACCCTCGCGCCAGCAAACGCAAACGCGGCAGGCCTCCTTTTACCCTATCGCAGGAAGCGGGGTGTCATGCCATTCATCACCCCTGAGTTCGGGCGTATCGAACGCCACGAGATTGGCATAATGGGTCTCGCGGTCCTCCACGAACAGGGCGCGGGTGATATGGCGCGCAAGGCGCTCGGCCCCGTCGCTTATGGCCGGAATATCGCCGCTGACCTTGCCATGCGACAGCGTGGCGGGGAAGCAGAAGCAGTGCACGTATTTCAGCCATGGGCACGAACCGGGCACTTTTTCCAAAAACTCGAACCCCGGCCCGAGATCGGGCGAAGTGGCCAGTTCCGCGCTGACATGGCCCGAGGGCATGTCCTGCGCGGTGGGGGTGAAGCGGTCTTTCCACAGCCGGATATGCGGCGCGATGGTGGCCAGTTCGGGCCGCCGCGACAGGTCGGAGCAGAAGCCGGTGGCGGCAATAATGAAATCGGTTTCCATCACCCCGCGCGGGGTATGAAGGCGCACGGCATTGCCCGCCATTTCAAGCCGGTCGATGGAGCAGGACAGATGGAAGAAGGCATTGGGGTGGCTGGACACCCGCAACACGCTTGGCCGTGGCGGCGGGGTCTGGGCATCGAGCACCGTATCCATGAAGCGCCATTTCCACCCATCGGGCAGGCCGACAAAGCCCTGCACCACGCCCATGCTGCCAATGCCGGTGAATTTGTTGATGGCAGGCAGGGTTGCGCGCCGGATGACCATATCCACCCGCGCGGCCCCGGCCTCAAGCGCCGTGGCGGCGTTATCCATGGCTGAGGCCCCTGCCCCCACCACAACCACGCGGCGGTTCTTCAGGGCCTCGAAATCAATGGGGTCGGCTGAATGGCGCCAGTAATCACGCGGCAGGCCCGCAATGACCGGCGGCACATAGCTGCCGCCCAGCCCGTCGCGCCCCGTGGCCAGCACCAGATGGCGGCACAGAAGGGTTTCGGTTATGCCACCCTGCACCACCGTCAGCGCCAGCACGCCATCGGCCGCGCGGGCCACGTTGGTCAGGGTCACGCCATTGCGCACCGGCAGGTCGAGCACGCTGCGCAGCCATTCCAGATAGGCCATCCATGTCTGGCGGGGGATCTTGTCCAGCCCATCCCACGCAACATTGCCAAAGCGCGCTTCGTACCACGCGCGAAAGGTCAGGCCCGGCAGGCCCATGCACGGGCCGGACAGCGTTTTGGGCGAGCGCAGCGTGGTCATGCGGGCATAGGTGACCCATGGCCCCTCCTGGCCCGCAGGCGCCTGATCGAGCACGACATGATTGAGCAGCCCGTAGCGCCTGAGGTAACCCGACGCCGTAAGCCCCGCCATGCCACCGCCAATCACGACCACATCAAGCACGTGCCGCCCGTCAACGCTGCGCTCGGGCACCCACGAGCGGGTGGGCAGATCCAGCCAGGCCAGATCCTGCCGCACGCGGCTTTCCAGCGTTGCAAGACCGCCAGGAATTTCGGGTGGCTGAGAAAACGTCATTGATCGTGGTTCCTAAAACGCTACGCTGGCCGGGCCAGGCTTCAGGCCATGGCGGAAAGGCCAATGAGGCTTGGGGCAAACCTAAAAATTCCTTCCGCCCAGATCAAGATAAATCATGCATGATTTGCGTTAAATAATATCTTTGTTGCGTAACGTGCATAATAGGCGCCGCGCATGGCACAGGCACATCATTTTTCAAGAATCAAAGTGCCCCGATCCGACCGCCTGTCAGGTCGGTGATATCCGATCGGCCTGCATGCGGCTGACTACAACGGCACCGCCCCACAGGGCCAGAAAAACCAGCACGATGCCCGCACCCAGTGCCGCAAAATGGTCGCTGGCCATCATCAGCCCCCGCATGAGCAGGCTGCCACCTGCAACAGGGCCTACCCCCTGCCCCAGTTCAATCACGCCAATGCCCACGGCTGCCACAAGGGAGACAAGGCTGATGCCCAGATCATAGGCCACGCGCCTGCGGCCCGAGCGCATGCCCCAGCCATAGGCACGGCACATGAGCAAAGTATCGAGCGTATCAACCAGCGCCATGCCTGCCGTAAAAAGCAGCGGAAACGCCATGACCCCAGCAAGACCCAGCCCGTGCCGGGCCTGAACCGCCGCCATGCCCAGCAGGCCGATTTCACTTGCGGTATCAAACCCCAGCCCGAACAGGAAACCGAGCGGATACATCTGCCAGCTCCGGCCAATCCACCGCCCCACCCACCGAGATATAATGCCTGCGGATGGCGCAGCACCTGCGGGCAACGGGGCAGGCTGGCGCAGGGCCCGCCACTGGCCCATGGCCATGCGGGCATTGGCCACGACCGCTACGAGCATGAAAGCCGCCGAGACCAGCGTGCCGAAGCTTTCGCCCACCAGATGCCACCGCTCCAGCCAGCCCTGCGCGGGCAGCACCACCAGCGCAAGGGTGGCCAGAATGACCACGGTGGAATGACCAAGCGAGAAGAACAGCCCCACCAGCGAAGGCGCGCGCCCTGCCAGCATGAGCCTGCGTGTCACCACGTCAATCGCCACGATATGGTCGGCGTCAAGCCCGTGCCGCAGGCCAAATGTCCATGCCAGCCCCGCAGCCCCCAACAGAACGGGCGAGGCCCCCAGCATGGTCATGGCCCAGGCCCATGCGGCCAGATTGGCCAGCAGCAGGGCGCACATCATGGCGCGTGTTCCATGCCGGGCTTCCTTGAGCATATCGATTTCTTTCCGCCTGCTGGTCAGATGGTGATGTAGGCGCGCACATCCTCCGCCACGAGGTCGCGGGCCTGGCCTGCCAGCACGACCTTGCCCCGGTCGAGCACGGCGATCGTGTCAGCCAGTTCATAGGCAAAATCGAAATACTGCTCTACCAGCACGATGGCCATGTCGCCCCGGTCGCGCAGCATGCCGATGATGGCGCCGATATCCTTGATGATGCTGGGCTGGATGCCCTCGGTCGGTTCATCAAGCACCAGCAGGCGCGGGCGGATGACCAGCGCGCGCGCAATGGCAAGCTGCTGCTGCTGCCCGCCCGACAGGTCGCCGCCCCGCCGGTCGAGCATTTTTGCCAGCACGGGAAACAGGTCGAATATCTCATCAGGCACCCGGCGCTGCCCGCGTGGCAGCAGGCCGAAGCCGGTTTCAAGGTTTTCGCGCACGCTGAGCAGCGGAAAGATGTCGCGCCCCTGCGGCACGGTGGCAATGCCGCGTCGGGCGCGGTCATAGGCGGCGAGCCGAGTAATGTCCTCGCCCTCCCACATGATCGTGCCAGCGCTTGTGGCATGCATGCCGGTTATGGCGCGGATCAGGCTGGTCTTGCCCACGCCATTGCGGCCCAGCACGCAGGTGACCGCCCCGGCCCCTGCCGCGAGCGAGACGCCACGCAGGGCAATCGCCGCGCCATAATGCAGGTGCACGTCGTTAACCTCGAGCATGCGCGTTACCTCCCTTTACGCCCGTGCGGCGCCGTTTAGCGCCCAAGATAGACCTCGATCACGCGCGGGTCGGCGCTGACCGCATCCAGCGTGCCTTCAGCCAGCACGCTGCCTTCATGCAGCACCGTCACGTCCACGCCGAGGGCGCGCACGAAGTCCATGTCATGCTCCACCACCACCACGCTGCGGGTGCGGTTGATCTCGCGCAGCAGGTCAGCGGTGGCCATGGTCTCGGCATCGGTCATGCCCGCCACGGGTTCATCCACCAAAAGCAGTTCAGGCTCCTGGCCCATGAGCATGCCAATCTCGAGCCACTGCTTCTGCCCATGGCTCATGCCGCCTGCGGGCTGATCGGCCATGGCTTCGAGCCGGGTCAGGCGCAGGAGGTGGTCGATGCGTTCGCGCTCGCCCTTGCTGCGGCGCGCCATGAGCACGGCAAAGGGCGAGCGCACGCCCTTGAGCGACAGCAGCAGGTTCTCGGTCACGCTCAGCGCCTCGAACACGGTGGGCTTCTGGAACTTGCGGCCAATGCCCAGCCGGGCGATGGCGGGCTCATCCAGCCGGGTCAGATCGCGGCCCTGAAAGCGCACGGTGCCAGTATCGGGCCGGGTCTTGCCGGTGATGATGTCCATCATCGTTGTCTTGCCCGCGCCGTTGGGGCCGACAATGGCGCGCATCTCGCCCGGGCGCAGCGCAAGGCTGAGGTTGTTGATGGCGCGAAAGCCATCAAACGTCACGCTCACATCGCGCATGTCGAGCAGCAGGTCATCGGTCATGCCTCGTCTCCCTGCGTATCCGCCACTTCAGGGGTCACTTCCTCGGGTGGGGCCTTGCGGGCATGCCGCCACAGCCCCATCAGCCCGTTGGGCAGGAACAGCGTGGTGCCGATGAACAGCAGCCCCAGCCCATACAGCCAGAACTCCGGCAGCCAGGCGGTGAACAGCGTCTTGCCCAGATTGACCAGAATGGCTCCCAGCACGGCGCCGCACAGCGTGCCACGCCCCCCCACCGCCACCCAGATCACGGACTCGATGGAGTTGGCGGGCGCGAACTCACCGGGGTTGATGATGCCTACCTGCGTGACATACAGCGCCCCGCCCAGGCCCGCGATCATGGCCGAGAACACCCACACCAGCAGCTTGGCCTGCTCGGGGCGGTAGCCCAGGAAGCGGGTGCGGCTTTCGGCATCGCGCACGGCCACCAGCAGGTTGCCAAAGCGGCTGCCCACCACAAAACGCGCGGCCAGCAGGCTTGCGGCCAGCAGCAGGCCGGTCACCAGCAGCAGCACGGCGCGGGTCAGCGGCGCGTGCAGGTCAGCGCCCAGAATGTCCTTGAAGTCGGTCAGGCCATTATTGCCGCCAAAGCCCAGACCGTTCTGGAAAAACGCCAGCATGAGCGCATAGGTCAGCGCCTGCGTGATGATGGACAGGTACACCCCCGACACGCGCGAGCGGAAGGCAAGCCAGCCAAACACCCCGGCCAGCAGCCCCGGCACCGCCACGACCAGCACGGCGGCCCAGGCGAAATGCTCCGACCCCCACCAGTACCACGGCAGGTTCTTCCATGAGAGGAAGATCATGAAATCCGGCAGGTCGGCATTGCCATAAACGCCCCGCGCCCCGATCTCGCGCATGAGGTACATGCCCATGGCATACCCCCCCAGCGCGAAGAACGCGGCATGCCCCAGCGTAAGGATGCCCGCAAACCCCCATACCAGATCCACCGCCAGCGCCAGCATGGCATAGGACAGGTATTTACCCGCCAGCGACACCACGAAGGCCGAGGCGTGCAGCGGATTGCCCTCGGGCAGCAGGCTGGCCACGGCAAGCCCGCCTGCCGCCACCACAACGGCCATCGCCATCCAGATCACGCCACGCAGGGAACGCGGGGCATGGGTTGAAAACGGGTTCATGATTCAACTCCCCGCCCGCGCACGGGAAACATGCCGCGCGGATGGCGCTGGATGTAAAGGATGACCAGCACGAGAATGGCGATCTTGGCCGAGACCGCGCCAATGGTCGGCTCCAGCACCTTGCCGCCCATGCCCAGCGCAAGTGCAGCCGCCAGCGTGCCCCACAGGTTGCCCACCCCGCCAAACACCACCACCATGAAGCTGTCGATGATGTAGGACTGCCCGAGATTGGGGCTGACATTGTCAATCTGGCTGACCGCAACGCCCGCAAGCCCCGCAAGCCCTGCCCCCAGCCCGAAGGCCAGCGCATCGACCCGTGGCGTGCGGATGCCCATCAGGGCCGCCATGCGGCGGTTCTGGGTCACGGCACGCATCTGCAGCCCCAGCGGCGTGCGGCGCAGCACCAGCATCAGCCCGCCAAGCACCAGCCCCGCAAAGACAAGGATGGCCAGCCGGTTGAGCGTAATGTCCATGCCACCCACCGCAACCGAGCCCGAAAGCCAGCCCGGCGTCTGCACCGCGATGTTGGTCGGCCCGAAAATGGAGCGCACCGCCTGCTGCAAGATGAGCGACAAGCCCCATGTGGCCAGAAGCGTTTCAAGCGGGCGACCATACAGGAAGCGGATCAGCCCGCGCTCGATCACGATGCCAAGCGCCCCGCACACCACGAACGCCACCGGAATGGCCACAAGAATGACCACCGGCTCCAGCGCGGGCACGGTGGCGCGGATGGCCTGCTGCACCATCCACGTCACGTAGGCGCCGATCATCATCATCTCGCCATGGGCCATGTTGATCACGCCCATCACGCCAAAGGTGATGGCAAGCCCCGTGGCCGCAAGCAGCAGCACCGAGCCGTAGCTCAGGCCATAAAAGGCATTCTGCGCCACACCCCAGGCACGCAGGTGCCAGTCGATGCGCGATACGGCGGCCTGCGCCTCATGGCGCAGCGCTGGCGCTTCCGCATCGGACTGGGCAAGGGCTGCGAGAATGCCACGTGCCTCGGGGCCACCGGCTGCGGCCAGCGCGCGCACGGCTTCAAGCCGGGGGGCGAGCGCATCAGGCGCCGGGGGCTGGCCGAGAATGGTCGCGGCCCGCACTTCCGTCAGCCGGGTGCGCACGGTTGCATCCTTTTCCACCGCAAGGGCGTGCTCGACCACCGGCAGCATGGCCGGGTCGTGCCGGGCGTAAAGCGCATCGGCTGCCCTGAGCCGCGTTGCGGGCTGGGGTGCAAGCAGTTCCCTTCCCGCCTGCGCGCCCGCCAGCGCGGTGCGGATGCGGTTGTTCAGGCGGATCGGCTTCAGCCCCTCCGGCACGGATGCTACGGGCTGGCCCGTGCGGGCCTCCACCACGCTCTCCCCGTGGCGGATATAGACGTTGCCATCAGGGGCTGCGAACAGGCTCCGCTCGCCCAGTGCCAGCAACGCAGCCCCTGCCTGCGGGTCATCTGATGTTGCAAGGGTGGAGATCGCCGCCGTGACCGCCGCGAGTTGCGGGCTGGCGAGGTCGGCAAAGGCATCCGCCCGCGCCCCATGGCCCGGCAGCACCATGGCCCCAAGCCACAGCACCGCCAGCAGGCAGGCGGTACGGACCCTATGCATGCCTGTGCCCGAGGCAGGTCTTGGTGGCAGTGTTGTAATTGCCGCAGGCAATGGGCTTGCTCCAGTCGCCAATCAGGTTTTTCGTTTCCGGCACCCACGGCGACCACGCCTGCCCGGGCACGAGGGCCGGGGTCTTCCACACCACCGAAAACTGCCCGTCATCCTGTATCTCGCCAATATAGACCGGCTTTGTCAGATGGTGGTCGGGCAGCATCTCGGCCACGCCACCGGTCAGGTTGGGCTGGCGGATGCCGATCATCGCGTCAATCACCTTGTCATGATCGGTGGTGCCTGCCTTGGTCACCGCCTGCACCCACATATTGAAGCCGATGTAATGCGCCTCCATCGGGTCGTTGGTGGTGCGCTTGGGGTTTTTGGTGAATTCATGCCACTGCTTGATGAAAGCGGTATTGGCCGGGGTGTCGATGCTCTCGAAGTAGTTCCACGCGGCAAGCTGGCCCACCAGCGGGGCGGTATCCATGCCGGCCAGTTCCTCCTCACCCACGCTGAAGGCCATGACCGGGATGTCGGTGGCCGAAATGCCCTGATTGCCCAGTTCCTTGTAGAACGGCACGTTGGCATCACCATTGATGGTCGAGACCACGGCGGTTTTCTTGCCCGCCGAGCCGAAGGCCTTGATCTGCGAGACGATGGTCTGCCAGTCCGACTGCCCGAACGGCGTGTAGTTGACCATGATATCGGCTTCCGCGATGCCCTTGGCCTTGAGGTAATTGACCAGGATCTGGTTGGTCGTGCGCGGATAGACGTAATCCGTGCCCACCAGCGCGAAACGCTTCGCCCCGCCGCCGTCCTCGCTCAGCAGGTAGTCCACCGCCGGTATGGCCTGCTGGTTGGGGGCAGCGCCGGTATAGAAGATGTTGCGGCTGCACTCCTGGCCTTCATACTGCACGGGATAGAACAGGATGCCGTTGAGTTCCTCGAACACCGGCAGCACCGACTTGCGTGAAACGCTGGTCCAGCAGCCAAACACGGCCGATGCCTTGTCCACCGACAGGAGCTGGCGCGCCTTCTCGGCAAAGAGCGGCCAGTTCGAGGCGGGGTCAACCACCACGGCTTCAAGCGGGCGGCCAAGCAGCCCGCCCTTGCGGTTCTGCTCGGCAATCAGCATCAGCATGGCGTCCTTGAGCGTGGTCTCGCTGATGGCCATCGTGCCGGACAGCGAATGCAGGATGCCAACCCTGATCGGCTCGCCCGCGGGTGCTGCCGCCCGCGCCGGTGCCGCGCGCCACATACCCCCCACAGCAGCCGCCGAGGAGGCAAGGGCAAGACGTCCGAACGCGCGACGGGAAAGGTGAGGCAGTGTGACGGGCATGGTGAACGGTCCTTTTGCTGCTGCCTGCATTGTCGGCGCACCGAAAAGCTCTTCCCATACGCATTCCTGCGTATGTCCCCCACGGGCTTTCCGTTACGATTATGCACGCTGCCACCCGTAACGCCCGAAAGCCGTGATCTTGCCGCACCCGACCAGCCGCCTGCGCATCGTGCGCCCCCGCCGGGCCTACAGCCGCTGGGCCGCCGACCAGACATTCGAGGACTACGCCCTGCGCTTTACCGCGCGCAGCGCGCGCATGGCCACGCCGATGCGCGCAGCACGCACGGCGCTGGGCTCCATCTCGTTCCTGGCGCTCGAGGCCATGGGCGGCACGCTCACGCTGGCCTTCGGCTTTGCCAACACGGCCACGGCCATAGCGCTCGTCACGGCTGTCCTCTTCGCCATTACGCTGCCGCTATGCGCAACGGCCGCGCGCGCGGGGCTGGATATCGACCTGCTCACGCGCGGCACCGGCTTTGGCTATATCGGCTCGACCATCACCTCGCTGCTCTATGCCATTTTCACCTTCATCTTCTTCGGGCTCGAGGCGGCGATCCTGGCGGGCACGCTGCACGGGCTGCTGGGCATGAAGCTGTGGCTGGCGTATCTGCTGTGCGCGGTTCTCATCATTCCGCTGGTCACGTGGGGCATCACGTTCATCGCCCGCTTCCAGATTGCGACACAGCCGGTCTGGCTGGCGCTCAACCTCATCCCCCTTGTGGTAATGGCGGCGCTGCACCCCGAACTGCTGGGGCAGTGGACCCATTTCAACGCGCCTTACGGCACGCCGGGGCGCATCGACCCCCTTGCCGTGGGCACCGGCGCCTCGCTCATGATCGTGCTGGTGTGCCAGAGTGCCGAGCAGATCGACTTCCTGCGCTTTCTGCCCGAACCCACGCGTTGCAACCGGCGGCAATGGTGGGCAGCCCTGGTGCTGGGCGGCCCGGGCTGGATCGTGCTCGATGCCTTCAAGCTGCTGGCGGGCTCGTTTCTGGCATGGGTGGTGCTGCGGGCAGGCTTTTCGCCGCTGCAGGCGGTGCAGCCGGGGGTCATGTACCGTTTTGCCTGGGGCACCTTCACCCCTGCCCCGGTGGCAACCGCGCTGACGGTGGCGCTGGTGGCGCTGGCGCAGGTCAAGGTCAACATCACCAACGCCTATGCGGGGTCGCTGGCGTGGTCGAACTTCTTCTCGCGCCTGACCCACACCCATCCGGGCCGGGTGTTCTATGTCATCTTCAATATCATGATCGCGCTTTTGCTGATGGAGGCCGGGCTGGTCAGCACCATCCAGACCGGCATTACGCTGTACGGCGTGCTGGCCTGCGCGTGGATCGGCGCGATACTGGGGGATGTGGCGCTGTGCAAGCCGCTTGGCCTCAGCCCGCCCTTTGTCGAGTTCAAGCGCGCGCTGCTGCCGGACTTCAACATCGTGGGGCTGGGGGCATGGGGTATTGCCGCAGCCACCGGCGTTGCGGCCTTTGTAGGCTATCTGGGCCCGATGACCGCAGCCTATGCGCCTTTCCTGACGCTGGTGGTGGCCTTTGCAGCGGCACCGGTGCTGGCATGGCTGACCGGGGGGCGCACCTATCTGGCCCGCCAGCAGCCCGCGGGCTGGAACGACCGGCCCGCCATGACCTGCGTGATCTGCGAACATGCCTTCGAGGCACGGGACATGGCCCCCTGTCCGGCCTATGGCGGCACGATCTGCTCGCTTTGCTGCTCGCTCGACGGGCGCTGCCGCGACCGCTGCAAGCCGGTCTCGACCCGCATGGGCAGCCAGCTTGCCACCCCGCTCCGCGCCCTGCCGCCCCGCCTGCGCCGCTGGCTTGTAGCGCCTGCGGGGCGGTTCACGCTCATGCTGGCGGGCATGACGCTGGGCATGGGGCTGCTGGCATGGGCCACGGGCCATGCGTGGCGTAGCATCATGGTGCCGGTCTTCCTTGCGGGCACGGTGGGCGCGTGGCTGCTGGTCATGGCGCAGGAGGGGCGGCGCACCGCCACGCGCGAGACCCTGCACCAGACCCGCCAGCTCATGAACGAGATCCGCGCCCGCCGCCGCACCGACCACGCGCTGAAGCTCGCGCGTGAAAAGGCTGAGGCCGCAAGTCTGGCCAAGACCCGCTACATCAGCGGCATCAGCCACGAGATCCGCTCGCCGCTCAATGCCATCATGGGCTATATCCAGTTGCTGCAGCACGATACGCGCCTGCCGCCCGAGCGCCATCAGGCATTGGGCATCATGCGCGAAAGTGGCGAGCACATCACCAGCATCCTGTCCGGCCTGCTTGACATCTCGCGCATCGAGGCCGGGCGGATCGAACTGCATGCCGATACCATCGCCCTGCCCGCCTTTGTGGAATCCGTGGCCCAGATGATCCGCCCACAGGCACAGGCGCGCGGGCTGGAGCTGATATGGCGGCCGGGCTACCTGCCTGCCGTCGTGACCTGCGATGAGCACCGCCTGCGCCAGATCCTGCTCAACCTGCTGTCAAACGCGGTCAAGTTCACCCGGCAGGGCACGGTCACGTTCTCGGCACGCTGGCAGGGGCAGATTGCGGAATTCATCATAGAAGACACCGGCCCCGGCATCGCAGAGGAAGACCATGCCCGCATTTTCGAGCCCTTTGAGCGTGGAAGCGCCAGCGCGGGCGTGCCGGGCACCGGGCTGGGGCTGACCATCACCCGGCTGCTGACCGAGATCCTGGGTGGCGAACTGACCTTTACCAGCACGCCGGGCAAGGGCTCGCGCTTCAGGGTGCGGCTCATGCTGTCTGACCGGCAGGTGGAACTGCCCGCGCGCCTGCCTGCCTTCCCCACCGGGTATGAAGGGCCGCGCCGCACCGTGCTGGTGGTGGATGACAATGCCGAGCACCGCCTGATCATGCGCGAGATCCTTGAACACTGCGGCTTTGCCTTTGAAGGCGCGGAAAGCGGGGCGGAATGTCTCGACCGCCTGCCGCTGGTGCAACCCGACCTGCTGCTGCTCGACCTGTCCATGCCGGGCATGGACGGGCGCGACCTCGCGCTGCGCATCCGCCGCTCACCCCATGCCGGCGTGCCGATCATGTTCCTGACCGGCAATCTGGTGGAAAGCGCCAACCGCCATGTCCCCTCCCTTGAGGACTGCCCCGTGCTGGGCAAGCCGGTAAACCTGTCAGCTCTGATAACCCAGATGGGCCAGATGCTTGGCCTTGAATGGATCTTTCCCGCCACTGAGGCCGATGACAGCAGGCTGCCTGCGCCACCCGATACCCCCGCCACCGTGCCCGAGGCGGAGCGCGTGGCCCTGCTTGCCCTGCTTGATGGCGGCAATCTGCGCCACCTGCGCGCCCACCTGACAACCCTGCGCGACCAGCATCCGGCCCTGAGTAGTGCGATCGAGCCGCTGCTGGCCCTTGCCGCATCCTACCAGCTTGAAGCCCTGCGCCACCACCTGGAGCGACCCACGCCATGACCGTGCCCGATCCCTCCCGCAAATCCGTTCTTGTCATTGATGATGACCCTGCCGTTCTGGGCCTGATGGACGAAAAACTGACTGATGGCGGCTATACGGTGCTGCTGGCGCAGTCCGGCATGGCTGCGCTTGCCGTAGTGGCGCGCACCGTGCCGGACCTGATCATGGTCGATGCCCTCATGCCCGGCATGAACGGGTGGGAAGTGTGCGCGGCGCTACATGATGACCCGCGCCTGAGCCTGGTGCCCATCATCTTCATGACCGGGCTGACCGAGACCGAGCATGTGATCCGCGCCTTTGAGGCAGGCGCCGCCGATTACGTGACCAAGCCCTTGCGGCTGGAGGAAGTCATGGCCCGCATTGGCGTGCGCATGGAGTCCGCCGCGCGCATCCGCGCGGCTCATGGCGCGCTTGACCATGCGGGCCGCTTCCTTCTGGCCACCAGCCATGCAGGCGATGTGCTGTGGGCTACGCCACAGGCCGGGCTTGTGCTGCGCGAACTGTCAGGCACGGACGATGCGGGCGCGGCCATGCCGTTGCCCACCCCCCTGCCCGCGCCCGGCAGCGTGCTCCTGCGCCATAATGTGGGTGAAAACGAGCTTGTGCTGACCCTTGTGGGCGTAAGCGGCCCGGATGAACTGCTGCTGCGCATAAGCCGGCAGCCGCTTTTCCCCCAGCGCATCCTGCAGGACAGGCTGGGCCTGAGCGCGCGCGAGGCGGAGGTGCTGTTGTGGATCTCGCGCGGCAAGACCAGCCGCGATATTGCCGATATTCTGCAGGTCAGCCCACGCACGATCGACAAGCATATCGAGCAGATTTACAATAAAACCGGCCTGAGCACGCGGGCGGCGGCGGCGGCGACCGCATCGCGCCTGCTGCAGGAGCGCTAGGCGCGAAATCCGCTCAGATTTTCCGGGCGCCGCCTTTTTTAGGCGGCGTTCCCTGAAGCTTTTACAGTCAAGGCACGGCTCGTGCCGCATCATCCGAAAGGCGATCCTGCTGCATGTCGGGCGCGCCGATTTCGGGGCACATCCTGCGCTGCTCATGGCCGCGTATGACAGCCAGTTTCTGGCGCACCTGATCCAGATTGCGCTCGGTGGCATCCTCCCGGATCGGGTGGCCCGCAGGCGTAAGCGTTGCTCCTTTCATGATGCCGAAGCCCAGCACGGGATCGAATTTGACAAAGAAGCCCTTCTCCGCCGGAGCCTTGTCCTGAGCCTCGGCCCTGGCCTCGCTGTGGCTGAGAGCGGCAAGCCGGTCAGACAGGCGCACATCCTCGGCCAGCAGGTGGCGGCAATCCAGTTTTTCGGGGGCGGGAGCAGCCTGTGCCAGGCCCGCGCCCATGATCCCGGCCAGCAGGGCAAAGCCATACGTGGCGTTTCGCTTGAGGGTCAGCATTCCGATCTCTCCCGGCGGTGGGTCAGCCCTGCCGCCTGATAAAATGACATCAACAGGCCAGCCGTTTTCAGTACTGGAACTGCATGCCCAGCAAAAAAGCCCCCACCGCGCGCGTGCCCATGGGCTTGTAGCGCACATAGTCGAACGTAAAGCGCAGGTTGTGGCCATCCATGACATAGTTGCCACCCAGATCCAGCTGGGTGGTTTTGGGGTGGCCGGGCCCGTACATGTCCTTCTTGAAGCGGAACTGCTGGTAACGCACCAGCGGCTGGAGGCGCCCCCAGCCCAGCCGGTAGGGAATGAGGTACGCCGTGCTGGCCAGGAAGGCCGTGCCGTCATTCACGCCACCCACATTGCCGTAATCGGCCGAGCGCTGCCTGTAGCCTGCCGCGATATCCTTCACGCCGCCGGTATAATACTGGTAATACGCCCCCTCGAGCGTATAGACGCCGTATTTCGCGCCCTCGCCAATGCGCTTTTCAAACAGGCCATCAACATTCCACGCCTTGTAGTCGCCCTTGTCCTGCGCCGTGCCCACGCCATCAGTTTCGTACTGGCCTGCCAGGCCAATGGCCAGGATGTCGGCCTTGCCGTAATAGGTACTGGCCGTGTAGTAGGCGGGCGACGGCTCGGGATCGAGGAAGTTGTATTCCATGCGCGCGGCAAAGAGCGGATGCTCGCCATAATTGGAGCCGCCACGCACCCAGTTATGCCCACGATAGACACCGGCTACATAACGGAAACGGTCCTTGAGCAGCTTGCCCCATACCGAGATGCCATCATCACGCCCCGACCATGCGCCCGGATACTGCGACACCATCGGAAAGGCATAGGTGCTGAGGAAGTAGGGTCCATCAAGGTTCGAGCGATCACTTGGCGTGAGCATGCGCCCGCCCCAGATGTTGAACGCCTTCCACCGCTCGAACTGCAGCACACCATCAAGCACGTTCCAGTTGCCATCGCGCAGGCGCTCGAGGTTGAGCGTTGACTTGACGTATTTGTGGAACTGCGCACCCATATAGATACGCAGGTCGTTGGCACTTGCCGCATCCTTGTTGCCGGGCACGGTGGTGTCATGGCTCAGATACTGCGCGCGCACGCCCAGACCCAGCGTAAAGAACTGGTCCTTGCCAAAATTGACCGTGGTGGCCGCGCGGGCATGGGGCATGCTGGCGCCAAGCGCCATACAGGCCGAAAGGATACTGCCGCAACGCAGCAGCTTCTTCTTCCGGTTCATCCTGAACCGGGACACAAGCGCAATCATGAACATCCCCTTGTGGCTGCGGTCACCGACCGGCGACAGGGAAACATTACGAAATTGTACCATCAGGACGGGATGCGTGAAATTACTTATAACGGTCGTTTATGAGCTTATTCATGCCATTTGGGCACAGCGATGCGCCCGCCCTCCGATGCGTAACCACCTGAGCGCAGAGATAAAAAAAACCGCCTTTTGAAAAAGGCGGCACCAAAAAACTTTATTATTTTAAAGCAACAGTTTTTTACAGGCCGCCCTGTTCGATGATGAAACGGGCAATGTCCTCCACCCCGTCGCCTGCGCGGATATTGGCAAACACAAAGGGCCTCTGGCCACGCATCCGCCTGCTGTCGCGGTCCATTACCCCAAGGTCAGCCCCCACATGTGGGGCGAGGTCGATCTTGTTGATGACCAGCAGATCGCTGCGCGTGATGCCGGGGCCGCCCTTGCGTGGGATCTTGTCACCTGCTGAGACATCAATGACATAGATGGTCAGGTCAGCCAGTTCGGGGCTGAAGGTGGCGGCAAGGTTGTCGCCCCCGCTTTCCACCAGCACCAGATCCAGCCCGGCAAAGCGCTCCGTCAGTTCCGCAATGCCGGCAAGGTTTATGCTGGCATCCTCGCGTATGGCCGTGTGCGGGCAACCGCCGGTCTCGATGCCCATGATGCGCTCGGGCGGGAGCGAGCCCGCACGGGTCAGGAACTCGGCATCCTCGCGCGTATAGATATCGTTGGTGATGGCGGCGATATTGTAATCATTGCGAAAGCGGCGGCATAGCGCATCCATCAACGCTGTCTTGCCCGTGCCCACCGGGCCGCCAATGCCCACGCGCAGCGGGCCGTGCTTTGGCTTTGTCATGTTCTGAACAACCTCGTTTCCTGGGTTTCGTGATGCATGGCGGCAAGGTCGGCGGCAAAACAGGCTCCGCCCACATCATCCAGCGTCTGGCGCGCAGCCTGCGCCGCAGCCTGCGCCAGCACGGGTTCAAGCCGGGCCAGTGCGTGCAGCCCATCGGTCTGGCCCAGCGGCACCAGCCGCACGGCAGCCGACACCAATGCCGCCACCGCCGCATACCCGCCCGAGAGCACGGCCTGCGGGGCGGCCACGCCGCCACGGCGAAACACCAGCCCCTGCACCACCGGCAGCGGCCAGCGCGTGCCCGCCAGCGCTGCCTTGGGTGGCACGACATGCCACACCGCCGCCGCCCGCAAAAAGGCCTCGCCCTGATACACCGCCTCCTCATACCGCTCGCGCGAGGCGGCGGAGGCACAGGCGAAGCGGGCAATCTCGCGCAGGCGGGCGTCATCCTTCCCCGCCTGCCATGCCGCGTGCACAATAATCAGGTCATTGCCAAGACTGCCATGCCCCAGCAACGCGCCAACCCACGCGCACAGGGTTTCCACATCACGCACATCGCCTCGCTCGACCGCCCATTCCAGCCCATGACTGTAGGCGTAGCCCCCCGTGGGGAAAGCGGGCGATACCCATGAGAGCAGCCGCAGAAAATTCTGCCCGGCCAGACCTGCGGGTTCAGTCATGTGAATGGACGTGGCCGCCATGCGCATGCGGGTGAGCATGGTCGTGGTGGTGCTCATGGCCATGCGCTGCCCCGCGCCCGGCATAGGCCCCGCTTTCGGGGTCAAAGGCCGCCCGGACCTGTCGCACATGCCCGCCAAGGCCCGCGATCATGTCGGCAATGACATGGTCATGCCGCACAAGGATGCGCTGTGCCGTAATAGCGGCGGGCAGGTGCCGGTTGCCCAGATGCCACGCCAGCCGCAGCAGGTGCAGCGGGTCATGGGCTGTGACTTCCATCAGGTCTTCAGGCAGGGCTTCCACGCGAATGACGCGACCATCATCAAGCACCAGCCCATCACCATCGGCCAGCAGGCGCGCGTGTTCAAGCTCAAGCAGCACGCGCGCGCCCGAGCGCAGGGTGAGCATCATGCGCCTGCGATGGCGGCCTTCATAATCGGCGGCGAACACATCCGCGGCCTCGGCCACGGGCCAGCTTCCCGCTGGCAGGATTTCGGTTACATGCGTCATCAGAACAGGAAATACCTCTGGGCCATGGGCAGGATATCGGCGGGCTCGCAGGTCAGCAGCACGCCATCGGCCCGCACCTCATAGGTTTCGGGGTCAACCTCGATATGCGGCATCGCGTCGTTAT
This sequence comes from Komagataeibacter sucrofermentans DSM 15973, assembly GCF_040581405.1. Classification (NCBI taxonomy): domain Bacteria; kingdom Pseudomonadati; phylum Pseudomonadota; class Alphaproteobacteria; order Acetobacterales; family Acetobacteraceae; genus Komagataeibacter; species Komagataeibacter sucrofermentans. The sequence continues at coordinate 1,771,393 of NZ_CP137157.1, forward strand.
GGATCATGCTGCGCTTGCCAATGCCGCCGCGCGTGTCCGACACGGCGGAAAGGGTTTTCTGCAGGCCCAGCCTGCGCCCGATATCATCTTCGAGCGCCGCCTTTGACACGAAGGTCAGGCTGGTATGGGTCCGCGCCCCGCCGTAGCTGCCAAACATGATGCGGCCATGCACCGGCTGCGGCGTGGGGATGGAGGCATTGGGGTCGCCCATCATGGCATAGGCAATGGCCCCGCCCTTGATGACCAGATCGGGTTTGACGCCAAAGAACGCAGGCTCCCACAACACCAGGTCGGCCAGCTTGCCCACCGCGATCGACCCCACCTCATGCGACAGGCCGTGGGCGATGGCGGGATTGATGGTGTATTTGGCAATATAGCGCCTGACGCGGTTGTTGTCGGCCACGCCATCACCGGGCAGGGGGCCGCGCTGCGCTTTCATTTTATGGGCCGTCTGCCATGTGCGCAGCGGCACCTCGCCCACCCGGCCCATGGCCTGGCTGTCGGATGACATCATGGACAGCACGCCCATGTCGTGAAAGATGTCCTCCGCCGCGATGGTCTCGCGCCTTATGCGGCTCTCGGCAAAGGCGATGTCCTCGGGCACCCTGGGGTCAAGGTGATGGCAGACCATGAGCATGTCCAGATGCTCATCAAGCGTGTTGCGGGTATAGGGCCGCGTAGGGTTGGTAGAGGACGGCAGCACGTTGGGCAGTCCTGCCACGCGGATGATGTCGGGCGCGTGGCCGCCGCCCGCGCCCTCGGTATGGAAAGCGTGGATGGTGCGGCCCTGAAAGGCTGCGATCGTGTCCTCCACAAAGCCGCTCTCGTTGAGTGTATCGGTATGGATCATGACCTGCACGTCCATCCGGTCGGCCACACCGAGGCAGCAGTCGATGGCGGCAGGGGTTGACCCCCAGTCCTCATGCAGTTTCAGGCAGCTTGCGCCCGCGCGCACCATTTCCTCCAGCGCCTCGGGGCGGGAGGCATTGCCCTTGCCCGCGAATGCGAGGTTGACCGGAAAGGCATCAGCGGCCTGCAGCATGCGCGCCATGTGCCATGGCCCCGGCGTGCAGGTGGTGGCCGCCGTGCCCGTGGCAGGCCCCGTGCCGCCGCCGAGCATGGTGGTGATGCCCGATGCCAGCGCCTCCTCGATCTGCTGGGGGCAGATGAAATGGATGTGGCTGTCAATGCCGCCCGCGGTCAGGATCTTGCCTTCACCTGCAATGATTTCCGTGCCCGGCCCGATGATGATGTCCACGCCGGGCTGGATATCGGGGTTGCCCGCCTTGCCGATGGCGGCAATGCGCCCGTCACGCAGCGCCACATCCGCCTTGACGATGCCCCAGTGGTCGATGATCAGCGCATTGGTGATGACGGTATCCGCAGCGCCCTCCGCCCGTGTCAATTGCGATTGCCCCATGCCATCGCGGATGGTCTTGCCGCCGCCAAAGCGCACTTCCTCGCCATAGATGGTGAGGTCCTTTTCCACCATCACCAGAAGGTTCGTATCGGCCAGCCGCACGCGGTCGCCGGTGGTGGGGCCGAACTGGCCCGCGTAATCATGCCGGGTCAGGCGCGTCATTGGTCCACACTCCCCATCACATCGCCCCTGAAGCCGATCACGCGCCGCAGGCCCCGCAGCGGCACCAGTGTCACATCACGCTCCTGCCCTGGCTCGAAGCGCACCGCCCCGCCCGAGGGTACATCAAGCCGCCAGCCCAGCGCCTGCGTGCGCTCAAAGCACAGGGCGGGATTGACCTCGGCAAAATGATAATGGCTGCCGACCTGCACGGGGCGGTCGCCGGTGTTGGTGACGCGCAGGGTGCGCCGGGGCTGGCCTTCGTTGAGGGCAATCTCGCCCTCATCGGTCAGGATCTCGCCCGGCACGGCGCCTTCGGGCAGGGGGTCAGCGTATCGGGTCATGGACTGTCACCAGTTTCGTGCCATCGGGGAAGGTCGCCTCGACCTGAACATCATGGATCATCTCGGCCACGCCGGGCATGACCTGCGCGCGGGTCAGTACATGGCCGCCACTGGCCATCAGTTCGGCCACGCTCAGCCCGTCGCGCGCGCCTTCAACCACATGGTCGGTAATCAGGGCCACGGCCTCGGGGTAGTTCAGCCGCACACCACGCTCCAGCCTGCGGCGGGCCACGATGGCTGCCATGGCAATGAGCAGCTTGTCCTTTTCCCTTGGTGTCAGCTTCATGTCGTGCTCCGCTTCCTTGCCTGCCTGTGCTGTATCATGACCGCCATGTAGAGGGCATGGGCCGCCCGGCCCGCAATACCGGCAGGATATGACGCAGCGCCACCTCAAGCCCCCAGCCCCCGGCCCCCACGCCGCGCACCACCAGCATGCCGTTCCACGCCGAGGCGGCAAAGCCCGCGCATTGCGGCGCTGCCAGCCGTTCGCGCACCGGGGCCAGCAGGTCCATTGCCTGCGGGCTGGCCAGCACCAGTGTCGCCACCGCCCCCTGCCCCGCTGCCATGGCGGGCTGGGCCAGCAGGGCCGCGACATCGGTGCTTTCCAGGCGCAGCATGTCTTCGAGCAGCAGTTCGCCCTCGCGCCTTATGGTCAGCCGGTCGCGCACATGCAGGCTGGAAAGCTGCTCGCCCGCGCCAAGGCGGCCAAAGATCCGGCTCTCGAGAAAGAGGAAGGTAGCGGACTGCGCCATATCCACCACCATGTGGCGACGCAGGCGGCTGCCATCGAAAAAGATCGTGCCATGGGGCAGCCATTCCAGCCGTGCGCCAGCACCAACCTGGCATGTAACCGTCATGTCCGCCGGACCATCCTCGGGGCGGGCGCGATAGACCCGCTCGGCAGCCTGCGATGTGACCAGCAGTTCCGTGCCGGGGCCGCAGGCCAGCCGCCCGCTGATGCGATCCCCCGCCGCGATGCCGCCGGATATATTGACCGTGGCGGCTTCCAGCCCGTTGCCCAGCACGCGCGGAAAAAGCAGGCGGCAGCAACCTGCCTGCACCAGATCGGCCATGCGGGTGCGGGGACCATCGGCCCTGACTTCCAGCCCGAACTGCCCCCTTGCGCGCTGGAGTGGGGTTGTTCCCGCGTTCATTTCCGTCCTGACAGCATCGGGGCTATCGTAGCAGCCGGGTGGGGTACGTCCATTGCGTAGAATTACGTAATGCCACGGGCCTGTCCGGAGCCAGCACCCTGCCCTACGCGCGGGGTCAGTCGGGCGATGCGTTGTGAACCGGTTGGCCAAAACGCGCCATGTCCACATTTCCGCCCGATACAATCACGCCAAGGCAGGTCGCGGCGGGCTATCCCTGGTCCATCTCCATCAAAACGATTTCAATCGGGTCACCACCTACACCATGAGAAAAGTATCCTTTCCCGATCGTCTTGAAACCATTTCGTTCGTAGAACTTGTGCGCGTTTAGTGTGGCTTCTACTCTGATCGGCCCCGAGTGGCCTTTGCCTGCGATTTCCACGCCAAGCCTGAGAAGTCGCTTGCCAAGCCCCTGGCCCGTGGCTTTCGGTAACAGGAACAAGCGGGTCACCTCACCGGGAACAGCATCAACAAACCCCTGTATTTCCCCATTCTTTTCGACGACGAACGTGTTGTTTTCCTTGATCACGTCCTCGTAATAATCGGCGGTGCGTTCGCCCATCCACCCCGCAAGCTGATCACGACTGTAATGCTGTTTTCCCAGCCCCTGAATGGATTGCGCCGTTACGTCATACAGCAATTGACCATCACCCGGGCGAGCCGGCCGCAGAATAGTATCCTTTTTATCTTCAATAGTAATCATAGGCCCTCTTCTTTCCGGTCACCGCGTGACTTGACCCAAAAATCCTGAAGCCTGCATGGCAGAATATTCGCGACGACAAGGGCGGGCTACCGATGCCTGTTGACGATCGAGTTATCCGACCTTCCGAACGACAATCATGAAGGCGTAAACAAACCTCAACGTTCCCCCTGCCAGCGATTGTCAATCAGGTGCCCGTTATCATTCTCTACTTGTTGCGGCAGATCCCGGTCTTGCCGCACATTCTCACCCCGGAAATCAGCGGCTCCAGATCAGGAATGGCGATTTTGCACCAGTTCGCCCTGCCCACCCGGCTGGCGGGTGGGCAGGCAAAGTTGAATCAGGGTGCCGGGTTGCAATGCACCTGATGGATCGCGTTGATTTTTGCCTCGAGTTCCGGCGTGATCACCAGATCAACCGAACCGAGAATGGTCCTGAGTTGCTCGATGCTGGTGGCGCCGATGATGTTTGAAGTCACGAACGGGCGGGACGTGACAAAGGCGATGGCCATCTGAACCGGGTCGATCCCTTCTGCTTTTGCCAGCGCAATATAGGCGCTAACCGCTTCCTCCACGCCCGGCTTCTCGTAGCGTTGGGCGCGGTTGAACAGCGTGGTGCGCGCGCCAGCAGGCCGCGCGCCGCCAAGGTATTTGCCGCTCAGATAGCCCTGCGCCAGGGGCGAATAGGCCAGCAGGCCCACCTTTTCACGCAGGGCGATCTCGGCCAGGCCAATCTCGAAGGTGCGGTTGATGAGGTTATAGGCATTCTGGATCGACACGACGCGCGGCGCGCCGTGGCGGGATTCGGCCAGATATTGCGAAACACCCCATGCTGTCTCGTTAGAAAGGCCGACATGGCGGATCTTGCCCTCGCACACCAGATCGCCCAGCACGCCAAGCGTCTCGGCAATGGGCACTTCGTCAGCCTCGGGCAGGCTGGTGAATGTGTTGCCGCCAGCCCCGAACAGCCCCACCTTGCGGTCTGGCCAGTGCAGTTGGTACAGATCAATGTAATCCATGCCAAGACGCCGCAGCGAGCCCTCAAGCGCGTAACGGATCTGCTTTGGCGTCAGCCGGGTTTCCTCCCCGCCGGGGCGGAACCACGGCGATGTGCCCCGCCCCACCACCTTGCTGGCAATGACCAGTCGCTCACGCCCGCCCCGCGCCCTGAGCCAGCTGCCGATGATGGTTTCGGTAGCGCCCTGGGTCTCGGCGCGGGGCGGAATGGAATAAAGCTCGGCGGTATCGATGAAGTTGATGCCGTGATCGAGCGCCATATCAAGCTGGGCATGGCCTTCGGCTTCCGTATTCTGCTGGCCAAAGGTCATGGTGCCAAGACAGATCTCACTGACCATGATGCCAGTGCGACCGAGTTCACGTTGCTGCATGTAAAAACCTGCCTGGTTGGTAGGGCGTGGTACGGGCCGTTCGTCAGGGCGAGTGTTGCAAAAGACGGACGGCAGCGCAATCACACCCGGCCAGGCAGGGATCAGCCGACGGCTTCAGTCAAACGTGCCACCACGCGGGCGAATGATGGGCAGAATGTTGCCGGTGACGGAGTAATAGACGCGCTCGGAAATATTGGTGGCGTGGTCGCCAATGCGTTCAAGGTTCTTTGCAATGAACAGCAGATGGGTGCACGAGCCGATATTGCGCGGGTCTTCCATCATATAGGTCACGAGTTCACGGAACAGCGATACATAGAGTTCATCTACCGCTGTGTCCGACTGCCAAACAATGCGCGCGAGTTCCGGGTCACGCTGGTCCATCGCATCAATGGTGCGGCGCAGGTTTTCCTGCACCAGTCGGCCCATGCTATGCAGGCCCGTGAGCGATATGGGGCATGAAAGCAGTTCGTTGCGCATGGCACGGCGTGCAATCGAGGCCGCGCAATCGCCAATCCGCTCCAGGTCACCCGACATTTTCAACGCCGCCACCACCTCGCGCAGGTCGCCTGCCATGGGTGCTCGCAGGGCAAGAAGGCGGATGACCAGCGCCTCGGTCTGGCGCTCGAGTTCATCGACATGAGGGTCCATTTCCGGCGCATCGACGGCTGCGGCCTCATCATGCTCGACCACCGCCGTAATGGCCTGTGCCACCTGGCGCTCGACCATGCCGCCCATCTTGTTGATGAGCGAACGAAGCTGTTCAAGTTCCTGTTCGTAACTCTGCACGGTGTGCATTGATTCCTGAGGCATCATCACGTCTTTCGTCATCAACCGAAGCGGCCGGTAATGTAATCCTGGGTGCGTTTTTCATGCGGCGCGGTAAACATCTTGTCCGCAGTGTCCACTTCAACGAGTTCGCCCATGTAGAAAAAGGCCACGCGATCCGCACAGCGGGCCGCCTGCTGGAGGTTGTGGGTGACGATGGCAATCGAGAATTCCTGCTTGAGCTCATCAAGCAATTCCTCGATCCGCGCGGTCGAGATCGGGTCGAGCGCGCTGGTCGGTTCATCGAGCAAAATGATTTCAGGCCGGGTTGCAATGGTGCGTGCAATGCACAGACGCTGCTGCTGTCCGCCAGACAGGGCTGCGGCGGAGGCATTGAGCCGGTCCTTCACCTCGCCCCACAGGGCAACACGGCGCAGCACGTTTTCCACGCGCTGGTCCATCTCGCCGCGTGAGAGGCGCTCATGCAGCCGCACGCCAAAGGCGATGTTGTCATAGATCGACATGGGGAACGGCGTGGGCTTCTGGAACACCATGCCAATGCGCGAACGCAGCACGTTCACGTCGATGCCGGGCGAGAGGATGTTACGGCCATCGAACAGCACCTCGCCCATGGCGCGCTGGCCAGGATAGAGGTCATACATCCGGTTGAGAATGCGCAGCAGCGTTGACTTGCCACACCCTGAAGGCCCGATCATGCCGGTCACCTGCCGGGTGGGGAAATCAAGCGAGATACCGCGCAGCGCGTGGTTTTCGCCGTACCAGAAATCAAGGTTGCGGATGGCGATGGCCGGAGCCGACTGCGCCTGGGCGGGCCTGTTATCCATAAGGACGGTGTTCATGATGATGCGGTTCCATTACGTGAAAGCCACCAGCGGGCGAAGATGTTGGTTGCCAGCACCGCAACCGTAATCAGCAGCGCGCCGGTCCAGGCCATCTGCACCCAGTCATCATAGGCCGAACCGGCATATTGATAGATGGTGACAGGCAGGCTCGCCATCGGCGCATTGAGGTTGATGGACCAGTTCAGGTTGCCAAGCGAGGTAAAGAGCAGCGGCGCGGTCTCGCCCGAGATGCGGGCCAGGGCCAGCAGGATGCCGGTCATGATGCCGCCACGCGCCGCGCGCAGGCAGATGCTCACGATCACCCGCCAGCCCGGCGCGCCCAGCGCATAGGCGGCCTCACGCATGGCGCGGGGCACGAGGTGCAGCATGTCTTCGGTCGTGCGCACCACTATGGGAATGAACAGGATGGCCAGCGCCAGCGTGCCCGCCATACCCGAGAAATGCCCCGCAGGCTCCACTACCACCAGATAGACGAACAGCCCGACAAGGATGGAAGGCACGGACAGCATCATGTCCGACACGAAGCGCACGAACGAGACAATCTTCCCGTCATGGCTGAATTCCGACAGGTAGATGCCGGTCAGCATGCCAACGGGCGTGCCGAGCAGGGCGGCGAGCAAGGTCTGCTCGCAACTTCCCACAATGGCGTTGGCAAGCCCCCCACCACTGCCAGGCGCTGCTGTGCTGTGCAGGAAGGTTGAAAGCGACAGCCCCGCCGCGCCGCGCGTGACCAGAGTCCATAAAATTGAAAACAGCAGGAACAGGACAACCACGGTGGCGATACCGCACAGCACGTTGATCAACCGCTCGACAATCCTGCGCCGCACGGCCTGCGCGCCACCGCGCTGCCACCCGTCCGCGGCCCCGACCTGTACATTCTGGGCTGACATATAAGGCTACTTCCCTAGTTCTTTATGCCGCGCTGGAGGAACATGCGCGAGCAGGCCAAGGTAATGAATGAAATAACCATCAGGATCGCACCGAGCGCCAGCAGCGCCGAGAGCTTGAGGCTGCTGGCCGAACTTTCGGGGAATTCCAGCGCAATCAGCGAGGCGATGGTATTGCCGGGCGCGAACAGCGACCAGCCCAGCCGGTTGCTGTTGCCAATGACAAAGGTCACGGCCATCGTCTCGCCCAGGGCGCGGCCCGTACCCAGCATGATGCCGCCCATCACCGCCTGCCGCGACCACGGCAGCACCACCTTGCGCATTACTTCCCACCGGGTCGCCCCCAGGCCAAAGGCGCTTTCCTTCAGCACGGCGGGAATGGAGACGAACACATCGGCCATGACCGAGCAGATGAAGGGCGTAACCATGATGGCCAGGATGAGGCCGCTGGTCAGCAGGCCCGTGCCATAGGGCGCGCCACGGAACAGCAGCCCGATGCCCGGCACATGGCCCAGATAGCGCGTGGCCACGAGCTCGACATAATGCGCCATGAACGGCACCACGATGAAGAACCCCCACATGCCAAATATGATGGAAGGCACGGCAGCCAGAAGCTGCACGGCCATCTCGATCACGCGCGCGAGTGCCGGGGGCGCCATTTCAACCAGCCAGAAGGCCACGCCAAAGGCGAAGGGCACGGCAAACACAAGCGCCACGACCGTGGTGACCAGCGTGCCGAAAATCGATGTCGCCGCGCCAAAATTGTGCGTGATGGGGTTCCATGCCTTACTGGTGATGAACCCCGGCCCGAAGGTGGAAAAAGCCTGCCACCCGCCACTGACCAACACGATGATGATGCCCGCCATGACCAGCAGGATGGACCACCCGGCCAGCCGGGCCAGCACGCCAAAGGCAATCTCACCGGCATTGCCCCCTGCGTTGCGCCCGGAAACAGCCGCCTCCTGGCCTGCGGTGGTGGATGACACTTCCATCATGGAGTTCCTGATATGCATGACATGAATGCAGCACTAAGCGAATTGACTGACTCGTGACAATAATAACGTGCGGCTTTTTTCATGAAGTTTTTATGACACCTGCCATTACATGCATGTATGCCTAATATCTACTTGTGGCACGTCATATAAAGTTCACATATTTCGGGTTGAAGCAGCCCGGGGAAATGCGGCATAGCACCCGCAACGGGCAGGATGGAAAGACCGGCTGCCCCTTAAAAGCACAGGCAGGAACGAGCCTTATGTTTAAATCCAGCGTTATTGAAATCGATGGCGTGTTCATCGGCATCGTGTTTCAGGATGGCCCTGATGAATCCTATACCTTCCGCGCCATGCACGAGCGCGTGACCCAGATGGATGGTGACATCCTTCCCTCTTACGAAGATGCCGTGGCCCGCGCGCGCACCCGCTTCCGCCTCGGGCGCTGCAAGCCTGTGCGCAGCCTCGACGCCGTCCGGCGTTATACCTGAAAGCAGTATTTCATATTCATAAATATGAATATTATATTAAATAAGAATGAGTATTATTTATTTTAAGAAACTTTTTATTTAATATAGCATGACAATAACTTCTGGTGTGTTGTTTCATGCTTCATTTTGCACCCTATTCAACTTTTTCTATCCTGGCGCTAGTCCTGTGCTTCGCACTGGTATGCGTATTCGAATTCGTCAACGGCTTTCATGATACGGCCAATGCGGTAGCCACCGTCATCTATACCAAATCGCTCAAGCCGCGCACCGCCGTGATCTGGTCGGGGCTGATGAACTTCGTGGGCGTGGTGCTTGGTGGCATCAGCGTCGCCTACGGGCTGGTGGAACTGCTGCCCGCCGATGTGCTCTCGCCACCCAATGGCGACCCGGCGGTGCCCATGCTCATTGCCCTGTTTGGCACGGCGCTGGCGTGGAACCTGTTCACCTGGTGGTTCGGCATCCCCAATTCCAGTTCGCATTGCGTCATTGGCGCGCTGATCGGCATTGCCATTGGCGATGCGCTGCTGCACACCCGCGCCATTGGCAACAGCGTTGACTGGTCACAGATCTGGAAGATTTTGCGCGCGCTGGCCATCTCGCCCCTGCTGGGGCTGATTGGCGCGGGCGGGCTGTATTTCATCATCAAGCACCTTGTGCATGACCCCGAGCTGTATCAGCCGCCCCAGGGCGACAAGCCCACGCGCGGCTGGGTGCGCGGGCTGCTGATCCTAACCTGCACCGGTGTCAGCTTCTCGCACGGCAGCAATGACGGGCAGAAAAGCATCGGCCTGATCATGCTGACCATTATCGGCATCCTGCCCGCAACCTTTGCCCTCGCCCCCAACAGCACGCCCCAGATTAGCCATATTGCCCAATACGCCACCGACGCGGTCCCCCTGATCACGCAATACGACCATGACGGCCTGCGCGAGGAAGCCATTGCCTCGGTCAACCGCCTGACCCAGACCACGCCTGATACGGTCGTGCCCTCGCAACTGCGCGCCGACCTGTATGAGGTCGTGGCCGGGCTGAAGGCCGTCTCGCTCAACACGCAGGCCTCTGCCCATGACCGCGCCACCGCGAAAACCCTGAGCAACCAGATGCGCCCGGTCGTGGAATACGCACCATGGTGGGTGCGCCTGCTCAGCGCGCTGTGCCTGGGCATTGGCACCATGATCGGCTACAAGCGCATCGTGCACACGCTGGGCGAGAAGATCGGCAACACGCACCTCACCCCCGCGCAGGGCGCATCGGCCGAACTGGTGGGCGCGGGCCTGATCGCAACGGCGGGCTATACCGGCCTGCCGGTCAGCACCACACACATCATCACCGCCGGTATTGCGGGCACCATGCTTGGCTCGGGCTCGGGCATCAACCGGGGCATGCTGGTCAAGATCGCGCTGGCATGGGTCTTTACCCTGCCTGTCACCATCACCATCGCCGCCAGCCTGTTCTACCTGTTGAGCTGGTAAAGGCGCGCACTGCAAATGGAAACGATCCCTCACATGAACGACACCCGCAAAGACCCCAAGGCCCCGTCAGACCGCGACCGCCTGCGTGAAGAGGTGCTTGATGACATTGACGAGGAAATTGAACTCGAACTCGATGATGCCCGCCTCGGTTCGGAAAACGGGGCGGAAAACACCGATTTCAGGAAAACCTATTTCCGCGAACTGCTGCGCCTGCAGGGCGAACTGGTCACGCTGCAGGACTGGGTGAAGGAGACCGGCCACCGCCTTGTCGTGATCTGCGAAGGGCGTGACGCGGCGGGCAAGGGTGGTGTGATCAAGCGTATTACCCAGCGCCTCAACCCGCGCATCTGCCGCGTGGCCGCCCTGCCTGCCCCCAATGACCGCGAGCGCACGCAATGGTATTTCCAGCGTTACGTGGCCCACCTGCCCGCCGCGGGCGAGATCGTGCTGTTTGACCGCAGCTGGTACAACCGCGCGGGCGTGGAGCGCGTGATGAATTTCTGCACGGATGAGGAATATGACGAGTTCTTCCGCTCCGTACCGGAATTCGAGCGCATGCTGGTGCGCAGCGGCATCCAGATTGTCAAATACTGGTTCTCCATTTCTGATGATGAGCAGGAACTGCGCTTCCGTGCCCGCATGGAAGACCCGCTGAAGCAGTGGAAGCTCAGCCCGATGGACCTTGAAAGCCGCCGCCGCTGGGAATCCTACACCCTAGCCAAAGAAATCATGCTCGAACGCTCGAACATCGATGAAGCGCCATGGTGGATCGTGCGCGCGGACAACAAGAAGAAAGCCCGCCTCAACTGTATCAGCCACCTGCTCTCGCAGGTGCCATACCACGACATCCACAAGCCCGAAGTTCGCCTGCCCGAGCGGGTCTACAGCCCGGACTACATCCGTCAGCCCGTGCCCGAGACCATGTTCGTGCCGGAGAAATACTGAAGAACAAAAGCTTCTGGAGAAGATTTTTTTAATCCTTCAGATAACGCCGCCTTTTTTGAAAAAAGGCGGCACCCAAAAACTTTCGTATCCTCAAATACTTTCTTACAGGATACCGCCTGCAATCGGCAGATTAACACCGGTCATGTAGCTGGAATCATCCCCAAGCAGGAATTCTACCACGCCGGGAATTTCCTTGATGTCGCCATAGCGGCGCATCGGCACGGAATTGATCATCTGCTCGGCCACGACCTTGGGGTCGGTCGAGAAATACTGGCTGCCCGTCTTGGCCTGCAGTTCCACCTGCCGGTCCCACATGAAGCCGGGGCCCATGAAGGCGGGACTGATGGCATTGACCCTGATGTTATAGGGCGCCAGATCTTTCGATGCCGTCTGGGTCAGGCCGATAATGGCGAATTTCGAGGCCCCATAGGCGGCCATGTTCGGCGGGCCGCCCACGCCCGCCATGCTGGCCGTGTTCACGATACGACCGAATTTGCGCGCCACCATATGGCGCGAGACCGCGCGCAGCACATGAAACGCGCCACACACATTGATGGTCATGACACGGGCAAAATCCTCCACCGGGTAATCCTGCACCGGCGCGAAGGCCCCCTGATAGCCTGCATTGTTGAACAGAAAGTCGATCTGGCCAAAATCAGCCACCACCTGGTCCACCACGGCCTGCACGCCTGCCGCATCGGTTACGTCGCAGCCATAGCCACGCGCCGTAACACCGGCAGCGGCCACCGTGCGCACGGCCTCATCCAGTTTCTCGCCCGCAAGGTCAAGCAGGGCAATGGCCGAGCCTGAGGCCGCCAGACGCTGCGCCGTAGCCAGGCCAATATTGCCCGCGGCACCTGTTACCAGCGTTACCTTGCCGCCAAACCGTTTGCTATCCGTCATATGCCACGCTCTCTCCGTTCATGCCTCTGGCATTGCGTCACGGGCCTGCTGGCCCGTGCGTCCTGCCATGCTCCTTTCATCATATCGCTTTGGCTTCGTGCCGGTTCAACAGCTTTTGCAATACTGACCTGCCACTGAGCGGGCAAGACTTCCTGCCGGACCAGAAGGCAGGGCGGTTCAGGAATCCATCACGTTTTTACAGATCGGCACTGATGGAGAATTTGAAGGTCTGCGGGTCACCCATGACCAGATACCCCTGATAACCCGAGGCCCAGTAACGCTGGTTGCCCACGTTATCGACCTCAAAGCGGGCCGTAAGCGGCTTTTTGGCGGCCAGGAATGTATAACGCGCGCCAAGATCGAAGCGCGACCAGACCGGAAGGTGCGCCGTATTGGCATTGTTGAACTGCTGCTTGCCGGTATTGATTACGCGGCCAACCAGCGTCAGCCCTTTTGCAAACGGCACGTCATATTCAAGGTTGCCGTTGATGCTGTAGTTGGGCACGCCAATGACCGTCCTGCCGTCATACAGGCCTCCTGCCGTGTGCAACTGCCTGGCGTCGATCAGCGTCAGGCCACCATTGAAGCGCAGCCCGCGCAGGATTTCGCCATTGAAGGTCAGTTCCATGCCCCGGTTCCGCTGCCTGCCATCCTGCGTATAGATCGACTGGCCGGTCGTGCCATAGGCCTCGCTCATGCCATAGGGCATGGCGGTCTGGAAAAACGCGACACCGGCGGCAAAGCGGCCCACGTCATACTTGGCGCCAACTTCGTACTGCGTGCTCTGATAGGGCGTGAAGACCTGGCCCTGGTTGACATAGGCCGCCCCCACCGTCGTGCCCGCCGAGAGACCCTGGATGCGGTTGAAGTAAAGCGCCATGTGGCTGACCGGATGAATGACCAGCCCGATGATGGGCGAGAAGGCCGCTGCATCGTAATGGGTGGTCAGCTTGGCGGTATCGTAATCAAATGAGTCCGACAGGATATCCTGATACCGGAACCCGCCGGTCAGGGCGATCCGGTCATGCCAGAAGGTCATCGTATCCGACAGGAAGAAGCTGTACAGCTTGTTCCATGCCGTGCGCCCCGGATCAGCAAGGCTGCCACCAGTATAAGCGTTTTCAACCGGCCGGAACTGCGTGGGGTGATAGATGTTGCCCGCAACGCCCGTGCCCATGGCATAGGCCCCATCGGTTGCTTCCCATATGGCCGAGCCACCGGCGTTGATCTCGTGGTGGATGGGCCCGGTATTGACCCGTGCGCGCACGCCCGCCTGCGTGGCCTCGTTCATGACATTATAGACATTGGTCATCGAGCCCACCGTGCCATCGCCCGTGGCTGCATTGCTCAGGGTCGTTGTGGCATAATTTCCCATCTCGTTGCCGCTCTGGGCGCCGAATTTGGCGTAGGTGGTGATATGGCTGCCAAAGTCATGCTCGATATTGAGCGTGCCAAACAGATAGGTCAGGTCGGTATAGGCCCAGCGCTGCCCCCAGTTGGCCGAAGGCGCGGTTGTTCTGGGCACGGTCGTGCCCGCAGGCAGGCCGGTTACGACAATGGCGCTGCGCCCGCCAAAGACCTGCTGCTTCTGGTAATTCATGTTCATGTCGATGCGCGTGTCATCATCATGCCAGTCAAACGCGAGGCCCAGGGCCACGTCATCGCGCCGCTCGCCCTTGATCGGGGTCTCGCCATCCAGCCCCGCCGCGTTGAAACGCAGCCCGAAGGCGTGATCCCTGCCAAACCGGCGGCTGATATCAAAGGCGCCGCCGCCCTGCCCGCTACTGGTATAATCGCCGGTAAGGCGCGTGATGTCGGTCGCCCCCGCCCGCTTGGGCATGAGGTTGACATTGCCGCCGAGTGCCGAGCCACCGGGCGCCGCACCGTTGAGGAACGCGCTGGCCCCGTTGAGCACCTGAACCGAATCATAAAGCTGGGGCGAGACAAGCTGCCGGGGGGTGACGCCATACAGGCCATCAATCGCAACATCATCGCCATACAGCGTAAAACCACGGATCTGGAACAGCTGGGCGTAGTTGCCATAGCCCATGGTCGTGCGCACGGTGGGGTCATTGAGCAGCACATCGCCCAGCGTCTGTGACTGCTGGTTGAGGATCAGGCTGGAATTGTAACTGCGGATGTTGAAAGGCACATCCAGCCCCTTCTTGTTGCCCAGCGCGCCAAGGTCGCCCCCGCTGCTGACATACATGCGGTTGCGACGCGCGGCGGTTACGACCATGTCCTCATGCCCGGATGTTTCAGCAGTCGGGGCGGACGTGGGCGCAGGCGCTGCCGCACGTTTTTTTTGCTGAGTCCGGGCCGACGGAGCGCCGGTTCTGCCCGCATCATCCGCCACCGCGCCAGGCTGCTCGCCCGCCCGCGCCGCAGTAATGAAAGCCGCCGGGCCATAGCCCCCCGCCAGCAGTGAGGCGGTACAGATCGTGGTCAGGTACAGGGCGCGAAGACTCATTTCAAAGCTCACAGGGTCACGTTTCATACCCGCTTTATCAGGTTAATGATAATGAATTGCAATAATAAATGTACATGAATTGCATTCTCATCATATGCTGGCAAAATGCAGCCATGCAGGCGGAAAATCGCAATAATGCACTGAAATAAATATAAATTTTCTGATGAAGCTTTTTTCGGAAAGCCTCAAAAACCCTCATCCGGCAAGTTTTATCAAACCGTGACAGCACGCTTCAGCCCATCCTTTAACACTCCCGGCATCAGGAAAGTGGATGGATATGAGAAAGCCCCGCTCCTGTTGCGGCAGGGGGATACAAGATGCAGTTCGGCATCCATCTGCCTGGCAATGTATTGGCAATGGCAAGACCACTGCCATCCGTGATGGGGAAACCGCGCACGAACGGATTGGTCAGGCGCGTCAGGACCGGCCCGGCAAGAGGACTCATCACTGGCAATGTCCACCGTGCCGTTGTTGCGCAGGCTGAGGCACGGCGGCACGTCACTCTGGCGCTGATGGACCGCGCGCAGGAAGGCATAACCTGTCGCATGACGCGATTGATGAACATGGAATTCTGAACGCCGCCTTATTTTCAAAAAGGCGGCGTTTTCTTTATTATGTCTTCCTACAGACCCAGATCGGACAGTCCCGGATGATCGTCAGGGCGGCGACCGCCGGGCCAGTCAAACAGCCGGTCCTGTACTGTAATCGGCAGGTCATTGATTGAGGCGAAGCGGCGCTGCATCAGGCCATCTGCATCGAACTCCCACAACTCGTTGCCATAAGACCGAAACCACGCGCCCGCGCCATCACGCCACTCATAGGCAAAACGGACGGCCATGCGGTTGTGACGAAAACCCCAGAGTTCCTTGATCAGGCGGTAATCGTGTTCCGTGCTCCATTTGCGGGTTAGGAAAGAGATGATCTCATCGCGCCCCCGGATGAATTCCGTGCGGTTGCGCCACTGGCTGTCCGGCGTATAGGCCTGGGCCACCTGCGCAGGGTTCTGGCTGTTCCAGGCATCTTCAGCAAGACGGACCTTAAGGGCCGCGGTCTGCGCATCAAACGGCGGCAAGGGAGGACGGGACATGCAGGAACTCCTGTATTCAATACAAAAACAAGCGTATGGAGTGAGTGTGGTTCCTGAACCACATTGACGAAATGACAATGATCCCTCATTTCAGGCCATGACCCGTTCCATCGGCTTTGTGCTCTACCCCGATTTCCAGCTACTTGATGCCGCCGGGCCTGCCACGGCGTTCGAGCTTGCCGGGCGTATCAGCGGGCAGGATCATGACCTGAAAATGCTGTCACGCCATGGCGGGCTGGTGCAGTCCTCTTCCAAAATCGCGGTGCAGACCCTGCCGCTTGATGCGGCGGACGTGTTTGACACCCTCATCACCGTTGGTGGCGAAGGCCACGGCACGGCCATGCACTGCGCGGACCTGCGCGCCTTCCTGCAACGCCACGGGGGCCGCACGCGCCGCATGTGCAGTGTATGCTCGGGTGCGTTCGTGCTGGCCGCCGCAGGCCTGCTGCAGGGCCGGCGCGTCACCACGCATTGGCAGCAGGCGCAGAAATTCAGTCATATGTTTGCCGATATCAGGCTCGAGCCTGACGCCATTTTCATCCATGATGGCCCTGTCTGGACCTCAGCTGGCATCAGTGCGGGCATTGACCTTGCACTCGCGCTGATAACCCAGGACCACGGGGAAGATGTTGCCCGCCAGACAGCGCGGCAGATGGTTGTCTTTCACCGCCGCCCCGGCGGGCAATCACAGTTTTCAGCCCTGCTGGAAATGGAAGGAGGAGCCGCCCGTTTTGACACCCTTCTGGGCTGGATACGCGCCCACCTGTCGCAACGCCTGACAGTAGAGGTGCTGGCGGAGCGGATGGCCATGAGCCCACGCCATTTTTCCCGCGCGTTTCAGGCCTCGGTCGGAACCAGTCCGGCAAAGGCTGTTGAACGCCTGCGTGTGGAGGCGGCGCATGAACGGATCGTGCATTCCGCCATACCAATCGAGGCCATTGCGATCACCACGGGATTTCATGACCCCGAGCGCATGCGGCGGGCGTTCGTGCGTGTGTTCGGCTTGCCGCCACAGGCAATCCGTCGTGCGGCGCGATGACTTGCTTCATGGTGCAGGCCCATGCCGGATTACCGGCCCCTGTTCCATCTGAAGCAACATCACGCGTAATAACACGGTCTGCACCAATAATGGCGTAATCGCCTGCCGTGATACGAGGCAGGACAGGGATGCCTGCTGCCAGTCTACACATGCAAACACTCAACAATCCGCCACCGCAGTGCAGGATGGGTGAACGGGAGGCATTTTTCACAATGCCCGTTCGCCATCCCGACCAGCACCACCGGGAAACCCGATGAGACAATACTCCAGCTTCATGATCACCACGCTCTCCTGTTGCGCATTCATGCCAGCCGTGGCGTGCGCGCATGATCGCCTTCATCAGGATAGGCCAGCCGTCAGCACGGACGCAGGCCAGAACGAGCGGATTTTCACCCTGCCGCTGAAGGATGGAGGACAGTTACGGGTGCTCTCTGCCGCCCCGGCCAGACCGCGGGCAACCCTCGTCATGCTACCTGGCGGGGCGGGTGATGTCGGCGTTGAACCAGATGGCAGCATCCGGCACGGCAACAACTTTGTCGTACGCACGCGCGGCCTGTGGAACTTGCGGGGTTATGCCGTGCTCATTCCCGATACGCGTGACCATGCCAGCCTCAGGGGCCAACGCAGTTCTGCCACCTATGCCCGCGTTGTCGCGGATCTCGTCGCTTTTGCGCACCGGCAGGGGTCTCAAGCGGTTTTTGTGCTTGGCACGAGCCAGGGCAGCATCGCGGCCGTCAATGGCGCGGCCCATGCGCCGGCAGGCAGCATTGCCGGTGTCGTGCTGACGGAATCCGTGTCCGTCATGGGAGGCAGCAGGGAAACGGTTTTCAGCGCCGACCCGCAAAACATACGGGCACCCGTTCTGGTCGTGGCCAACCGCGATGACCGTTGCAACGTGGCGCCACCCCAGGCTGCCCGACAGATCGCAGATGCCATGATGGCAAGCCGGGACGTGCGGGTGCTGATGGTGGCGGGTGGCACCACCCGATCGAAAAAAGCCTGCGGCTCACTAAGTCCGCACGGCTATTTCGGTATTGAAGATCAGGTAATTGACGCCATCAGCCAATGGCTCGATGCCCATGCCGGATGATCCCTGCCCTGATGACCCCTGCCGGGCAGGCTGAAAATCATCAGGCCATGTTCAGCTTAGGCCCTGATTTCAGGGCGAAATCAACTACCCGAAAAATCGCATGGCGTCATATGAAATCAGGCGCAGAAAATGCATGACTGGATTTACCGACAAGCGCTGGTCTTTCCCTCTTCATATCCATATCTGCGCCTGAATAATTTTTTCGTGAGCAATGCGGATGAAGAATACCGGTCTTTCGGCGGGCATGATGCTGGCGTTTGCGGCATACGCTTCGTTTTCGATCAGTGATGCCTATTCCAAGCTGCTGGCAGGCCAGATCGACCCGTTTGAGGTCGCGTTTTTCGGCGGTGTCTTTGGCCTGCTGCTCATCCCCTTCATCCGGGGCAAAAACGAATCCTACCGTGACCTGTTCGTGGTGCGCAATCCCATGATGTGGCTGGTGCGGGCTGCCTCCACCTTTGCCGCCACGGCGGCGAGCGTCGAGGCCTTCATGCTCCTGCCCATGCCGGAAGCCTTTTCGCTCATTTTCCTCATGCCGCTTTTCGTCACCGTCCTCTCGGTCGTGCTGCTGCGGGAAAAAGTGTCCACGCTGGGGTGGCTGTCGGTCATCGTGGGCTTTATCGGCGTGCTGATCGTGCTGCGGCCCGGTCTGCGCGCGTTGCAGTTCGGGCATCTGTGCGCCCTGATCTCGGCTGTGGCGAATGCCGTGGGCGTCATTGCCTACCGCCTGTCGGGCCGCGACACGCCGCGCCTGTCCATGTTCAGTTCCAGCCTGTGCGGTCCCCTTCTGGGCAATGGCGTGCTGATGGTGGCCCATGCAAGCTGGCCGCAGGGCGGCACGATATGGATGTTCCTGTTCGGCTACGGCTTTCTGGCCGCACTGGGGCAGTTGCTGATGATGATGTCCGCCACCCGCGCCACCGCAAGCGCCATCGCCCTGCCACAATACAGCCAGATGCTGTGGGCCGTGGCCTTCAGTTTCTATGTCTTTCATGAGCAGCCTGATGACTGGACCTTTGTGGGCATTGCGGTCATTACCGCATCGGGTCTGTTCAAATGGGCCTATCCGCGCCTGATCGGCAGGATGATACCCATGCAGCGCCATGAGGCTGCGCAACCCTTATAAAAAACTGTTTGCACACCACGCATTGATAAAGATTTTCCGATGCCGCCTTTTTTCAGAAAGGGCGGCATTTTTCATAATGCCGGGTCATGCGCCCCACTGCCTACGAAGGTTTTGTTGAAGGGCTTTGGCCTGAGCAAAAGCTCCAGCCGCCCAAAGTGAGCAACCCGCCACAGGCTTGACGCTTGTGGCCAGGGATGGCGTATTCCGCACGGATCGCGCATGCCGCGTTGCGCAAGACGGAACCGGTGTGTGATGACTGATCGCTCCATCACCCAACGCGGTGCCGCACTACGCCGCAAGGTTCGATTTTCGTGAACTGATGCCCGCCCCTTAGCTGGCGGGCATGGCTGCGGGCAGCAACCCTGCCACCGTGCTGCGCGCGCTCAACGAACGGCTCACATGTCTGTTCAACCGCAAACACCAGATCGGACATGCTTATTGCATGGGATGTAAAAGCCGCGCGGCGATCGACAGGATCCTGCGCCACCGGATCATTTCCCTGCTGGCAGAATATTTTTACGAAAACCCGGGCAAGGTCACCAAAAAAATGCCGCCCTTGAAAGGCGGCATCCAGAAACTTTTATTATTTTCAGGGCATTTCTCAAAAACTGTCCGGTAAATGACCAAAGCCTGATCTCCCGGACCAACGCGCCGGGCACGGATCATGACACCCGTGCCCTGCTACGTATCAAATGTGCTTTGTGTTGCGACCCGTTTGCTCAGAAATCGAGCGACGTCTTGACATAATACATGCCGCCATTGAACCCGTAGGGCGAGTAGGACGCATATTTTGCCAGACCCTGCTGCGAATTGGCAATCGAGCTGGAAACACGGGTCGGGTATTTGTTGCCAAGGTTGTTGGCACCTACGCCAATGGTCCACCGCGGCACGGGCTTGTAGTCAACTTCCATGTTGGTGATGAAACCGGGGTTCTGCTCGAACGGCACGGAACCTGGGCCTGTCGGAGCCGCCATGTAGGTAATGGAGCCATAGCGCATTTCCTGCACGAAAACCGACCACTTCTTGTACTGCCAGTTCATGCTGATCTGCTCGCGGTTTTTCGGCGCGGCGTGCAGCACCATCTGCTTGGTAAATTCGTTGACCAGGTTGTTCCGGCTCGAACGGATTTCGTTATCCGAGAAGTTGATGCCCATGGCAAAGCGGAACTTGCCGTAATGGCTGGTGTGCAGGGTGTAATCGGCGCTCAGGTCACCACCAAATGTCTGGGTATTGTAAAGGTTGGCATAGTAGCTGA
Organism: Komagataeibacter sucrofermentans DSM 15973; assembly: GCF_040581405.1. Classification (NCBI taxonomy): domain Bacteria; kingdom Pseudomonadati; phylum Pseudomonadota; class Alphaproteobacteria; order Acetobacterales; family Acetobacteraceae; genus Komagataeibacter; species Komagataeibacter sucrofermentans. The sequence goes on from NZ_CP137157.1 coordinate 1,791,939, forward strand.
GCGAAGTGACGTTACCCATACCCGTCGGAGGGGGATTGTTCGGGTCAACAGAAAAACTCTTGGAGCTACCCATCCGATCATTGATGGCAATGTAGTACAGGTTGCCCGCCAGGTGGAAACCATCCACGGGCGTCGCATCAATACCAATGGTATAGCTGCGTGAATACTCACCCTTGAGGGTAGTCGCGCCATAGGACTTGGCGAGGGCACTGCTGGAGGGAATCTGATCCACGACATAACCGGGATAGGGCGCCGAATAGAAATACGAAATTTCACCCAGCGTTGGCGGACGGTAGCCGGAATTGATGTTGGCGCGGATGGCCCAGCGCTTGTTGAAGTTGTAGCGCGTGCCGACCGAACCTGTCTCGACGGTTGCCAGATTGCTGTAGTTGGCAACGCGGCCGCCCAGGGTCCATTCCCACTTCTTGGTGATATAGAAATCAAGGTTGGCAAAACCTTCGTACACGTCACGGTTCGTGTTCGATACGGCCAGCGCGGGGTTGCCAGGGTGATCGGTCGCACCCTGCCCACTCCACGAAGCCGTCTCGCCTTCGGTCATCTGGAAGGTGTCGTGGCGATATTCCGCACCGAACCGCAGGTTGATGTCCTTGGGCAGCAGGCCGGTATGGAACGAGCGCGATCCCCTGAGCCCGGTTGTCAGCTCGGTCGAGATCGACTTGCCATCATAAAAGGATGTCTGGGTCGGGTCGTATGTATATGCGTTACCCGTCAGCGAGGCGTTTTCGGAATCCTTGGTGCCGTAGGCCTGCTGGTCGCGCCCGAATGTTACATACGCATCCCATGCAAAGCCGAGTTTGCGCGTACGGATGCCATTGTCGGTCTCGAAGTCGTACTGGTCCATGGTAATGTAAGGCTGGTTACCATTGGGGTAGAGCGACGGGTTGATCCAGATATCCGAGCTCGTATTGGGGCGGAAGGTTTCAGCCACGTTGGCACGACGATGCGAGAAGGTGGACGTGCTGTAAAAGTTGAGCCCATGCCCCATGGGCACGGACATGTTTTCGCTCAGGGTTTCAAGCGTGCTCTTGGGCAGGCCCAGCCCACGCTGCACATTGCGGTTTGCCGTATCGTTACGCGCGCCTTCGAACAGCGTGCCATAGAAATCGCCACCGCGCGTGGTGGGCAGCTGGTGGGTTACCTGCGCCGCAAGGTCAAGGTAACCGCCCTTGTTGCCCAGCGCCATGGCGTAGCTGGCTGAACCGTCAAACGCCTGCCCGTCGCCCGCGTAATAACCGCTGTTCTTGAAATTGACCGTGCCGCCGCTCGTATCGCGCTTGAGCACGATATTGACCGCGCCCGCGATGGCATCCTGGCCATACAGTGCGGACGCGCCTTCGGTCACGACCTCGATATGGTCAATCGCGGTAATGGGGATCAGCGAAATATCGGCCGGTTCACTACCCCAGTTCGTGCCCGCGTTGGAGTTGAAGTTGGCACCGATATGGCGGCGATGGCCGTTGACCAGAATCAGCGTGTCATCAGGCGACTGCCCGCGCAGCTGCATGGTCTGGACAAAGGAACTCGCGCCACCGCCAGGCAGGGCTGCGGTGGTAATGGCGGGGTTGGCCTGCGCCAGCGCGGAAAGCACATTGGTCTGGCCGGTCTTGAGCAGTTCCGCACCCGTTACGACCGTAACCTGCGTGGTGCTGTGCCGCGCCGTACCGGGTGAAAAGACGGAATTGGTCTGATGGCCGCCGACATGGATCTCTTCGGGGTGGCTCGAGGCACGCAGGGCTGCGGGCATGGCCTGCCTGGGCGCGGGCGCTTTCTTATCGGTGGCGATCCGATAATGTTTTTGCGGCGTCGAAACGGTAGCGCTCGCGGCTTCACTAACAGCCGGCACGAATGTACCAAATGCCACCCCGGCCACCAGATATAACTTGCGCTTTGACAGGCCTGACATATGCCTCTCCCCCCTGAAACTCGACCGAACGTTCCGTAATGAATATGTGCGATCTTATGATGCGCGTTCGTTATGATTTGGCGTCATATGAATTATTGATATGTTAGGAAACCGGATTGGTTCTTACTTGGACATGACAAATTATATAACTGAAATGCCTTTATTTTTTCTGGCGTGTTGCTTTTTTGCATAATAATTTCAAGTATCAGCAAGCATGCCGGACAGGCGTGCATGGGCGCCTGCAGCAACCGTCCCGCGCCATCGCGCCATATGGCACAATATGTTGACAGTTAAATAAAAACCCCTAATGTCAAGGTTATAAATACATAACCTACAACTTTTATGGAGTTCCCGTTGGATATACGCCGACTACAGGCTTTTATTAAAATTATCGACCTTGGCAGCATTTCGCGTGCGGCTGACCTGCTCAATATTGCCCAGCCCGCATTGAGCCAGCAACTGGCCACACTTGAGAATGCTTTCAAGCAGAAGCTTGTCATCCGCAGCAAGAGCGGCGTAACCCCCACCACCGCCGGGGCGGAACTGTACCGGCATGCCCAGACCCTGACCAAACAGTTCGACCGGGCAATGGTTGAAATCAGCCAGGGGTCAGGCCCGCTGGTGGGCAAGGTCTCGGTCGGGCTATCTCCCTACAGCGCTGGGTCCACGCTTTCGGTCAAGCTGCTGCAGCTCGTGCGCGAGCGCCTGCCCAACATTACCCTGCACCTGACCGAAAGCTTTGATGACATATACAGCGAACTGATCATGACCGGGCGGCTGGACATGGCGGTGATTCATGGCGCAGGCCCCATCAAGGGCGTTATTTTCACACCGCTGATGAAGGAAGAATTCTTCCTGCTCGCGCCACATGACCTGGAATTCCCCCAGAATGAAAAAGGCGCCGTGCAGCTTGCTGACATTGCCGACATTCCCCTGCTGCTGCCGCCCAAGCATAATTTTGTCCGCAAAAGCGTGGACATGGCCTTCATACGCAAGCAGCTTGAACCCCGCATCGTGGCCGAAATCGAGGCGCTGATTACCCTGCAGGGCGCCATAGAGCAGGGCATTGGCAGCACCATCCTGCCCTGGTCCGTTGCCAGCCGCATTGTCGTGCCGGGCAAGTCGCGTATCTTTCCGCTGCACAACCCCGTCATTCAGGAAGACGTTTCGCTCTGTATTCCCGAAATCATTCCCGAGACCGAGGCCTCGGTAGCGGTGCGTGAACTCCTCATTGACCTCGCCAAGACCATGGCCGCCTCACATAACTGGCCGGGCGCCCAGCCTTTCGGCTGAAGGTTCAGAGCGCACCACGCCCGATATTGGGGCGGGTCAGCGCATCGGGCTGCAACAGGGCCGCAAGCTGTTCGGGCGAAAGCAGCCGGTCCTCCACGATCAGATCCGTCACCTTGCGGTCTTCAGCCAGTGCGCGCTTGGCAATGGCCGAGCAGATATCGTAACCCAGCACCGGCACCAGGGCTGTAATGATGCCGATATTAAGGTCAAACAGATACTGACACCGCGCCCGATCAGCACAAATGCCGCTGATGCAGCGCGTGGTCAGGGTTTCGATAGCGGCGCGTAATGTTTTGATCGATGTAAACAGGCAATAGCCAATCATCGGTTCAAACGGATTGAGCTGCAACTGCCCGCCATCGGCGCACATCGTAACGGTCAGGTCGTGACCCGCAACCAGATAAGCCACCTGATTAACTGCCTCGGGTATGACGGGATTGACCTTGCCCGGCATGATGGAAGACCCGGCCTGCACCGCTGGCAGCACGATTTCGCCTATCCCCGTGCGCGGCCCGCTCGACAGCAGGCGCAGGTCGCTGGACATTTTTGACAGTTTGAGCGCGAGGCGCTTGAGCGCGCCCGAAAACAGCACAAAAGCACCCACATCCGATGTCGCCTCGATCAGGTCGGGCGAGCTGCTCATGGGCCGCCCGGTCAGGCTGCGCAGTTCCGCCATGACAGCGGGGGCATAGCGCGGGTCGGTATTCAGCCCCGTGCCAATGGCGGTACCGCCCAGGTTGACCTGCTCAAAGGCTGCAGCATGGGCCTTTATGCTCCTGATTTCTTCCGCCACAGAACTGCGGAATGCCCCGAATTCCTGCCCCAGCGTCATGGGCACGGCATCGCGCAACTGCGTACGGCCAACCTTCAGGATGGCATCAAACGCCTCTGCTTTTTCATCCAGCGCCGCGTGCAGCCCATCAAGGGCCGCCACCAGCGGATCGACAGCCAGCAGCAGGCCAAGACGGAGCGCTGTGGGATAAACATCATTGGTGGACTGCGCCATGTTGACATGGTCATTGGGGTGCAGCACGCTGTAGGTGCCCGGTTTTTCCCCCAGCAGCCCCAAGGCGACATTGGCAATGACCTCGTTGGCATTCATGTTCGTCGACGTGCCTGCCCCACCCTGCATGGCATCCACCACAAACTGCGCGCGATAGGCGGGGTTTTGCAGGATCTGCTGGCAGGCGGCGTCAATGGCATTGGCGCGCGTGGGGTCGAGGTAGCCCAGCGCAAGGTTGGCCCGCGCCGCTGCCTGCTTGACGATAGCCAACCCCTGCACCAGCTCGGGAAAACTGCCGATCGTGGTGCCGCTTATGGGAAAGTTATCCAGCGCGCGCCTTGTATGCACGCCCCATAGCACGCCGGGGGGCAGCGTGACCTCGCCCAACATGTCGCGCTCGACACGGGGGCCGGACTGCCCGCTCTCCGCTGCCACAGGGCTGGCCTGGCCCGTCAGGGTGCAGGTCGCGCCATCTCGCGCCGGAGCGGGCATATTAATCATTTCGGTCTATCCCCGTTGAGAAGAATGCTACGACGCGGGTGGAACGATGCCGCCACCACGCCTGTATTCGCCTGTAAAGACATGATGACAGCCCAGAAAAATACGACGGAATGACGACCAAACCGCCGCACCACCCGGCCTGAGCTTATCAGTCAGGCTGGATCTGCATGATTGCGGCGCCATATCCGACCAGTGCGCCAGCCTGCCCCGTCACTTCGGCAACCGTGCCCGCAACCGGTGCGGGAACGGGCACCTGCAGGCTGTCGAGTGTCAGGAGCGCTACAATATCGCCCTGCGCCACCTTGGCCCCGACTGGAGCAAAAGCGGCATCGCGTTGCGGATGAGTCAGGCACAGATGACCAAAATACGGTGTTTTCACCGCTACCAGTCCGCCCCCGGCATCAGGCTGCGCTGCCGGGAGGGCATGAGGGGCTGTTGCAGCAGGTGCTGCCTGCCCCACGCGGATCCGCAGCTTCAGCCCCGCCGCCTCGTTGCACAGTTCCAGGCTTTCCAGCCCGGCCTGCGCCAGCCATGTCGCCATCTGGCCAATCTGTTCAGGCTCTGGCAGCCGATCAAAATGGGGCACCAGCTGTTCGGACCGGTTGTTCATGAGGCTGTCCTTTGCGCAAGCCAGCGTTCAAGGTAGTGAATATCCACGCCGCCACGCGCAAATGCGGGGTCGGCCAGCAGGTCCTGATGCAGGGCGATGTTGGTTGACACCCCTTCCACCTTCATTTCCGCCAGCGCCACCCGCATGCGGGCAATGGCCTGCTCACGGGTCGCGCCGTAACTGATGATCTTGCCGATAAGCGAGTCATAATAAGGCTGCACCGTGTAGCCCGCCACGACATGCGTATCGACCCGGATGCCCGGGCCACCGGGCAGATCCCAGCGCGTGATGGTGCCGGGCGAAGGCATGAAGGTAAACGGATCCTCGGCATTGAGGCGGCATTCAATGGCATGGCCGCGCAGCCCGATATCCGCCTGCGCGATGCCAAGCCGCTGGCCCTGGGCAATGCGCAGCTGCTCGGCCACGATGTCGATGCCTGTTGTCTCTTCCGTAATCGGGTGCTCGACCTGCACGCGGGTGTTCATCTCGATAAAGGCGAACACGCCATCTTCATACAGGAACTCGAACGTGCCCGCGCCACGGTAGCCGATACGCCTGCACGCTTCGGCGCAGCGTTCGCCAATTTCGGCAATGGTTTCGGGTGCGATGCCGGGGGCGGATGCTTCCTCCAGCACTTTCTGGTGGCGGCGCTGTAGCGAGCAGTCGCGCGCGCCCAGCCACAGCGCGGTGCCGTGGGTGTCGCACAGAACCTGAATTTCGATATGACGCGGCTTCTGCATGAAGCGTTCAAGATACAGCGTCGGGTTGCCAAAGGCCTGCTCGGCCTCCTTGGCGGTCAGCGTTACGGCCTGTGCCAGGTCCGCCACACGCTCGACCACGCGCATCCCGCGCCCGCCGCCACCACCTGATGCCTTGACGATGACCGGAAAGCCGACATCGAGCGCAATGGCCTTCACGGCGTCCATATCAGCGGGCAGCGGCCCGTCCGAGCCGGGCACGCAGGGCACGCCCGCCTCACGCATGGCGCGCTTGGCGGTAATCTTGTCGCCCATCATGCGGATGGAAGCCCCGGTCGGGCCGATGAAGGTCAGGCCCGCTTTTTCCACCACATCGGCAAAATCAGCATTTTCCGACAGGAAGCCGTAGCCGGGGTGAATGGCCTGCGCCCCGGTCAGCCGGGCGGCGAGCAGCAGCCCGTCGGGGTCGAGATAGCTGCGGGCTGCGGCGGCGGGGCCAATGCACAGCGCAACATCGGCCTCATGCACATGGCGGCTGTCGGCATCGGCTTCGGAATACACCGCCACCGTCTCCAGCCCGAGCTGGCGGCAGGCGCGCTGGATGCGCAGTGCGATCTCGCCGCGATTAGCGATCAGCACCCGGTTGAAACGTGGGGTCTCACTCATGCCAGCCGGAACAGGGGGGTCCCTGCCTCCACTTCGGTGCCGTCTTCCACCAGCACGGCGGCGATCTTGCCAGCCTGCCCGGCACGGACGGCGTTGAACACCTTCATCGCCTCGACCAGGCCCACTTCCTGCCCTGCCTGCACGTCCTGCCCCACCGTTATGAACGGCGGCGCGCCCGGCGCGGGCGAGAGATGGAACACGCCATAGGACGGGGCGGCAATGACCGCCTCCTCCGCCACCGGCGGCGCAGCCTGTGGCGTGGCCGCTACGGGCGCGGGAGCCACTCCTGCGGGCGGGGCGGATGGCGCAACCTCAGGCTGCGCACCGCCGCCACGGGTAATGCGGATACGGCAGCCGCCTTCCTCGACCTCCAGCTCCGTGACCGGAGCCGTGGCCAGCAGGTCGATCAGCCGCCTGACATGCGTGAGATCCACTGGTCTTACGCCGCGCCGGATGTCTTTTTGGCGAAGTTCAGCCCACCCACGACCTGCATGGTCGGCAGCACTTCCATGAAGCTGACATTCATGCGCTGCGGCGACATGACGGCGAAGGCGACGGAGTTTGCGATATCCTCGGGCAGCAGGGACTCATATTCATCAAAGAATCGCTTCTTCGCCTCTTCCATGTTCCCGATCAGGCGGCCGAACACCTCGGTTTCGCAACGCGCGGGCGAGACTTCGGTCACGCGGATGCGACGGCCGAACAGGTCGCAGCGCAGCTGCTGCGAGAGCGAATGCACGCCTGCCTTGGTGGCGTGATAGACCGTGTTGCCCCCAGCAAAGGCGTAATGGCCCGCAATGGAGGTGATGTTGACGATATGCCCGCGATCACGCTCGATCATGCCGGCCACCACGAGGCGGGTCAGCTGCAGCACCGCGCGCAGGTTCACGTCCACCAGCGCATCGATATCCTCAGGCGTGGTGTTGGTGATGTTGCCCGTGCGCGACTGCCCGGCATTGTTGACCAGGATGTCGATCTCGAGACCCTTGACCAGCGCCTCGATCCCGGCCTGGTCGGACACGCTGACAGCGTGCACGACGCAGCCGGTTTCCTGCGACAGCTGCTCCAGCCGGGCCGCGTCACGCGCCAGGGCATGAACCTCGATCCCTTCCTGCGCCAGGCGGCGCACGATCTGCGCGCCAATGCCAGAAGATGCGCCAGTGACAAGGGCGGTACGATACGGCTGGTTGCTCATGGTAAGAAAACCCGATCCTGAACAGAGAAACTAACACCACCCGGCCCCACAGCGGATACCGGATGCTCAGCTATTGATTTTCATGCTAACGGCCATGAACAACAAGCGCCAAGAGCACTTCGTTCTCACGCCATAACATAATATGATGGCCCGGCTATCATGCTGAGCCATAAGATTATTCAATAGCCTCACAACCACAATTGCACTGGCCATCGTTACGTAAACGGTCATAGTATTGCAGTCGGCACTTCAGGCCGCGAAACCTATATTGTTACGGTTCAGGTTCAATAACCAGCGCCGTTCCAGGGACTGTGTATTTTGAACACGGATATAAAGAACGATGTGGCGCGCGATACCGCCGCGGCGCCTGCCATAAGCATGATCGGCACACGCGCCATGCTGTTCGAGGCGCCGGGTGATTTCACCATGGCCCACCAGCGCCGGGTCTGGGCATTGATGGACGCAGCACAGGCGCGGCCCGACGTGTGCGAACTCATTCCCGGCGTGACCAACCTCATGCTGATCTTTTCCGCCCCGCCCGACAGCCCGCAGGCGGTGGCGGACTGGCTGTGCCATGCCTGGAACACCCTGCCCGAGCGGCACATCGAGGGAAAGCTGTTCGAGATCGGCGTGCGCTATGGCGGCGCGCTGGGCGAGGATCTGGCTGCGGTCTGCGCCCATTCGGGCCTGTCGCCGCAGGACGTCATTTCCATCCATCACGGTAGTGAATACACGGTCTGCGCCATTGGCAGCGCGCCGGGCTTTGGCTACCTGCATGGCCTTGACCCCCGCATCGCAACGCCGCGCAAGACCGTGCCATCGCTGAACATGCAGGCGGGTACCGTCATCATCGGCGGCATGCAGGCTGGCATTTCCGCGCTGACAGGACCGAACGGGTGGAATTCCATCGGGTTTACCGACCTGCGCGTGTTCGATCCGTACAAACAGCCCCCTGCCCTGTTTGCCGTTGGCGATCGCATCCGCTTTTACCCCGAAAGCATCGAGCTGTGATTACGATCCTTGAAACATCCGCCCTGAATACGGTGCAGGATCTCGGTCGCCCCGGATACCGTAATCTGGGCGTGGGCACGTCGGGCGCCATGGATGCGCTTGCCCTGCAGGTCGGCAATATCCTGCTGGGCAACCAGATGGATGATGCCTGCATAGAACTGCAGACCTATCCGTTCGTGCTGCGCTTTGACGCACCCGCCACCTTTGCCGTGACGGGCATGGACGCCGCGATCGAACTTGATGGCCGCACGATCCTGCCGTGGATGGTCGAGACGGCGGCGGCAGGCCAGGTGCTGCGCATCGGGCCGCCCAAGGCGGGCGCGCGCGGCTATATCTGCCTTGCCGGGGGCATTGAGGTGCCGGTGGTGCTGGGCTCGCGCAGCACGCAGTTGCGTGGCGGCTTTGGCGGGCTTGACGGTCGCCCGCTGGAGGCAGGCGATACGCTCAGGACCACGGGTGCCGCGCTGGATGTGGCGGGCTATGGCGCCCTGCCCCCCGCTGCGGTGCTGGATGCCGTAGCAGGCGGGGAGGATGCCAAGGTCATCAACCTGCGCGCGATGCCAGCAACCGATTACACCCTGTTCACACCCGAAGCCCAGCAGCGGCTGTGGGATACCGCCTGGCGCATTACGCCACAGAGCAACCGCGTCGGCTACCGCCTGTCGGGCGCCCCGCTTGAACTGCGCCACCGGGTTGAACTGCGCTCCTATGGCGTGATTGCCGGTATCGTGCAGGTTCCGCCCGCGGGCGAGCCGATCGTGCAACTGGCCGATGCCAATACCGTGGGCGGTTACCCGCGCATCGCCACCGTAATCGAGGCCGATCTGTGGCGACTGGCGCAGGCGCGCATCGGCATGCGCATCCGCTTGCATGAATGCAGCTTTGCCGAAGGTGTTGCCGCCATGCAGCCGGTCAACGCCTATCTTGACGACCTGCGCATGATGGTTGCCCATTACCGCGCATCCGCACGCAGCCGCGCTGGCATGAAATCTGGAGCCAAGGCATGAAGATCGACCTCAATTCCGACATGGGCGAAGGTTTTGGCCGCTGGCGCATTGCTGATGATGACGGGTTGATGGACACCGTCTCATCAGCCAATATCGCCTGTGGTTTCCATGCCGGTGACTACGCCATCATGGACCGCACCGTGCGACTGGCGAAGGAAAAGGGCGTGGGCATTGGCGCCCATCCCGGCCTGCCCGACCTGATGGGCTTTGGCCGCCGCACCATGGCCGTGTCCGATGCAGATATGGAATCCATGATGTGCTACCAGATCGGCGCGCTGCAGGGCATTGCCGCCCGCCACGGCCATCGGGTGACCCATGTCAGTTACCATGCCGCCTTTGGCAACATGGCCAATGCGGATGAGGGCCTTGCCCTGCGCCTGACCCGCGCCATCGCGGCCCTTGACCGGAACCTGAGCGTGTTCTGCATGCCCGGCCAGGCGACCGAGCGTGCCGCCGAGAAGGCCGGCCTGCGGGCACAGACCCTGTTCCTGGCCGATCGTGCCTATACCACGGCCGGCACGCTGGTGCCGCGCGGGCAGCCGGGTGCTGTCATTCACGACCTTGCGGGCGTGCGGGCGCGTGTGAAGCAGTTCCTGCATGACGGATCGGTCACGACCATTGACGGCGCACGCCTGCCGGTCAGGGCGCAGTCCATTCTGGTGCACAGCGACACGCCGGGATCACTGGAACTCGCCCGCGCCATCCGCGCGGAAATCGAGGCAAGCGGGGGCGTGCTGACCCCTGCCTGCCAGCTTTAAGGCCCAGGCATCCTCTACCCATAAGAATTTTCTATTGCACCGCAACGAACGCCTATGACCCGGAATCCGCCCCCTGCGTTACGGTGCCGCAACATGAAGTGCGTGGGGGCACCCGGCAGCATTGATTGATGAAGCGCGCCGCTGTCCATGTCGTGCATTGAGGTACGGATAAAATGAAGCATGACCTGAAACGTGGCGCCCTTCTTCTGGCATCGGCAACGTTTTTTACCGCCGCCCTCAATGCCCTGCAGAAACTGACCGGCTCCACGCTTCCCGCACTCGAGATCATTTTCTTCCGGAACCTGTTTTCGCTCCCCTTCGTGCTGCTGATTGCATCACGCAGCGGCATTGTGCTGAAAACACATCATTTTGGCGGCCATGTCCTGCGCTCGGTGGTGGGCCTGATCAGCATGATCATGGTCGTGATAACCGTGACCCGCCTGCCACTGGCCGAACAGCAGGTCCTGTCCTACACGCAGCCCCTGTTTCTGGTCCTGCTGTCGATACCGCTGTTGCATGAACGGCCCTCGCTCCAGCGCTGGGTTGCGGTCTCGATCGGGTTCTCAGGCGTGATCGTGGTGGCCCTTGGCAAGGGGCTGCTACATGGCCATGCCGCAACAGGCGCTGCCGTGCCCAACTGGGCCTATTTCGTGGCTCTGGCGCAGGGGGCCGTCGGCGCGCTGACCACCATGCAGATACGCCAGCTTTCCGCCACGGAATCCAGCACCACAATCGCCCTGTGGCAGGCCATTCTCATGACGGTCATGACCGCGCTGCCGCTGCCCTTCATCTGGACCACGCCGGGCCTGACCGAAGCGGGCTGCCTTGTTGCCGTGGGTGCCTTTGCCGGTATCGCGCAGGTGCTCCAGACCGAGGCCTTCGCCTCGGCGCAGGTCTCCGCCATTGGCCCGTTTGCCTATTCCGGGCTGCTCTGGGCCGCGCTGATCGGGTGGTTCGGGTTTGGCGAGATGCCCGGCATCGCCATGGGCATTGGCGGGCTGCTGATCATTGGCTCGGGCGTGTGGATGCTGCGCAATGACCGCCCGGCCAGGCAGAAAGTGGTGGCGGAAGGCACGATGGATGCCGCCACCGGCACCCCGCCCTGATCGCCATGCGCCACCCCTCCCTCTCGTAATTCATGGCACACCAGGAGTCCTAAAGCGTGACAACAGGTGAAATGACCACCGACGCCCGAAGCAGGCGCGCAATTCCTGCCCGCTACGTGTTCTTCTTTCTTGTCTTCCTGATGTACGCCATTAGCTATGGCGACCGCGCGGCGCTCTCCATCGCCCTGCCCACGATGGGCAGGGAGTTTTCGCTGACACCGGTGCAGATGGGCTGGGTCTCGTCGAGTTTCCTGTGGTCATATTTCCTGCTCAACCTGCCCTCGACCATCGTGCTCGACATGGTTGGCGCGCGCGCCATCGGCAGCCTTGCTGTGGGCGTATGGTCATTTGCCATGCTGCTCGGTGGCATGGCGCAGAACATTACACAGTTCCTGATGACCCGCGTGCTGCTTGGCGTGGGTGAGGCGCCAACCTTTGGCGTGGGGGCCACGGTGGTGCGCAACTGGGCGCAGCCACGCGAGCGCGGATCGGTCATGACCATGCTGCTCACGGGCATGCAGCTCGGGCTGGCGGGTGGCACGATTGCGGGGGCATACCTGATCACGTTCTTCGGGTGGCGGTGCGAGTTCATGGCGCTGGGCGGCATAGGCATCGCCTGGGCGCTGGTGTGGTGGCTGGTGTACCGTAACCCGAAGGAAAAACCCGATGCCGCCCCACGCAGGCCCATTTCGGCCCGCGAGATCAGGAACCTGTTCCGCTCCTCCTCCTTTCTGGGGATACTGGCAGTGCAGTGCACCCAGAACTACCTGAACTTTCTGGTCATGTCCTGGATGCCGCTGTACCTGATCCATGAGCTGCACATCAACACCACCGGCACGGGCAACAGCACGGCCCTGTGTTATCTGGCCGCAGCCATTGGCGCGGTCGTTATCGGGCGTATTCTGGAACATCTGGTCTTTCGCAGGGGCATTCATCCGCCCAACCGGCGTTTTGTTGTCGTAACCTGCCTGCTCGGCGCCGCCACGATCGGGCTGTTGCCGCAATTTCATACCATGATGCCCATCCTGCTCGTGCTGTCTGGCGCGCTGGCGTGCCTGATGGCGGCGAATGGCGCCAATACCGCGCTGCTGACCGATATGGTGGAAGACGGCAGCAAGATGGGCGCCGTGACGGGCGTGACCCTGACATGCAGCAACTCGCTGGGGCTGCTCTCGCCCATCCTGACCGGGTATATCGTGTCATGGACCGGCAGTTTTGACATGGCATGGTATATATGCGCCGCCGCCCTGCTCATTGCGGGCGGGCTGTCACTTGCCATGGTGCGCAACCCGATCCGGATGGACGGGTAAGGGCAGCATGCTGGCCTTCATAGGATTGTTGTATGGGGCCAGACAATTTTCACCGGTATCTAACCTGTAGCGAAACGATCTACGATCGCTACGACCATCTAATATGCTGTTGCATTGAGTAAAATTGGAGAACGTGTCTGATGCCCGGGTTTGCTGATCGACTGAATGGAATTGGGATTTCGGCTTCGGCCGCGATGACCGACAAGGCATCGGCACTGAAGGCTGAAGGGATGAAGATCATCAGCCTGTCATCGGGCGAGCCGGACTTTCCCACGCCCGAGCATGTGGTGGATGCCGCGATTGCCGCAGCCCGCGCGGGCGATACCAAATACCCGCCGCAGGATGGCAAGCCTGCGCTGAAAAAAGCGGTCCAGGCCAAGTTCCAGCGTGAAAACCACCTTGATTACGTCCTGAACGAGATCCTGGTGGCCAACGGCGCCAAGCAGATCATCTATGATGCCATGATGGCGACGATCAACCCCGGTGACGAGGTGGTCCTGCCCACCCCGAGCTGGATCAGTTATGCCGATATCGCCCGCCTTGCCGGAGCCTCCATCGTTTCCGTGCCCTGCCCTGCCGAAGGCGGGTTCCGCCTCTCGGCCGCAGCGCTTGAGGCCGCCATTACGCCAAAGACCAAGTGGCTGGTTCTCAACTTCCCCGGCAACCCCACCGGCGCGTGCTGCCCGCGCGCGGACATGGAAGCCATCGCCGCCGTGCTGATGAAGCATCCGCAGGTGTGGATCATGACCGATGATATCTACGAACACCTGATCTATGACGGCTTCACCTTCTGTACGATCGCCGAGGTCGAGCCGCGCCTGAAGGACCGTGTCCTCACCGTCAATGGCGTGTCCAAGGCTTATGCCATGACGGGCTGGCGCGTTGGCTATTGCGGTGGCCCGCGCGCGCTCATCGCCGCCATGAACAACATGCAGGGCCAGTCGACAAGCGGCATCAACACGCTGGCGCAGGCGGCGGCTGTTGCAGCCCTCAACGGCCCGCAGGACTTCCTCAAGGACCGCGCGGCTGAATATCAGGCGCGGCGCGACCTGGTGGTTTCCCTGCTCAACGCCATTCCCGGCGTGCAGTGCCATACGCCGCAGGGCGCGTTCTATGTCTATCCCGACATCAGTGGCTGCATGGGCAAGACTTCGGCAGGTGGTCGCCTGATCGCAACCGATGCCGATTTTGTCATGGCCCTGCTTGAAGAACAGCAGGTCGCCTCCGTGCAGGGCGCGGCCTATGGCATGAGCCCGTTCTTCCGCATTTCCTACGCCACGGATACGGACACCCTGCGTGAAGGCTGCCGCCGGATCGCAGCCTTTGTGGACGGGCTGAAGTAAGGTCTGGCCCCGACCAGACAAAACGGCATGGGGCATGGTTATAATGATGTTTCATAACCATGCCCCTTCATCCATGCTTCATACATACATTACAGATGTTGCCCCTGATCCGGTTTAATCAGGGCAACAGACCCGCTCAGTAATGGATGACAGAGCGGATCGACTTGCCGTCATGCATCAGGCGAAACGCCTCATTGATCTCTTCAAGCGGCATGGTGTGTGTAACAAAAGGCTCAAGCTGGATATCGCCCCGCATGGCGTCTTCCACCATGCCCGGCAACTGGCTGCGCCCTTTTACGCCACCAAATGCAGATCCTTTCCAGGACCGCCCCGTAACAAGCTGGAACGGACGGGTGGCAATCTCCTGCCCGGCACCTGCCACACCAATGACAATGGACTGCCCCCACCCACGATGTGCGGATTCAAGTGCAGCCCGCATGACATTGACATTGCCAATACATTCAAAGGTATGGTCCACGCCCCAGTCCGTCATTTCTACAATAACCTGCTGGATCGGCTTGCTATAATCCTTCGGATTAAGGAAATCCGTCGCACCGAATGCTTTTGCCAGTTCAAACTTGTCCGGATTGGTGTCGATGGCAAAAATCCGTCCGGCCTTGGCCTGCCGTGCGCCCTGAATAACAGCAAGGCCGATACCGCCCAGACCAAATACAGCGACAGAATCCCCCGGCTGTACCTTGGCTGTATTATGCACGGCGCCAATCCCGGTCGTCACGCCACATCCCATAAGGCATACATGGCCGGGATTGGCCTGTGGGTTGATCTTGGCCACGGATACTTCGGCCACAACCGTATATTCACTAAATGTAGAGCAGCCCATGTAATGATACAGCGGCTTGCCCTTATAGGAAAAGCGCGTTGTACCATCAGGCATGAGCCCCTTGCCCTGCGTTGCCCGGACCGACACGCACAGGTTTGTCTTGCCAGATTTACAGAACAGGCATGTTCCACATTCCGCCGTATAAAGCGGAATGACATGATCGCCCGGCTTTACACTGGTCACACCTTCGCCCACTTCCATGACAATGCCGGCACCTTCATGCCCCAGCACTGCGGGAAAAAGTCCCTCCGGGTCATCACCGGACAGGGTAAAGGCATCGGTGTGGCATACACCCGTATGGGTGATTTTAATCAGCACCTCGCCCGCACGCGGCGGCTCGACGTCGATCTCGACAATTTCAAGGGGTTTCCGGGCTTCAAACGCAACAGCGGCACGCGATTTCACGCATTTTCTCCTTATTGAATCAGGTCATCCTGCCATGAAAAACAGGCAGGAAACACTAAACCGGGCAATATCGGGGCAGGTATGAAATGACGACCGACCATTCTTGTATCCGGACATCTTTTCTGGCCACGAATATTCCCCGTGCGAGCTAACTTCTGGCGGCAATCCAGCCTACACGAGTACTGCCCGGAGTGCAGGTCCATATTGTGTTGAAGGTATAAAGTAATTCCATTCATATGGAAAAACTAGATAACCAGATTACGCAGAAAATTCTCACACTCAGCCAGTTGCTCCAACGAAACAAATTCGTCTGCCTTATGTGCCTGCATGATCGAACCGGGACCACACACAACGGCGTCAATGCCAACCTGCTGGAACAGTCCCGCCTCCGTTCCGTATGATACGCAGCTACACTGCCAGTTTCCCAGCTTGTTCTTTATATCGTCAACCGCCGTGCATTGCAGCCCGGCCAGGGCAGGCACATTGGCGCGCCGGAACAGGGTCACCCCTGCATCAGGATCATCACGTCGCATTGCCGGTATGATGTCATGATCGATATAGTGCCGGATCGCCTGTTCTATGGCCTCGCCATCTTCTTGTGGCAGGGAGCGGAACTGGAAGCTGAAATCACACAGGTCCGGCACCGTGTTGGTGGACAGGCCGCCTTCAATCGTGCCGACCGAAAACGTGGTGTACGGCGGATCAAAATCCGGGTCCTGCATTTTTTCATAACGGAAGGATGTTGCCATGCCATCAATAAAGTTGATGATTTTGGCGGCATAATTAATGGCGTTCACCCCGTCGGCCGGAGTTGAGGAGTGACACGCCCGGCCATGCACGCGGCATTCAAACACCCGCGATGCCTTGTGCGCGGTAACCGGAGTCATGTCCGTGGGTTCCCCCACAAGGCAGACACGCGGGCTGTAGCCACGCGCCACGATATCACGGATCATGAGCGGCGCGCCGATGCAGCCCAGTTCCTCATCAAACGACAGGGCATAATGAAGCGGATATTGCAGGCGTTTTTGCGCAAATTCCGCAGCAAGGGCGATGGCAATCCCCAGAAAGCCCTTCATGTCGCACGCACCGCGGCCGTACAGCCTGCCGTCACGGATGGTGGCCACGAACGGGTCCGATGTCCAGTTTTGCCCCGCCACGGGCACGACATCCGTATGGCCTGACAGCACAAGCCCGTCATGCAGGCTACCATCGCGCCCCGGCAGGGTTGCAAACAGGTTGGCCTTTGTACCGGACTCGTTTCTTGTCAGTAATACATCCATGCCCAGTGCGCGAAAATGGGCCGCTACTTCCGTAACAAGCGCCATGTTGGAGCAGGAGGAAATACTTTCATGCGCGATCAGGCGCGTGATCCAGTCAAGGGATTGCTGGCTTGGCAGGGCGGTCATGAAAAGGCACGGGCTCCCGAGACAATAAAAAAGCCGGTATATGCCATACGGGCATATACCGACTGCTGTTAGCGATCCTGCACGATATCAGAAGCTCGCGCTGAGCGAACCGAAGAACATCCGCGGTGCCCCCACCAGGAAGGACTGGTAGGCATCCGCCCCCTGCGACAGGCTCATCGGGTTGCCGTTTTCACCCATGGTAGAAATGTAGTGGGAGTTCGACAGGTTGGTTACGCTGAAGGAAAGGATAAGGTCCTTGGCCGGCGCGAGCTTGCGATGCACCGAACCAATCTTGCTGAGGTTGTACTGCACGCCCAGGTTGGCCAGCCAGTAAGACGGCACCTTTACATCCCCCGTATAGCTGTAGTTACGGTGGCTGGTGAAGGTCGCGTCAACATAGGCCGTCAGGCCCTTGTAGTCATAGGACAGGCGGGTCTTGTACATAAAGCGCGGGTAATTGATGACCTGCACGCCCTTGGTGTGATAGTTGATGCCGCCATCCAAAAGGTTGCTGTCATAGGTTGCATGGTTGTAGCTGAAGCTGTTGGTGAACGCCAGGCCGTGGACCGGCATGAGGGTAAGGGCCGCATCTACGCCATCCATGGTGACGCCGCCCACGTTGGCAACGGTTGAAATAGGGTTAATGCCGCCACCCGACGTGATCTGCTGCAGGCGGTTGTTGAAGTTCGTGCGGTAACCATACAGCGACAGCCCGGCATACTGGCTGGAATAGCGATAACCCAGCGCATAGGTCCAGTCCGTTTCAGGATGGATGGAATTACGCTCGGCATTGAACGCGGTCTGCGTTACGGCAAACGGCGAGGCGCAGAGCTTGTAGCCGCACTGTGCGTAGGTATGCACGTTTTCCGAAATATCGAAATACAGTTCATGATGCTTCATGAAATGCCAGTCCGCGCTGATATGCGGCAGGAAAGGCTTGGCGGTGGTCAGGCCAACGCCGCTGGCAAGCTGCGTGCCCGCGCCGTAATAATCCTGGTTGGCATAACCATTGCCAACACGCGTGGTGCTGAGAACGGACTTGAAGCCGAAATGCAGGGCAAGATGCTGGATCGGGCGATAAGTATCCTGCACGAAGGCCGTAAAGGTGTTGGTGTTGTAATCCTGATTATAGATCTGGGCGAACGGGTTCTTCCAGTAGTTCAGCGGGTTGGGCAGGGCCTGCGTCAGCTGGCCGTTGACGATGTTGGGCATCTGGAAGTCATACTGGGGCGACTGGTAGCTGTTGTTTTCATACCATACACCACCGGCCAGCTGGTTCTTGGATGTATCGTAATGCACCTGTGAAATGACGCCAAAACGACGGATGCCAGGGGACTTGCGCAGCTCGGACAGCGGCGAACCGTTGGGCGAGGGATAATAGGGTGTTGTCCATGTGGACTGGGTCGTCTCGCCATGGCCATAGGCCGTGGTGTCCCACGTTACATCGCGTGAAAGCTTGATATGCGCCTTCACGCCGCCAAAATAGTCCTCGCTGTTGAGAACCGCATCGTAATAGGCGGAATCCTGCGGGTCGGCCAGACCGGAGAATGATGAGGGGAAAATGCCATTGGCCGCATTGATCGCAGCCTGCAGGCCGCTCTGCTGGCCGTTATAATAGTTGGTCACGTTGTAACCGGCCTTGCGGATCACTTCCGGCGAGGCATCAGGCGTGGAGAACTGGTGCATGTCGGCCCAGTCGAAATAGGCGGACAGGGAGCTTTCCTCGCCGATGGGCTGCACCAGCTTTGCATTGACCTGCTGGACAAACTGCTCGCCCGTTCCCTTCCAGATCTGACCGTCCTGACGGCTGTAGGATGTATAGAAACGCGTGCCGGTGCGGTTCAGGTCACCACTCTCCAGGCGCACGAACGTGTGATAATTGGCAAAGCTGCCAAAGCCCTGGCTGACCATGCCGCCCATCTTGTGCGACGGATCACGCGAGACATAGGCCATCGACCCACCAAGATTGTTGGTGGCGGCAATATCTTCCGCGCCTGCGGACTGCGACACGTCGATACGCCCGACATTTTCAGACGAAATGGCAAGCAGCGCGTTGAAGCCATTATAGTTTCGCAGCGACTGTTCACCGAGCGGCATGCCATCAAGCGTAAAGCCGATCTCCTGCTGCTGGAAGCCGTGCATGAAGATCTGCTCGGACCAGATATCCACGCCCTGCGCATCGGCGGACTGGAACATGACACCAGGCAACTGCCCGAGCGTCTTGAGCGGGTTGGTGCCTGCTGGTGCCTGTGACAGCAGCTTCTGGCCGACGGTGACCAGCGCGCCGTGGGAGACATGCTTGGACTTGACGTTAAACGTTTCCGACGTGGAGCTGACATAGACCGCTTCCTTGCCAGCGGCAGGCGTGGTCGCGTGCGCGGCGGTGCGGCCGGCGACATGATGCGCCCGGTCGCCTTCCTTCTCGGCGACCTGCGGTACCACCTGCGCCGAGGCAACGCCGGTGCCGATTGTAACGAGCGTGGTGGAAAAGAGACATAATTTCGATAACGAAATGTTCCGCACCATTATTGACCCCTACTTACGACGCTTAACCGCAGGCAGACACCGCGCCCCGTTAGCATGAAATGATGAAAGATGTTCAGCCCGGAGGCCATTGTCTGTCCTGGAAACAGGCTAAGTTGTCTATACGAGTACAGTCAATAAGATTCGTATCGGAATCGCAATCACTCCGTCGTTTTTCCCTGCCCTGTGTTCCGCATGGCCACAGCGTAAACAAGCCCTGTCAGGGCAAGCCCGAACACCCATGACAGATCTGCCCCCCCGAATGCATGGGCAAATGGTCCCATATACAGTTCATTAGCCAGAAACGGCACCTGCACAACCAGCCCGAACAGGTATGACAGCATAGCCCTGAGGTTAAAACGACCATACACGCCCCCATCCGCGGCAAAGAAAGATGGCAGGTCATAGTTGCCATGGCGCAACAGGTAATAGTCGACAAGATTGATGGCCGACCAGGGCACCATGATCGCCATGAGGAGTTCGAGGAAGCCTGCATAGGCCTTGTCGAACTGATCGGACATGACCACCGCCAGCATGGTCGCCACCAGCAGCAGCGTGATCGAGATCGCCACACGCCAGCCACGCCCGAAATGCCGGTGCGGGGCCAGGGTCTGGAACACGGTAATGGAAGAAAGCGCCCCGCAATAAAGGTTCATGGCATTGGCGATGATGATGCCCAGCGACAGCACGCCCAGAACTGGCGCGGCCAGCCAGCCGAGTTCATTGCCCAGCACGGCGGCAACATTGGCGCCCGTTACCACGCCGATCAGCATGGCGACGAACGACCCCAGCACGCAGCCCCAGTAAGTGGCATGGAAGGCCTGCCGCTCCCCCGCCCGGCTGCTCGGCAGGTAGCGTGAATAGTCCGAAACATAGGGCGCGTAGGCAATCTGCCACAGGGCCGCAAGTGACATGGCACCCAGAAAACCCGGCACCGTGTCATGCCCGTCACTGACCCACCACGCGGCGGTGCGCGGTATATGATACAACGCCACCACAAGGCATGTCAGCACGGCCGCACCGCACAGCACCGAGGCGATGCGGGTGGCACCGTGGATGGCCCTGTAGCCCAGCACCGCCGGCACCAGCGAGAGGAACGCCACGATCAGCATGCCCACCGTGCCACCCATATGCCCGTTCATCGTGGCCAGCCCCTGCGCCCCCAGCACAAGGTTGGAGGCGGAAAACCCCAGGAACATGATGACGATCAGGGCCGTCATGGGGGCCGCGCCGATCATGCCGAACTGCGCGCGCGACTGCACCATCTGCGGTATGCCGAGATGCGGCCCCTGCGCCGCATGCAGCGCCATGAACAGCCCCCCTACCAGGTTGCCCACGATGGCCGCGATAATGGCGGTCAGCGGGGTCAGGTGAAATGTCCCGCGCATGACGCCGCCTGTCGTTACGGTCAGCATGGTCATGTTGGCGCCAAACCACAGGGCCAGCAGGTCACGCGCACGGCCGTGCCGTTCCGATGCCGCAACCGGATAGATCGTCTGGAATTCGACGGTTTTCTCGGGCAGGAAATCTTCGGGCAGTTCGGTAAGCTGTTCGATTTTTGTACCTTGCGTGGTCATCATGAAACGGCCCTGTCGGAAAAACGGTTCTGGTCACCCATGAGCAACCTCCATGAAGGTCTGGATACGCGGTGGTGCATTGGGGCCGAATATGTCGGCGGCTGATCCGCTCTCCGCTATGCGCCCCCCTTCGCAGAAGTGGACCGTATGGGCGATCGAGCGCACGAAACGCATTTCATGGGTCACGATCAGCATGGTCATCCCCTCTGCCGACAGGTCGCGGATCACGCCCTGCACCTCCTGCACGAGTTGCGGGTCAAGTGCGCTGGTCGGCTCATCAAAAAGAATCAGCGCAGGCGACATGGCCAGCGCCCGCGCAATGGCGACGCGCTGCTTCTGCCCGCCCGAAAGCTGGTCGGGATAGAAATCCGCGCGCTCCAGCATGCCCACGCGCGCCAGGCAGTCGCGGGCCCTGTCGCGGGCCTCGGCCCGGCCACGACGCAGCACGACCACCTGGCCCTCCACCACGTTTTCCATGACCGTGCGGTGCGAAAACAGGTTGAAGTGCTGGAACACCATGGGCATGCGCGCCCGCGCCGCCTGCAATACACGCGGCTGAGCGATGCGGAAGATGTTGCTGTTGCCATCTTCCGCGCACAGGAACTGCCCGAAGAACGTGATCTCCCCGCCATCGGGCCGCTCCAGAAAATTGAGGCAGCGCAGGATGGTGGACTTGCCCGTGCCGCTCGGGCCGATCAGGCAGGCGATCTCGCCTTCATGCAGGGACAGGTCCACCCCCCTGAGAACGGCGTTGCCCTGAAAGGTCTTGCGCAACTGGCGCACTGTCAGGACGGGAGGCTTTGAGCCGGTCATCGCGCGCCCTCCTTGTCCATGGTCAATGGCACGCTGAGGGTGGCACGCCGGTTGGATGGGGTAAGCCACAGTTCAACGTAGCGGATGATCCGGGCACTGATAAAGCTCATCATGAAGTAGATGATCGCCACCATGATATATGTGTCCATGCTGTCAAACGTGTCGGAAATGACAATCGTGGCATGGCGGAGCAGTTCATTGACCGAAATGAACGATACCAGCGAACAGTCCTTGAGCAGCGCGATGAAATACCCCCCCAGCGTTGGCAGGGAAGCCAGCGCCGCCTGCGGAATGATGACCCGGCAATAAACGGCCACGGGCGACATGCCAAGCGAGATGGCGGCCTCACGCTGACCTTTATCAACCGCCACGATCGCCGCGCGGAACACCTCCGACAGGTAGGCGGCGAGGTTGAGCGTAAGCCCTGCAATGCCCGCCCAGAACGCACTCAGCACGATCCCGGCTTCGGGCAGGGAAAAATAGATCAGCAGCAGTTGCACGATCAGCGGCGTATCGCGCACGACCTCGACAAACGCATCAAGCGGCCAGCGCAGCGTGCGCCGGGGCGACAGCCGGCCCACCGCAAGGAAAAAACCCAGCAGCGTGCCCAGCAGCATCGAGATCAGCGAAAGCTCGACCGTAACCAGCGCGCCCTGAAGCAGGAAAGGGAAATGCTCTGGCACCGCATAAAAGAAAAAATTGTACATGCCGCCCGCTCAGTCCTGTCCGGATGTTTTTACGAGATGGTCCTGCTGCGGTTCCCACACGCCGTAACGTTTCAGGATCGTGCGGATCGTTCCGTCTTCATGCATATCCTCCAGGGCGTGGTTTATCACGGCGAGCAGGTCGGTGCAGGCAGGCCGCACCACAACCCCCTCGCTGCCCAGCCTGTAGGGGGCGGCGGCCTGAGCGCTGGCCCATTTCGGCTTGGGTGTATAGAAAATCGGCCCGCCCACCGTGCGCAGGCCCGCAAAATGCGCCTGCTGCGCGTGCAGCGTGCCCTGATCGACCACAACCGCATCGATCTGCTTGTTGCGCAGGGCAAGGAAGGGGTCGCCAAACGTATCGTAATCCGCGACCGCGGCCCCCATCCCCTGCTCCACCAGGCGGTGGGCCGTGGCGGAATCATTGGTGCCCAGCACGGAACCGATGGTCCTGCCCTTCAGGTCGGCAAGGGAGTGGATGGGCGAATCCTGCGGCACGATCACGTAATCGTACAGCATGAAATACGGCATGGAAAAGCGCACATGCCCCATCACCTCACGCTCCTGCGTGATATGCACGTCGGACAGCACGATATCCCACCGCCTGGCCTTGAGGCCCGGCACGATGGTGGACCATTCCGTAATGACAAACTCCGAGCGGGGCAGCCCCATGCGGCGCGTCAGTTCGGCCAGGAGGTCGGCGTCAATGCCATGATAGACGCCATCATGGTCCTGCCACAGGGAGGGATGCGCGCCAAGCAGCCCGTTGCCCACCCGCATGACCCCTGCCTTGCGGATATCATCCAGACATCCCGCCCGGGCACCTGCCGGCACGCCAGCCGCCAGGAGGCCCAACACAAGCAGGAGGGGCGCCCTCACGCCGGCGCCGTATAAAGGACTGGAAAATCGGGTCCTGCCAGCGAGTCACCATCCTTCAGGGCCAGATGCGCGAAAGGCGGCGAGCCTTTCCCCCCGCGTGAGGCGAAGACCGCGTCATCCCCCACCAGCCGCGCCGAGAAAACGCGCCGCCGGTTGACCGCCCCCGTGGTCGCCGCAGCACCATGAACGGTGCCAAAGTCAAACGCCACGGCATCACCCGGCGCCATGTCCCAGCTCAGGATAGGGTAGTCGCCACGGGCCGAATCGATATCGGGCATGGGCGGGCTGTCATCAACCGCGTAAAGGGGCGTCCCGTCAAAGCGCATGGGCCTGTGGTCGTACCCCCATCGGTGCGAGCCGGCCACGCATTCCAGCGCGCTGGCTGCGGGCACCGGATCGAGGGGGATCCAGAAGCTCACGGTCTGCGGGCCGCTGGCGCAGTAATAGGGGCGGTCCTGATGCCACGGGGTGACAAGCGACGTGCCCGGCTCCTTGACCAGCACATGGTCATGGAAAAAACGCACCTCATGCGCGCCCAGCAGTTCTCCCGCTATCTGGCCGAGGGGAGAATGCTCGACAAAATCGCGGAATTCAGGGATACGCTGCCAGTTGCATAGATCCTGAAAAAAGGGGGCTGAGCCATCTGGCTGGTAGGAACGTTCAAGGGGGCTGGGGTCCGCCATCAGGCGCTCGACGCCTGCGCGCAGTGTCTCGACCCACGGGGCGAATACGCCACGCAGAACGATTGCACCGTTCTTGCGAAAATCCGCCGCCTGTCCGGTCGGGGGAAGCATTGATACTGCCTGGTTCATTTTCTGGCCGTTCCCGATATGAGCGACAATGCAACGATGTTATGTTGTCTGTACAATAAGCGTCAATGCTGATTCGAAATAAAAAAAGGCGTCCGATCCTAAAAATTTAGCGAAATAAGACTGGTTCATCAAAAAGTTATCCAAGACAGATCCGGCCATGCAACCAATTAAATTTCGCTCGACCAACGAAATCTTATATGATTGTATATACATGAACGAACAGGAGATCTGGTCATGTCCGCCAAGCCCGCTTCCATAGCAAAGGTCAATGGTCCTGCATGTCGGCCGGAAGTCGCGCAGCTTGCACCCTATAATGCGGGCCTGAGCACGGAAGCCGTCCGGAGCCGTTACGGTGCAACAACCATTACCAAGCTGGGCAGCAACGAAAACCCTTACGGTCCTGCCCCCGCCGTAGCCACGGCCCTGCAGGAGCTTGTCAAACAGGTCGCACTCTACCCTGAGGCCGACCAGAAGCTGAAGGCCGCGCTCGCGGCAAGGCTGCATGAGCCCGCGTCATGCATCCTGCTGGGCAACGGCTCCGAGCAGATCATCCGCATGATTGCGGAAGCATATATCAACCCCGGTGACCGCGTCGTGACCGTGGTGCCCTCCTTTGGCCTGCACATCATCACCGCCGAGGCCATGGGCGGCAAGGTTGAGGCCGTCCCCATGACACCGGCCTGTACATTCGACCTGCCCGCGCTGATGAAGGCGGTCTCCACCCCGCTCAAGGTGCTGATCTTCGCCAACCCCTCCAACCCCGTGGGCTGCATGATGAAGGCGGATGACATGCGCGCGCTGTTCGCCGCCTGCCCGCCCGACTGCCTGATCGTGGTGGATGAAGCCTATTACGAATATGCCCGCTTCGACGCCGCCTACCCCGATGCCCGCACCATCCTGCGCGAGCAGGAGCGGCCGTGGTTGGTGCTGCGCACCTTCTCCAAGGCATACGGGCTTGCGGGGCTGCGGATCGGGTATGCCATCGGCTCGGACCCGGCAATCATCGATTCGCTTGGCCGAATCCGCGATCCGTTCAACACCAATATCGCAGCACAGCTTGCCGCCCTTGGCGCGCTTGAAGGGCTGGAGCACATGGACCACAGCACGGGCCGCACCGTTGAGGCACGTGAAAAACTCCGTGGCGAGATGGAAGGAATGGGGCTGACGGTAGCCCCTTCCTACGGCAATTTCCTGTTCTTCCGGACCGAGCGCCCGTCGGGCGACATCGCCGAAGCCCTTCTGCATCACGGCGTGATCGTCAAACCATGGAAGGAGGCAGGCTATACACACTGGCTGCGTGTCAGCGTGGGCCTGCCCGATGAGAACGCCCGCTTCCTTGCCGCCCTGCAGGCGGTACTGCACCCTGCTCCTGCCACAGACACCGTTGGAGAATGCGTGAAATGACGACAGCCGACAGCATCGAACAGGCGATTGCCGAACTGCTTCCCCATTTTGGCGAACGCCTGTCACGCAGCCAGTCGGTGTGCGAGCATCATGGCCATGGCGAGGGCTATCACGCCCAACATGCGCCCCAGGCTGTCATCTTTGCCGAAACCACGGAGGACGTGGCCCACGCCCTGCGCGTCTGCAACGCCCACCGTGCGCCAGTCATACCCTTTGGGGCAGGCACGTCGCTTGAGGGGCAGGTCAACGCCATCGAAGGCGGCATATCCATAGACCTGTCGCGCATGACCGGCCTGCTGGAACTCAATACAGGCGACATGGACTGCCGTGTGCAGGCGGGCATCACGCGGCAGGATCTCAACCTGCTGCTGCGTGATGAAGGGCTGTTCTTCCCCGTTGATCCGGGTGGGGAGGCAACCATTGGCGGCATGTGCGCCACGCGCGCGTCGGGCACGGGGGCCGTGCGTTATGGCACGATCCGTGAAAACGTGCTGGGCCTGACCGTGGTGCTCGCCGATGGGCGCATCATGCGCGTGGGCCGCCGGGTGCGCAAATCCGCCATGGGCTATGACCTGACGCACCTCATGATCGGCTCGGAAGGCACGCTAGGCATCATTACGGAGGTGCAGTTGCGCCTGCATGGCATACCCGAGACCATGGCTGCCGCCGTCTGCCAGTTCGAGACACTGGCCGACTGCGTGGAAACGGCCGTGCAGGTCATGCAGATGAGCGTGCCGATCGGGCGCATGGAACTGCTGGATGATGTGCAGATGGATGCCTGCATCCGCTACGCCAAGCTCGATGGCTACCGCCCCATCCCCACCATGTTCTTTGAATTTGAAGGGGGGCCGGAAGCCGTTCGTGAGCAGATCGCGACAGTCGAGGCCATTGCCGACGACAATAACGGCTCAGCCTTTACATGGAGCACCCAGGCACAGGAACGCGCGGCATTGTGGAAGACACGCCACGCCGTATTCTGGGCCTGCCTGGCCTATCGCCCGGGATATACCGGCATCTCGACTGATGCGATCGTGCCCATTTCCGCCCTGACCGAAATGATTTTGGGCGCCAAGCACGATATCGAGGAATCCGGCATTACCGCCCCCATCGTGGGCCATATCGGTGATGGCAATTTCCATACCGTCATGCTTGTGCCGCCGGGCGAGGCGGAAGTGGAAAAAGCCCGTGCGCTGGACCACAAGATCATCGCCCGCGCGCTCTCTCTTGGCGGGTCGGCCAGTGGCGAGCATGGCGTGGGCCTGGCCAAGATCGGGTTCATGCCAGCCGAGCATGATGCGGTAGCACTTGATGTCATGCGCACGATCAAGCGCGCGCTTGACCCGAACAATATCCTCAACCCGGGCAAGCTGCTTCCACCCCCTGCCCCGCCATGCTGAACATCGCGGCACTGGATGCCTTCGCACCACGCCCATGGCGCAACGGGCGGGGCACCACGCGCGAAATCATGGCGCATGATGCCCACCCGGCGCATTTCTGGCGCGTGAGCGTGGCAAGCATCGTGGGCGATGGTCCTTTTTCACTTTTTCCCGGTCTCGTGCGCCATCTGGCGCTTGCCTCCCCCGGCAGGCTGACACTGACCGGGATCGCACCGGGCGGCACGACACTGGAGCGCCCGGGCGACACCATCCGTTTTGACGGCGGCCTTGCGGTCAGTGCGTCATGCCATGGGCAGGCCGTGCAGGCCTTCAATCTCATGGCGGCACCCGCCGTGCCCGCGCGGCTGGAACGCTTTCAGGCTCCCTTCCGCCTGGAACATGCCCATGCGGTCGCCCTCCTTCCCCTTCAGGGTGAATGGCGGACTGAAGGCTGCGACCGCACGCTGCCGACAGGCATGATTGCATGGGGGCAAACCACCAGCGCGACCCGTGTCGCGCCCGTTGCCCCCGCCCTGCCCGCCTGTCTGCTGGCTGTCATCATTTCAACATCCCAAACTGAGAAAGTCATGCCATGAGTGAGCCTGCCGGTCTTCCCATCATTGATCTCGGTCCCGCACGGCAAGGTGACTACGCAACAACCGGCGCCCTGATCAGCCATGCCTTCACCACATCAGGGTTCTGCTACATCCGCAATCACGGCGTGCCGGATGCGGTCATCGACCGCCTGCGGGCCCAGGCGCTGGATTTCTTCCATGCCCCCATGGAAGAAAAACTGACCTGCAAACCCAAGGAAGCGGTGCGCGGCTTCAATGCCCTCAACCGCACGACCATGTACGGCGCGGAACAGCCTGATTACAAGGAGTTCTTCCAGATCGGGCTGGAACTCCCGGCCGATGATCCCGCCGTGCTTGCCGGCCAGCCCCTGCGTGGCCCCAACCAGTGGCCAGCCAGCCGCCCCGCCTTTCGCGACGCCATGATGGACTACTTCAACGCCATCGGGGCATGCGGGCAGGTGCTGCTGCGCGCCGTTGCCCATTCACTTGGCATCGCGCCGGATTTCTTCGTGGGGAAATATGACCGCCCGCTGCAACGCACGCAGGCCATCTGGTACCCACCGCACCCGGCAGAACGCGAGAAAGACCAGTTCGGCGTGGCGCCCCACACCGATTATGGCTGCATTACCCTGCTGTGGCAGGACCAGACCGGTGGGCTTGATGTCATGGGAGCGGATGGTAACTGGATTCCGGCCCCGCCCATTCCGGGCACGCTGGTCATCAATATTGGCGACCTGCTGTGCCGCTGGTCCAACCAGCGTTACAATTCCAACATGCACCGGGTCACGAACCGCTCAGGCAAGGAGCGCCTGTCCATCGCGACCTTCTACGACCCGGATTACGACGCCATTGTCGATCCGCGCGACCTGAACCTGCCCACCGGCACGCAGCCGCTTTTCGAGCCGGTTTCCGCTGGTGATTACATCATGGGCCGCATCCGCGATTCCCAGAAACCCCGCGCCACCAAAGCCTGACCCGCACAGCCCTGCCATGACCCGGCGGGGCTGCCATCAGGCATGCGGGGCGACTTTTGGGGTAATTTTTGGAAAATGACCAAAGGTCCGGGTTGCCGCCTTTTCATGAAGGCGGTGCCCGCAGAAACCTTTTTACAATTTCAGAACCTGTTTACGGCCAGCAGGTCAGGCAGCGTGCCGATGCGCGGCCTGTCAGAACCGCCACAGCGCCTTCTGGCCTGCTGCGCGCACGGCCTCGATATCACGCAGCCCCGCCAGGGCCATGACATCGCGCGTTTCCTGCGCCAGTACGTCAAGGGCGGCCGCCACGCCGGGCGCGCCACCTGCGGCAAGCCCCCAGACCCACGGGCGACCAATGGATACCGCATGCGCGCCAAGCGCCAATGCCGTCACCACATCCCCACCACGGCGGATGCCGCTATCAAGCATGATATCCAGCCGCCCGCCCACCGCGGCCGCAATGCCGGGCAGCACGTCAAGTGTGGCGGGGGCAGGATCCATCTGGCGGCCACCATGGTTGGACACCACAATGCCATCCGCCCCGGCATCTGCCGCACGCACGGCATCTTCAGGGCACATCACGCCCTTGACCACCAGGGTGCCATTCCAGTTTTCGCGCAGCCATGCCAGGTCATCCCAGTCCAGCGTGGGATCGATCTGGGCGGCAACGTCACGCGCCTGGCCCATGACGTTACGCGCGGTTGTATAGGCATCAATATTGCCCACCACGGGCATGCCGCCACGCAACAGGCCCGCAACCCAGGCCGGATGGTTCAGCAGGCCCGCCATCTGCAATACGGTAGGGCGGGAAAGATGCCGGAAGCCATTGCGCACATCGCGCTCACGCACGGGGGTGATGGCTGTATCAACGGTCAGGATAATGCCGGTTATGCCACACGCCCTTGCACGGGCCAGCATGTCGCGTGTCAGGGCACGGTCGCGCAGCACGTAAATCTGCGCCATCACATCCGCGCCCGTTGCGGCCACTTTTTCCATGGGGGCGATGGAAAAGGTGGAAACGCCCATGCCCACGCCACGACTGCGCGCCGCATGGGCGGCGCCACGCTCGCCATGGTGGTGGAACATGCCCGCAAACCCGACCGGAGCGAGAAAGACCGGCAGCTTCCATGTCCGGCCAAAGCAGCGCGTGGTCAGGTCAATGGCTGACACATCGCGCAGGGCATGGGGCACGACGCCCCAGCGGGCAAAACTGTTACGGTTGCGGGCCATGGTGCGTTCACCATGGGCACCGCCATCAATATAATCGGCAAATAGCCGGGGAAGACGACGGCGCGCCTTTCGCGCAGAGGCGATGAACGCGCCGTCATCCACCATCAGGCGGCCTCGACCGTGGGCAGGGACAGGGCGCCCGCCACTGCGGTGTTCAGCACACCGGCGGCGATCAGGGCATTGGCCTTTTCCATGTCGGGGGTGAACAGGCGGTCCTGCGCGAAGAAGGACACGTGCTCACGCAGGGCGGCGGCGGCCTGCGCCAGTGGCTGCGAGGAGGTTAGCGGCGCAAGGAAGTCAAGCCCCTGCACGGCTGCCAGATATTCAATGCCAAGAATGGTACGCACGTTGTCATTGATATCAGTTACGCGGCGGGCTGCAAAGGTTGCCATGGAAACATGGTCTTCCTGGTTGGCGGAGGTGGGCAGGCTGTCCACGCTGGCGGGATGGGCCAGCGTCTTGTTCTCCGACGCCAGCGCCGCCGCCGTGACCTGCGCGATCATGAAGCCCGAATTCACGCCACTGTCATTGACCAGGAAGGGCGGCAGGCCGCTCATGCCCGGGTCGACCAGCAATGCGAGGCGGCGCTCGGCGATGGCGCCAATTTCCGATACCGCAATCGCCATGAGATCCGCCGCGATGGCGACCGGCTCGGCATGGAAGTTACCGCCCGAAATCATCTCATCCGTATCGGGGAAATGGATGGGATTGTCGGAAACCGCATTGGCCTCGATCAGCAGGACGCGGGCGGCATGGCGCAGGCTGTCCAGCGCGGCCCCCATGACCTGCGGCTGGCAGCGCAGGCAGTACGGATCCTGCACGCGCTCATCATCCACCTCATGGGAGGAACGGATGGCCGAACCTTCCATCAGCTTGCGATAGACCGCGGCACATTCGATCTGCCCCTGCTGGCCGCGCAGCGTGTGCAGGCGCGGATCAAAGGGCGCATCCGTGCCACGCGCGGCATCAAGCGTGAGCGAGCCGGTAACAAGGCCCGCCTGGAACAGGCGCTCGGCATCGAACAGGGCAATAATGGCCAGTGACGTGGAAACCTGCGTGCCGTTGAGCAGCGCCAGCCCTTCCTTGGGGCCAAGGACAACCGGCTCCAGGCCCGCAGCCTTCAGCGCCGCAGCACCCGGCAGGCGCTCCCCCCTGTAGAAGGCTTCGCCCTCACCGATCAGGACGGCGGTCATGTGCGCGAGCGGGGCCAGATCGCCCGATGCGCCAACCGATCCCTTTTCGGGGATGACCGGAATGAGCCCCTTGGCCAGCATGTCGAGCAGGAGCTGCACGACCTCCGGCCGCACGCCCGAAAAACCACGCCCGAGCCCGTTGGCCTTGAGCAGCATGATGAGGCGCACCACGCGCTCGGGCAGCGGCTTGCCGATGCCGGCCGCGTGGCTGAGAACCAGGTTGCGCTGGAGATCGCGCAGCCGGTCATCGGGGATGCGGGTCTTGGCCAGTTTGCCAAAACCGGTGTTGACACCATAAACCGCAGCGCCACCGGCCACGATCCGCTCGACCGAACGAGCGGCCGCCGCCAGGGTGGCCTGGGCCTCGGGGCTCAGGGTGACATCCATCCCCTCGAACACAAAGCGGCGCAGGGTAGCCAGATCAAGCTGACCGGGATGAAGAACGAGATTTTCTGACATCTGAAATCAGCCTTTTTTGATCATGGGCAGGTCAAGCCCTTTTTCGTGGGCGCAATCGACCGCGATGTCGTAACCCGCATCCGCATGGCGCATCACGCCGGTTGCCGGGTCATTCCACAGCACGCGCTCAAGGCGCTTTGCGGCATCATCCGTGCCATCAGCCACGATCACCATGCCTGAATGCTGCGAGAAGCCCATGCCCACGCCACCGCCATGGTGCAGCGAAACCCATGTCGCACCCGATGCGGTGTTGAGCAGCGCGTTGAGCAGCGGCCAGTCGGACACGGCATCCGAGCCATCACGCATGGCTTCCGTCTCGCGGTTGGGGCTGGCGACAGAGCCACTGTCGAGGTGGTCGCGGCCGATCACGATCGGCGCCTTGAGTTCACCCTTGGCGACCATTTCATTGAACGCGAGGCCAAGGCGGTGACGGTCGCCCAGCCCGACCCAGCAGATGCGTGACGGCAGGCCCTGGAAGTGGATCTTATCACGCGCCATATCGAGCCAGTTGTGCAGGTGCTTGTCGTCGGGCAGCAGTTCCTTCACCTTGGCGTCGGTCTTGTAAATGTCTTCCGGGTCGCCCGACAGGGCCGCCCAGCGGAACGGGCCGATACCGCGACAGAAGAGCGGGCGGATATAGGCGGGCACGAAACCGGGGAACTCAAAAGCCTCCTCGCAGCCAACCTCAAGCGCCATCTGGCGGATGTTGTTGCCGTAATCGAAGGTGGGAATGCCCAGCCGGTGGAAGGCAACCATCGCCTCCACATGCAGTTTCATGGATTCCTTGGCTGCTTTCTCGACCGCCGCCGGGTCGGTCACGCGCATCTTTGCCGCCTGGTCCAGCGTCCAGCCTGCCGGGAGGTAGCCGTTGAGCGGATCATGGGCGGAGGTCTGGTCGGTCACGCCATCGGGGTGGATGCCACGGCGCACCAGTTCGGGGAAAACTTCGGCCGCGTTGCCAAGCAGGCCGACGGAAACCGGCTTGCCGCTCTTGCATGCTGCATCGATGATCTCGAGCGCTTCATCAAGCGTGTCGACCTTGCGATCGAGATAGCCGGTCTGCAGGCGCTTCTCGATACGGCTGGGCTCACACTCGACTGCCAGCATGGATGCACCGGCCATGACCGCAGCCAGAGGCTGCGCGCCGCTCATGCCGCCGAGGCCGCCGGTCAGGATCCACCGGCCGGTCAGGTCGCCACCATAGTACTGGCGCCCCATCTCGACAAAGGTTTCATACGTTCCCTGAACGATGCCCTGGCTGCCGATATAGATCCAGGAACCGGCCGTCATCTGGCCATACATCATCAGCCCGGCACGATCGAGTTCGTTGAACTTATCCCAGTTCGCCCAGTGGGGAACGATGTTGGAATTGGCGATCAGGACGCGGGGGGCGTTCTCGTGCGTGCGAAATACGCCAACCGGCTTGCCGGACTGCACCAGCAGGGTCTGGTCGGCTTCCAGCGTCTTCAGCGTTTCGACAATACGGTCGTAGCACTCCCAGTTACGGGCGGCGCGGCCAATACCACCATAGACAACCAGCTCCGAAGGCTTTTCCGCCACTTCGGGGTCGAGGTTATTCATCAGCATCCGCATAGCAGCTTCAGTCTGCCAGCTTTTTGCCGTGATCTCCGGCCCATGCGCAGCATGGATAATACGATCGTTGGACAGACGGGACGAGGTCGGGCTACTCATGACATCACCTTGAATGTACTTGTATATACATTCGTTTGCCGCAGACCCTCCCCCTTGTCAACATGAAAACGTAATGAAATACCGTTTCAGAACAATGGGGGAGAAAGATCAGGGCCTGTAGCGACCGACAAAGCTGAATCGGCTGCCGGAATAGGTGAAGATGCCTTTCATCACGACTCGCCCCTCAACCCATGTGCGCCGCATGAGCTGCAGGCAGGCCTCGGGCTCATCAAGCTCGAGCAGTTCACAGATATCCAGGCTCGGGGTTACCGCGAACACCACGTGCTCGATCTCCTCGGGGTGGGAAATGCCCGAGAGATGACGGTGCGGATGGGTAAGGGAAAAGTCCTGATCCAGATAATCGGGCGCGAAATGGGGCGAGACGAAACGCTCCTCGACCTGCAGCGGCGTATCATCTTCATAATGAACGATGATGGAATGGAAGAGTCGCGCACCGGGGCGCTGCTCGAACGCTGTTGCGAGATCACTGTTCGCGCGGATCGTATCAAGCGTGATGATGCGCGTGGTGTGCTCATGCCCGTTGGAGGCAATATCATCAGCAATATCACGCAGTTCCAGCAGTTCCACACGCTGGGCAGGCTCGGCGACGAATGTCCCCACACCCTGCGCGCGCGTGACAAGCCCTTCGGCTGTCAGTTCGCGCAGGGCACGGTGGACAGTCATGCGCGAGACACCGAGCAGTTCCACCAGTTCACTTTCCGACGGGAGTCGATGA
Source organism: Komagataeibacter sucrofermentans DSM 15973 (assembly GCF_040581405.1). NCBI lineage: Bacteria > Pseudomonadati > Pseudomonadota > Alphaproteobacteria > Acetobacterales > Acetobacteraceae > Komagataeibacter > Komagataeibacter sucrofermentans. The sequence goes on from NZ_CP137157.1 coordinate 1,825,963, forward strand.
CCGATCGCCCACTCACCGGTTTCGATCCGCTCGGTGATGTACAGCTTCACCTGCTCGTAACGGGCTGTGGGTTTATCCTTGCTTAAGACCAGTGACACGCAATTACACCTTATTCAGAAGACGTTAGTCTATACTGGCATAAGGGAGTGAGTACCATCCAGCGCTGATCTTAACTTTTTATTGCGGACAACCACCAAAAATCCGTGCGCTGGGCCTTACCCCTCCGATCCAGTACGACAGTTCATGCGGACCGGCGATGTCCCACACCACCATGTCGGCCGCCATGCCCGTGCGCAGTTGCCCGACCGTATGCTCCAGCCCCAGCGCCTTTGCGGCGATATGGGTATGCCCGGCCAGGGCCTCCCCCGGTGTCAGGCGGAAGAGCGTGCAGGCCATGTTCATGACCGCCGTGGGGCTGAGCACGGGCGATGTGCCGGGGTTGCAGTCCGTGGCCAGGCCCATGGGCACGCCATGCTTACGGAACAGGTCCACCGGGGGCTGTTTCGTTTCACGCACAAAATAGAAGGCGCCGGGCAGCAGCATGGCAACGGTGCCTGCATCCGCCATGGCCTGCACGCTGCTTTCGCTTGCATATTCAACATGGTCAGCCGACAGCGCATGCCACCGCGCCGCAAGCTTGCCCCCATCGAGATCGGACATCTGGTCGGCGTGCAGGCGCACGGGCAGCTTCCAGCGCTGGGCGGCCTCAAAGATACGCTCGACCTCGGCAGGCTGGAAGGCAATGGTTTCACAGAACGCATCGACACTGTCGGCCAGGCCGGCTTCCGCCACGGCAGGCAGCATTTCCGTGCACAGGAAGGTGACGTAATCATCCTGCCTGCCCGCGAATTCCGGCGGCAGCGCATGGGCGCCGAGAAAGGTGGTGTGCACCCGCACCGGCAGGTGCCGGCCTACCGCGCGCGCCACGCGCAGCTGCTTGAGTTCATCTTCCAGCCGCAGCCCGTAACCGGACTTGATCTCGACGGTGGTCACGCCATTTTCAACAAGGCAGCGCGCACGCCGCAGCGTAAGCCGCAGCAGTTCCTCCTCGCTCGCATCACGGGTGGCGCGCACGGTGGACAGGATACCGCCACCACGCCGCGCAATCTCCTGATAGGAGACGCCCTGCAACCGCTCCGCGAACTCGCCGCTCCTGTCACCGCCATAGACCAGGTGCGTATGCGGATCGACCAGGCCTGCGGTCATCCACTGCCCGTTGCACGAGATCACTTCGGTTGCGAGGCGTTCGGGCTCGCCGGGCAGGTCCGCCTTGGGGCCGACCCATACGATCTGCCCATCCCGGGCGGCAATGGCGCCATCAGGGATATGGCCGAAATCATCCCCGCCCGGCTGCCCGGTTCCACTCGCATTGGTTGCCAGATTGACATCGACCCATAACCGATCCCACATGACGCACTCCCATTTCAGCGCTTGACCCTAAACGTATATACATGTCTAGTTTTGAAACCGTTCCAACGCAATGCTCTTCAAAACAGGCCCGTCATGTCCTTATCGGTACAGATCCAGACCATTTTTGCCGGGCAGGCTCTCCTGCCCGAGGGGTGGCGTGACAATGTACGCCTCGGCTTTGATGCCAGTGGCCATTTCACCACGATAGAAGCCGACCAGCAGCCTGGGCCGGATGACAGGCGCGTTGATATCGCCCTGCCGCCCATGCCCAGCCTGCATTCCCATGCCTTTCAGCGCGCCATGGCCGGACTGACGGAAACCCGGCTTGATCCGGCCGATTCATTCTGGAGCTGGCGGGAACAGATGTACCGCCTCGCCGCCGTAATCGACCCTGCCACACTCCGCGCCATTGCCGCCCAGCTTTATATGGAAATGCTCAAGGCCGGTTATACGCAGGTTGCCGAGTTCCATTACCTGCACTGCGCACCCGACGGGCAGCAATACGCGCAGCCCGCCGAACTGCCGCTTGCCGTTATTGATGCGGCCCGGGATGCGGGTATTGGCATCACCATGCTGCCTGCCCTGTACCGCCATGCAGGCTTTGGCCGCCCGCTGGCGGCGGAACAGAAGCGCTTTGCCAGTTCGCCGGCATTCCTTGCGCGGGTCATTACCGAAATTACGGGCCGCCATGCTGGCGATCCTTTGGTGAATGCAGGCATTGCCCTACATTCCCTGCGAGCGGCGAGCGGGGATGACATACGCGAAGTGCTTGCCCTGCTGCCTGGTGACATGCCAGTGCACATTCACATTGCCGAACAGATGAAGGAAGTGGATGACTGCGTTGCCTTCCTTGGCCGCAGGCCGGTTGCCTGGCTGCTCGATGAGATGCCGGTGAATGAGCGCTGGTGCCTGGTCCATGCAACGCATATGGATCGGGACGAAACGCTGCGCCTGGCCCGCTCGGGCGCGGTTGCCGGCATCTGCCCCATTACCGAAGCCAATCTGGGCGATGGCTTCTTCCCCTTCATGGATTACGTGGATGCGGGGGGCCGCTTTGGTATCGGCAGTGACAGCAATGTGCTGCTTAACGTAGCGGAAGAACTGCGCACACTGGAATACGGGCAGCGCCTCATATCGCAAAAACGCTGCCGCGCCCTGCCCTCGGACCAGACCGGATCCGTTGGTGGATACCTGTATGCACAGGCCCTGCGGGGCGGAGCGCAGGCCTGCGCGCATGGTGGCGGCCAACTGGCCGTGGGGCAGCGTGCCGATCTGTGCACGCTGGCCGATACCGCCCTGTCGCTGCCTGACCTGCGAGGCGATACCATTATGGATTCACTTGTCTTTGCCCGCGCCACCCTGCCCGTGAGCGATGTACTGTGCGCAGGCCAATGGGTCGTGCGTGAAGGGCACCATATTCACGAAGAACGCATTTCGACCGCATTTGGCAAGGCGATTACGACCTTACGTTCCGATCGGAGTTCACTGTCATGACCCCGCCCGTCTTTACGCATTCACGCGGCACGGCCCCTGTTCTTGTCACCATTCCGCACGCTGGCACGGCCCTTGCGCCCGGCATGGAAGAAAGCATGACGCCACGCGGGCGGTTACTGCCCGATACCGACTGGTATATGGAAAAACTCTATACATCGGCTACCGACATGGGCATCGGGGTTATTCGTGCCAATTATTCCCGCTATGTCGTTGACCTCAACCGGGGCGCGGATGATGCCACGCTCTATCCGGGGCGGCCCAAGACCGGCCTCGTGCCGGATCTGGCCTTTGATGGCGCCCCGATCTACCAGCCCGGACAGGAACCGGATGAAGCGGAAATTGGCGAACGCCTGACCCGCTACTGGCAGCCCTATCATGATGCGGTGGCCGAAGAGCTTGCCCGGCTCAAGGCCCGGTGGGGCTGGGCGATATTGTGGGATGGCCATTCCATCAAGACGGAAATCCCGCGCCTGTTTGAAGGCTGCCTGCCCGACCTGAATTTCGGCACCAACCAGGGGGCCGCCTGCGCGCCATCGCTCATCAACAGCGTTGTCAGTCTTGCTGCGCAGGACACGGATTATTCCCATGTCGTCAACGGGCGGTTCAAAGGCGGCTATACCACGCGCCATTATGGGCAGCCTGAACAGGGCATCCATGCCATACAGCTTGAAAAAGCCCAGAGAATCTATCTCGGCCACGAAGATGCGCCATGGCCGCTTGATACCGACAAGACCCGCAGGATCTCGGCCCTGATCGGCAGGTTACTGCACCAGGCAACGGCATGGCGGCCTGCGTAACCTTTCTATTGCGGCCACAGACAGAGAGCCTGCCCGCTGGCAAAAGAACCAGCGGGCAGGTCAAGCCAGGTACGTCCTGCTTTTTTAACTTCAGGCCTCGGCCGATGGCTTGCCTGATGCTGACGGCTTTTCGGCCGCCTTGCGCATTGCAGGCATGATCATGCGGGGCTGCCTGAACCATGTTTCCAGATCTTTTGGCGCCATGGGTTTGGCGAACAGATAACCCTGCATGACATCACAGTGCAGGCTTTCCAGCAGTTCGTATTGCGCTTCCGTCTCCACCCCCTCGGTCACGACAGTCATGCCCAGGCGGTTACCGATGCCAATTACTGCCGTTGTTACCGCCTGCGCATTCGCATCATGTTCAAGATTCATGATGAAGCTGCGGTCAATCTTGATTTCCGTCAGTGGCAGGCGGGTCAGCCGCGACAGTGATGAGTAGCCGGTGCCAAAATCATCCATGGACAGGCCGACATTCAGGGCACGAATGGCGTTCAGAACATCCATCGTATCCTTGTTTTCATCCATCATCACGCTTTCGGTAATTTCCACCGTCAGCCGTGCCGGGGCGATGCCAAAGCGGGTCAGCAGGTTCGAGATCATTTCAGGCAACTGCCGTTTACGGAAATGACCGGCTGACAGGTTGACCGATACGGCCGGGATCATGACACCATCACGGTCCCATGCCACGATCTGGCGGCAGGCTTCTTCCAGGCACCATGCGCCAATCGCCTCGATCTGCCCGGTATCCTCCGCCACCGCAATGAAACGCGAAGGGAAAATATTGCCCAGATGCGGATGATGCCAGCGCGACAGCGCCTCCACACCATATAGCGCGCCCGTTTTGGCCTCGATCTGCGGCTGGTAATGCAGGTTGAGCAATCCCTTCGCCAGGGAATCACGCAAGGCGGAGCCAAGGACAAGGCGATCCTGTGCCGCGGTATGGTCCTCTGGCGTGGCGACGCGGAATGTTCCGCGGGCATCTTTCTTGGCAAGACGCATCGCGGCTTCGGCATGACCGATCAGGGATTCACTGTCCGGCCCGTTTTCAGGGAACATGCTGATGCCCACGCTGATCGAGGCCGTAATGAAGTTGCCCCCGATTTCGATGGGCGCTTCCATGCCGCCGATCAGCCGCTCGGCAAATGCCGTTGCAGGGGCTGCCTGTGTATCGGGCAATATGATGACGAACTCATCCCCCCCCGCGCGGCTGAGGATATAATGGCTCCGGCACAGGCTTTTGATCCGTGCCGCCACCGCCTTGAGAAAGTCATCGCCATTGGTATGCCCGAGCGCATCGTTGATATCGCGAAAACGATCGAGGTTGAGCATCAGCACGGCAAAATGATTGTCACCCGGTTTGCCGACAAGGTTCCTGAGGACTTTATGGATGGCGGTCCGGTTGAGGAAGCCGGTCAGCGGGTCATAGTTTGCCAGCTGGGAAATATGATGGCGTGCTTCATACTGCTCGATCAGGACACTGCAGAACGGCACGCAGCCCGCCACGATTTTCTGTGGCCACTCACTGACCGTGCTGGTGTTGCGTGAAAAGAGCGCGAATATGCCCGATATCTTGCCATTGCACGCCTTGATCGCGGAGGCCCAGCAATTCTGCAGCCCCAGCGAAACCCCCAGCGACCTGTAGCTTTCCCAGACAACGGTGGCGGCCTCGTCAAGGTCATTGGACAGGGCCATGATGTCAGCATCGGAGAGCGTGACATTTTCAAGTGCCGCGGCATAGCGCCGTGGCAGGCCGGGGCCTGACAGGACATGAAGCCGGTGGTCTTCATCAATCAGGACAAGGATGGCGACCGTATTGGGGATGAAATTCTCCACCTCCCGGCACACGAGATCAGCCACGTCCTGGATCTGCATATCGGTTGAAAGGGACTGGAAGACCGTATTCTGCAGGTCCAGCAGTTTCTTGCGATGGTTTTCTTCCGTTACCGCCTTGATGGATGCAAGATAGTATTTCCTGCCTTTCGGGCCGACCTTGCTTGAAGAGAGCATCAGCTCCCCGGTGATGTAGTCACCGTGCCTGTTCTCGAAGATGATTTCACGCGTTGTACCGACAATGGCGTCAATATCCGTCGCGCCATGACTGGCAAAATCTGGGAACAGCATCCGCATGTTCTGGCCACGCACTTCATCCTGCGTATGACCCCAGAGTTTTTCCGCCCCTTTATTGAAAAAAATGACGTCATTGCGGTCGTCAATCACGACGATTGCCTCGGTCGCGTCGTGCAGCAGGCTCAGGGCGGCATCACCCGACAATGCCGACTTTGGGGAGGACGAGGTAAGGAGCAACTTGTTCATGATGATAGGCCACAGTTCACAATTGGATAGGCAGGATGCCTGCCTGCATGAAATGGAAAAGGCATGTGGAGCGCTCTGGCATCAGGCCGTTTGCAGCCCCAGCGTTTCCGCGCAGGCGGGGCGACCGATCAGGAACCCCTGCCCCGCCACGCAGCCCTCGCCACGGAGCACTTCAAGCTGCCGGGGCGTTTCGATCCCTTCCGCCAGCACGGAGATGTTCATGGTGCGGCCAAGCGCAAGGACCGAACGGACAATGGCAGCGGCATCGGAATTGGTTTCGATCCCCTGCATGAAACTGCCATCGAGCTTGATCCGATCAAACGGGAAGGTGCGCAGTGTATCAATGGACGAATAACCCGTGCCGAAATCATCCAGCGCTATTGAAACGCCGAGTTCCTTGATCCGGCGTATGATTTCCAGAGCACGCTGCTTGTCATCAATGATTGAAGTTTCCGTTAATTCCAGTTCAAGCCGGTCGGGAGAGAGGCCCGTGTTCTCCAGCGTTTCCTTGACCAGTCGATAAAGATCAGGATGAAAGAACTGCACGGGAGACAGGTTGACCGCCAGCTTGCACGAAGCATTCCACTTGGCCGCCTGTGCGCATGCGGTCTGCAGAACCCATTCACCAAGCGGGATGATGAGGCCGTTTTCCTCGGCGACAGGAATGAACTGGGCGGGGGGCACCTCGCCCCGTTCGGGGCTGGTCCAGCGCAGCAGGGCCTCGTAGCCAAAGATCTCGCCCGTCGCAATGGCGGTCTGCACCTGGTAGTGCAGGCTCAGTTCGCCTTTTTCCATTGCCGTTTTCAGGTCCGCCGCAAGCGCGCGCGCCTCGCGTACCATTTCATCCATGGCAGGCTCGTAATAGGCCACGGTGCGCAACGGGTCCGCCTTGGCGCGATACATGGCAAGGTCGGCACGCGTTACGAGCGTTTCCTTGTCGGTTGCATCTTTGGGGAACAGGGCCAGGCCGACGCTTCCGCCGGTTGTCACTTCGTAGTCCTCGATCGGGATGGGCAGGTTGATGGCTTCCTCGATGCGGGCGACAAAGGCATTCAGTTCATCAGGGTCGCTCGTCAGGTGGACTGCCGCGAATTCATCCCCGCCCAGACGGGCCACGAACTCGCCTTCTCCCAGCATCTCGCTAAAACGGTTGGCAATGGTGATCAGAACGACATCGCCTGCGGCATGCCCGCGCACATCGTTGATTTCCTTGAATTTGTTAAGGTCAATGCCAATCAGCGCGAACTGCGTACCCTTCGCTTTCGCCTCCTCGATCACCTGATCGAGATGATCATTGAAGCTGACGCGGTTGGGGAGCGCTGTCAGGGCATCATGCAGTGCCATCTGCCGCATGCGCTCATAAGATTCCGCGCGCGTTGCATCATCAATCGAAAAACTGTTGCCGCCCGTGGCCACAAGCAGGAGGGTGGTAATGGCCAGCGCAACGCCAAGCACGACAGGGGCATTGCCAGTCGCCATGAGGTCGGCGGACATCATGTGCGTGCGCATGGCGGACACACCGATAAAATGCAGCCCCGCGATAGCCGCGACGAACAGGATCGTGGCCAGAAGTTCACAATGCCGGTTCCCGCTACGCAGCAGGCACTGCAGGGACAACGTGCCAAAAACGATGCCCAGCAACAGGGACAATGCGATTGTCGGCATGCTCCATGCCATATGGCCGCCAAATTCAACGGCATACATGCCGGAATAATGCATTCCGGCAATAGCCAGGCCAAGCACGGCACCGCCAAGCGCTGGCCCCATCCGGCTTTTGCTGGTGGTGGCGATAATGGTCGCGGCCAGCACACCGACAGCTGCAATGACAAACGAAAATAGCGTAAGCGGAATACTCAACAGGCCCGCCACACCTGGCATGTATGCCAGCAGCGCCAGAAAGTGGGTGCACCATATGGTCGTGGCGCCCGCAGCCGCACATTGCAGATACCATGAATGATTCTGCCGCCCTGGGGTGGCGGCAATACGCGCCATGATGCGGACCGTAATCCATGAACCCGCGATACACACAATGAGGGCGGAAATAAGGAGGGGCATGTTGGAATCCATTATCGTTTTTAACAATTGCAACACGGCATTATTCCATCGGGAAGCACATGGTTAAGTATAGATACCGCCCGCGTGGTGACATAAAATCTCATCACACCAGATGGCATTTATTCATATAGCTGATATATTATTATTTATTTATATTAGTCTATATTTCAGAACTGCTCTTTTTCATGATCTATATCATATATCCGTGATATAAATAATTTGTTGTACGCGATCTACCGTTTTTCGATCGCCGATCTAAACCTCTTCATACAAATCAACAAAAAGTGATGTATTATTTATTCTATATGGTATAATTGGTTTATTTAATTTCAATATCGTATCTTTTTAGCATTTTTGTGCTGTTACATAACAAAACAATCATCCATATTCCCTTGGTTTTCCGGTATATTTTCTTCCTGTCGGTTACTCTTCCCGCTCGGGGTTGGCAGCGACCTGCTCCAAAACAGACGGTGCTTATCAACATTTTTTTTAATATACTTTTCTGGGTAGCTGGCTTGTATACCCTCTGGGCCCATACCGATTCACGACATTGCTGCACGGTATGACCTGTCAGATTCGACCCATCTGGATAAAGCAGGCAGCCCCGGCCCTGCACACTGGGCGGAATGACTGCGACCACCATTGACATCAGGCGAACAGACACCTGATCCGGTTGCGGCCACAATCCCGCTTACCGATAGCTTACCCTGTTCCTTCCGGCAGATCCGTCAGGGCAAACCGGAAAATCAGAACCACCCTGCGAAAAGCAACATCATATTAAAAACACATGCCCAAATCACCAAAACGGACGACGTGTTACAGTCAGATACAACCGACATGCTTATACATACATGGTTACGATTTATATCGTTTCAAGTATCTTCTTCCGTCTACAAAAACGCACCCTAATCCCAGGCCTGATGATCCATGGTGGAAACTGCGGCATTACAATAACAGCCACGGTTGCCCCCTTCCCTATTCGCTCTCCGTCTTATTTTGCCAAGCGGCCTGACACACCGTTAACCCAACAACCAGCAGGAATGCGAGGAACATGAAGCTGCTGCTCACGCTCAGGCTGGCGCTGATCGCGCCTTTGTAAGCCTGCATTACGTCAGCCTGCCTGGCGGGAGAAAGCGTCTGGATCGCAGCCATGCCTTTTTGCAGGAATTCGGGCACGTCAATCTTCTCGGGCAACACCCCAAGCCGGTTCTGCAAGGTCAGCGCCATCACGCCGCCCGAAAGGGCCACGCCAAGCGAGCCGCCAAGCGAGCGGATGAAGGACATCATGGCCGTGGCGATACCGAGTGACCTCGTTGGCACGGCGTTCTGGATCATGACCGTCGCGTTGGGCATGCCAATGCCCATGCCCACGCCGAGACAGCCCAGGCTGAGCAGGAAGAACACAGCAGGCGCGCCATGATGGGCACAGGCCGCGATCAAAGTAAGGGCCGTGAATTCAATGCCAACGCCGATGGAAAGCAGAAGCCCATAGCGTTGCGTTCTGGACGAAACATACCCGCCCAGCACCGAACTGATCATCATCGTGCCCACCTGCGGCAACATCATCAGGCCCGATGTTGCTGGCGTCTCACCAAGAACAAGCTGATAATAAAGAGGCAGGAAGATCATCGAACCCAGCATGGCGAAAGACATAATCCCGGTCGCGGCGACGCATATGGAAAAAGTGGGGATACGCAGCAGATCCAGACTGATGAGCGGCTCCGGCGCCCGTCGTTCCTGCCAGATGAACGCAACGAACAGAAGCATCGTGCCGCCAAAAAGGAGAAATGTAAGCGGCGATGTCCATGCCAGGGTGGTGCCGAGGGCATTGAACAGCAGCAGGAAGCCCGCCGTGGCAATGCTCAGGAGGGCCGCGCCGGGATAGTCGATGCGCGGCCTTGCTTCGGCCCGGCCAGCAGGCAGGCTCAGCATGATCAGCCCGAACGCGAGAAACCCGATTGGCAGATTGACAAGAAAGACCCATCGCCAGGACAGCGAGCCTGTCAGTACGCCGCCCAGAAATGGCCCCGCCACACTGCTGACCGCAAACGCTCCGGTAAACAGCCCCTGATAGCGGCCCCGTTGCCGGGGCGATACCATATCGCCAATCACCGTCTGCGACAGCGTCATCAGCCCACCTGCCCCCACGCCCTGAAGGCCGCGGAACAGGATTAGCTGCCACATATCCTGCGCAATTCCACACAGGAGCGAGGCACCGAGAAATGAACCGATACTGAACGCCATCAATGGCCGCCTGCCAAACATGTCGGACAGTTTGCCATAGAGCGGTGTGGCGATTGTTGAGGTCAGCATGAACGCTGTCACGACCCAGGACATATGAGCAAGGCCACCAAGGTCGCTGACAATCGTGGGCAACGCGGTCGAGACTATGCTCTGGTCGAGCGCGCCCATGATCATGGTCAGGATAAGGCCGATGAAAACAAGCCGGCGTGTCGAAGGGCTATAAGCAGATGCCGTCTCTGGCACGGAAGATGACTGCACGAAAAAATCCTGTAATGACAAAAAATAGGCCGCATGCCGATTATGACGAACGCATGCGCTCCCGGTTGCTTCAGTTATCGTAGCACAGCAGGTTTAGCGCGATTCAAAATCTGGCTTGAAGGGGCATATCCCGATCAGCACTTGTGGCAGGCCGTTCAAGGCACCGGACAATGCGTAGATGCCGCGGGCAGAATGCTGCATGGCAGGGCATGTAAAACCTTTCCGCCTTTTGGGAGGATTCCTGATCATGGTAGTTAACCTGACAATGCTGTCGACAGCCGTGATGCAGTGATCTTATACTGATGAATATCATAGAATATATTGTATTTTTATTTATTAAAATCACAAAAAAAATCAAGTAGAAGAAAAAATGGCAATAATTGGTGGCATGTATTATATTAATATAAATCGGGCAAACTTACTTACAGTATATTAGGTAAATACAAAAATATTCATGGATGATAAGAGTTTTCTCCGGATTTTATACGGCTCATTGCGTACCGCCCCGAAAGAAAAGGGAATTGGCACAATGACGGGCGGCAGCCCCGTTACATCTGGCATGATGGACAGCATGAAGCGGTTCATCAATGAAAGCAGCCTCTCAGCCAAAACCTATGCCGCAGTCATTCAAAGTCAGCAGCGTGTAGCGACGGAATACCGTGATAATCGTGCCTTCCACGACGGGCAGCGATGCGACACGCATCTTTCAAACCAACCCGGCAAGGCCCGTAAAGCAACCTTAATACCATTCGCAATTTTATAAGAAGCGATAATTCCTAATTTAGGCTGCCAGAAATCCAAGGGGGATGATCCCTACAAGCCTTGAAGCCTGCCCTCACACTTAATTCTCAATAATGCCTGTACAGGCTTTCATAAGTTCAAACCCGTTCTGCACGGCGGCCCCATATGTTGTGTTGTCATAGATCGTCCAGACCTCAGTGCCGCGCGCGGCAAGGGCTGCAACGACTTTTGCATGGGCCTCAACGGCTTCCTGCGTATAACGTGACTTATAGATGTCCGGCGAGCCATGTAGCCGGAAATAGACAAGCCCACCCCAGCCACCCGGTTGTGCCGCAGGGGCCGACCGGCCCGGATCGGCCGCGACGCGTGATATCTGCAGCCCTGCCAGCATATTGTCTATCGTTGGCAGGAACCAGCTTGCATGTCTGGGCTCCACAACAATGGCCCCGGCCAACCTGACCCGCAGATCCTGAAAGAAACGCACGGCAACATCACCGGGATAAGCGAAACTGGGAGGAAACTGAACCAGCACAGGGCCGCGCTTTTCGCCAAGGCCATCCGTTTCCTCGGCAAAGCGGTCGATCAGCGCCTGACAGTCGTCCAGACGATGTTCATGCGTGATGGTTCGGGGCAGTTTTACGGAGAAGCGGAACGCAGGCGGCACGCTTGCCGCCCAGCGCGCGTAAGTCGTGCGCCGATGGGGGCGATAAAAACTGGAGTTGATCTCGACAGTCGAAAAATAGGCGGCATACCGCTCAAGTTGCGTACCGGTAACAGGCAACTTCAATACTTTAGCCATCGCGGAAAAGGTCGACCAGCCCGCGATACCGACACGAATGGACATGACCCCTTCCTTCCCGACAAAGCCAATAACGGGTTACTACAACCCGGTTTACGGCACTACCCGATGCATATCAGCACATTGAGGATGTTATGCACCCTACGGACGTATTGCGGCATTTCTAAGCATGACCCCTACGGGCATTACGTTTTCAGCATATGGCAAGCCTGTTTTAACGGCGTGCCCTGAGGAACATTTCGTATGTCGTCGTCGGCTGCCCCGGTTCTTTCCGGCTATTGTGGGCATGGAACGGATCTACATGACTTCGGACTGTGTAAAGCAGCTTATAACGCTTTTGATATGATGGCCTGTTGACCTTCGGCCATCTCGCTAAAACACAAGATATCCAGTTCCGTTTTTTCGATCCTGAAATCAACCTGACAGAAACACGCGTGTCACAGCAGGCGACGCGCACCTTTCATCATGTCCTGACAGACACGCGCGGCAGGGGAAGAAGGCAACAGGCCAATCAATGGACCTGTAATGGTTTTATGCCGGCCTGTTGCCGCATTGCACCCGTTTGGGCCCGAACGCGACAGACCGGCACAAATCCGTTACAGGTCCATTACGGATCACGCAGCGCTACGCGACGTGACCCCAAGACGGTATCCTTCCTTCTGAAGCACCTTGATCGAGGCTTCGGAATATTTTGCGACCAGACCCGACACGTCACCCGGCGCACACCAGAACCCAAGCGTGACCTGAATATTGGCAGGCTTGGGCAGGAAGGAAACAGAAGGCGCAGGATTCTTGAGCACCTGCGCGTCATTCTCCGTCAGGCCGAGCAGCAGTGCCCGTGCCTTGTCCAGATCATCATTGTAATCAATCAGCAGACTGACCGCGCCCGCAAGCCGGTCCGACTCTGAACGGTTGACCACGATATTGTTTGATAATGTCCCGTTGGGAACATAAATAATCTCGTGATTGGCATCCAGCAGCACGGTACGGAACATCTCGATTGATGTAACCGTTCCTGAACTGCCACCTGCCGTAATTGAATCCCCGACCTTGAAGGGGCGGAACAGCAGGATCAGCACGCCACCGGCAAAGTTGGCGAGGCTGCCCTGCAGCGCCATGCCAACCGCCAGCCCCGCAGCGCCCAGAACGGCCACGAACGATGTTGTGGCGATACCGACCATGGATGCCACGCTGATCAGCAGCAGGGCCTTCAGAAACAGCCCGACCACGCTCAGCAGGAATCCACGCAATGTCGGCTCTATATGACTGGCCTCCATCATCCGGCCCATGGCCCGCGTTACGGCGTTGACAAGCTTCCAGCCTACAAAAAGAACGATCAGAGCCAGAAAAAACTGACTTGCATATTCCAGTATAAGAGGAAGCAATCCGTCCAACTGCTCTAAAATTGAATGAATCTGCTTTTCCATAACTATCCTTGGTCTATCTTTCCCGAGGGCACGGTAGCGACATACGCCCTCCAGGTTCTGTCAATATTGTACATTGTTTTATACATGGCCGTCACCACCATGGCCTTACAAGATAATTTCAGCCGCGCCGTGCTCCTCCAGCACACGGCCATCCTGCCCGTCTTCTCCATTTAAATGAATGGACTTGGGAAAAGGTTCATCCCAATGGGCTAAATCTCGGTCATGGCCTCTTTCAAAAGGCTGAAAAGACATGAAAAATACATGCAATGACATCAAGAAACACGTCCGATCATCGTGACCCAGAAATGCCCTACGGATAAATAGACAACCCGCGGCAGGGTTTCATGACCCGACCACCATGACCGGCACGGCGCCCGCCCGATATTGAATATGATTAACAGATAGGATGGGACCGCCAGCCCCACAAAGAGCCCCGCCCCCCTATGGCGGGCGCGATCTGGACAAAGGTCTGCGGCATGTCCAGCACATATCCCCCCATCATTGCCGTAAGAGAACCTGGCCTGGTCAAGCGGAATACCCGGGCTCTGGGCAATAGCCCCTTCTCTCTTTACCTATGGCAAAACCGCTCTGCCGACCCGGAAGCCAAGAGATGACGCACGCCATTATTGCCGGATTTTGCCAATGGCCCTCAGACCCAGACCATAGATAAACATCACGATGACACCCAGCGGAACCAGCCACGTAAAGGCGATTGTCGCACCATAAGGGTGCCAGAACATCATGGTGCCGCAGACCGTAACGACGGTCATGACAAAAGCAGGCAGAACCTCCCGCGTGAGCGCGCGCCTGCTGAACATGGCAAACACAAAGGCCCCCAGCATCGCCCCGTAAGAACACGACGCCACCGACAGCCCGAATACAACCGCAGGCCCATGGCTATGGGCAAATGCCAGCGCAGCAAGAACGAGCACTACAGCCCACAGCAGGGTTACCAGGCGGGCAAATGGCAGCGCAGACAGGCCGATCCGCCGCGCCAGGGCCCGACAGGGCATGACAAAATCCAGCAATGTCGCGCTGGTCATGGAATTGAGCGTGGCGGACAGGGACCCCATGGTCGCACTCAGCAGGCCCGCGATCAGCAACCCTGCAAGCCCCTGCGGCAGGTCATGTACGATAAAGGCAGGGAATAGCGCATCCGATGTCTGCAGGCCCATCGCAGCCAGCGGTTTTTCATCATTGCGTGCCCACAGCAGCATGCCCACGAGCGACAGCATGGCAAACAGGCATCCCACCATGAATCCACTGCCGACCAGTGCCTTTCTGGCATCCGTCAGATTACGCGCGGCCAGAACGCGCTGGACCATCAACTGGTCCGTGCCATGCGATGCCATGGCCATGATCGCCCCCCCGATCATGGCCGCACAGGGTGTATAGGGATCAAGGAAATAGTGGGGGGATTTGTGGAACAGGTGGAACCTGTTGGAGTGCCGCAGCGCATGGATCTGCATGTCTGTTGCATGATGGTACAACAGCCCCATGCAGGCCGCCGTTCCCGCTACATAGACAGCAAGCTGTATGGCATCGGACCACACCACGGCCCGCAGGCCGCCAAGCATCGTGTAAAACAGCGTGAGGCCTACAATGACCAGCATGATCACCCAGTGTGGCAGGGGAAAGTGCATGGATGCCAGGATGGCTGCGACCGGCAGCATGCCTGCAAACAGCCTGATCCCTTCCGCGAGCACACGCATGATGAGAAACGTGGCGGATACGGTACGCTCCATCGCCTGCCCGAAGCGATGGCCCAGATACTGGTAGACGCTGCTGACCTGCCCGGAAAAATAACGCGGCAGAAACAGCCACGCGACAAGCGCGCGGCCAATGACATACCCCACCGCCAGCCCCACGAACACCATGCCGCTACCATAGGCGATGCCGGGTATGCTGATGATGGTGAGGGTGGAGGTTTCCGTCGCGACAAGGGACAGGCAGATAACCCACCACGGCAGATCATGGCCGCCGCCTACATAGGTGGAAACACAATCCTGCCGCCCCGACAGGGCGAAGGCAATGAATGGAAGGGTCAGGCAATAGATGCAGATAATCGCGATATCGATTGCGGACATACCGGTTCCATCATGTCTGAAAAGCGAATCATATGACCGAATCAATACCATATGAAAGCCAAAAAAGAATCCGGAATCGAAACGTAATTTTGTATCACTTCAGCCAAAGACGGCAACACTGAATGTTTATTCATTTGATTTAAAAGATATTTTTAATTCCCTCCCCGCCGCGCATGCCTCCATACCGGTCTGAAACAAACCCGATCGTTGTCATTGCAGGGAAAGAATGGTATTGTTCCTGTATCAGGCATCTGACATGCCGTCTTTTAACGGACTCTTTGCATATGCATGTTTTACCGGCTGCCACACGGCTGAAGCGCCGTCATGTCCTGATGCTGGCAGGCGCCACAACGGTTACGGCATGCGCGCCCCATGCACGCAGCGCCAGCCCCGACATGCGCGACGTGGACCGCAGGCTGCGCCAGGCCGTGATCCGGGGCGAAGCGCCGGGAGTTGTCTGCGCCATCGGGCATGACCGGCAGATCGTGCATCGGGCCGCATATGGCAGGCGCGCCGTCACCCCCAGGGCCGAACCCATGACATGGGATACGGTATTCGACATGGCATCCCTGACCAAGCCGCTCATCACCGCGCCCTGCGTCATGCAGTTGTGGGAACAGGGACTGTTCGGGCTTGATGATCCTGTCTCGCGTTATCTGCCGCAATTCGCGGCGGCTGGTAAATCCACCATTACCATCCGGCACCTGCTGACCCATTATTCCGGCCTGCCGCCTGATCTGGACCTCGACCACCCATGGCAGGGGCGCGATGCCGCATTCCGCCTGACCATGGGTACTGCACCATCACAACCGCCAGGCAGCGGCTTCATCTATAGCGACATCAACTTCATCACGCTGGGTTTTCTGGTTGAAAAACTCTCGGGCATGACGCTCGATGCCTATGCCACGCGCTACATCCTTGCACCGCTGGGCATGCGCCAGTCACGTTTCCTTCCGCCTGAAACATGGCGGCCCCGCATTGCCCCCACCCAGCCGGATGAAAACGGTCATATGCTGCGCGGGCAGGTCAATGATCCCTCTTCCCGCCGCATGGGTGGGGTGGCCGGGCATGCGGGCCTGTTTTCCGATGCTGATGACATGTGCCTTTATGCACAGGCGCTGCTGGACCGCCGCGCGGGCAGGCCATCGGCCTTTCCGCTGCAACAGCAGACCGTCATGCTCATGACAACCGCGCAGCAGCCGGGCGGAAAATCCGATCTGCGGGGACTGGGATGGGATATTTCCACGCATTATTCCTCCGTCCGGGGGGACAGGTTCCCCCTCGGCTCCTTTGGGCATACCGGCTTTACCGGCACGTCGCTGTGGCTTGATCCCGGTAGTGACAGCTATGTCCTGATCCTGACCAGCCGCCTGCACCCTGCAGGCCGTGGCAATGTCGTGCGCCTGCGCCACGATGTGGCCACCGCGGCAGCCCTTGCCCTGTCTCCGCCGCAGGGCTGACCCCCTTCATATCCCCATCCCCGGAGTTTATGGCCCATGACCCCCGACCGCAGTGCGCCCGCGTTGCCCATCGCCACAGAAGGACAGGACCCACGTTATGCGGATGTGGATGTCTGGCCTGTTGCTTCTGTGCTGGATGCGCTGGTGGAATCACAGATGAGCGCCATTGCCGCCGTGCGGGCCGCGACGCCGGAGCTTGAACGCGCCATCAACGCGGCCCTGCCGCGCCTGCTGGCGGGGGGGCGGCTGTTCTATGTTGGCGCAGGCACATCGGGGCGGATCGGCATGCAGGATGGGGTGGAACTGCTCCCCACCTTCGGCTGGGCGCCCGAACGGCTCGTGCTGCTGCTGGCAGGTGGCAATGATGCCATCTATCAGGCGGCAGAAGGGGCCGAAGACCGGGAAGACGTGGCGCGGACAGACATCCTCGCCCACGATCCCGGCCCGGATGACGTGGTGCTGGGTATCGCCGCAAGCGGCTCCACCCCCTATACCTGCGCAGCAGTGGCGACCGCGCGCGCGGCGGGCAGCCTGACCATTGGCATCGCCTGCAATCGCGACAGCAGGCTCATGAATGTTGCGGATATGGGCATTGCCGTGGTGACAGGGCCGGAAGTCATTTCCGGGTCCACCCGGCTCAAGGCGGGCACGGCGCAGAAAGCAACCCTCAATCTGATTTCCACCACGCTCATGATCCGTATGGGCCATGCCTATCGTGGGCAGATGGTGGATATGCGGGTGGTCAACGCCAAGCTGCGCCAGCGGGCCTGCCGCATGGTCCGCAACCTGAGCGGCAGCACCGAGCAGCAGGCCCTGAGCGCGCTCGAGGCCACGCGGTTCAATGTCAAACGCGCTGTCATGATCTGTTCCGGCATTCCCGCCGACCGGATCGAACCGCTGCTTGCGGCGCATGATGGCAACCTGCGTTCGATCCTTGGGCAGGTGAATACGCCAGATTAGGCTGCCAGCAGGCGGCCTGCCCTGTCCACCGGCATGCTCCGTATGAAAGGGGCCGGGCTTGCGATGCACCACGATGCGCCGCTCAATATCACGGCGCAGGGCTGCTCGCCGCCATCAACCGGCAATATGGAACGCGCGAAGGGTAACATGACACCGGAACAGCTTTTTACGGCGCTAACCCCCAGCCCGCATGACAGGAAGCCCCTTTACCTGCAGGTGGGCGACCGCTTGCGTGACATCATTGCCAGCGGCGCGCTCAAGCGCGGGGATGCCATGCCCCCCGAGCGCGAACTGGCAGACCGGATCGGGGTATCACGCGTGACCATCCGCAAGGCATTTGAGGAACTGGTCGGCGCAGGCATCCTGAGCCAGAAGCCCGGGGCGGGCACTTTCGTATCGGGCCAGATCGAACAGCCTTTCTCCATTCTTCAGAGCTTTTCGGAAGATATGCGCGCGCGCGGGTATGAACCCGGCTCGATCTGGCTGGACAAGCATGTGACGCGCACAAGCCCTGATGAGGCCATGGCACTGGGCATCGCGCCCACGGCCCGTGTCATGCGCCTCAAACGGATCCGGACCGCCAATGGCCAGCCCATGGCGGTAGAGACAGCCGTCATTTCAGCACATTACCTGGATGACCCCGACAGCGTGGGCAACTCCTTTTACGCCGTGCTCAGGCAACGTGACCTGCTGCCGGTCAGGGCGCTGCAACGCATCCGTTCGCGCCTTGCTTTCGTGCATGAAGCCGAACTGCTGCATCTCGATACACCAAGCGCCATACTGGATATTGAAAGACGCTCCTTTCTGCCCGATGGCCGGGTGCTTGAGGTCACATTCTCATCCTATCGCGCCGACCTTTATGATTTCGTGGCGGAACTCAGGACTGCGGGAATACCGGAATGAATCGCATGCTCACTGTCATCGGCCTCATGAGCGGCACGTCGCTTGATGGGGTGGATGCTGCTGTCATCCGCACGGATGGCGAGCGGATCGAGGGATTTGGACCGGATCTGAGCCTGCCCTACCCGGCGGCACTGCGCCAGCGTGCCCGGAAAATTCTCGACAAGGCCGCCACCCTCTCCCCGGACAGCCCGGAACTGAAGGCCGTAGAGCATGAAATAACCCGGTACCATGTTGACGCAACGCGGCAGTTGCAGGCTCTTGTGCCTGAGGTCGATCTGATCGGTTTTCATGGCCAGACCATTCTCCATGCCCCTGACCACCATCACACATGGCAGATCGGAGATGCGCAGCTTCTGTCACGCGCAACGGGTCTGGCTGTAATCCATGATTTCCGCAGCGCGGACGTCGCAGCCGGTGGCGAAGGCGCGCCACTGGTGCCATGGTTTCACGCCGCCCTGTTGCATGGCGCGCCCAAACCGGTCGCGGTGCTCAATATCGGGGGGGTGGCGAACATCACCCTGATTGATGCGGACGGCACCATTCATGCCTGTGATACCGGGCCTGGCAATGCCCTGCTTGATGACTGGGCCCTGCGCCATACGGGCACGGCATGTGACGTGGATGGGAAACTGGCGGCGATGGGCACGGTCAACCAGACGATTGTGGAAGACCTGCTGGCTGATCCCTATTTTGCACGCCCTGCCCCGAAATCGCTGGACCGTCAGACATTCGCCGCGGCACTCGACCGGGTATCGGGCTGCACGCCAGCGGATGGGGCGGCAACGCTTGCCGCCTTTAGCGTTGAAGCCGTTCGTCGCACGCCCCTGCCCACGCGCCCGGCACACTGGTATGTTTGTGGTGGCGGGCGGCATAACCCTGTTCTCATGCACGCAATGCAGGCAGCGCTTGGGGCGCCGGTCGAGCCAGTGGACCGCCTTGGCTGGAACGGGGATGCGCTTGAGGCGCAATGTTTCGGTTTTCTGGCCGCACGCAGCGTGCGCGGCCTGCCGATCTCAGCGCCAACAATTACAGGCGGCCCGGATAACCTGTCAGGCGGCCGCCTGACCTGTGCTGGCCTTATGCCCGTACCCTCATGGATCCGTAAAACCGGGGCAGCGTAACCTCCTCGGTCAACGCAGCCCACGAGCAAAGGCGCCATCGCCTACGGATACGACAAGACCATACCAAAAAATCGACCGGCCTGCATGGAACAGGGTGAACGGGTACATCTGGCCCCTGCCCGGAAAAGCGGGATGCCTCCCCCGGACGGAATTCAATCTGATCCGACAGTGTCGTATTTCAGACTGCCACTGCGTTCAGGGCCGTGTCGATCACCGTCCAGTTCCCGCTTTTTGCGGCAGCCGCGACGTAACCATCGGGTCGCACCAGCCAGATACCGTTTTCATCGGGCGGCAGGCACATTTCGGGCCTCAGCAAGGATGCGTGACGCGCGATCATGGCCCGTGCCTCGGCGCTCTCCCTGGCAGCAAGTACAAAACGGGGTCTATCATTTGGCCCGGAACTCTGTCTTGCAACCAGTCGCTGCCCCGGCCCGGGGCCACGCAGTCCTCGGGCCGAACCCGTGTTGAGAGGGCTGTCAGGATAGTCGATCAGGATTCCGGAAAGCCGGTTGGCGATGGCACGACGCATTGGCGGAATGCGACAGGCCTGCCTTACAGTAAAATTGCGCACTCTCTGCGCCAGATGACTTCTGAGCAGGACAATCCTGGTCATACGGCTGGAATCCGACATTATCTGCAGCGCAACGCCGCTGCGTTCGATACTGTAGCTGTCCAGCAGGCGCGGCCCTGCTTCGTGCCGCTCGACAAGCGCCAGCTTCCAGGCAAGATTGAAGGCATCCTGCATGCCCATGTTCATGCCCTGGCCACCAGCAGGGCTATGGATATGGGCTGCATCGCCAGCCAGAAACACGCGGCCCCTGCGGTAGTCCCGGACCCTGCGTTCATTGACCCCGAAATCCGACAGCCACACCGGATCAGACAGGATGACCCCGCCCGGTCCCCGCCGGTCGACAATACCCTGCATTTCCCCAAGATCGGGCATATGCAATGGAACCGAACCCAGATCGGCGATAATACGGCAATGACCCCGCGCTATCGGAAAGACCATCACCGCGCCATCGGGGTGCCAGAAAATCGCCGGTTCGTCAGGCGGAATCGCAAGGCCCGCCACATGTACGTCAGCAATGACAAAACCCATGGGTAGCGTGTCTCCCTCGAATGCCATGCCGAGCCTGCCGCGCACAAAGGAATGCGCGCCATCACACCCGATGAGCCACGCGGCTTCCAGCGTCTCGACCCTGCCTCGCGCATGCCTGAGCGTGCATGAAACGCCCTCCTCACTGTCAACAAAGTCTGCCAGTTCGGTCTCGCGCTCGACAGTATGGCCAAAAGTTTTGAGATGTTCTTCCAGCAGCCGCTCGGTTTCCGATTGCGGAAGCATCAACAGGTAACTGAAGGCAGAGGCGATCGTCCCGAACGGTATCCGGGCAAGTGTCCTGTCGCCAGCGTGAAGACTGACAGCATCTGCACGTAGCCCGGTGGCCACAAACGCACCCGCACAGCCCGCTGCATCTAGCAGTTCCAGCGTTCGGGGCCAGATGGCCAGGGCACGGGACTCGGTGGTGCGGGTCGGAAGCCTGTCGATAATCCTGACAGACACACCATAACGGGCCAGTTCGGCGGCCATGATCAGGCCGACAGGCCCCGCACCGGTAACGAGAACGGGCTTTGACATGGTTTTTATCCGAACGACAAAGAACTGTCCGGCCTTACGGACCGATGCCTCCACGTTAATGCCAGACGCGTCCTGACTGTTCCTGTCTGCCAAGATGTCATGAAGCGGTCATCCTTCCCGCAGCGCTAACGATCTGCTTTCCTGCCCCGATGCAGGGATGCACCGGGGCAGGGAAAGGATCAGGACCGAAACGCGTCCAGCACCGGGTTTTCCTCGCTCATATGCCCCATGGGGAGCATCGATACCGGCACGGGTTCGATCAGGGGCATCCCTTCTCCCGCCACGCGCAGGCACAGCGCCAGTGACAGGGCTCCGGCATCCGGGTGGCCCAGACTGCGCGCGCCATGGGTGCGGGCACGGCCCATGCGCGGCAGCAGGTCACGCGTGGCGTCCGCCGCCTTCTGCGCGGCATCCGCCGCCGCCTGCCAGGCATCGGGCAGGGAATGCCCCTGGTCGCACTCACGTTCCAGCGTTTCGACAAAAGGAACCAGCGCATCCATGAGCGTCTTGTCGCCAACCCGCGCCCGGCCCAGTTGCATGATACGTTCCATGGCGTACCGGGCACCGTGAGCCAGTTGCGGCGCATCGGGAACCGATACATCATCCAGCGCCGTACTGAAGGCACGCAGGCCTTCACCCCACAATGCGCCTGACGTGCCGCCCGCGCGGTCGGCCCATGCATCTGCCGCCGCCGCCAGCACGGTCGCAGCCCCCGCGTGGGCCTGGGCCGCCTGCCGCGCCGCCTGACGGGCCGCAGCCGACCCACGCGCCATGCCCTGCCCATGGTCGCCATCGCCCGCCACGGCATCGATACGGCCCAGTTCGCCCTCTGCCGCAGCCAGCGCCTGCGCCAGCCGCGCCATGGTTTCCGCCACGCACAGACCACCACGCTGGCCAGCCGGGGTTGCGGCCTGCGCATGGACAACAGGGGGCTCTTCCTCCATCACGCCATCAGTTGCGCCGGGTTCACCCATAATGCCCGCATGGCGCAGCACGGCCGTCTCGACCGGCGCGCGCCAGTAGCGCTCCAGTTCCTCATCCAGCCATGTCATGGTCAGCGAACAGCCCGCCATGTCCAGACTGGTCACGTATTCCCCCACCAGCGGCGCGATAACACTCAGGCCCGCCTGCGCCAGCAGGGGCGCAAGCGCCTCCCACAGCACAAACAGTTCTTCATGCTTGGTGCTGCCCAGCCCGTTGAGCACGATCGCAACCCGCCGGGGCGCATCATCGGGCAACTCCTTCAGAATACGGTCAAACAGCACATGCGCCAGTTGCGCGGGCGGCGGAATGTCCTGTTCATCTATGCCTGGTTCACCATGCACGCCAAGGCCAAGCGCCATGCGGTTTTTGGGCACGTGGAACAGCAGGTCCGCCTCACCGGGCAGGGTGCAGCCTTCAAACGCCACGCCAAAGGTGCGGGTCTGGCTGTTGGCGCGCCGGCCCACGGCCTCGACCGCATCAAGGTCAAGCCCTGCCTCGGCTGCTGCGCCCACAATCCGGAACACCGTCATGTCACCCGCAATGCCGCGCCTGCGGGCCATGTCGCCCACGTCGGCGCTGGCCACGTCATCGGTCGTGGCCAGCAGGCGGGTGTCGATCCCTTCACGGCGCAGGCGTTCGGCTGCAATGCCGAAGTTCAGCACATCGCCTGCATAATTCCCGAAGCCCAGGATCACCCCCCCGCCGCGCTCGGCCCTGCGCGCCACGGAATAGATGGCCTGCGTGGAAGGCGAGGCAAAGATGTCCCCCGCCACCGCCGCATCGGCAAAGCCTGTGCCGACATAGCCGTTAAAGGCGGGGTAGTGGCCCGAACC
Organism: Komagataeibacter sucrofermentans DSM 15973; assembly: GCF_040581405.1. NCBI lineage: Bacteria > Pseudomonadati > Pseudomonadota > Alphaproteobacteria > Acetobacterales > Acetobacteraceae > Komagataeibacter > Komagataeibacter sucrofermentans. The sequence goes on from NZ_CP137157.1 coordinate 1,849,488, forward strand.
ACCCCCCACAACCACCGCCACCTTGCCCGCCCGGCCCGGTTTTGCCCGCACGACCCCACCGCGCACCATGCGCACGATGTCACGGTGGACAAGGCTGTAGCCATGCAGCGCGGACTGGGCGAATTCGGCAGCATTGCCGCAGATTCTGGTCATTTTCATATATCCTCAGCTAACGGGAAACGTCGCATCAGGGCGTGGTCATGCCTCACGGTGCAGGTAGCGACGCGCCAGGGAATCAAAGGAGATGGCCAGCACGACAATCCCGCCGCTGACCACCGACTGCCAGTAAGGCGAGATGCCAAACAGCACGATGATGTTCTCGATCATGCCGATGATGACGGCGCCCAGCACCGCCCCCACCGGGCTGCCCAGCCCGCCTGTAGTCGCGACACCGCCGATGACGGCGGCGGCAATGGGGGCCAGCACCCACGTATCACCAATGGAGGGCTGCGCCGTGCCCAGCCGCGCCACCATCAGGATGCCTGCAAGGGCGGACAGGAAGCCCGCCGTGGCGAAGGCGGCGATACGGATGGCATCCACCCGCAGGCCCAGCATGCGCGCGGCCTCGGGGTTGCTGCCAATGGCATAGACGTAGCGCCCGATGGGCGTGCGCACCATGACAAAGGCCACCACCCCCAGACAGGCCAGCAGCACGATGAAGGGCACCGGCACGCCATAAACCAGCCCCCGGCCTAGAAAGGAGATGTCACCGGGCACGCCGGTAATCGCCACCCCTTTGGTCGCCACCAGGATCGCGCCGCCATACACGCCCGCCATGCCGATGGTCAGCACCAGCGAATGCAGCCGCAACTGCGTGATCAGCACGCCATTGAGCATGCCGCACGCAGTGCCAAGCAGCAGGCACAGCACCAGTGACAGCCACGGGTTCAGCCCCGCCTGCACCATCAGCATACCGCCCGCAATACCGGCAAGGCCGCCAATCGCCCCCACCGACAGATCGAGTTCGCCAAGGATCATCAGGATCGACTGCCCGATCGTGACCAGCCCGATAAAGGCCAGCGCGCGGGCCATGATCATCATGTTGAAGCCGGTCAGGAAATGCGGCGACAGCAGGCATGACACGCCAAAGATCAGGACAAGGGCCGCAATGACGCCACCGAGCGGGTTGCGCATGCAGCGTGCGGCCAGCCTGCGCAGGGGGGGCAGGCGCGGCGGGGTGGGCGGCGTGGTGGGGAATGTGGTTTCAAGCGACATGACGAACCTCCGGCGCGCCGATAATCGCGCCCACAAGTGTATTGATGTCGGTCGTGGCCTGATCGAACGAACCGGTGATCCGTCCGGCATGCATGGTGATGATGCGGGTGGCGCAGCGTTGCAGCTCCGCCATTTCAGACGAGACGAGAATGATCCCCACCCCTTCTTCCGCCAGTTGCTGCATGATCCGGTAGATCTGGAACTTCGTGCCGATGTCGATGCCCTTTGTCGGTTCATCAAAGATCAGCACGCGCGGCCTGCGCGCCATGGCGCGGCCGATGATCGCCTTCTGCTGGTTGCCACCCGACAGGTACATGATCTTCTTTTCCGCCGATGACGTGCGCACATCGAAGCGCTCGATGGCATCGGCCACCACGCGCCGTTCCCGGCCCGATGAAATGACGCCACCGCCCACGATCTGGTCCATGACCGATACGGCAATGTTCTCGCGCACGCTCAGCAGCGGGAAAATGCCGTGGTGCCGCCTTTCCTCAGGCAGGTAGAGCATGCCCATAGCCACGGCCCGGTCTGGCCTGCCGCGCGGGATCTCATGCCCGTCCAGCACGCACCTTCCCGCTGTTGCGCGGTGGTAGCCAAACAGGGTCTGCATAAGTTCAGACCGCCCTGCCCCCACCAGCCCGGCAAAGCCGAGTATCTCGCCCCGGCGCAGGGTGAAGGACGCATCCGTAAAGCCGGGGCCGGACAGATGCGCCACATCGATGATGACATCCTCCGTGCCCGACGCGACGCCGGGCTGAAAGCGCTCATCAAGCTGCACGCTGTTGCCGGACATGAGGCGGATCAGTTCGCCTTCATCAAGCTCCGCCATGGAATGGGTGCCCACGCTGCGCCCGTTGCGCAGCACGGTTACCGTATCCCCCAGCGCGAAAATCTCCTCCATCCGATGCGAGACAAACACGATCGCGCATCCTTCATCGCGAAGCGTGCGCAGGATGGAAAACAGGTGTTCCGTCTCGCTCGATGTAAGCGAGGATGTGGGCTCATCAAGGATCAGCACCCGGAAATCCCCGGCACTGGCCGCGCGCGCGATCTGGAGCAACTGCTGGTCGGGCACGCTGATATGCCCCACCTTCTGCCCCGGCCGGGCATGCATGCCAAAGCGGGTCATGAGCTTCTGCGCTGCCGCTTCCATTGCCGTGCGTGATACGGTCATGCGCCCGAAACCGGATCTGGCGAAGGGCATGAACATGTTTTCCGCAACCGTCATGGTGGGGAACAGGCTGAGTTCCTGCGGCACATACGCCACGCGATCAAACAGGGCGTGATCGGCCAGCGCGTCATGGCCCTCTATGTCCACGCGCCCCGCATCCGGGGTGACAAGACCGGTGAGCACCTTGATGAGCGTGGATTTGCCTGCGCCATTTTCCCCCGCGAGGATATGGACCTTGCCCGCTTCCAGCATCAGGTCGATATGGTCCAGCGCCACAACGCCGGGATAGGTCTTGCGCAGGGATGAAACGTGGAGAACCGTCATGGTCGTTACTCCATCAATATCCGGGAAAGATCAGATGTTCTTTTTGGTCAGGACATCTATGCCGGTATCTATGTATTTGGGCGTTTTCTGGCCCAGCGCGCGCTGCCATGCGGCAATGACCGCCCAGTAGCCCTGCATTTCGGGCCGGCTGGAGGCGGATGAATCCGCCACCCCGTCACGGATGAGCGCGATCATGTCGTTCAGGTTGTCCAGCCCCACTTCCTTGACCTTGCCCGTGCGCCCGCTTTCGCGGATGGCCTGGCCAATGCCCACCGGGCCTGCTGCATCGCACGCCACCCACCCGGCAAGATCGGGATGGGCCTGCATGATGGCGGAAGCCTGTTTCTGCGCGGTTTCGATACTGTCATTATCAATACCGGTCGCGACCACCCTGATCTGCGGATATTTGGCAAACGTCGCCCGTTCGCATTCCGCGCGGCGGGTATGGTTGGGGGCGGTCGGCACGCCGATCATGATCGCAACCTCGCCCTTTTCCCCGATCAGTTCCGCAAGGCGCCGGGCTGCGATCGTGCCCTGTTCACAAAAATCGGCTCCGACCGCCGTGATGTCCATCCCTTCGGGCGGGAGGGAGTCAAACACCGTCATGGGCACCTTTTCATCCACGGCCTCGAGCATGGTCGCGTGGTTGCCCTTTTCATCCAGCAGGTCGAGGATCAGCCCGTCAGGGTGGGTTGCGATCGCGCGCTCGATAATATCGTTCTGTGAAGAGACATCTGCCGTTTCTGGCGCACGGTATTCAATTTCCACCTTGCGCCCCGTTGTCTTTCCCAGCAGGTCGGCCGCTGCCTGGGCGCCGGTATTCACCTTGTCAAACCACGGGTGAACGGTTTTGGGGATCAGCACAAAACGCAGCGGCGCGTGATCATCTGCCGCGCGTGCCGCCATTGGCGCAAGCACCAGTGCTGCGGCAAGAAGAAAAGCTGTTTTCATTGTTATTGTTCTTTCGCTTTACTGCTCATCCGGCTGCACTTGCAGCCAGCATTCAGCAGGTGGTAACGGCAGGCTCAGCGTGGGTATATTTCTCGCCCAGCGCATCAATACCTGCCACATTGCGGGCTGATGGGCCCTGCGGGTCAAAGGAACAGGCGAGCCACGCATTGACGATGCTCTTGGCAACCTCCGGCCCGATCACGCGCGCGCCCATGGTAATGATGTGGGCATTATTGGACAGGGCGGCCCGTTCAGCGGAATAGGTGTCATGGGTCAGGGCCGCGCGGATGCCGGGTATCTTGTTGGCCGAAATACACACCCCGATCCCGGTGCCGCAGCACAGGATGCCCCGGTCGAATTGCCCTGACATGATGGCCTGCCCCACCCTCTCGCTCAGGCTGGCATACAGTTCGCTGCCACCGCCGGGGGGGGCGGACATGTCCAGCACGTCGTGCCCGCCGCGCTCTTTCAGGTACTGCGCAAGCATTCCCGCCATGCCGTTACCGGCGCTATCGCCACCAATGGCTATACGCATCGTTTTTCTCCCATTTGAGTAATGGAGTATCTTTTTATTAAAGTTTTACCGCGTCACTGGCGCATAATCGCGCCACCTGCAGTGTAACGCCATGATCGAGCAGGCGGTCACGCGTTGCGTGATCAAGGCCGTCATCAGTTATCACCACATCGAATTCGGACAGGTCCGCCAGGCGGTTCAGCGCGTTACTGCCAAACTTCGTGCTGTCGGCCATCAGCACGCGCCTGTCCGCACTGCGCATGAGCGCGTGCTTGGCTTTGACGATATCCTGCTCCTGATGATAGGCGTTCACGCCATGCACGGCGGATACGGACATGAACAGGGTGCCCACCCGCAATGCCCCGATCGCCTGTTCGCACATCAGCCCGAAAAATGCGTCAAAGGTGGGGTGATACCGTCCGCCCAGCGCCATAAGGCTGATGGCGGGCATGGCCGCCAGAGTGGAGGCAATGCCAAGGCTGTTGGTGACCACCGTCAGGCCGCCCATCGTGGCCAGGTGATCCACCATGCAGCATGCCGTGGTCGAATCATCCAGCGCGATTACATCACCGGGCCCGATCATACCGGCCGCCAGCGCTGCCATGGCCTTCTTTTCACGCATGGCGCGACGCCTGCGATACAGCATGCTGCTTTCGGCAATGCCGTTGGGCAGGGTTGTTACCCCGCCATGCACCCGGCGCAGCAATCCCTGTGCCGAGAGCGCCTGCAGGTCACGATGGATGGTCATGCGGCTGGTTTCAAACCGCGTGACCAGTTCATCAATCTCCACATTGCCACGGTTCATGACATAATCGACCATGGCGCGCCTGCGGGTGGCAACCGTGCCGGTTTCAGCCAGATGCAACATGTTCATGTACCACACTCCCGATAATCTGCCTGAAATCAGCGACACTCCACGCCGCGCGCCCAATAAAGACGCCATCTACATTGGCAAGCCGTGCATAGCCCGATGCATTGGCGCGTGTAACGCTGCCGCCATACAGCAGCGGTACTTCATGCCCGATTTTCTCCCCCGCCATCTCCACCAGCACCGCGCGCAGGCGTGCATGGGCATGGGCGACAAACGTGGCATCGGCTGCCTGCCCCCCTGCCCCGATGGCCCAGACCGGTTCATACGCCACCAACACCTGTGCCAGACGGACGGGCGGTACACCGTGCAGCGCAATGCGCAACTGGCGGGCCAGCACCTCATGCGTTACACCAAACGCATGTTCCTGCGCCGTATCGCCAATACACACCAGCGGGCGCATACCGTGGCGCAGCACGGCATGGACCTTCAGGTTGACGGTCCAGTCCGTTTCACCAAAATGGTCGCGGCGTTCGGAATGGCCGATTTCCACCAGTGTCGCGCCACATTCGGCCAGCATGACGGGCGAGATTTCCCCTGTCCATGCCCCTTCATCCTCCCAATGGGTGTTCTGTGCCCCCACCTGCACGGATGTGCCCTCCAGTATGGCGCAGACATCCTTGAGCGATGTAAAGGCCGGGATAACAAAAGGCTGCACCCCCACGGGCGGATGGAAGGCAGCCAGTGCGCGCGCGGCCTCGATGGCGGCGGCTGGCCCCTTGTTCATTTTCCAGCTGGTGCCAATCCATAACGGTCTGGAATGCATCACGGGTCTCCATATCTGGCAGGATGCACATACATAACAGTTTACATGATATATATATCATAAGTGGCGTTATCGTTGCGCCGCGCCTGTCATGAGAATGTTCACGTTCTCATGATCTGCAAAAATATATGCAATAATACCCTATCGTTCCAAAATAAAATTCAGGAACACAAAGTATAGGGTGAATGTCGCAATCAGCCCATGATGCCCATGCTGATCGGGCCATCGAGCAGCATGTTTTCGGTAATGCAGCGGTCAGCACCGAGCGGGCGTTCGGCACGCCGCCCCTTGCGGGCCAGGGCATCATGATAGAAACAGGTTGCTTCATCTGGCGGAAGGTTGCCATCCGTGACATGGCGCATGGCCTGCACCAGCAGCATCGGGTCATCGGCATCAACAATCTTGCGCCCGAACAGGGCCGCCCGCGCGCCACAAGCCTGAGCCTGATGCAGCAGTTCAAGGCAGTCACGCGTCGTGCCGCTGCTGCCCCCCATGATCCCTACCACCATGCGCGGATCGAATGCGCACAGTTCGGTCAGCGCAGCCGCGCCATTGAAGGGAATTTTCAGGAACTGCGGCCGTTCCGCCTGCCGCAGGCCGGCAAGGGCGCGGATAATCATGTCATTGAGGAAGACACCCCGATCCGGTTGCGCAATCCGCCCTTCATTGGGGTTGAAGACTTCAAGGAAATAGGAAAAACCATGCGCCTGCGCATCCTCGCGAAAGCTGCGGAAACATTCCAGCGCATGGGCATCGTGTTCCGCATTGCCATTGAAGGTCATGGAATACAGGCCAAGCCGGGTCTGCGCACCGGCCAGTGACGCGCTGCGAAACGGCACGGAACGCTGGGTGACATAGGGGCTGCCCCGTCCGCGCCACAGGTCGGTGGTATCATTGGCACGGATGGCAGGCTGCACGCGGCTGTCGTTAAAAGCGCCTTCGCGCACCAGCGTTTCCAGGGTGGAGGCTGAGACCAGCATGATATCGACCACATCGAGTTCCAGCATGGCGCGGATATCATCCAGATATTCATCCCGGCAGCGATAGGGCGACAGCGCGCCCATGGCGCGGTTACGCCCCATGGCGCTGATGCCTGCCGCCATATCGGCATCCTTGGCATCGGCCAGGATAAAGTCGGCACGCGTGTCGATCCCGGCGGCCATGCGGGCGATCTTGGTTTCATAGCGGTTCATTGTTCAGGCTCCGATCGGTTCGGGCTGCATGGATTTCGGGGCGGCCATGCGGGCGGCGAGATGATGTCGCGTTTCGGCTTCCTGCCAGGCCTCACGGGCCTGATGCCGGATCGTGTCGGCATCCCACCCAAGGGTTTCGCCCGCGATGGCGGCCACTTCGTGCGTGACTTCGGGCGTTAACGCGCCGGACAGGGCAATGGTGGTGCGGCGGTAGAGAATATCCGCCACATGCCGGACCTGTTCATGGCGTGCGATGAACATGATTTCCCGGCTTGTATGGGATGGCAGGCTGCGCAGGGGCGCATCGGGCGCAAGACCGCAGAACCGCGCAATTTCCTCCGCCAGCGTGCCGTAACGGCCAAACAAAACGCGCGCCCGTTCACGCGCAATGGTGCTGGTCGTGGCCAGACGGTCAATATGGGCCTCAAGGTCCGCAGGGCGGGGATAACCGCGACCGCCCCCGATTGGCAGCGACCGGGTGGAGACCTGCCGCACCCGGCCCAGACGGGGCAGGATGGTGTCCGCCACTTCCTCCGCCAGCCCGCGAAACGTTGTCCATTTGCCCCCTACCAGCGAGAACAGCGCAACCGTTCCCAGCCGGTCCTCATGCACGATATGGTCACGGCTGATCGCGCCAGGGTCGGACGCGTTACCCGCGGGCAAAGGGCGCACGCCACTGTAGCGGTAAATCACGTCGGACGCATCAAACCCGAAACCGGGGAACAGCGCGCCCAGCATATCGAGCATGTAGGACTGTTCCGCATCGGTGCAGATGGCCGCGTCCGGATCAGCAATAGGGATATCGGTCGACCCCACCAGCACGTGGCCCAGAAAGGGATAGGCCAGGCAGATCCGCCCGTCCGGTGTGCCGAAATACACCATGTTCCCGCCCAGTTCGCGCAAAAGCCCCTCATGGCGCAGCACCAGGTGCGACCCCTTTGTGCCGCCGATATAACGGGTGGGCACGCCAAGGGCGGCATTGACCTGATCGATCCACGCCCCGCCCGCATTGACCACGACGGGCGCACGCGCCCGCCATGACTGCCCGCGTGGTCGGTCATGCAGGCTCACGATGCCATCATGAAAGAACTCAACATGGGTATAGGTCGCGACATGACAGCCGTCCTGCGCCTGCACTGCATCGTGCACGCATTCATAGCCCAGCCGTTCGGGCTGGCTGATTGCTGCGTCATAATACTGCGCACAGGCCATGACGGTGCTGCTCATATGCGGCCAGCGCGCCCGGGCCTGCCGGCCTGAAAACAGGCGGTGCCGGGGCATAACGCGGGCATGACGGCCAAGGAAGTCATAGATGAGCAGGCCCAGTTCGAGCACCAGCGCCCCCCGGTCCGTCATTTTGCCGCCCAGGCGCAGGAAGCGGCGTATGGAAGGCACGATCCCGCCAAACCATGAGCGGACGGGCACGGTGGTGGGTAATGGATGAACGACATGCGGCGCATTGCGCAGCAGCAGGTTACGCTCCAGCGTGGATTGCGCGACCAGGCGGAACTCCCCGGTTTCAAGATATTTGATCCCGCCATGGATCAGGCGCGAGGGGGCGCTCGACGTGCCGCTACAGATATCTCCCCGGTCCACCAGCAGCACACGCACACCCTGCACGGCCAGTTCACGCATCAGCCCTGCGCCATTGATCCCGGCGCCGATGATGATGACATCATAATCCTTCACCGGAGGCAGGACGGTATTCATGAAGGAATTCCCCCCATGGCTGTCGCATGATGGGCGTGCAGATGCATGGCGGCAGGATGGGCCCCGGATACAGGCTCCGGCTGTAACGGTGCCGGGGGCGACATATCATACAGCGCGCGCCAGAACGGGCGCATGACCTGCGCCAGCGCCACATAACGATGATAGATGCCATCATACACCGCCACCTGCGCCGGTTGCGGGCCATAGGTCCGCAGCGACACATCCAGCCCCGCCACGGCGTGTTCAAGATCGGGCTGCATGCCCACCGCCACCGCCCCGGTCAGGGCCGCACCGAGTGCGCCTGCTTCCCGCACGGAAGAGACATCGACCGGCCTGTCCAGCACATCGGCAAACAGTTGCGCGATTGCAGGCTGGCCGCTGCCGCCACCAGATATGCCCACGCGCGCTACCGGCCCCGTCTGGCACAGTGCGCTGACATGCATGCGATGGTTGAACACCATGCCTTCCACCATCGCCTGCAACAGATCGGTCCGGTCATGCCATGACTGCACGCCAAAAAATGATGCGCTGGCAGGGGCTGCATAAGGGGAGCCGAACAGGAAAGGATGGAAAAGCGGAACCGTGCGCGCGTGACGGGCAGCGCTCAGGCGCTCTTCCACCTCGCGCATCAATATCGTCGTGGCATCCCCGTTTCCAGGCAGGAGCAGGCGTGCCATCCATTCCAGATTGCTCGACGACGCAGGCGAGATTGCCATGCAGTTCCACAATCCCCGGCGGTAGCCTGCGCGACAGGCCCAGCCCTCCCCTGTAACGGGCCTGTCGCGGAAGACCTCGTTTATAGAAAACGTACCAGCCGTAAGCGACATGTCGCCCGGCCGTGTGTGACCCATGCCCACGGCGGCGGCCGTTACATCATGCAACCCCGCCGAAACCGGCGTGCCCGCCAGCAGGCCCGTTGCTGCGGCGGCGCTGGCCGTGACCGTTCCGGCCCGTGCGCAGGAATCCAGCATGGGCGGCAGGCAGTCACGCATGGCCTCCAGGCCGAGAATATCCAGTATGGCGGCACTGTACTGCTGCGTATGCAGATCGGTAAAGGCCGTGCTGGCCTCGGTTATGTCTGTTGCGACTTCTCCCGTCAGGCACAGCCGGATCCAGTCCTTGGCAAACAGGATGGAGCCGATGGCATGATAGCGGTCCGGCTCATGCGCCCGTATCCATGCCAGCAGGGTATTGGCGGAATAGGCATAAGACCGTTGCCCCGCCAGCGGCACAAGCTGATCCAGAACCCCGCTTTGCCGCCAGTGGTCATGCAGGTCAGTCGCGCGGCTATCGAGCGACATGATCCCGCGCCCCAGCGGGTTGCCCATGCGGTCGAGCAGGAACAGCCCGTCGCCATGCGCTGTTACGCCCACTGCGGCAATGGCCTGACCGTTCAGGCCCGCATCATCGAGCGCCATGCGGATGGTTGCGGCCACGCCCTGCCAGACCTCGCCCATGTCGCGTTCGACATGGTGCGGGCGGTCCATATGCTGGGCCACGCGACTGCGCCCCGTGCCCACGATTTCACCTTCAGGGGAAAAAATGACCGCCTTGGTGGCGGTCGAGCCGCAGTCAATTCCGATAATGAAGTTCCGGCGCATCTTCGACCTCCTGCTATCGAGCAGCATGATGACGGATTCACTATGTTATATATAACAACTATAGTGTTATATATAACGCATATTAATGTGATCCCAGAGGCCGGGAACCGGACCGGATTGTGTGCAGGAGGCTGGCCAGCCATTGCGATGGCCACATTGAATGTGACACGCGTAACAGGTATCCCTTACGTTACGCGCCTACCTGTTGACCCTGCGGATGAAGATCGATTGCCAGTATGACCGACAACACGGGCCTGTCACATTCCCCGGCTTCCACGCGCCCGGCCCGACGGGGCGACAACACGGCACGCCAGCAACGCATCCTTGACCTGCTGCTTGAAACGGGCAACGCCACCATTGACGCGCTGGCCGCCCATTTTGATGTCAGCCGCATGACCATTCACCGTGATGCCAACGCGCTGGCACAACAGGGACTGGTGGAAAAGCTGCATGGCGGCCTTGCCCTGCGCAACCGCACCGCCACGCAGAAAACCGTAACCTACCGCACGGCCCTGGCCAGAGAGGGCAAGCAGGCGATCATTGCCCGCGCCATATCGCTGATCCGGCCGGAACAGGTTCTGGTGCTGGATGATTCAACCACCGTAGCCGAGATGCTGCCCCTGCTGCCCGCGCTTGCCCCGCTGACCATCATTACAAACGCCATGGGCGTGATCGAGGCACTGGCCCCCTACCCCGACCTGCGCCTGATCTGCCTGGGGGGTGATTACAACCGGCCCCGCAATGCCTTTTTCGGTTTGATATGCGAACAGGCGGCGCAGGGCCTGCATGCCAATACAATGTTCCTGTCCACGTCCGTCATCCACAATGGCACGGCCTTCCAGAGCAACCCGGACATCATCAAGATCAAGCGCGTGCTCATGGAAATCTGCGACCAGACGGTTTTGCTGGTGGACAGTTCAAAATTCCGCAAAGGCGGCCTCTACCGACTGGCGGGCCTTGATACATTTGATCATGTACTGACGGATGCCCAGATCGAACCCGCCATGTATGAAAAACTGAAAGCTGCCAATATACCACTGGAAATCTGCCAGCCCCGCGATCGATCCTAGAGGCGGCCTGCATTCACGGATTTTATTTGAATTCACGGCTTAAAGGAGCGCATGAGCCCTTAGGCCGCGGCATGCTGGTTTACGCTCATCGCGGCGATGTGCGTCAGTTTCTGGTCAGCAGATTTTTCTTCTTCAAGTGTGCGTTCCAGAACGGCCGCGCAGTCGGCACGGCCAAGCTGCCGGGCATAGGCGACAAGGCTGCCATAACGGGTTATTTCATAATGCTCGACAGCCTGCGCCGCCGAGAGCATGGCAGCATCACGCACCTCGGGATCATCGCAGTCGCTGATGATATCCTTTGCCTCGGCAAGGATTCCATCCATGGCCTGACAGGTCACGCCTTTAACAGGCTGACCATGCATCTGGAATACCTGCTCGAGCCTGCGTACATGCTCCTGTGTTTCGGTCAGATGATGCTGGAACGCGGCCTTAAGGTCCGGTTCAGTCGCCTTTTCCGCCATGGCGGGCAGGTTTTTCACGATCTGGTTTTCGGCATAATAGATATCCTGAAGCGTATGCACGAACAGATCATCAAGGGTTTTTATCGGTTTTGAAAACAGGCCCATTGTTCTTCTCCATTTTCAAAAAGATATTCGTTACCTGACTGGCGTGGGGCAGATCGGAGACTGCCAACCTCCGGGAACGCCAGCGCTATTGCTGGCGCCCCCGGTCTTCAACATATAGTCAGCTGTTTTTATGGCTCTGCTGGCCAGCTTTTACATGCTGTTCATGCGTGCCGCCCCGGGTGCCGGTAGTGTGCTGGCCCTCGTCTTTCCCACCATGCGACGTGCCGGTGTTCTTGTGGCTCTGCTCACCGGCCTTGACATGCTGTTCATGCGTGCCGCCCCGGGTGCCGGTGGTGTGCTGACCTTCGTCTTTCCCACCATGCGATGTGCCGGTGTTCTTGTGGCTCTGCTCACCGGCCTTGACGTGCTGTTCATGGCTGCCGCCCTGATTTGCCATTGGTCCATTCCTTTTTGCTGATAGAGAACGGTCGTTCATCCGACCGTCACATCACAAACCACTCGACTTGAATTCAGTTTCAAAAATTCAGCAGAAAAATTATTTTTAAAAATAAAAACAAACAGGACCAACCATATATACTTAAATTATATTATTGTAGTGGAACGTTATAATTGATGATTATTCTCCACAAACGCACGCATGTGTCACAGGCATTCTGATACAGGCTGATACAGATGGCATCAGCATGAGGATGGCGAAAGGTCGCTTTCAGGGCATGCCATCAGTCTTTACCTGCATGGCGCAGGCCTGTACCCACGCCTGCTGCCCCGCTCACTCCCGGCGCGTTTGCAATATCATTGTCGAAAAATTTTCCCATAACAGTTCCAGTATTCATCCGATGTATATTGATATGGATTCATTCTCACGACAACGGGATAAAGAATTACCGGTATTATAATGGCCGCCAGACAGACGCCAGTGAAAATTCCATACACCCGTTTTCACGCATGACGGCGCAACCAGCGGCCCCCTCATGCCTTAAACCCTGTAACTGCCCCAGACAAAACCAGATACCGCCGGAGCGATTTCCCATGACCCGTGAGTCTGTCGCCATCCCGTGTCGCCTTCAGATCAATGGCCAGAGTTACGCTGCTGACCTGCCGCCATCCGTCACGTTACTCGATCTGCTGCGCGAGCGGCTTGACCTGACCGGCACGAAAAAGGGATGCGATCATGGCCAATGTGGGGCCTGCACCGTGCTGGTAAATGGAAAGCGGGTCAAAAGCTGCCTTATCCTCGCTGTCTCGATCCCGGATGCCGCAATCACGACCATTGAGGGGATCAGCCAGAACGACCGGTTACACCCGATGCAGCAGGCCTTTATTGATTCAGATGCCTTCCAGTGCGGTTACTGCACGCCGGGACAGATCATGTCGGCCATTGCCCTGCTGGAGGAAGGTCATATCCATTCCCGCGCGGAAATCCGTGAGTTCATGAGCGGCAATCTATGCCGTTGCGGCGCCTATAACGGCATAATCGACGCCATCGAACGGGTCGTGCGCCAGCAGCACCCCAACCCGGCCGGAGCGGCGGCATGAGAAGTTTTTCGTATTCCCGCCCCTCTACCTTCGCTGAAGCCTGCCATGATTCCGAACACACGCGCTTCCTCGCAGGCGGGACGAACCTGATCGACCTCATGAAATCAGATGTCGAACGCCCGCGTCATGTGGTTGATATCGGCTCCCTGCCGATGCGCCATATCGAGGACCGGCCCGATGGCGGGCTGCGTCTTGGCGCACTTGTAACCAATGCCGATACAGCGGCCCACCCCCTTGTGACCGACCGCTACCCCCTGCTCGCCTCGGCCATCCTTGCGGGCGCCAGCCCGCAGATCCGCAACATGGCCACCAATGGCGGTAACCTGAACCAGAGAACGCGCTGCCATTATTTTTATGATCCGGCCATGGCTTGCAACAAACGTTCGCCCGGCACGGGATGCAGCGCACGGGGCGGTCGCAACCGGATCATGGCCGTGCTGGGCACCAGTGACGCGTGCATCGCCACCTTCCCCTCAGACATGTGCATTGCCCTCGCCGCCCTCAACGCCACGATCAACCTGCACGGCCCGAATGGCGAGCGCGTGGTTGGCATGCGTGACTACCATTGCCTGCCCGGTGATACGCCATGGCGCGATAACATCCTGCAACCGGGTGAAATCGTGACCGCCATCGACCTGCCGCCCGCGCCGTTCGGTCCGCACCATACCTATCTCAAGGTGCGTGACCGGCTGTCCTTCGCGTTTGCAATCGTCTCGGTAGCCGTGGGCCTGCGCATGAAGGATGGCCAGATCGAACGTGGCAGCATCGCGCTTGGTGGCATGGGCACAAAACCGTGGTGCGTGCCGCAGGCCGAGGCGCTGCTTGAGGGCCAGTCGCCGTCGCATTCGCTTTTCCGCGATGTTGCCGGGCGGTTGCTACACGGAGCCGTGGCGGACCGTGACAATGCCGCCAAGATCCGGCTGGCGCCGCGCGTGATCGAACGTGCGTTGTGGCAGGCTGCATCCGGCACGCCGCAATCCCAGACAGACAAGACCATTCGCTGAAGGATAGTCGCCATGAACGTCCTACCCACGTCTATCGGGCAACCCGTCTCGCGGATCGATGGTATTGCGAAAGTGACCGGACAGGCCAAATACGCCGCCGAACCCCACCCCCCGGGCATGCTGTATGGCGTTATTGTCAACAGCCCCATTGCACGCGGGCGGATTGAAACCGTTCATGATGCCGAGGCGCGACAGGTAGTCGGCGTGGTCGAGGTCATGACCCACCTCAACCGGCCCCATACCGCATTGTTCGAGAAATCCTACATGGATGGCCTGGGCGTGCCCGGTGCGCCCTACAGGCCGCTGCATGATGGTGAAATCCACTTCAACGGGCAGCCCGTCGCCGTTGTCCTGGCCGAAACCTTCGAGGCCGCGCGTGAGGCGGCCATGCTGGTCAGGGTCGATTATGAGCGGTGGCCGCATAATGCGGATTTTGAGGTGGCCCTGCATCAGAAATACATGCCATCGAAAACACGCAGCAATTACGTACCACCCAAACCCCGGGGGGATGCGGCTGCAGCCTATGCCATGAGCACCGTGCAGGTCGAGGGCCGCTATCATCTGGCCCCCGAACATCACAACCCGATGGAAATGCACGCCACAACTGTCATCGTTGAAGATGATGGCGCGTTGACAGTCTGGGACAAGACGCAGGGCCCGCAGGCGGTGCAGGCCTATCTGGCAAGCGCCCTTGCCCTGTCAAAGAAGCAGGTGCGCGTGCGTAACCCTTACGTGGGCGGCGCATTCGGCTCGGGCCTGCGGGCGGTGTATAATGTCTTCCTCGCCACGCTGGCGGCGAAAATGCTGAAGCGCTCGGTGCGCGTGACCCTGACGCGACCGCAGATGTTTACCCACACCTTCCGCCCCGAAGCCGTCATGGATATCGCCCTTGGCGCCAGCCGGGACGGAACGCTGCAGTCCATGATTGTCGAAGGGGTAACCGATACGTCGCGCTTCGAGCACAATATGGAAAACATCGTCATCTGGGGGCTGATCAATTACAGGTGCCCGAACGCCACGGCTGATTACAAGGTCGCACCGCGCGACACCTATACGTCCAGCGACATGCGGGCTCCCGGGGCTGCAACCGGCGTCAACCTTCTGGAAATGGCCATTGATGAAATGGCCCATGCCTGCGCCATGGACCCGCTGGCCTTCCGCCTGCACAACTACTCCGATATTGACGCCATGCATGACATGCCCCTGACCAGCAAGGCCCTGCGGGAGGCAATGGCCCAGGGCGCGCAGCATTTTGGCTGGTATGACCGCTCCATGGCGCCCGGCAGCATGCGTGATGGCCGGGAACTGATCGGCTGGGGCATGGCAACGGGCATATGGGATGCCATGTTCTCCCCCACTTCCGCCCGCGCGCGGCTGGGTCAGGATGGGCGGTTGCATATCGCCACTGCCGCTTCCGACATCGGCACCGGAACCTATACCATTCTGGCGCAGACCGCAGCTGACGCGTTCGGCATGCCGCTTGAGCGGATCGATATCGAACTCGGAGATTCCTCCCTGCCCCAATGCCCGACGGAAGGCGGATCATGGACAGCGGCCTCAGCCGGGGCGGCTGTGTGGCTGGCATGTCTCAGCCTGCGCAGGAAACTGATCGACATGCTCGCCAGAAGTAACAATGCCCCGGCATGGGTCAAGCAGGACACCGTGACGCTGGAAGGCGGCATCCTGCATGACATGACTGAAAACGGGCCGGTCAGTCTCTCTCTGCCCGATGCCCTGTCCCTGACGGGACACGACATGCTTGAAGCTGAAGAGACCGCGAAACCGGGACTACGTGGAAAAATCAGCCAGATGCGCAAGGCGCGTTTCACGCACAGCGCAGTTTTTTGCGAGGTGCGCGTGGACCCGGAACTCGGCACCGTGCGCGTAACCCGTCTGGTCAATGCTGTTGCCGCCGGGCGGATCATGAACCCGAAAACAGCCGCAAGCCAGATACGCGGCGCCATGGTGATGGCGACCGGCATGGCGCTGCATGAAGACTCCCTGATGGATGAGCGTGTTGGCCGTTTCATGAATCACAATTTTGCCGAATATCACATCCCGGCCCATGCCGACGTTCCGGACATGGACGTGCTGTTCGTGAACGAGCACGATGATGAGGTCAGCCCCCTCGGCGTCAAGGGCGTGGGGGAAATCGGCATGTGCGGCACGGCAGCCGCCATTGCCAACGCCATTTTCCATGCGACCGGCAGGCGGTACCGCAATCTGCCGATAACCCCGGGGGGATGAAGCCGGAGCATTGTCGTCACGGTGGGCGGTAACTTTATGTCCATATCAACAGAATTACGGCTGCCGCCGCCTGCCGAGCAGACCACCCTGTTTGAGGCAGCCCCTCCCTCCCCCTTTGCAACCTGACCGCTAAGCTATACTTCCAAGGTAGCTGGAGAACTCACGTATGAGAGCATGTTTTTCACTATTTGCTTTGTAAATAATATGATAATTTTCTGTTATGCTTTTTTTGCACTTTATTTCAGACAGACTTCCATTCTTAAGTTCATCCAGAACAAGAACCTTGGGCAGCAGGGCAATGCCCACCCCGCTCATGGCGGCGCCAATAATGGTCATGTACTGGTCAAACAGGGTTCCGTTGACCGCTTCAGGGGAAAAGCCCTGGTTTTCAAACCAGCATTCCCACATATCCGGCCGGGACGTGAAATGGAGCAGGGGCGCTTCCCCCATATCCTCCACACGCTTGACCCGGAACCGGGCCAGCAGGGTTGATGAGCATACGGGTATGATGGGCACGGACAGGATTTCACGCACCACCATTTCGTGGTCATCATCCGTTGGCGGGCGGATGCAGACGTCAATATTATCCTGTCGCATGTCAGACAGGAGGTTGACGTCCACATCCGGGTGCAGGACATGAAAATCCTTCAGGGCCGGCAGCAGCCAGCGTGCGCCGAGTGTTGCATCAATACCCACATTGATGGACCGCCCGCTCGGGCAGGCCCGGAAGCCCAGCGTGGCCTGCGATATGAGGGTAAGGGCGCTACGGATCTCGACAGCGTATAATTCGCCCGCACGTGTCAGCCTGACGGTCTGCCGGTCGCGCACGAAAAGGGGAGATCCCAGCCGTTCCTCCAGCATACGGATGTGGCGGCTGATGGCGCTCTGGGTCAGGTTCAGTTCACGCGCGGCGGCGGTAAAGCTCAGATGGCGTGCTGATGCCTCGAACGAGCACAGGAATGTAATGGAAGGCAGGAAACGGCGTATAAATGTCATGACCCGGTCCTCTGTTCATGAACGCAGCTGCACATGCGCACGGCGGCATGAAAGCTGTTTGCGTATGGCGTAGATGGCCAGGAAAAACAGAATCGTAATAAAACAGGACACTACGGTCGCGCGCTGGTCCGGCCGGATGAACATGGCAAGGAACGTGACGGCACTGAACGCAATGACCAGCGCCGTGCGCAGGACATGACCCAATGCCTGCCGACCTGCCTTGGCCCTGAACAGGGTGTAATGCGCGGTCGAGATCATGACATACACCACCAGCACGACCGCCCCGCTACAGTTGAGCAGGAAGGAAAACACGCCGCCGGGTGACAGGATGGAAGAAAAAGCCACCACCACGCCACACAGGCAGCTGGCAATGACCGCCTTGCGCGGTGGCGTGTCATCGGTGGAGCGGAACAACTGCGGTGCATCCCCTGACCGCGCCATTTCGGCCAGGATGCGCGATGTAATGTAAATGGAAGAATTGAGGCATGACAGTACCGCCACCAGCACCACACACTGCATGATCATGACCGTATGCGGCACCCCGATGCGCGCCAGCGTGGTCAGGAAAGGGGAATGCCCGGGCATGACATCCCTCCACGGCGTGACCAGCAGGATCAGCAGGAGCGAACACAGGTAAAAGGAACAGATGCGCAGGCCGACGCTATAGGTGACGCGGGCGATCGTCTGCTGGGGACTGGCGGAATCCCCTGCCGCGACCGTGCCAAGTTCCGCGCCCAGCATGGTGAACAGGGCCGTAGGAATGATGCCCAGTATAACGACAAACCCCTTGGGGAAGACCTGCATGTTCTCCCTCAGTGCCGGGTTGGCGTGAAGGGAAAAACCATGGTTCCATACAAGGAACACCGAGCAGAGACCAATAAAGAAAATAATGGCCAGCACTTTTACGAGCGAGAGCCAGAACTCGGTCTCACCAAATACGTGCACGGCACCAATATTGATAAGCAGCAGCCCCATGACAATACCGACCGCAAGACACCAGATGGGCAGCGGAATCCAGCCATGAAGGATGACGGCGCCGGCAATCGCCTCACTACCGATGGCGACAACCCAGAAAAACCAGTAAAGCCAGCCCGCCAGATACCCCGCGCATGGCCCGTGGCCCAGCCGGATATAGGAGACGAACGACCCCTGATTGGGAAAGGCCACAACCATCCGGCCCAGCATGGTCATGACCGCCATCACAAACAGTCCGGTTACCAGAAAGGCCACAATCGCGCCTGGCCCCGCCTCCGCTATGGCGGAACTGCTCCCCACAAACAGGCCACCGCCTATGGCGCCGCCGAGGGCGATCATCGAGATATGCCGCTGCTTGAGTTTGGATGATACTGCCACCGGCCCCTGCAATTCAGCATTTCCCTTTACAAGATCATGACCAATGGCAACCGGGCGGGAAACTGGCATCTCCTGGCCACCATCATGTTGTTAAACTGTAACATTGCATACCCAGCCCCCCCTGCAAACAACGTTTCATAATGAGATCATAACATTTAGGAATGACCACGAACGCAGGCAGGGTAATACGGATGGCGTGGGCGAAGAGGTCCGGTGCGGTTGGGCAGATCAGTGCGCCCGCATCGCGGCAAAATGCGAGGCAAGGACTTCCAGAGATTTTTCCTGTATTGTTTCATACAGTTCAAACGGATCAATCACCTTACGGCCCAGCGCTGCCTCCAGCACGGCACGCGATCCGTGGCTGTCGTAGCCCTGGCGGCTTCCATCGCCAAGGTTGGAGCGGAAAATGCCCGCGGCACTGATGGGCAGAAAATCCTCATACGTAATCGGAATGGCCTGCACCCATCGGGCCGCCAGCCAGTCGGGCAGTGTCGTGCCGGTGGCTGCGTGTGCGGCGGCTTTACCTTTTTGTGTCAGGACATAGCGGAAATAGGCAAGCTGCTGCTGCCGGAGGTCTTCCGGATCATCGGGAAAATCCCGGAAAGCCTTCCGCAGGCGCGCGTCATGGTCGTGGCCTGCGGGGTGCTCGCCCGCGCGTGCCTTGTGCAGGCAGGCATCATACAGGGCGCGGCCTTTGGGGGTCAGGGCCATGCCACGCTGTTCGATCTCGCCAAAGCGCGCAGTATGCGTGCCACGCTGTATCGTGGCGCCATCAGGGAAGGAAATGACCTCCTCCAGCGCCTTGAAGCTGGTCTGCCGGAGCAGGATGGCCTCCCTGCGGTGAGGCGGGCCTTCTATGTAGTCCTTGGCGTCGATGCCCCGGCGCACCATTTCGGCCTGTGCGGCATCAATATCAAGCACGCGCGGGGTCAGGTGGTTGATATGCGGCCCCTGAAAGGCCGCGACATCTGCCACAAGCCGATGGGCCGCATGCATCTTGCGGTAGGTCTCGATATCGACAATGGCCTGACTGTGCCAGCGGAAAATGGCCAGCATCTCGGCTAGGAATTCCTGTGCTTCATCTTCCGCCACGCCGCCGTTACGCTCGGCGTTTTCCAGCAGGGCCAGTCCACGTTCCGATATGATCTGACGCCGCTGCAGAACCTTTTGCGCCTGCGCGCGCAGGACGGGATCTTCAATCAGTTCAAGCCTGAGCAGGGAAGTAAAGATACGGAACGGGCACGCACGCAGGGCGACCTCATCCACCGGGCGGAATGCGGTTGAATGCACCGGCACGCCAGCGGCTGCAAGATCGTAATACCCGACCGGATACATGCCCAGCACCGCAAAAATACGGGCAAGCAGGGCAAGCTCGCTGGCCGTGCCCACGCGCACCGCGCCATGCCGCTCAAGGTCAAGGCGTGCGCATTCATCCATATCGGCAAGGGACTGACGCAGCGCCGGATCGTTATGCAGGACCGTGGCGTTAACATGCGCCACGATATCCAGAAGCGTGCCGTAAAGAGGCACCTCCTGACGGTACATGTCCGACATGCCCGCGGCAAACAGACCGCGCAGTGAATCTGTCGTTACAAACCGGTTCATTCCCTGCTCCCGTCAGAAGATGTGGTCCAGACACACAGGCCCCGCCCTTCAGGCCGAAGGGCGGGGCACTGGCCGTGTCAGACGTCGAATTTGACGCCCTGCGCCAGCGGCAGGGTCCTGCCGTAATTGACGGTGTTTGTCTGCCTGCGCATGTAGCCTTTCCAGGCATCCGAGCCGGATTCACGCCCTCCGCCGGTTTCCTTCTCGCCACCAAAGGCCCCGCCGATTTCCGCGCCGGATGGCCCGATATTGACATTGGCGATGCCACAGTCGGAGCCTGCGGCCGACAGGTAGCGCTCCACCTCGCGCACGTCGTTGCTGAAAATGGAAGACGACAGTCCCTGCACCACGCCGTTCTGCAGCGCGATCGCCTCTTCCAGCGTGTCGTATTTCAGCACGTACAGGATCGGCACGAAGGTTTCTTCCAGCACCGGACCAACCTGCTGCGGCATTTCAACCAGGGCCGGGCGGGCATAAAAGGACGCCGCGCCATTCACATCAACCCGGCCGCCGCCATGCACCACGCCGCCAGCCTTGCGGGCGGCCTCGAGGCTGCGTTCCATTGCGCTGAAGGCGTTGCCGTCAATCAGCGGGCCGACCAGTGCATCAGAAGTCAGCGGACAGCCGACGCTGATATTGGTGTAAACCTGCTTCAGCCTGGGCACCAGCGTGTCATAGACATCCTTGTGCACGATCAGGCGGCGCAGCGTGGTGCAGCGCTGGCCCGCCGTGCCCATGGCGCCAAAGGCCACGGCACGCAGCGTCATGTGCAGATCGGCCGAGGGGGTGACGATGGAGGCATTGTTGCCGCCGAGTTCCAGAATGGAGCGACCAAAGCGCTTGGCCACGGCCTCGCCCACGGCACGGCCCATGCGGGTGGAGCCGGTGGCGGACACAACCGGCACGCGGGCATCATCCACCAGCTGGCGACCAGTCGCGGCATCACCGATCAGCAGGGTGCTCAGCCCTTCGGGCACGCCGCCATATTCCTTGACCGCGCGCTCAAACAGCGCATGGGTGGCAAGGGCGGTCAGGGGCGTTTTTTCAGAGGGCTTCCAGATAATGGAATCACCACAGACCAGCGCAAGAGCCGCATTCCATGCCCAGACTGCCACCGGGAAGTTGAAGGCGGAAATGATGCCAACGGGCCCCATGGGGTGCCACTGTTCCATCAGGCGGTGGTCAGGGCGCTCGGACTGGATGGTCAGACCATAAAGCTGACGGGACAGGCCGACTGCGAAATCGCAGATATCGATCATCTCCTGCACTTCGCCCAGCCCTTCGGACAGGACCTTGCCCACCTCGATCGACACCAGGCGGCCAAGCGGCTCCTTGTATTCACGCAGGATATTGCCAAGGATGCGCACCAGTTCGCCGCGCTGCGGGGCGGGCACGGTGCGCCATTGGGCAAAGGCCCTGCTGGAGGCTGCGATGATGTCATCCGTCTGCTCGGAGCTGAGCGTGACCACGCTGGCAATGGTCTCGCCCGTAACGGGGCTGCGCACCTTCAGGCTACCGGTCGTCCAGGCGCTTTCAGGCACGCCGACCTGCCCGAGGAGTGTCCGGATCTCGGCGGAGAGTGTGGTCATGTTGCTTTTTTCCTTCCCGGAATTGAAGACAGGATATTGTTCTTACAGGCGATCAAAAACGGCATGCACCGCCGTTGAGCCAAAACGATAGATGTTTTCGCGCGCGATGCGCATGGGGGGCAGCCTGATATCCGTAAGGGGCAGCGGCATGTCGGCATCCGTCAGTTCACCGCAGATGCGCCGCGCGAGCGCCTGCCCGAACATGGTGCCCGGTGAAATGCCACGCCCGTTGAAGCCACTGATGGACAGCACCTGATCATCAAGCCGGTGGTAGCGTGGCACGGAATCCAGCGTCATGCCAATACGGCCATACCATTCCGATTCAAACGGGATGTCGCGCAGCATGGGGTAGATGCTGGTCAACGCCCGGCGCGCCCACTGGCGGTGAATGTTGCGCTCGATCATGCCAAGCGAGCCGACGCTGCCAACAACCAGCCTGCCCGCCTGGTCCAGACGGAAGGATGTCAGGACCTCGCGCGTGTCCCATGCACCCTGCTTTTTGGGCAGGATGAGGTCCAGATACGCAGGCGGCAGGGGGCGGGTTGCGATATTGAAATAAGGCAGGTGGATCTGCTCTTCGCGAATTTCTGGCCATAGCCTGTCGGTATAGGTATTGGTCGCGACAATGACCCATTGCGCCTTCACGCTGCCCCGGGGCGTACGCACAAGCCAGCCCCCGTCCTCGCGGTACACGCTGGATACAGGGCTTGCGGTATGGATTTCAGCCCCTTCCGCCATGGCGGCGGCAGCCAGTCCGCGCGCGTAGGAAAGAGGCTGGATCGTGCCTGCGCGGGCATCGAGCAGGGCACCCCTGAAGGCATTGCTCCCCGTAAGCCTGCGGGTCTCGCCTTCACCAAGCAGGGTTACGGGCGCGCCAAGCTGCTGCCATTCCTTCTCGCGCTGCTGCAGGTTGCGCACGCCGGCGCCATCTGGCGCGCAGTGCAGGGTGCCGGTTGGCTCCGCCTCGCACATGATGCCGTATTTCTTTACCAGCGAGAAGACGACTTCCGGCCCCTGCCCCAGCAGGGAGAGCACACGTTCGCCATAGGTCCGGCCCAGCGTGCGCACCACATCGGATGGCATGAGCCACAGCCCGGCATTGACCAGCCCGACATTGCGCCCCGAACCGCCATAACCGATTTCCTGGCCTTCGAGCACAACAACTTTCCTGCCCGCGCCGGCAAGATGCAGCGCTGCGGAAAGCCCCGTATAGCCGGCGCCAATAATGGCGACATCGGCTGTGGTCTCCTGCGTCAGGCACCCGGTAACCGGCGCGTCACAGGCACTTTGTGCCCAGAGGCCATGGCTACGGGGGTCATTTGTTACACCCATCTATTGCATCCTGATTTCCTGTGATCATTCCATCACGAATCATCAATACACAAGGAGAGAGCCTTGCCTGGGGGGTATTGTTTCTTGATTCCTTTAAAAGGCAAAACGTTATTGCATTATGCACTCATGATGAAACGGAATGACCCAACCCCCTGCCCGATCAGGGTTTTGCCTGCGTGGTCGTGCGCCAGGGCATCTTGTTATTATTCCGTTATGTCATGAAGTCAGTGATTTATAATGATTGACCCCCCACGGAAAACACCGAAAGCTCCCCGAAATAATCCGAACCCGCAACGGTTCGATGAGCCCTGTCGGGATGACTACAGACATACGGGAATGGCGGTAATGTTATCAGAAGAGCTGAAGAAAGCGGACAGACTGTCACATATTGGCGTTTCTGAAATCCTTACGATCACGCAAAGGGCAGTTGCCATGCGGGCAGCAGGCCGCCCCATGATCATTCTGGGCGCGGGGGAGCCGGACTTCGATACGCCAGACAACATAAAGGAAGCCGCATGCCAGGCCATCGCCCGCGGCGAGACCGGATACACCGCACTGGGCGGCACGCCACGGTTCCGCGAGGCCATCCGCCATAAATACCAGCATGAAAACGGGCTGACATTCGACCTGGCCGAAATCATGGGCGCAACTGGCGCCAAGCAGGTCATCTACAACGCCATGGCCGCGACCCTTGATGAAGGCGATGAAGTGCTGGTTCCCGCCCCTTACTGGACCAGCTATATTGATATCATCCGTTTCTGCGGTGGCGTGCCGGTGTGCATTCCCACGCAGGAGGAAAACGGTTTCTGTCTCACGCCCGCGCAACTCGAGCGCCATATTACACCCCGCACGCGCTGGCTGTTCCTAAACTCTCCCTCAAATCCCACCGGCTCCGCCTATACCGAGGCCGCATTGGGGGAACTGGCCGCGATCCTGCGCCGCAACCCGGCGGTGAATGTCCTGTCTGACGATATATATGAGCATATTGCCTATGACGGCTTTGTGCCCCGGAACATCCTGCAGGTGGCTCCGGATCTGCGGGGGCAGGTGCTGCTGGTCAACGGTGTTTCCAAGGCTTACGCCATGACGGGCTGGCGCATCGGTTTCGCGGCGGGGCCACGGGCCATGATCGATGCCATGCTGGTTGTGCAGAGCCAGACCACCTCGTGCCCGTGCTCCATAAGCCAGGCCGCAACGGTCGAGGCGCTGACCGGCCCGCAGGACAGCGTGCGCACATGCGTGCAGGCCTTCAGCCAGCGCCGTGACCTGGTGGTTGACAGCCTTAATGCCATAGACGGCATTCACTGCCTGCGGCCAAAGGGCGCCTTCTATGCCTTTGCAAGCTGCAGGGACCTGATTGGCAGGCGCACGCCGCACGGGCAGGTCATTGCCAGTGACAGTGACTTCATGGCCTACCTGATGGCGCATGATGTTGCGGTTGTTCCCGGCTCCTGTTTCGGCACGGAGGGGTATTTCCGTATTTCCTATGCCGCCTCCGCCGAGAACCTGCAGACTGCCATGGCCCGCATTCAGTCCGCCTGCGCGCAACTGGCGCAGCCCTGAGCGGATGCAGCCCCCGAACGCCCCGAGAGCCACCATGGCAGAAGAAAACCGCGCCATCTCCTACCTGCAGATCATCCCCGTTTTCTGCGCCGTGTTTCTGTCGGTCCTTGACTACGCCATTGCCAATATCGCGCTGCCCCAGATCTCGGCGGAACTGGCCATTCCGGCATCGCTGTCGGTCTGGGTGGTCAATGCCTACCAGCTTTCCAACGCCATGCTGCTGCTGCCTGTCGCCCGGCTATCGGACCGGCTGGGGGCAAAGCGGCTGTGTGTCGCGGGACTGCTGATCATCATTGCGGGATCTCTCCTGTGCGCAATGGCGCACACGTTTCCCGTGCTGGTGGCCGGGCGGCTGATACAGGGGGTTGGAGGGAGCTGCATCATGTCGGTCAGTTCCGCGCTGGTGCGGCAGATCTATCCCCATGCCAGGCTGGGACAGGGGCTGGCCATCAATGCGCTGGTCATCGCCTTTGGTTTTGCTGTCAGCCCGGGGGTGTCTTCCGCCATTCTCTATCTGGCCAACTGGCGGTGGCTTTTCCTGTTCAATATTCCCTATGCGCTTTTACTGCTGTTTCCGCTTTTCCGTTATGTGCCGCTCAGGATTGTCAGCCGTGCGCGGGTTGATGGCCTGCCGCTTGTGCTGACCGCGTGCTGCCTGGGCGCACCGCTGCTGTCGTTTGATATGCTGGCCCATGGCGGGCATGCCGCCCTCGCGGGTCTCGCGGCCGTGGTGATGGGGGCCTGCGCCACGGTGCTCATCCGCCGTGAGCGCGGCAGTGAAGCGCCCGTGCTGCCGGTTGACCTCTTATGCTCCCGTGATTTCCTGGCAGCTTTCATGGTGTGTTTTATTGGGTACATCACGGCCAATTTCTTCATGGTTTCAATCCCGTTTACCCTGACCACCTATTTCCATCGCACTGTCATTCATAGTGGCCTGCTCATTACTTTCTGGCCACTGGGCATGGTTATGGGTGGCCCGCTCGTGGCGCGTGCAGCGGATCGGGTGCAGGCAGGGCTACTTTCATCCTTCGGGCTGGCGCTGGTGGGCGCGGGGTTTCTGTGCCTGTATTTTCTGCCATGCAATACGGCCGACCCGGCGCTCTGTGCCCTGTTCCTTATGGCAGGGGTTGGTTTTTCCTTTTTTGTCTCGCCCAATAATAAGGCCATGATGGTGGCGGCCCCGCTGCATCGCTCCGCAAGTGCCAGCGCCATGATTTCGGTGGGCAGGATCATGGGGCAATCGGTTGGCGCTGCGTGCGTGGCCTATGTCATGCAGGCTTATGCAACCGAACGGGGTGGTCACCTCTGCCTTGTGTTTGGCGTGCTCTCGGCATGGCTGGGCGTTCTGGTCAGTGTCAGTCGGCTCAGGCGGCCTTAGCGCAGCGCGGCCGTCATGACTCCTTGCGTGGCAGTAGGCCCGCCTCCTCCCGGCACAAGGATAAAGGCACGGAGATCATTCCATTTCATAATGATCTTATACCGAAAAAACGTTTTGGATATGCTATGAAATATGCCATTTTAAAATTGGATTTTGTATTTATTGAAGAACATAAGTTTATTTAATTTTACTAAGGAATTAAGTAAAACCCGCGTTCTATTCCTATAGTTATACTTAAAATACCCCATCTTCTCTGTCTTACCTGCGTACCCAATGCCGAAAGTGGTCCATTTACCCACAGGGAATAACGACAAATGAACAACCGCGTGTTTCTGTCCAGGCTGCTTCTGATGACAACGGTCCTGTCCGGTCTGTCGTTACACCAGAGCCGCGCCGCAACGGTCGGCCGTGCGGTCAAGCCTGTTGGAAAAGTGGTGGCAGGCCATACCATGCACGCAGCGCAGCCAGCCAGGCCGCGTGATACCGGGCCTGTCCGGTCGCATGCAAACGAGAGCCTTGCCGTATCGGCCCATCGTACCGTGCGCGGCGCACATATGCTGGTCAGCAAGAAAATAATGGAAGCAGCACCCCCAGGCACCAACCCCATGGCGGCCCTCAACACCATGGCCGGCGTCAACTTTCAGTCAGCCGATGCGCAGGGTGTCAGCACCTATAGTTCGCAGTTCTTCATGCATGGTTTCCAGCAGCAGGAAATCGGCATGACGCTGGATGGCATGCCGCTCGGTGAGATGAGCTACCGCAACTATAACGGCCTGAACCCGGTGCTTGCCGTCTCATCGGAAAATGTGCAGGGCATTGATGTATCGCAGTCCGCCGGTGCGGAAAGTGTAGCGGCAACCAACAACCTTGGCGGCTCGCTGGCCTATACCAGCAGCGACCCCAAGCACAAGCTCGGCGGAAGCATCAATCAGGGCTTCGGCAGCTTTGATACCTTCCATACCTACGCACGCGTTGACAGCGGCGACCTGAACAAGACCGGCACGCGGTTCTATGCCTCTTACATGCGCAATGACCAGCAGCGGTGGAAAGGCTATGGCGAGCAGTTCTACCAGCAGGTCAATGCCAAGCTGGTGCAGCCCATCGGGCAGAGCAGTTCCGTTTCAGCCTATTTTGACTGGAGTGACCTGCATGAGCTGGAATATCAGGACATGTCGCCTGATATCATCGACCATCTCGGCCCCAACTCCGATGACTTTTACAACGGTCGCGCAAGCGGTTACCTGACGGCATACAACGCAGCCCTGGCTACCCAGACAAAGGGGAAAAGCGGCGGCTACCCCGCGGGCTACAACAAGCTGAGTGACCCGACCGATGCCTCCTATTATGAAGGTGCCACCAATGAAAATGACATCATCGGTTACCTCAAGGCCGATCTGGCGCTGACCAACAGCGTGCGCTGGACCACGACGGCATATGGTCATGGTGAATCACAGCAGACAACCTTCACCACTCCCTATGTTGGCTCCCCCAATGGCTCGCCGCTGAGCGAACTGGTCAAGCAGCCCTCCATCCGTCGGTTTGGCGTGATCTCGCAGGTCACATACGATGTGGCACATAACCATATTGGCGGCGGCGTATGGTATGAAAACAACGATTACCAGTCTCCCATGTATCAGTATGCCGAGCCCAATGTCGTAAACGGCGTGATACAGGGCAGCCCGCTTAACCCGCTGGGGCATTTCAAGAATCCGTTTGCCGAGATCTTTAACCAGAATTACAACACCAACACCTTTACGGCCTTCGTGCAGGATACCTATCGCCCGATCCGTAACCTGGCCCTGCATTTCGGTTTCAAATCAGTGCTTAATACGACACGGGTGGGTGATGGTTACCTTAACCAGAGCTACTATGGCAATATTGGCAACATCACCAGCGGCGAGAGCCAGACAGTCGCCAAGCCTTTTCTGCCGCATATCGGCGTAGACTGGACATTCCTTAAACATCATGAACTGTTCATCGATATTTCAGAGAACGTCCATACTTATGCTCAATCAGGCTTCAAGCTTTCAAACTCGCCTTTTGCCGTTACGCAGGATGCCTATAACAATTCGCGCAACAGCATCCGGCCCGAGACGGCATGGACCTATGCCATCGGCTATCGTTATCATGACAAACTGCTGAACGCTTCGGTTTACGCCTATCGCACCAACTTCAATAATCGCCTGCAGCAGATTTCGTCCGGCCCGGCTGTCAACCCTGTGTCCTCCGTGTCCAATGTGGGCGGGGTGACCATGAACGGCGTGGATGCGGCCCTGACCATCACGCCACTGCGCAACCTCGCGATCACCAACAGCATCAGCTACAACCATGCTGTCTATGACAATAACATGACGGATTCAGACGGCACGCACCTGACCCGCGGGCAGCAGGTCGTCAACTATCCGCGCTTCATGTATAAGGCCCGGCTTGCGTATGACTGGCGGGCGCTCAGCTTCTATATTGACGGGAACTACGTCGGCCAGCGTAATTACTCCTATGACGGGGATTACCGTGTGCCGGGTTACTGGCTGTCCAACCTTGGCCTGCAGTGGCATGTCAAGAAAACCACGGATACCGGCCCGCGCCTTGGTGGGTTCCTGCGTGGGCTGACGCTGTCGTTCAACCTGACCAACCTGACCAATACCCGCTATATCGCCACCATGGGCGAGAACGGCAACCCGATGACTGGCTCTTCCGCCTACACTGACCAGTCCATGCTGATTGGAACACCGCGTATGGCGTTTGGCGCCATCAAGGCGGACTTCTGATAGCGCTGCGATAGCGAACGCCATCATCGTGCCAGCGCCCGCCAGTAAAGGGCCTGGCCTTACCTGAGGCGGGCCTGCGGCATCATGCCGCCCATCATGACCCGGCCAACGCCACTGAATGGCTGGTCGGGTCATGACATGTACCCGCTCCTGTTGCAGGTTTCCGCAACGCATCTGCGTGCCAATGAAGGTCGCACCATACCCTTGTGTCATGGTCATGCTGATCCGGATCTCGGTTTGGTGCTTTTTTCAGATATGAGGCGATAGATCCCTCCGTATCGTGGAACCTGTCATTGATCCGCGTTCTGACAGTGCACCACACTACACTTATAAATATTCCTTACATATTCATAAAACGGATAATTATCTTTGCGCAGCTTATCCTGCCCAGAGATGCTGGCCTATTTCATATATTATATTGCGAATCATATATTATAATGCGATGGGTATATCATTCTGAAGCCAGAACCTTCTGTGCCATGCGCCAGAGAGGCAACCTTTCACATACCGGAACAGAAATTCATGTCAGTTCATGACACGTTCGCCCCCGCGTTTTCGTCCCGTTCCCCCCTGCGTCAGGCCATTGTGAAAGCGATCCGCAAATCCGAAGCCTTGTGTGTCGAGGCACTGACCCCTGCCGCAACCCTGAACACGGTGGAAAGCGCGCAGACACAAGCACTGGCAACGCGCCTGACAGAAAGCCTGCGGGCCGCACGCCATCCCGGCCTTGTGGAAACACTGGTGCAGGAATTCGCCCTTTCCTCAGCCGAGGGCGTGGCGCTGATGTGTCTGGCCGAAGCATTGCTGCGCATTCCTGACAGGGCGACGCGCGATGCGCTGATTGAGGACAAGATCGGCGATGGCGACTGGCTGGCGCATGTGTCACGCGACCGGCCACTGTTTGCCAATGCCGCGGCCTGGGGGCTGGCGCTTACGGGTGAAGTCGTGGCCCGGCATGATGAAAAAACCCTGAAATCCGCCCTGCTGGGCTTTGTGGCCCGGGGCGCCAGACCAGTCATCCGCAAGGCGGTTGACGCCGCCATGCGGATGATGGGCGAGCAGTTCGTGCTGGGCGAGAGCATAGGGCAGGCCCGCAAGAACAGCGCACGGCTGGAAGATGTGGGTTTTTCCTATTCCTACGACATGCTGGGCGAGGCAGCCTTTACCGCACAGGATGCCAACCGCTACCGGCAGGATTACCTTGACGCCATTCATGCCATTGGCCGCAGCGCGCGGGGTGCCAGCGTGTATGAACGCCCGGGCATTTCCATAAAACTTTCGGCCCTGCACCCCCGTTATGCCCGCGCCCAGAGTGAACGGGTCATGACCGAGCTGCTGCCCGTGGTGCAGGAACTGACCCTGCTGGCGCGCGGTTACAATATCGGTATCAATATCGATGCCGAAGAAAGCGAACGGCTCGACCTGTCGCTCGACTTGCTCGAAGCACTGTGCCACACGCCCGGCCTGGAAGGCTGGAACGGGATTGGCTTTGTTGTGCAGGCCTACGGCAAGCGTTGCCCGTACGTGCTGGATTACATCATCGACCTTGCCCACCGTAGCAAGCGGCGCCTGATGGTCCGGCTTGTCAAAGGGGCCTATTGGGATAGCGAGATCAAGAAAGCGCAGGTCGACGGGCTGGCCGACTTTCCGGTCTATACGCGCAAATGTCATACCGACATCAGCTACATTGCCTGCGCGCGCAAGCTGCTGGCGGCGCGTGATGTGATCTTTCCGCAGTTTGCCACGCATAATGCCCGCACGCTGGCCACCATCTACACATTGGCTGGTGAACCGTTTGAGGTGGGTTCGTATGAATTCCAGTGTCTGCATGGCATGGGTGAGCCTCTGTACCGGCAGGTGGTCGGCCCGACCAAACTCAACCGCCCGACCCGTATCTATGCCCCGGTTGGCACGCATGAGACCCTGCTGGCCTATCTGGTACGCCGCCTGCTGGAAAATGGAGCAAACTCCTCCTTCGTGAACCAGATCGGTGATGAATCCATTCCGGTTGCAAATCTGGTGCAAGACCCGCTGGCCGTGGCCCGCAGCTTTATCCCTTATGGTGCCCCCCACCCTGAAATACGCAGCCCCTGCGACCTGTTTGGCACAGAACGCCGCAATTCCGCAGGTCTGGATCTGGCCGATGACCGGGTCCTGTCGGAACTCACGGCCGGATTGCAGGCAGCCCCGAAAAGCTGGAAAGCCACATCCCTTGTTATGGGCGCACAGCCT
Organism: Komagataeibacter sucrofermentans DSM 15973; assembly: GCF_040581405.1. Taxonomy (NCBI): domain Bacteria; kingdom Pseudomonadati; phylum Pseudomonadota; class Alphaproteobacteria; order Acetobacterales; family Acetobacteraceae; genus Komagataeibacter; species Komagataeibacter sucrofermentans. The sequence goes on from NZ_CP137157.1 coordinate 1,881,001, forward strand.
GAGGGCGCGGCCTTGCCCGTTACCAACCCTGCCGACCGCCGCGATCAGGTCGGAACGGTCATCCCGGCAACACCGGAGGTTGTCAGGCAGGCCATGACCGCCGCACAGGCCGCCTGCACCGACTGGGCCGCAACCCCGCCCGCAACCCGTGCCGACATTTTGGAAACAGCATCCGGCCTGCTGGAATCCCGTCAGGACGAACTGCTGGCCCTGCTCTCGCGCGAGGCAGGAAAATCCCTGCCAAACGGCATTGCCGAAGTACGCGAGGCCGTGGACTTCCTTCGCTATTATGCCGCCACCATTCGCCGGGATTTTGATAACGCCACCCATGTGCCCCTGGGCACGGTGGCGTGCATCAGCCCGTGGAATTTTCCGCTGGCCATCTTTGTAGGCCAGATTGCCGCAGCCCTGGCCGCAGGCAATGTAGCTGTCGCCAAACCGGCGGAAGAAACCCCGCTGGTTGCAGCCCTGGCCGTAGGGATATTGCATGAAGCCGGCGTGCCGGCAGGTGCCGTGCAACTGCTGACCGGTGAAGGCGATATCGGGGCGGCGCTGGTGGGTGATGACCGGGTTATGGGCGTGATGTTTACCGGTTCCACTGCCGTGGCGCAGACCATCAACCGCCAGCTTGCAACACGGCGCACACAGACGGGCCAGCCTGTACCGCTGATTGCGGAAACAGGCGGCCAGAACGCCATGATTGTTGATTCCTCTGCCCTGGCGGAGCAAGTGGTGGCGGATATCGTGGCATCAGCCTTTGACAGCGCAGGGCAGCGCTGCTCCGCCCTGCGGCTGCTATGTGTGCAGGAAGACTGCGCCGATCATGTCCTGACCATGCTGCGTGGCGCCATGCGGGAGCTGAACATGGGCAATCCCGCCCTGCTTTCCACCGATGTCGGTCCGGTCATTACGGCGCAGGCGGCACAGGTCATTACCCGGCATATCGACGCTTTCCGCCAGAAAAAAGCACCAGTCTTTACCCTGCCCATGCCGCAGGCCTGTGCAGAGGGCAGCTTTGTGCCGCCTACCCTGATCGAAATCCTGAACGTGCAGGAAATGGGCAGCGAAGTGTTTGGCCCGGTCCTGCATGTCTTGCGGTATTCCCACCGCAATCTCGATCAGTTGCTGGCTGATATCAATGCAACCGGATATGGCCTGACCTTCGGTCTGCATACCCGCATTGAATCCACGGTGAAACATGTGCTGTCACGGGTGGAGGCAGGCAATCTGTATGTAAACCGCAATACGATCGGGGCGGTCGTGGGCGTGCAGCCTTTTGGCGGGCGCGGCCTGTCAGGCACGGGACCAAAAGCGGGCGGCCCGCTCATGCTGCGCAGGCTGCTGGCACAGGCGCCTGCCCTGCCTGTGCTGGTGCAGGGGCAGACACAGATGGCCATGACCATATGGACAGACTGGCTGGGCGGACAGGGAGAAACGACTGCGGCAGCCACGGCCATGACCCTGCGCGACAGGCCGCTGAGCGGGGGCACGCTGCCCCTGCCCGGCCCGGTGGGGGAGGAAAACCTCTATAAGCTGACAGCCCGCGGCAATGTGCTCTGTATCGCAACAGGCAAGGCGGCGCTGTATGACCAGATCTCGCTTGTGCTGGCCGGGGGCAATACGGCCCTTGTGCTGGGCAATGCCGTGCCGCGCACATGGTACGCCACATTGCCTGCTGTCGTGCAGGCCCGGGTCAGGTCGGTAGACAGCGCCACGGACGAACCCTGTGCTGTAATCCTGAGCGAAAAGGATGATACGGCCTTCTCCACGGCCCGGCAGGCGCTGTCGGCTGGAGACCACCCGATCATCTCCGCATGGCTGACCGGCGACGGCCTGCCCGGTGCTGAATACGTGCTGGAGGAGCAGTCCGTCAGCATCAACACCACGGCTGCGGGTGGCAATGCCAGCCTGATGACACTGAACTGAAACCAGTGCCGGCCTGTCTGTCATGATGGGTCGGCTGCACCAGCCTTCATCCTGACTGTCTGCCTGAAAGCCTACGAAAGGCAGACCCTGCCCCGCCGGGTGAGCGTATTATACGCCCTACATCCGGCGCAGCACGGCGTGACCCGGAACGCGCGAGCGCAGCCAGATCAATGCGACGGATTCTGGTCACGCAGCATATGTTTCATATGCCAACTCTCTATCCCTGCCCGTAGACTACCGATAAAGTCGCACCGCCTGCGCCTGAACAGCTATGCTGGTGCGGAATTTGTCGCCTCATCCCCTGAAAAGGACCGAAACGCCATGTTGCCATCTTCCATTTTCGATGCGGGCAACGGGCAGAAACGCGGCGTAGCCTCGGTCATGATCAGCACGGCGTTACGCAACGCCATCCTGTCCGGTGCATTACCCGCAGACCAGCCCCTGCCCCAGTCAGAACTGGCGACGGGCTTCGGTACCAGCATCATTCCCGTGCGGGAGGCGCTCAAGCAGCTGGAAGCCGAAGGGCTGGTCATGTTCATGCCCAACCGGGGGGCCATGGTGACGGGCATGACAGAAGAAGACATTATAGAATATTCGGAAATTCGTGCCTCGCTGGAAGAAATGGCGGCCCGGCATGCCGTCAGCCGGATGTCGCGCGTTGACCTTGCGCGGATAGAAGATGCCTATGATGCCTTCGTGCAGGGGGCCGCGCAGGCCACGGGCCGGCATCGTTCGGGTGAACTGAACCGGGCCTTTCACAATGCGATCTATGCCGCAGCGCAGCGCCCGCGCCTGCTGGAAATGATTGATGACCTGCATATACGGCTCAACCGGTATATTCGCAGCCACCTGGAAATTGCAGGTCGCAAGGAAGCAACGGATATCGAACATGAAGCCATCATGCAGGCATGCCGCCGGCACGATGCGGAAGAAGTCGCGCGTTTGACAAAGCAGCATATTCTTGAAGCCGCCAATATTTCCGTAAAAGTCATTCGCGGGCGTATGTCAGCACCCTGAAAAACCGGATGGAACCATTATGGAGGCGATCCGTGAACTGAACTGCCCCGGGTTTACCGGAGAGTAAAACTCTCGGAGGATGAGCCTTATGGTAGAGAAGAAGAAGACATCACGTTATTCGCCTGAGTTCCGTGAGCGCGCCGTGCGCCTTCTGGACGAGCATCGCTCGGATTACCCGAGCCTATCGGCGGCCTGTCGCGAGATTGGTGGCAAGCTTGGCTGCTCGGACGACAGCCTGCATGACTGGTGGAAGCAGGCCCGACGGGACGCTGGGGCGCAACCGGGGCCGACCTCGGCCGAGACGGCACGGATCAGGGCGTTGGAGCGTGAGGTCCGTGAACTGCGTCAGGCCAATGAGATCCTGAAGAAGGCTTCGGCTTATTTTGCTCAGGTAGCGCTCGACCGCCCGTTTCGCAAATGATCGCGTTTATTGAAGCCTACCGTGCCGATTACGGGGTCGAGCCAATCAGAAGTGGTCCCCATTTTTCGGACAGGGCGATAAGCTATCATCTGACCTGAACGAGGACGGGTTTTATGGGCAAGGTTACGCGGAAACGGTATGCGGCGGAGTTCAAATCACGGGTTGCCCTGGAGGCGATCCGTGGCGAACTGACGCTGGCGGAACTGGCGTCGAAACATGGCGTGCATCAGACGATGATCGCCCAATGGAAGCGCCAGGCGATCGAAGGCATGGCAAGCCTTTTTTCTGGTAAGTCAGTAACGGAACCTTCAGTCAGCCCTGCTGATGTAGAGAAACTGCACGCCAAGATCGGCCAGTTGCTGGTGGAACGGGATTTTTTGCGGGATGCCTCTGCTCGGTTGGGCGTGATCAGAGGCGGCAGATGATTGACCCGAAGCGAGCGCGCCTGCCGATAATCCGGCAATGCACGCTGCTGCAACTCAACCGGTCGGGCGTCTACTATCGACCTGTGCCACAGAGCGAGGCCAATCTGGAGCTGATGCGGCTGATCGACGCCCAGTTCCTGGAAACGCCGTATTATGGCTCACGGCAGATGACATGGTATCTGCGCCGCCTGGGACATGAAGTGGGCCGCAAGCGGGTCCGGCGGCTCATGGCGATCATGGGCCTGCGGGCGATCTACCAGAAGCCGCGCACGACCGTGCCCCATCCGGAACATCGGAAATATCCATATCTGCTACGGGATCTGGTCATCAATCGGCCTGACCAGGTCTGGTGTTCCGATATCACATATATTCCCATGAAACGGGGATTTCTCTATCTTGTGGCGATCATGGACTGGTTCACGCGCAAGGTCCTGTCCTGGCGTCTGTCGAACACGATGGACGTGGCGTTCTGTATCGAGGCGCTACAGGATGCCCTCATGCGCTATGGCGCCCCGGACATTTTCAATACTGACCAGGGGTCGCAATTTACGACACCCCGTTTCACCGGGATACTGGAAGAGCGTCAGATCCGCATCAGTATGGACGGGCGTGGGCGATGGCTGGATAACGTGTTCATCGAGCGTCTGTGGCGGTCGCTGAAATATGAATGCGTCTACCTGCACGCGTTCGAGACCGGATCAGAACTGAGGGCCGGGCTTGGCAGATGGATCGCCCATTATAACGAAAGGCGTCTGCATGCGGCGCTGGCTGGACGAACGCCCGATGAGGCGTATCATAACGTGCCGACGCCCTCTGGTCCGGGGTTAACCCCGGACCAGAGGGCCAACAGCAACGCCGTCAGAAGGGCGGCATAACAACAACCGGGTATAGCTTATCAAGCCCGCAAAACTGTCCGAACGGACGGGACCACCTCAATGCGCCTGTCGTCATCCTCCGCGTCATGGACAAGATCAATGCCAGCCGCTGCACGGTAATCTTCACATGCGGCATGTCGCATTGCCGGATCAGCATAGCAGCGACGGTATTCGGCCATCACGCGCGGATCAACGGAATCCGGTATCTTGATCTGTCCCGCTATGTGATTTTCCAGAAAGAAATCCGGATCAGCACTGATCAGCTTTTCCGGCAACGGATAGGGCTGGATCAGGAAAAACCACCAGAAATAACGCCGCGCAAACTCCATATCGGTCCGGGCATACATCGTGGCAGTCGGCGCAATATCGATTACGACCAGTTTCTCGACTGCCTGCGGTGCATCGAGTGCCAGACGATGTGCCACACGACCGCCCCGGTCATGCCCAATAACCCGAAACCGATCAAAACCAAGCGCCTTCATGACGCCTATCTGATCGGCAGCCATAGCCCGTTTGGAATAGTTGATGTGCTCAGGGCCTCCGTCAGGTTTCTCACTGTCGCCGTATCCCCGCAGATCCGTGGCCACAACTGTGAAGCGCTCCGCCAGTGCTGGTGCGACCTTGTGCCAGGTCAGATGCATCTGGGGATGACCGTGCAGCAGGAGCAGAGGCGGGCCCTTCCCGCCTATTGCCGTACGAATACGCATTCCACCCACATCAATGTCACGCCACTGGAATCCGGGCAGTAAGCCCGGGAACTCTCTAATAACGGCGACCATCATAAATAACCTTTTCTTATGACCCAACAGAGAAACCGAATGCTAAAGAAATAATATTTCATTCAAAGGCGTGAGCGATATCATCTATCAGAACGATTTTTGCATAGCCAAATGCCAGCGTCACGCCTACAATGTCGTGCGTCCTTGACAATAGCCTCGGCTACCGATCATCGGCCACGGAAACGGCTAACCCATCATAGTTGGCTTCTGTTCCACTTTACTTGACCTACGCCCAACCCGACAGGCTGCTAGAACCTGTTAGATCTTGAAATTCTCCCCATATTTTAGGGAAGGAAGAAGGAGACGGGACAAACATTTTTATGGACGAGACGTGGACGATCTGGCGCCCTCTCTGATCGAAGCGGTTCGCTCGATGAGTAAGACACCACCCATGAACTGCCAGTGGCGTCAGTCATGTTCAACAGCCCTTCTACCATTCCCTTGTGGGTGGTGGCGGACATCGGGAACCGGTCTTCCGCAGGCATACGATGTGGCAGAGTGTCTGGCGATGAGCACATATTTACCAAAGCTCGCAATTTCTACTGAATAAAGGCTCTCTGGAATGTCCACACCATCACTTGGCAACGATGAGGTCTTGAGAGACGTTTTTGATTATTTCCTCCCCCGTTACAATTTTTCCGAATGTCACACGATAACCATTCAGGGTCAGCCTTCTGATATTCTTGATGCCATCGCAGACTATCAGGTTCAAGATGACCCGCTTATACGCTCCGTTATTTCCCTCCGAGAACTTCCAGGACGATTGTTAAAGCACCTGTCAGCCCCACCATTGGATCTGGATGATTTTACCCTTCTGGCCCGTACGGAACACACACTTGCCTATGGTCTGGCGGGAGCATTCTGGCGTGCTGATTATGGACTTTGCTCCCTTCCCTCTCCCGATGCTTTCAGAGCCACAAAACAGGGAGATATCTGTAAACTGGTTCTTGGCTTTACTGTCGCGCCCATCAGCAAGAGCAGGTGTCGCCTCATAACCAAAACACGTGTTCTCTGCCTCAGTGACAAGGCCAGACGATACTTTACGCCTTACTGGTTTCTGATCCGTCCCGTCAGCGGATTGCTACGCCGTCGCATGCTCTGGAATATTCGCAGGGTTATAGAACAGAACTAAAGAAGTCATATCCAGACTTTCAGCCTGCCTTATCATTTTCAGAGCAGTTTCATCATACCCACCGGAAGTCTCTGTCCTTACTGATGTAAAAATAACAGAGTAATAAGGCGAATCGGGTGTTTCAACGATACTCATAAAACACCTGCCCTTTCCGATATAGACAGAGAGAAACTATCCAGAAACGCCTTAATCCTTTCACGATTTTGAGGATCAGACAGCACTTCGGATATTTGATCGGGCGTCAAGTTCATGAGACTGAACCGGAGAAAAACATCATAAGAGAAGTTGCTGCTGACCGTGCCGAATACAGTGCGCAAATCGACAAGCATGTCGTCTCCCCGATGCGAAGCATGCATCAGGGCAATCGGTTTTGTCGTAAGAAGATTACCGGAGACAAGCCAGTCAATGGCATTCTTCAGTCCCCCAGGAATGCTCCGTACATATTCAGGGCTGGACACGATCAGGCCGTCACTCGCGGCGACCTGGTCCATGAAGTCACATACCGGTGGTGGAAGTTTATCCGTTTCCAAATCCGGCGAGAAGACCGGAAGCGCGCCCACCTGATCAAACACTGAGATAGAAAATATCGCTGGCGCCATGAACGACACGGCGCGCAGCATCGCGGTATTTGTCGAGTTGTGTCGTGCGCTGCCTGAAATAGCCAATATTTTCACGATAACGCTTCAATTGTCATGTTCATATAAAGCCCTGAATCTCTGTTAGAGGATAACACCTTATTCCGAGCTATGGATTATCTCGCGTGTCGGTATGACTTTTGCATAGGCGAATGCCAATGCCGCCATATAGGCAACATGTACCTGCTTTGCCGGAACTGCTGTCTCGTTGAACGCCAGATCACGCGTGGCGATCGCGTCATGTACCACGGTCACATCATATCCGAGATCGACTGCAGCACGGACAGTCGCGTCGATGCAGACATGACTCATGGCGCCAAGAACCGTCAGTTGCCTGATGCCCTGCCTATCCAGAAGCGTCTTCAACTCCGTATCCCTGAACGCATTGGGATGATGTTTGAGCACAACCGGCTCTCCATTCTCCGGTAACACCCGTTCGTTGATCTGCGCGCCAACTGATCCCGGAACAAAGAATGGCGCATCGCTGCTTTCAAACTCATGCTGGATATGAATGACCGGCCTTCCGGTCTCCCGGAACTGCGCAAGCACACGTCCTGCGTTGGCGGCAGCCTCTTCGATCCCCACCAGCGGCCACCGTCCGCCGGGAAAATAATCGTTCTGAAGATCAATGATGATCAGCGTGTGATCGGACATGGCTCTTCTCCCCACTCGTGCACCATATTTTACACGACGCTAACGCCATCCTGATCATGACCCCACTGGCAGAAATGACAAAAACAGGGTCATATCTGACAAATGAACCGTCAGCCTGCACTGGACATTATCCTTGTCGCCTACCCTTCCGCCCAGAAGGCCGCGCTTTACGGGCTGGTCGACCTGTTCGCTGTCGCGGACGAACTGAGCCGCAAACGTCTGGAAAGGGCTGCTCCCGTATTGCGGGTTTTATCCATGGATCCGGATCGGTTCTCAGGCGGCAGTTTCGGCAGAGCAGAAGGTAGCACTTCTCTGCCCGACGCACCGTCCGTCGTAATCATTCCACCCAGCCTGACCGGACCACCCAACCCGGAAACCGTTCCAGAACTTTTGACCTGGCTTCGCACTTGTCATGAAGGCGGTAGCATCCTGGCAGCCGTCTGTGCCGGAACATTCCTCCTTGCTGCCACGGGCCTTCTGGACGGAAGACCGGCCACCACGCACTGGAGTGCCGCCGCAAGACTACAGCAGGCCTTCCCGGCCATCAGGATTGATCCGGATCGCCTGCTGGTAGATGATGGTGACATTCTGACAGTTGGCGGCATCATGTCTTGGCCAGATCTGGGCCTGCGGCTGATTGACAGACTACTCGGTCCCGCCGCAATGCTGAAAACGGCCCGTTATCTGCTGATTGATCCGCCCCGGCACGATCAACGCCAGTATCGGCACTTCGCGCCAAACCTGACGCATGGTGACAGGACTGTCCTTAAGGTCCAGCACTGGCTGCGTACGGAAACAGCCCGCGACGCCACAGTCGCCGATATGACAAGGCTGTCAGGGCTGGAGGAACGGACTTTCCTGCGTCGTTTCCACAAGGCGACCTCTCTTACGCCACTCGCTTATCTGCAACATCTGCGGGTGGAGAAAGGCCGGGACCTTCTGGAAGCCACGACCCTGCCGCTGGACCAGATTGCCTGGGAGGTCGGGTATCAGGACAGTGGGGCTTTTCGCAAGATTTTCACGCGGCTTTTGGGGCAGACACCCGCAGACTATAGGAGGCGTGTCAGTCCGGCGGGCGACAGCCGGTAATAAAAACAACCCTATTTTTACTTATGATATGTTGATCACGACCTTGCCCATGCCACGTGTCCCCGCAAAATAATGATACGCATCTCTCGCCTCATCGAAGGAAAAAACGCGATCAATCAGCGGGTGCAGACGATGCGCCCTGAGAGCTGCGTTCATCCCTGCAAACATCTCACCTGATCCAACATTGACCCCTTCGAGCAACAGATTTCGCCGCATGATATTGGCAGGATCAATCTGGCCGCCTGTCAGCACACCGATCAGGTGAATGGCTCCCCCGAACCGGCAGGCCTGCATCGAGTGAGGCAACGTGCCTGCGCCCCCGACTTCGACGACATGGTCAACGCCGCCACGCTCAGCAATGATCCGTCCCCATTCCGGCTGTTCTCGATAATTGAGCGTCTCCTGCGCCCCCATGTCACGCATCCGCACGAGTTTATCATCGTCAGAGGACGTTGCGATCACATGCGCGCCCGCCAGAACGGCAAACTGGAGCGCAAAGAGTGAGACGCCTCCCGAGCCAAGCAGAAGGACGCGCTGACCGGGGAGAAGCGTGCGCGCGCCACCAAACAGCGCATGCCAGGCCGTGAGGGCAGCACAGGGCAGCGTTGCCGCTTCCTGAAAAGTCAGGTGATCTGGAATCTCGATCAGGCCATCCTCATCAAACAGGCGATATTCCGTCAGGACCCCATCAACCGGACCACCAAGCGCCGAGGCCGCCATCCGTTCTGATAGCGCACCGCCGGCCCAGTCCTGAAAGAACAGGCCCGCGACACGATCGCCCACCACATGTCGCGTCACACCATCGCCAATGGCCACGACTTCTCCGGCACCATCGGAAAGCGGCACGAGATCGACTGTTTTGGCACGGGGCAACCGTCCTCTGGCGACGGTCAGATCCCGATAATTCAGCGAGGCCGCGCGCATCCTGACCAGAACCTGCCCATAAGCAGGCGTAGGCATCTGCCTCTCCTGCTGGACCAGTTCCTCGATACTGCCCAGGATCGGAAACAGATAAGATTTCATGATGCCAGAGCCTCCCCGATGTGTCGGATGGCATACCCGGGTCTGGACCGACGCGATACGCCATCGTCTTTACTGCACTCGCCGTCCATCATAGTGCCGGCCTCCTCCAGCGCCTCATCAGATTTTCCTGATGACAGTATCCTGCGCCTGAATGACCTCGCCATCTGCATCCCGCACGATCAACGGTGCCAGAGGGTCTTCCCTCTTTCCGGTCGACCCATTCCTAATGTGGCGCAGGGCTGTTGTAGATTTCCTGAAGGGAGAAAATGCGCATCACTTCCGGTCAAATCTCGCTGGGAAAATAAAGCGCGTTAGGTCAGCCATTGCGCGGCATGCGTGTAAACCCGCTTCCTGACTCCACCATGACGATCAACAGGGCACCAATCAGCAGAACTGTCGCTGCCCACGGAATGACGGTCGTGCCAAGATGGTCGAGTAGCAGACCCCCGACGATCCCGCCGCCGGCAATGGCCGTGTTCCATACGGTCACGATCATAGACTGGGCGATATCGGCCCCCTCGCCTGCTGCACGCGCGGACGCCGTCTGGAACAGCGTGGCCGCGCCACCAAAGGCCAGCCCCCACAGAACTGTCCCCGCATAGACTGCAATCGGACTGGTCCCTGCAAAACCCAATATGCAACCGGCAATCATGAAAAGAGCGATACTGGCCAGGACCATTACTCGCAGCCAGTGATCGATAAGGGCGCCGATCAGCCAGATGCCGACCAGAGCGGTAAGACCGAATACCAGCAGCACCATATCTACCTGTCCGCCCATGCCGACCTGCAGCAGGAAAGGCGCGATATATGTATAGAGGATATTGTGGGCCAGGACGAACAGTAGCGTGACAGACAGGATTGTCCGCACACCCGGCATCAGGAACACATGCCTGAGCGTCAGACGTCGTCCCTGACCTTGGCCCGGAAAATCCGGCACCGCTGCCACGACCCAGCCCAGCAGACCGACCGTCAGCGCAGTCATGATACCGAAAGTGTAACGCCAACCAACCATCGTTCCAAGGAGGGTGCCAAGAGGGATGCCAAACGACAGGGCAAGAGGTGTCCCGACCATTGCCACAGCAATGGCCCTTCCCTGCAAAGCGGGTGCCACCATCCGGCTGGCGTAGCCCGCCAGCAGCGCCCACAGCAGTCCGGCCGATACCCCTGCCAGAAAACGGGCGGCAAGGGTAAGGACATAACTGGTTGAGATGGCCGTGATCGTATTGACGACAGCAAAACCACCGATGGCCAGAAGCAGCAGCCTGCGCCGTCGCCAGCCCTGCGTGGCGCTGGTCAGCGGGATGGCCGCGACAAGGGAACCGATTGCGTAAAGTGTGACAAGCTGCCCCACCATCGCATCCGATACGTTCAGACTCCTGCCCATCTGGGGCAGCAGGCCTGCCGGCAGAGCCTCGGTCAGGATGGTGATGAACCCGGCCGTGGCCAAAGCCAGGAGGCCTCCCAGTGGCAGACGTCCCGATGTGGACAGATTGCATTCAATCGTTTCTGAAGTCATGGAATCACCCACCCCAAAGCATGTCGTGGCGCAAAGCTGTCTGTCGCTTTGCCGCCGCTCGTTGCCCTCACGATAAGATGGTCCCCACTCCGGATTAATCAGGCTATAGTTCCATACATAATGGACGAATGTGTCCGTAATGGCCGGATCATGCGATGGACAGTCTGGGCGCTCTTCCCATTTTCATACAGGCTGCGGAAACACGCAGCTTCACGGCCGCCGGTCAGCAACTGGGCCTGTCCGCCTCTGCGGTCGGCAAGGCCATTGCACGTCTTGAAGGGCGTCTCGGCGTCAGGCTGTTTCATCGCAGCACGCGAACGATCACGCTGACTCAGGAAGGGCATCTCTTTCTGGCGCGCTGCCGTCGGATCCTGGGGGAAGTCGCGGCTGCCGAACAGGAACTGGCCGATACACACGCCACACCATCGGGACGTCTGCGCGTGAGCCTCCCCATGGTGGGCATGCTGCTGATGCCTGCCGTCAACGCCTTTATCCGGACCTATCCGGAAATCGAGCCCGATCTTGATTTCACCGATCGCCTTGTGGATGTCATCGGCGAAGGCTTCGATGTGGTTCTCCGGACTGGCGATGCTGCGGACTCACGCCTGATGACCCGTGTCGTCGGCACATTCCATCACCGGCTGGTTGCCAGTCCTATCTATCTGGAGCGCCATGGCACACCCATCGAACCGGCTGATCTGGTGCATCATGTCTGTCTGCGCCACAGATATCCCACAACCGGAAAACTGGAAGCATGGCCACTGCGGCAGGATCGCCCGGCTGGGGCCATTGAACCCCCGGCAACCGTTATTGCCTCGGCGCTGGAACCACTGATCAGCATGGCCGAAGCCGGGCTGGGTATCGTCAGCCTGCCGGACTTCGTGCTTCACGAGCATCTCAGGACCGGACATCTCGTTCCTGTGCTATCCGACCATACCGCACATTCAGGAGTCTTCCGTCTTCTGTGGCCGTCCAGCCCCTATCTCCCACCGAAACTCCGGGTGTTTATCGAGTTCATGACGGCGAATCTGTTCCCGTCCAAATGACCTTGCTCTGGCGGTTCAAGCACACGTGAAATCAGCCCAACCTACGCTGCGCTTTCACTCCCATCTGCATCCTATGTGCATCCTGCGCGTATGTGCCAAACGCAGAAAGCCGCCCTTGCGGACGGCTTAACATGCTGATTATATTGGATAAATTTTGGTTGCGGGGGCAGGATTTGAACCTGCGGCCTTCAGGTTATGAGCCTGACGAGCTACCGGGCTGCTCCACCCCGCGGTTGTGGGGGAGACTGGAAGACCTGGCGGCGACCGACTTTCCCGTGCCTTAAGGCACAGTATCATGGGCGCTGGGGGTTTTCACGGCCGAGTTCGGGATGGGATCGGGTGGATCATTCCCCGCCATGGCCACCAGGTCATCGAGTCTCCCCGTATGGGGTTGGACTTGATGTGGATGGGTTGGTGTTTTTTGTATGACTATGTATTGAGAGTGGATGACTGCTGTGCATGTGTGTTGCCACGATTGTGGCGATGGAATGAGCCTATTGGGCGATTAGGACCAGTCAGCTGCACGCATTACTGCGCTTCCACACCTGGCCTATTGACGTGATGGTCTATCACGGCCCTTGGGGAGACCTTGTTTTGAGGTGGGTTTCCCGCTTAGATGCTTTCAGCGGTTATCCCGTCCACACTTAGCTACCCGGCTGTGCCGCTGGCGCGACAACCGGTGCACCAGAGGTATGTTCATCCCGGTCCTCTCGTACTAGGGACAAATCCTCTCAAGTCTCCAACACCCACGGCAGATAGGGACCGAACTGTCTCACGACGTTCTAAACCCAGCTCACGTACCACTTTAATCGGCGAACAGCCGAACCCTTGGGACCTGCTCCAGCCCCAGGATGTGATGAGCCGACATCGAGGTGCCAAACCTCCCCGTCGATGTGGACTCTTGGGGGAGATCAGCCTGTTATCCCTAGAGTACCTTTTATCCGTTGAGCGATGGCCCTTCCACGCGGGACCACCGGATCACTATGGCCGACTTTCGTCTCTGATCGAGCTGTCACTCTCACAGTCAGGCGGGCTTATGCCATTGCACTCGACAGCCGGTTTCCGACCGGCCTGAGCCCACCATCGCGCGCCTCCGTTACACTTTGGGAGGCGACCGCCCCAGTCAAACTGCCCACCATGCAGGGTCCCGGACCTGGCTAACAGGCCTCGGTTAGACATCAGAAACAGTCAGGGTGGTATTTCAAGGATGGCTCCACCGGAACTGGCGCCCCGGTTTCAAAGCCTCCCACCTATCCTACACAGAATGTCTCTGATGCCACTGCAAAGCTGCAGTAAAGGTTCATAGGGTCTTTCCGTCTGACCGCGGGTACCCCGCATCTTCACGGGGAATTCAATTTCGCTGAGCCGATGCTGGAGACAGCGGGGAAGTCGTTACGCCATTCGTGCAGGTCGGAACTTACCCGACAAGGAATTTCGCTACCTTAGGACCGTTATAGTTACG